>CAZJPQ010000019.1:0-53737 GCA_964548115.1 uncultured Planctomycetaceae bacterium
ATAGGTTACACACCTGAATGGGCGGGTGAAAAATGCCGTACTGTGGTTGCAAAATTGGAACAATTTTGCTGCTATTTGATCAGGAGCTTCTCCGTTTCGGAACGACTTGGTGGTCGTTCCTCTCACTGCGAAGGGTTGCAAAATAGACTCTAAAAAGAGACTTCGAGCTCTTCCGTTTCAGCTCCTAAGTCCTGAAAATCTCAGCAAATACCAGAGTTACGCCGTTATGAAGAGCATGCAAGATAATCGGATACCAGATGTTGTCGCTTCTTTCATAAAGCCAGGCAAGCACCAGGCTTAACCCGCCCACCGTAAAGATAATTTGAGGATAATCCCAAGGCGTGTGCAAAAGCAGAAAGGCTGCGCTTGAAACAAGAGCTGCCGGCAAGAAAGGCACATAGCGGCGAAGCCAACCCTGAACTCCTGCCCTGAAAATGAACTCTTCAGTCAAAGGAGCTGCAATTACCGCTGACACAAGCAGTGCAGGCAGTCTCCACGAACTGTCTTGCAAGAGCGTTGTAAGGACTTTTTGCTGAACACTCTGGATCGTTGAGAAAGCCAGGAAAATGTGGCTTAGCCAGCTTAAAGAGAGTGCCAAAGGAACCCAACACAGAAAGAGGATCAGAAGAGTTGAGGCCCTTTGAGCTGGCCTCCGTGGAGAGAAGCGCTGAGCCTGAAAGCCCTTGCCCTGAATTATCATGAGAAAAAGCAGAAAGAGCAAAGGGGTGCATGCCAGAATACCCTGGCTGACAGTCATATAGCGGTGGTTAAGCAAAGCAGAAGAGCCTCGCGCTTCCCCGCCAATAAAAGCATTTCCCATCGAAGCCGCAAAAAGCCCAACCCCCAGATGAAAGAGGATCAACAAGCAAAGTTCTAACCCTGATATACCGCAATCCTTGACCTTCAGCGGGTTTTTGCCTTGAGGAAAGAGCCTCTTCGACACATAAAAGAAAAAGCCCCCGAAAAGCAAACAAGCAGCAAGAGCAAGCCCAGCAAACAAGAACAATGACGGCATTCCACTGCCGTAGCTCTCAAGAGCAACCTCTGGGTTAAGAAACGCTTCTCCCGTGGCAATAATTTTCACGCCTACTCCACTCTCCTGCTTTCTGTCGGTGATCAACCCCGAAATTGAGAGATCTGTACTTTAAACGCGTTGCGTTAGCGCTAAAGCTATTATTATAGTCTTAAACCAGGCCATCAAGCTTCTTTCCAGAGCTTAGAGGTTTTTATCAAGAAACAACACACGAAAATAAGGTTTTACGTGCATTCGTTAGCTTGCTCTACATCCTCAAAGAGCATAAAACCCAAAAAGCTTGACTTTTCGATTGTTGGCGTGAATGATTATACGATAACCACTCTTCAGCACCTTTAAAATACTTTCTTACGATAAAAGCAAGTAGAGACTATGGCAAATGAACGTTCAAGACTTGAATTCGTTGGTGAACTTGCCGGTGGATTAGCCCATGAAATTAAAAACCCGCTTTCAACCATGCGCTTGCATCTTGAAATGATGGAGGAAGATTTCAGGTCGCATAAAAATGAAGAAGAGAGACGGAATCACAGCAAGGTCAGCCTCTTACTCAAAGAGATTCATCGGCTTGAAGAAATCGTTCAAGAGTTTCTCAAGGTTTCCAGAGGGCATGACTTAAAGCTTACAGCACTTGATCTCAAAAGTTCACTTGAAAACGTGATCGAGCTTGTTCGCCCTCAAGCCGAACAAAACAATGTTAGTCTTCATCTGCAAATTATTGGGAAACCCTGTATTGCTCTTCTCGATGAGAACTATTTTCATCGTGCGATTTTGAATCTTGTCCAAAATGCTATTCTAGCCTGCGAACCAAAAAAAGGCGGGGATGTCATGATCGAAGTTGGACGGTCAGGCGGAGCAATTGGCATTGCTATTATTGATACAGGAGTTGGCATACCAGAGGGCGTTAAAGAGCGTATTTTTCGGGCTTATTTCAGTACTCGCTCAAAGGGAACAGGCATGGGGCTGCCAATGGCTAAGCGCATCATTGAAGAACATGGCGGCTATATTGCTTTTGATAGTGTTGAAGGCCAGGGCAGTCGCTTCATGATTATGCTGCCAGCTTATAGTGATGAGAGTCTTTCCCAGCTGGCCTTGCGCAATCAGGACAGGAATGCTCCTCCTTTGAAGCTCCAAGAACCTATCGATGTTTCTTTAGCTGTTGATGCCGTGCTTGCTGAGTCAAAAGAAACTCAAAAAATAACCGAGGAAGACGCTTAGAAAGCATTCCAAAGAAGCCCTACGGAACCTCTTGATAAAAAAACCAACTTGCTTTTACTGGGCCCCAAAGCAAGAATATTCAAAGCAGATCAAACGCAAAATGCTGAATCAAAGTTTTGTAAACAGAGTAGCAAGTATAGAGGATCCTTTCATGGGCGAAACCTACGGCGAACTGCATATCAGCACACAAACCTATACCGGTCCTTTTGATCTCTTGTATTACTTGATTCGGAACGCCGAAATTGATGTTCATGAGATTGCTCTTTCTGATGTTGCGGAGCAATACATGGCAGAGCTCCAGAAAATGGAACGGGTAGACCTTGATTTTGCGGGTGAGTACCTGGTTTTGGCGGCAAAGCTTCTGAAGTTCAAATCTGAGGCCGTACTCCATAAAAGTCAGCAAAAGCTGGAAGCCATCTCACAAGATCCTTTGATTGTCCAACTTCTGGAATACAAACGCTATCATGATTTTTCCCAGCACTTGGGGTGGCTTTTTGAGCAAGAAAGCTCCCGTTTCAGCAGACCTTCGGGTTTGATTCCTGAACAAGACCAGGCTGACATTTACCTTGATGAAGTGACGCTCTTTGATCTCTACCGTCAGTATGCTCGTTTTGTTCGGGAGACAACCCCTGCCCGCATGCGTCCCAACGCATTGCTTGAACGCCCAATCGAAGAGTATATTCAATTGATTTTGGAAGCTCTTCAAAAAGGAGAAAGGCTCTCCCTTGATCAGCTTTTTCAAAGTCATAAGCAAAAGGAAGATGCTATCAGCTATTTCCTTGCAACCCTTGAATTGGTGCGCAGCCAAAGGGCTGAGATTGAAAAATCCAAGGCTGGTTTTGAACTCCGTTCAAAATCTTCTCGTGAAGAAACACAAGCTTAAGGTGTTCTCTGAGCAATAAGCTATTGTTCAATCAAGAGTTTCTTTCAGGCATTTCTTTGCCTCGAACAAGTTCATAAATTCCTTTCAAGAGTCGTAAAAGAGCGGGCATCAGAGATAAAGGAATCATATTCGGTCCATCAGAAAGTGCTTCTGATGGATTTGGGTGGGTCTCTGCGAAAAGACCATCGCAACCAGCGGCAACTGCTGAGCGTGCAAGGGTTGGAGCAAACTCTGAATTGCCTCCCGAACGATCTCCCAAGCCCCCAGGCTGTTGAACACTATGGGTTGCATCGAAAACAACCGCCCTTTCGGAGAGCTGTGTCATAATTGGAATTGAACGCATATCAGCAACCAAATCATTATAACCAAAAGAAGAACCGCGCTCCGTCAGCATCCATGTGTCAGCCCCGAAATCTTCAAGCTTTTGAATCACATTTTGCATATCCCAGGGAGCCAGGAATTGACCTTTTTTCACGTTGATGCATTTACCTGTTTCAGCCGCTGCTTTTAAAAGGTCCGTTTGTCTGCATAAGAAAGCAGGGATCTGGATAATATCAACAACTTCAGCCGCTCGCCGGGCTTCTTCAGCGCTGTGAACATCCGTTAAAACAGGAATTTCAAAGTTCTTTTTAATTTCTGCCAGGGTTTGAAGCCCTTGTTCCAGGCCAGGGCCGCGAAAGCTTTTAGAACTGGAGCGATTCGCTTTATCGTAACTTGCCTTGAATATATATGGCAGTTCAAGCTCAGAACAGATTGTTTTCATACGCTCAGCAATTTCAAAAGGAAGCGTTTCGTTTTCAAGGACGCAAGGTCCTGAAATAACAAAAAGGGCTGCATTATCTTCAAGGGTTAAATGGTCTAATTTAATTGCTTTCATTGTTCTCTTGTAATCTTTCTCTGATTTCTGAACGTTATTTTGAACCTGACCAGATCGATAGGAGCTCTCAGGGCTGCCCACTGGTCATATTGAATCTCTTTTAAAACGTACCTCAAAAAACTTTGCTATGCAACCGAGACTTCTGGGTCAAGATAAACATCTTGAATAGCCTGCAAAATTTTCACTCCTTCTTCAAAGGGCCTTTGGAAAGCTTTTCTGCCAGAGATCAGCCCCATGCCGCCAGCTCGTTTATTGATAACAGCAGTACGGACAGCTGCTACCAGGTCATTCTCTCCGGAAGCTCCACCCGAATTAATGAGCCCTGCCCTGCCCATATAACCGTTAGCAACCTGATAACGGACAAGATCAATAGGGTGATCGCTGGCAAGTTCGGAATACATTTTTTGATGGTATTTTCCAAAGCTTCCAGCTTGATTCAGGGCTGGATAGCCACCGTTTTTTGTTGGAAGCTTTTGTTTAACGATATCTGCTTGAATGGTAGCACCCAAATGGTTGGCTTGACCTGTTAGATCTGCAGCATCATGATAATCCTTGCCATCAAGCTTAAAATTTGAATTACGAAGATAGCACCATAATATCGTTACAAGTCCAAGCTCATGGGCATAGGCAAAGGCTTCAGAAACCTCCTGGATCTGACGATTTGATTCTTCGCTGCCAAAATAGATCGTAGCACCAACTCCAGCAGCCCCCATATCAAAAGCCTGCTTAACGTTTGCAAAGAGGATTTGATCAAAACTATTAGGATAGCTTAAAAGCTGATTGTGATTCAACTTCAAGATAAATGGAATCCTGTGGGCATATTTGCGAGCTAATGCTCCAAGCACTCCAAGGGTTGAAGCCACAGCATTACAGCCGCCATCAATCGCCAACCGAATAATATTTTCAGGATCAAAGTAAAGCGGATTAGGAGCAAAAGAAGCCCCGGCAGAGTGCTCAATCCCCTGGTCAACGGGCAAGATCGAAAGATAACCGCTGCCACCAAGACGCCCATGACTCAAAAGGGCTTGAAAGTTACGCAAGACAGGAATAGGACGATCACTTACACTGAAAATGCGTTCAATATAATCAGAGCCTGGCAGGTTCAAGTTTTCTTTTGGAATCGTCTGGCTTGTATAATTCAGTAGAAAATCAGCTTCTTCGCCGAGTAAATCTCTTATTGGGGTACCCATATCGTTCTCCTTCAACTCTTCCAGTCGTTCATTTGCTTTCCTAGAGCAGCATTCTGTATAGGATACTCTTCACAGCTCTATCCAAGAGATTGTGAAATGTTCTGGTCAGAAACACAAGAGCCAAAGGTTTTCGGAAAACAATTAATAGCTGAACTTCAGAAATCGCAGCTTTATTAAACGTAAGCTCATAAAAAAGATCTCTGATCAAAATAAAGCAAGTTCTTCACTTCTTCTTATAAAGCCCTATAATGCTTTTGTATCTTTAAGGACCCAAAAGGTTCTTGTTATGTGCTTTACCAATTTAAATGTAGGGAGCTATGATCCAACACGTACAAAAAGAGAGTAAAACCCTTCAGGTTCTGATCGATGGTCAAGAGCTTGAAGTTCCTCAGGATTGGACCGTTCTTCAAGCCCTGCGAAGTCTTGATAAAAATGTTCCAACACTTTGTTACTCTGATCGGATGAAACCTTATGGCGCCTGCCGAACCTGTCTTGTTGAAGTCGCCAGCGCTGGTTATACCCCCGAAAAGAAACCTCGTAAGGTCGTAGCAGCCTGTCATACTCCTGTTCAAGCGGGTGTTTCTTATAAAACCCATACTCCTTTTTTGACAAAACTTCGTCATAATATTACAGAACTGGTCGTTTCAGATCATCCCCTTGAATGTCTTGACTGCGTTGCCAACAATCGTTGCGATTTACAAAGCCTGGCTGCAGAAGTGGGCTTACGCCAATCTCGTTACGAAAACCCTCGTCAGCATAACCCTGAGAAAGATTACTCTCACCCTTTCATTAAGCTTGAAATGGATAAGTGCATCGGCTGTGCAAAGTGTGTACGAGCATGCGATGAAGTTCAGGGCAGCTTTATCCTTGGGATGCAAAATCGAGGTTATGATATTAAAGTGATTGCTGGCAATGACACAGGCTTTGAAGCTGCTGATTGTGTGTCATGTGGTCAGTGTGTTTTTGAATGCCCCGTTGCAGCCCTTGAGGAAGCTGGAACCCTTGAGCACGGTCTTCCAGACCAGACCATTACAACCACCTGTTCGTACTGTGGCGTTGGTTGTTCTTTAGATGTTAAAGTAAAAGATCAAGATGTTTTCAGCATTGAGCCAAGTCGAGAAGGTTCAGCCAATAAAGGACATACCTGTGTCAAAGGGCGTTTTGCTCATCAATTTGCCCGTAGTGAAGATCGCTTACGCTTTCCATTGATTAAAGAGGCACCTGGGCATTTTCGTCAAGCAAGCTGGCAAGAAGCTCTTGAACTCATTGCAACCTGGTTAAGCGCAATCAAAGAGGAACATGGTCCCGAGGCCCTTAGTGTTATCAGTTCTTCGCGCTGCACGAACGAAGAAAATTATCTGATGCAAAAGTTTGCTCGAACAGTAATTGGAACAAACTCAATCGACAACTGTTCGCGGGTTTGTCATTCGCCTTCAGCTTACGCCTTAGGACAAGCTCTGGGAACAGGAGCAGGAACCAACAGCTTTCAAGATGTGGAATGTTCTAAACTTTTAATGATTGTTGGAGCAAACCCCACAGAAGCTCACCCCGTTTTCGGTTCACGTATTAAGCAAGCTGTACTTAAAGGGGCAAAACTGATCGTGCTTGACCCTCGTAACACCGAGCTTGCTCAGCTTGCGGATATTCATTTGCCCTTGCGCCCAGGTTCAAACGTTGCAGTGCTCAATGCCATGCTTCATGTGATTATTCAAGAAGGCTTGCTCGACCAGAATTTTATTCGTCAGCATTCCGAAGGCTTTGAAGAGCTGAAAAAAGAACTTGAGACGTGTACCCCAGAATGGGCAGCAGAAATAAGCGGAGTGAGTGCTGAACAGATTTGCCAAGCAGCCAGAAGTTATGCCACAAGTGGAGCAAGCCAGATTCTTTGGGGCTTGGGTGTAACCGAAGCTGGGCATGGCTCAAACGCTGTCTTTGGTATGATTAACATGGCGGTTTGTACTGGAAATATTGGACGACCTGGAACAGGCACCTGTCCTATTCGTGGTCAAAACAATGTCCAAGGAGCTTCTGATGTCGGAGCACTACCAAACGTTTTTTCTGATTATAGATCCGTAAACGATTCCCAGGCGCGTCAGGAACACACTGAAATCTGGGGCATAGAACCTCCATCCAATAAAGGTCTGCGTATTCCAGACATGATGGATCAGGCTGTTGCTGGCAAGCTGAAAGCCATGTATATTCTTGCAGAAGATATTGCTCAGTCAGACCCTGATACAGCCCATATCGTTGCAGCCCTTGAGAATCTCGATTTTCTAGTGGTTCAGGAAATATTCATGAGTGAAACAGCCAAGTATGCTGATGTGATCCTTCCTGGAGCTACCTTTCTGGAAAAATCCGGCACATTCGTGAACTCCGATCGCCGCATTCAACGGGTTCGTCAAGCTATGCCTCCTCTTGCTGGAACAATGAGTGATGGAGATATCATTAACCTGGTCGCCCGCTCCATGGGTTATGATTTTGGCTTTGACAGGCTTGAACGCTGGGCAAAGGGAGAACAAACTCAAGATAAAAATGCCCTTCAAGCAGTATGCGATGCTATTCTTGAGCGAGCTGAACAAGGCCAGGGCAGTATTGATCCAGGCATGATTATGGATGAGCTTGCACGCCTTACCCCTGCCTGGCGAGGAGTTCATTACCAAAGGCTCGAGGAAAAAGGCTTTCTACAGTGGCCATGTCCGGATCCTGAGCACCCTGGAACAGAGATTGTCCATGAACAAGGCAATTTTTTACGGGGCAAAGCTGCCCTGACCCCAACCCCCTGGCAAGATCCTGGTGAACTTCCTGACGAAGAGTATCCTTTCTACCTGACCACTGGGCGCATGCTTTTCCATTATAACGTTGGCACCATGACGCGCCGAACGGCTATCAGCCAGCTTGACAAGGCCCAGGAAGAAAAGATTCGTATTCATCCCAAGGATGCCCGTACAATTGGAATCAAGGATCAAGAGTATGTTGATGTTATCTCTCGACGTGGGCGGGTACGGGTCAAAGTAGAAATTACAAAGGCGACGAATCCAGGTACGCTTTTTATGACTTTTCACTATCCTGAAAGCCGAACAAATATTCTTGTGGGCCAGGCGTGCGATGAGTTCACGGGTTGTCCAGAGTATAAAGTGTCTGCTGTACGACTTGAAAAAATTCAATCTGATGTTCAAGAAAGCTTTCAGCAACCCGATGTTTTTCTTGAAGGGCGCCGTTTTCGCTCCGATGATCAACGGGGGTTCCAATCACAAACTCAAATAAAAGAACATAAACCTTCAGAAGCACAAACTTAAAAGTGAGGAGATCAATGGCGAGTAAGGAGCTTTTCGACGAAATCGTGAAAGAAACAGTAGAACAAGCCGATGGACTGATAGAGGGCGAGATTGCTCTTGTTCAAGAGGGTGAAATTACTCGTTATCTTTTTCTTCCGGATGACCTTGAACTCACAGATCTGGCAACTCAAGTTCATTACTACACTATGATGCTTGAGCGCCGCAAACAACATATCGGAAGAATTACATTACTCTTTCCCTTGAGCTATCAGGATACTTTTAAGCAACAACCCGATGGCTTCTTACGTCTTTGCGAACTGGCATGCGCTTATGCTGAAGGCTATTCTGCCCTTAAGCTTTATATTCGCTTTGTTGGAACGGGACAGGTTTACCAAAACCCCTGGGGGAAATCCTTAAGAGCTTATCTCGAAACACTCGGCTTACATGTCGCTTGAAAACTCTTCAATCTATATTTTATGAACAAAATGTTTTATGAACAAAGACCCAAGGCGATTTTAAGCTTTGGGTCTTTGTATAGGTATAGTTCTCAATCAAGCTGAGATTTCTTACAAAAGAACTTCGCTTTTTTCGGTAATATGAAATGCTGGATTTTTCCAACCACGGCTGAGCTTGTCTTCTTCTTCCGTCAAACGCAAACAAGCCATCAAGAGACCGATAAGTATAAAGGTAATTTCACCTGTGCGAATAGCCGACCAGGAAGTAAGCCCAAAGGTTGAAACGCTGGTAACCAGAAGTCCGAGAAAAATGCCGATGGCTGCAGCACCCATGGCATCGTCCCGCTTATAATTCTTTTTCCAGAACAAAGCTGCTCGATAAAGCACCACTAATACAAGCACAACCATAACAGCCAGTCCAACCACTCCACCGTAAAGAAGTTCTGTTCCCCATTGTGTGTCAGCAAAAGCCAAGGGATAAGACCCTCTCCCACTTCCGAAAAGAACCCCTGATGGAGTGCGTGAAATACGTTCCCAAATGACCCCTAAAGCATTCACCCGAGCCTGATACGACGAGTCTTCATTCAACCCGATTACAACACCGATTGATTTCAAGCGGGTTAAGAAGTCCCCTCTTGCTATAAATACGGCAAGCCCCATGAGACCATAAAGAAAAGGAACCCATTTACGTCGCATAAGAAAAAATGCCGCCCCCAGCATAATAGCCAAAGACACATAACTTGTACGTGATTTGGTCGCTAAAACACTATAACCAATCAGCCCGAGGGCAATAAAAAGCAATGTTGTAATGAAAAAGTGTTTTGATTTATCGAGATATCCCAATCCGATTCCAATCACGATCGAAATGTAAACCCCAAGCACATTTGCCTGCTCAGAAATAACCCTGCCTGTGAGGCGAGAGGCATCACCACGAACAGAAAGACCAAAGTTTGTCCAGACGCCCTGAATAAAAAGTCCCAGCAGCATGACAACCAAGAGCATTTGAATGTGTTGAATGCTTCTAATGCTCAAAGCAACAATAAAGGCCAGACTTATCATTTGAAAAAGCTTCACAACATAAAGTGGGTTTGGAGGCCTTGAAAGAGGCGAAACCATTAAAGCAATGGAAGTCGCCAGCAAAGCTGTAAGCCCATAGAGAATAAGGGTTTTTGCCATTTTCAAACGTGGTCCACTTATCCCTACTTTGAGTTGTCTTAAAATCACCCCTAAGAAAATGATCCCAATTAAAGGATCTTGCACCCGTATGGGAAGGTCTGCAACCTGGGCCTCTGGTGAAAGCGGAGCAATTAAGACATAAACAAGTACACCATGAAAAGGGTCGACAAAAACCAGAGGAAGAAAAAGAATCCCGAGCAAAATTGCAAACACAAGAGAACTCTGGGCATCTAAAAGACCAAAGGAATAAGCCACATAAAGCATCAAAGCAAGCACCATGCTTGCAAGTGTCAGACTTATGTGAAAGCGCCCTCCTTGTCGCTCTCTCATAAAATCTTGAGTAACAGCAGGACTATTTGGAAGGTTCAACTGAAAGTCTCCTATATTTGGAGATAATTGAGTGCCATTAGGATGAAAACATTTATCTCAACAAGCTCTATTATTCATAGAGGAATTTACAACTGAAAGGAACATAATTGAAGTTTTTTCTTCTCTAAGTTCTGAGGCTATCGCCAACTCAAGATACTTTTCTCTTCTCTTCTTTTCAGGACTCAAAAAGATGAGCACTTGCTTTCGTCAATTTCATTTTGGCTTTCTCCTAAAAATTTGAACATAAATAATGAAAACTCTGAGAAAAAGTAAAATCTCGAAGCAAACAATAGACGAAACTATCTTTACAAGGTATGCTTTTGGGTTCTGAACTTTATTGACTCAGGCTTAAAAGGTTTGTTATGTCCTCGCCTCAGAAGCATCCAATTGGAAAAATTCTTGTAGCTTTGCGCTATGCCAGCGTTGAGCAGGTCAAAGAGGGGCTTTTATTTCTGAAAGAAAACCCTGACGTTCGACTTGGAGAAGCTCTTCAACATTTGGGATATTGTGATGATATCCAGATTGCTCGAGCTCTTTCGAAACAACAAAATATTCCATTTGTGAATCTGCGTGATTTTTCGAAAATACCCCCACATATTTTTGCTCTTATGACTCCGAACCAAGTCAAGGAGCACTCTGTTGTTCCCGTTTTACAAAAGAATGGCAGTATTACGGTTGCTTCTCCAGATATTCTGGAATACCAGGTTTTGGAAAACCTGCGCTTTATATTTGGCTGCGAGGTTCATTGGTCTATAACCCCTGTGAGCCAATTTGGCCATTTAGCGCAGCAGGTTTATGGCTTGGAAGAGCTGCTCGGACAAGCCTATAGTGCTCGAGGTGCGGGCAACATAGATTATAAAAGTTTAGATGACAATGCTGAAGTTGACGCTGAAGATGATAAAGGAATTGTTGCACAGCTTGTTCAAACTATTATTTCAGATGCTATCAGCAGACGATCTTCGGATATCCACATCGAACCTCTTGAGGATAAACTGCGCATTCGTTACCGCATTGACGGCAATTGTCAAGAAATGGAATGTCCGCCAAAACGTCTGCAGGGTTCTGTGATTTCTCGGATTAAAATCCTGGCTGGCATGGACATTGCTGAAAAACGCAAACCCCAGGACGGCCGAATTAAAACTGACTATGAGGGGCGGGATATTGATCTTCGTGTCAGCGCTCTGCCTTGCAGTCATGGTGAGTCCATCGTTATGAGAATCCTTGACAAGGAAAAGAACCTTGTCAGCGTTGAGTCTTTAGGTATGGATCCCAAAGATTTTGAACGCTTTAAAACAATGATCGATAAACCAAACGGCGTCTTCCTTGTTACGGGCCCGACCGGATCGGGGAAAACGACAACGCTTTATGCTGTTCTTCAGATGCTGAACCAGTCAGACAGAAAAATTATCACAGCAGAAGACCCTGTTGAATACAACCTCTCGGGCATTAATCAAAGTCAGGTCAACCATGGCATCGGCCTGAACTTTGGAAAAATTCTACGCTCCATGCTGCGGCAAGCTCCAAATATTATTCTTATCGGTGAAATACGCGATGACGAAACGGCAAATATTGCTATCGAAGCGTCGCTTACGGGACACCTTGTTTTTTCTACGCTACACACAAATGATGCCCCAAGCTCTCTGACTCGCTTGACAAACATGGGTGTTAAACCCTTTTTAGTAGCATCTGCAGTCCAGGGAATTTTAGCACAACGTCTGGTGCGCCAGCTTTGTCCTCATTGCAAAAGAGAATATGAACCAAGCGAACAAGAGCTTAAAATGGTAGGGCTCAAGCCCGAACAAATCGGGCAGAAAAAGCTTTACGAACCCGTTGGCTGCAATAAGTGCAACGGCCAGGGGTATCGAGGGCGAATTGGTGTTTATGAACTCCTTGATATGGATATTCAGCTTCGACGGCTGCTTTTCGAAGGTGCCAGTACATTAGAACTTCGCAAGGCTGCGATTGAAAATGGCATGACAACCCTGCAAGCCGATGGTATCCGCAAGGTTTTAGCAGGGCTGACAACCATCGATGAAATTCTTGAAATCACTCACCGCCAAGATATCTCAACTTCTCTGGTTGCCTGAATAGGGTTGCACACTTCAATCCCAACCTTCTTTGGCTTGAACCGTGGAATCCGATAAAAGGTTGATGTCCCTCAGGCACAATTTTAGCTCTGCGAAATTGCATCTTAATACTTGCAAAATATAAGTTTAAAAGCCTAAATGAGTTGGCACATAAAGGTATTGAAGAGAGAAGTAGCTTGCTAAGACAAGCAATACTTCTTTTAAATTAATAAAGTGTTATGTTCTTTGACATGTTATAAAAAGCGATTGAACTCTTAAGCTGAGGGCAGGGGTGTTTTTAATACTCTTGTATAAGAATGTAGAAGCTTTATCAAAGACAGTATGAGTAAAGCAGAAAATACGTTCAAACGAAATTGTCAGGTGTAGAAATCAATAGTGTAGAAAATGCTTTTAAAGCATGAGTCTACAGAGAGCCCTTCTCTTTCTTTTTCATAGGAATTGCGCTTTGGTTTGAAGACCACTTTTTATTGATTAAGGTGTCTCTTTGGAAGGAGAAACTTTGAAGGAAGGTTCTGAAACGAAGAAGGAAGTAGAAAACCTAAAATCGCATTGAGAACGGAAAGAAGTGCCAAGCTGCTCTAAAGTGTGCTGAAACAAAGAAGTCTGGAAAACAGAAAAGCTTAGAAAATAAAGAAGCTTTAAAGCAAAAAGCTTTGCAATATTTTGCTTCGTTTCAACTATAAGTTCGTATTGTTCTTTGTATTCACCTCTTATTCTTTCGAAAAGTATTGTTCAGAAGCAATGTTTTATTCTTACTCCTTTGTAAAGTTGTTATGCTCTTTCCCTCTTCCTCATAATATGAGCCCAGCCATTAACGTTTTTTCAAAAACGGGCTGGATGTGATGGAACTCACCTTCGGGGTATTATTAAAAAGTTTGAATTTAAACTCCTGCGAAAAGCATTCAGTATATCTTGCTCGGACCAGGGGCTTTCTTTGAGGCACCCTCAACTCTTCAAGGTTCAAAATCTTCGAACAATTGTTGCTTTGCCTTGCCCTTCTTGTTCATCCTCAGAAAGATGAAGCTCAGAGTTCTTTATGAGAAACGAGAGTTTCTCATCTGAAATGTATCCTTTAAAGTTTTGCTCTCTGAGAAAAATTCAACTTTTCAGAAACCAGCCCAAAGTTTTTATCCAGGCAACTGTCCATAAAAGTTCAGATTATCATCGCTTTTTATCACATGGGGAAAATGATAAGAAAGATGAAAGAATTATATGGTCAAAAGAATCGTTATTAATGCCAGAGATGGCGGAGAATGTCGTATTGCACAAGTCGAAGATGGTCATCTACAAGAATATTTTGTTGACCGTCCATCTCAACTCAAATATGTCGGCAATGTTTATCGTGGCGTAGTCTCTAATACAGAATCAGGTATTCAGGCGGCTTTTGTTGATGTCGGGCAGAAGAAAAACGCTTTTTTACACGTTTCTGATATCTTATCTGCTTATCAGAGTGACGTTAACCTGCAGGACCTTTATGGCACCAAGCCGGTTGAGATTGTAGCCGTTGAAGATATTGACTTTGAGGTTAAACAGGAAGTCGATATTGAGGATGACCGTCCTCAATCATCAAAAAAGGAAAAGCGCCAAGAGGAAAACCAGCAAGACAAAAAAACTGCTCGCTCTTCAGATCCAAAAAGCTCTCAAGACAAGGAAAGTACAGAATTAGAGGAAGACCCTAAGCCAAAAGCATCGTCCTCAGAAGCTTCTGAAACAACGGAAGAGGAAGAGGCCAGCGATACTCCTTTAGAGCAAGAGGAGACTGACAAAAGGCAAAAAAATCCAGCTCAACGTAAAAAAAGGCGGGCAAAGAAAAAAGCTGCTCAAAAATCAGAAGAAAACGCTGAACCCGAAGCAGAACAAGAAAAACCAGCCCCAAAAGAAGAAGATCCAAAAGAGGAACTTCCTGTAAAGAGAGCTTCGCCACAGAAAAAAGCAAAGGCATCCCGCAAAAAAACTGCCCGTAAAAAAACCCAAGCGCAAGATAATGTTCAAGAAGCTTCAGCGGATGACGAATCAGGAAAAAAGAAGAAGAAAAGAACAAAGAAAAAAAGTGCTGCAAAATCACAAAAGAAAAGTACTAAGAAAAAATCTTCGGCGACAAAAAGAAGAGCTACACCTGCTTCGAAAGCCTCTAGAGAGGATGGCGTAAAAGAAGAGGAACAGCCCTCAGCCAAGCCCCAGCAGGAACACGAAGGCGCACCAGGGCTGCCTGGAAACAAGCCCGCCCGCTTTTATCGCACACCTCTTCCTGACGTTCAAAACCTTTTAAAGCGAGGCCAAGAAATTCTTGTTCAGGTTACCAAAGCAGCTCTTGGCGGCAAAGGTCCAAGCCTCACGACGTATATTTCTTTGCCTGGCCGCTACATGGTATTGATGCCAAATACTTCAAAATGTGGCATCTCTCGAAAAATTCGTGATTTTCGAATTCGCCAGGAACTGCGAACCGCATTACGACGCCTTCGTATTCCCCAGGGCATGGGGGTTATTATTCGGACGGCGGCAGCCAACCGTCCAATTGAAGAGCTTCAACGGGACCTCAACTATCTCTTAAAGCTCTGGAATGAGATTCTCCAGGACATCAATGCTGGAAGCCCCGCGCCTGCGTGTGTTTATCGTGATGGCGATCCTGCGATTCGGGTTGTGCGCGACTATTTCACTCCAGATATTGACGAAATTGTGATTGACAGCAAAGCGGTTTACGAGCGAGTACTTTCTTTTTTTAAAGATCTTATGCCTGATTACGCTGATCGCGTAAAGCTCTCTCGCTCTTCCTTACCGCTTTTTATTCGCTATGGGTTAGAGCCGCAGGTTCAGCGAATCTTTGATAAAAAAGTCTTGTTGCCTTCTGGGGGCTACCTTTTCATTGAACAAACGGAGGCTTTAATTGCAATTGATGTGAACTCCGGGCGTTTTACCTCTGAAAAATCAACAGAAGCAACTGCCTTCAAAACAAATATGGAAGCTATTCCTGAAATCGCTCGACAGCTTCGTTTACGTGATCTGGGCGGCATTATCATTGGCGATTTCATCGACATGAATGATCATCGCAACCGAAAAAGAGTAGAAGAAAAGCTGAAAAAAGAGCTCGAAAAGGATCGAGCCCGCATTAAGTTTGCCCCAACTTCTTCTTTTGGCTTGATTGAAATGACCCGCCAACGCATTCGTCCCTCGATCCGCTCTTACACCTACCAAACATGCTCAACGTGCGGAGGTTTTGGACATATTGAAAATTTCGAAACTCAAGCCCTTTTTCTTTTGCGGGTTTTGCGTTTTATACTTTCACGAGAAGAAAGCTTTGGTGCTTCGGTTCAAGCCCGCGCAGAAGTTCTCAGCCATCTTCACTCTTTCTTTCGCAGTGATATAGAAGCGCTGTCAAAAACCTATCCAGAAAAGCCGATCACTTTTGAATGGTCGCCTGAGCTCAAAATAAGCGAACTCAAACTTTTTTCACTCAATAGTCGTGGTGACCGCACGCTCTTTCATTATGAAAAAGAGGTTGACCGCTTCTTATCTGATCAACAGCGTGCATTTTTGAATCCATCTTCATCACGTCAGCGGCGTAAAACAAAACGCAATAGCAACCATACTCAAGCAGGAAACCAAGAAAAAAATACGAATAATGAATCTAAGGCGAAACGCTTCAAGAAAGAAGAAAAGCCTCAAAAGAATAATGTTCAGAATGCCTCTTCAGATCAAAATCAAAAAGAAGAAAACCAAGAGCCTTTGAAGTCACAGAAGGAACCCGAACGTTCTTCACGAACAAATCGGCGAAGTTCCAGACGAAGGCGCCAGGCTGCTGGCAATAAGAAAAAGCCCGAAGGTCTTAGGGAGACAACTGCTGTACAGCAAAGCGATCAGGTCGATTCAAAAGAACAAGCTATCGTTTCCGAAGGCCAGGTACCTCAAAAACAAGCTGAAATGTTCCAAAATGCTGAAGGACAAAACCAGCCTCAGGAAAATTCTCAACAAGCAGATTCGCTGAAGGACGAGAAAGAAACCTCTTCGCAAGCGAAGAAAAAGAGAAGTCCTCTTGGAAGAACGCGTAAAAAAACTCGGAGGACTCAAGCTTCTTCTACGCTTTCAAATGAGAACAAGAACGCTCCAGCGCAAGAAAAGCAAGAGCAAAAAACATTGAAACAAGAACCAGCGAAGGAAGCTGAGAACGCAAAAAAAGAAGCTCGAAAGCAAGCTTCGCCTCGAACAAGGAAAAAGACTTCAAAGAAGAAAACGAGCAAAAAGCCTCATGAAAGCGAAGCCAAAGAGTAAAGCTTTTCTTTGAATCATGATTTTACAGGAGAAATAGGGCAAAGGGAGCGCTTATTCTCGCTCAAACCAGGAACGAAACCAGCGCAGCTCAGCTTCACTGAGCTGCGTTGATCCAAGCATTTTGCGAACTGGAATAGGGGGCTTTTCCGTAGGAAGCGCTGCAACTCCCGCTGGTAAAGTATCTTTGTTTTTAAGTTTTTTGAACCCTTGAGGACGATAAAGCTTTTTCACGATTTCAAGCCACTTCTTTTCGCCGTCCTTATCTGCAGGAAGGCGTAAAGTTTCTTGTTTCGTTTGATATTCTTCAGCTTGCTCTTCTTTTGCTTCAAGTCCCAGCCGTTTTTGACGACTTAACCCTCTTTCAGGGCGACTTTGGTAAGGACTCTTCTCGGGCTTATCGGTTAATGATTTTTGGTGTTGTTCAATTTCTGCAAGACGCTCCCATGGACGTGAGGGTTGTGACGCCTCTAAAGCATCAAGATCTGCATTCTTTTGTCGAAGGTTTTCTGCTTGGTTTTCACCTTCTTGGCCTGAGTTGTTTTTGATTTGACCAGGGGTTTTCTTCTGATTCGACAGGTCTTGAGTAGGCTTATCTCCAATGCCCTCACCTTCTCCTGACTCCTTCTGGTTTGGAGCATTCTTTTTACCCGTTGGCTCTGGACCTTTTGGCTGAGCGTCCTTTTTTGATGCTTGGTTATCCCTGCTTTTGGAATTGTTTTCTGGAGTATTTCGGGTTTTTTGCTCTTTTTTATTGCCTTCTTCACTTTTGGTTTGAGCACTTAAGGAAGATCGAGAAGTAGCTTGGTCTTGGCTTAAAGGAGTGTTTTCAAGGAGAGGAAGGGTAAAAATCAAAATACAAGCAAAGCTCAGCAGGCAAGTAAAACGAAGCCAGACCTTGTTTTCTAAGGTGGGCAAGGAGCTATTTATAACCTCAGGCTGAAGTTTTTGAACCAGCTTTTCTTCGATCAATGGTCCAAAGATTCCAGCTTTTTCTTGTACAAAAGTCAGTAAAGCTCCATCAGCCTGGCTTTTTTCATCAAGCGTTTTCAAGCGAAGAAGCTTTTCCAGCCACAAATGACTTCTTCGCCAGCTTTGAATAAAGGCATAACTGAAAGGTATAAGCAAAAATACAAGTATCGCTCCCAAAAGCCCAAACGAGCCCATAGGGTAGAGAAAAGTCAGGAGAAAAAGAAAAAATATTCCAAACGGTAAAAAGAGTGTGCTTTGTGCAATACCCGCAAAGAAGCTGCTCCGTTTTCTGGAGCGGGCTAAGTAATTTTGAATATTAGCTTGAATATTTGTACTCGGAGCTGTCTTAGCCATGATTTTGATATACGCTCTTTTTGCCTGGCGAAAACATTTAAAAGCTTATTATGCATGAAAAAAGGACTTCTCTTAAGCCATTTTCTCCTTTAAGCCTTGATATTGCAAGTTTAATACAGAGATATATTGTGCACGGTCCTCTTTATTCATAGCTTAAAAGGTTTTGAAAGAGCTTCTTCTGTACTAACTTCCTTATTTTATAGTATCGAGAGAAGCATCAGGGGTCTTTTCAGAAAGCCTCGGACGCCAATGAAGTGCTGCTTCTATTACCATCCACAAAGCTAAAGCAAGCAATACACCTGATACGCTGATTAAAATCCAATGCTCCCCAAAACCTTCCCGACCTGCCTTTTGGAGCTCCAGCAGCAAGCTTTCCACCATGGCCCAGACACTCATAACAAGCATGATCAGAAAAGGGACAATTGTTAGAAATACCGGTTTTTTCGATCGACGAAGCCAAAAACTTACAACAAGCAAACCAAAAGCGGCTAAAAGTTGATTTGTCGAGCCAAAAAGGGCAAGAAGGTGCAACCCTGCAAGTTTGCCATTAACTTTAAAAAGTGCAAAAAAAGCTATCGCAAGTACTCCTAAGCCCGTGGAAACGAAAGGGATTCGGAGTATCAAACCCAAGTTCCCTAAAAGCTTATTCTGCTTTCGTTTTGATGGTTCTCCAGCTTTTCCAAAGTGGATCCCAAACTCTTCAATATTGTAACGCAAAAGGCGAGTTGCTGAATCCAACGTTGTCATGGCAAATGTTACGCAAACCGTGGCAAGAAACGCAACACACACTTCACGACTTAACCCCAAAAGGCCAAAGAAGCTGGCCATCATATCTCCACCACCATGGATAAAGCGGCTGATGGCTGCTGCTGCTGTTTTTTGTTCCGCAAAGCCACCCGATATTTTAAGAGCACTTAACCAGCCTGTTTGTGAAATTCCAATAGTACAGGCAATAATCACAATCACAGCAAAAAGCGCCTCCAAAAGCATGCCTCCGTAAGCGACTGGTTTTGCATCTCCTTCGAATTGCAGCTGCCGAGAACTGGTGCCAGAACCCACTAAACTGTGAAACCCTGAACAAGCACCACAAGCAACAATGATAAAAAGAAAGGGCAGCAAAGCCGGCATGCCAGAAATGCCCAGCTCTTCCCCATAAAAGCCTGTAAAAGCAGGAGCCACCATACCTGGCGAAGGAGATCCATGAATCCAGGCCTGAAGCTGCCAAACAATAAGCCCAATCAAGATGCCGGCAATCCCGATATAAAGCTTCCAGGAGTTTAAATAGTCACGTGGTTGAAGTAAGAGCCAAACGGGAAGTAAACTCGCAACAAAAGCATAGCTAAGCAAAATAACAACCCAAAAAACTCGAGCTTTATTACCTGTAGTCTGAATCTGATCAGCCCAGCCTGTTTTTCCTATGGCATTATAGTATTGAGCAAGCACTCCAGGCTTTGCAATACTCAATTCTAAAGCTTGAGCACTGCGTCTGCCCTCTCCCTCCCCGTCAAGCCTGACTTGCTCAGCCTCAAGAGCTTTTAAAAGGTCAAGCTTTTGAGCCTTGTTTTCAGAAGCTTTACTTTCCACAAACCGCTGAACAAGAAATGCGGAAGGGAGTGGTCTTTTGATAAGCTGCTCGTTTTTATTTGAAAGAAGATTGTTCGGTAATTGCAGACTTTGGTTTTTAAGAGCGATACGCTCTTGTTTTATCTCTGCTAATCTACGGTGAATTTCTTTTGCTTCCTTATTTTCTGTGCGAAGTTTTTCAGCAGCTTGAATTGGCATTAAGCCACTCTCATCAATGCTACGCTCTAAAATTTTGGAAAGCTTTGTTTGCAACTGAACGTATTCAAGATCAAGTTCTTTTTCAACCCTTCGTTCCTGCTGCTGCTTCCCTTCCCTGGGTTGCTGAGGCAAGAGGGCTGGAAAACCATCGTTTTCAACACTTTTTAAATCTTGTGGCAAACCTTTCTCAGGGGTAAAACGTCCGAAAATTCCATCGTGCTCAAAAGCATTTCCAAAACTTCCCCCCTGGAAGGGCACCAAAAGAAGTTGATTTTGGAAATCACCATTTTGCTTTCTTTGTTGGACATCCTGCCAAATCTCACCTTGAATCCCATCAGGCAAAAAATACTGATAAATATGAATGGGATAAGCTTGGCCAAGTATCCCAAATAAAAAAACCAGCAAAACTCCAACCAAGGTTAAAGGCAGAAGCTTCATTCGCAACTTGTAAATAAAAACTCCCATCGTGGTTGCAAGACCCATCAATAGGAAGACTGGTAAAACAGCCTCAGGATGGTGATAAACAAAAAGGGTTGCAATGGTGATAACAAAGAGCCCCATACCCAAGGCTAACAAGAAGAAAACAACACTTAAAAAAATAAAACGAGCACGCTTTCCGAGATAATCACAGGCCACATCGCTAATGCCACGGCCAGAATGGCGCAAAGAAATCATGGTGGCACTATAATCATGAACCGCTCCAATCACAATGCTGCCAAGCACAACCCAGAGCAATGCCGGCAGCCAACCCCAGAACACTGCCACAGCCGGGCCCATAATTGGCCCTAAGCCTGCAATTGAAGCAAAGTGATGGCCAAATACCACCCAACGGCGAGTTGGAACAAACTCTTTTCCGTCCTCTTTTGAATAAGCCGGTCCTTTCAAACCCTTTTGAACCTTGAACATTCGCTCCCAGAAGGAACCGTAAAAACGATAGCCCAAGAAAAAAGTCAGTATTGAAACACCCAAAACCAAAAAAGCGTTTGTACTCTCCATAAGAAAGAATCCTATGCCAGGCCCATTTTTTTTAAATCTCAAACCGCCCCTTTCCTATCCGCTTGCTTTTAAGCCGAACGAATAAGACAAGAGCTCTTTGACCTTCACCTGTCTCAGGATGAAGATCCAGCGAATATATCAGAAGCAATGGGACAATCCCAGTTATGGGATTGTTTTGGCATAAGCTTTCTTGGGCGCAAGCACTCAAAGAACAAATCTCTCGAATGCTCAACGTTTCACAGCCTTATAAAAAAACAAAAACCCCCTGCTTTCTTCCTGGTTTGGAAAAGAGCAGGGGATTGACAAGGCTTTCAAAAAGCTTATGGGAAGAAGGAAGCAACCTACCTGTTGACAGTCGCTGGTGTTGTTGAGTAATCAATGCTGACAGCAGGAGCTGAACCACGAGGTGTTGCCGTAATTTCTCCAGCAAACTTACCAGTTGTTGTATCAATGTCAGCAGGATCCCATGTGTATCCTGTGTAGTACTCACCAGCATATACACTGGCATCACTGATAATTTTTGCTGTTACCAGATCAGCAATATTCCCCGGAGCAGTACCTGACTCTTGATAAGCAATTTCAATATTACTCTTAATTTGGCCTATGGCCCGTATTCCCTCTGCTTGTTTCGCTCGATCTGTCATGCCATTCACAATAGGCACACTGATCACAGCCAGAATTCCAATGATAACCACAACAATCAAGAGCTCAACTAAAGTAAAACCCGTTTTTGCCCTTCTTAAAGCATAAGCTTTCATACATCCTCCCCTACGTTTAGGAATAATACCAAATGGTTAAATAAAATTTTTAAAAGTGTTTTGTTTTAATTCATTCCTGAAGGTAACAAAACCTTCACGAAAATTCCAGTGCTCAGTCATTAAGTTTTTCAAGAAATACTTCACTTCAACCTCTTTGAAATATGAAGAGGCCCTACTTCGTTATAGCTGAAACCTACCCTGCTGCATTCCCAGCATGCTGTGAAATCTCAAAAATTGGCAAATAAAGCCCTAGAAGAACAATCAATACAACAACTCCCAAAAGCATAATCATCGCTGGTTCAACCATGGTTGCCACCTGCTTTACTTTTGAATGCACCTCTCCCTCATAATATGACGTAACTTCATGGAGCATTTCTGGTAAAGCCCCCGATTCTTCGCCAACCTTTACCATTTTTGTTGTCAGCTGCGGGAAAATCTCAACACTTACCATGGATTTATAGAGCGTATTCCCTTCAACAACGTTCGTACGAACGGACAAGATGCCTTCCTCAAAAATTTGATTCTCCATGGTTTTTGAAGTGATTTCTAAAGAATGGTCAAGAGTTACCCCGTTACGCACAAGAATTCCAAGAGTCATTGCAAAGCGTGACGTATTAGCCATTACCGCCAGCTTGCCAAAAAGAGGAAGTTTGAGATAAAGACGATCAAGAGCAAGCTTGCCCTGAGCAGACTTCTTCCACATGATAAACCCTATAACACCAGCAAGAACAACAGGAATGGTAATAAAAAAATAATTCCGGATCAGCTCTGAGCCGAAAATTAAAAGCTTTGTCAAAGGAGGAAGGTCAGCACCATATTTCTGAAAAAGCTTTTCAAACTGAGGAACAAGCCAACCAAAAATACCAATCAGCATAATACAAAAGAAACCTGCTACAAATTTGGGATAAGCAGTCGCCGTTTTGATCGTTTTCTGTAAATCGTAACGGCGTTCGAAGAAAATCCCCATCTGTTCAAGGATTTGCTCAAGTGAACCAGAAGTTTCACCTGCTTCGACCATTGAGACAAACATGGGAGAAAAAGCGTGGGAAAACTTTCCCATGGCCTCAGCAAGGTGTGCGCCTGCTTCAATATCATGAATAACACGGGTTAAAATAGTCTTGAAATACTCACTCTCCTGTTCGTCACGGATTGTTTCAAGCCCACCAACCAACGACATTCCTGCTTTAATCATTACTGAAAGCTGGCGACAAAATTGTGCTAACGATTTTACGGGTAAACGCGGCTTTGCAAATAACCCCTCTGGCTTAATGGTTTGTCCAGGTTTTGCTTCACTGGAGATTTGAGTTGTTTCTCCTTTGACGCTGAGTACGGTATAGCCGGCATTTCGAAACTCGGCAACCACGTCCGCCTGGGAGGCAGCCTCACGCACCTGAGTAATGTTGCGCCCCTGGGCATCTCTTGCTTCAACAGTAAATAAGGGCATAACCTTTTCCTAGCTTTCGATCATGACATATAAAGAATTAAAGTGGCCTCTTAACTACTATCATGTAACGACTTGGTGTGAATGTACCATGAAGGATACGATTGATGAAAACTCTAATTGCAAACAAAAGTAGTTTTTGTTTATTCAGTGAAGCATCTTCCCATTGTTTTATATTTTTTCAACCCAAGCCCTGCTCTCAAGCAATAAATTCTTAAAGTTTCATGCGAACGCATTCATGCTTATCTGATAACAATAGAGAAATAGCAACGCATACTTGAATAGCCTATAAAATATTGTTCCTAATACCTTTTTGCTCTTGAGTTTCCTGCTTTATTCGTACCTAAAGAAGCTGTTCCGGGTTTTTTCTGAAGAAGACGTTTCATGGCGTCCAAATTTGTTGATTTATTTAATGCTTGTTCCTGAGTAATTTCACCTGCCCGAAAAAGTTCATAAAGAGACGAATTCATCGTCTTCATACCCTCCCCACGACCAGTTTCCATCACCGTATACATCTGATGGGCTTCGTTTTCGCGAATCATATTTCGAGCAGCGATATTACACTTTAAAATTTCCTGGACTAAAATTCGTCCTCCCCCGCGTGCTCGTGGGATAAGCTGCTGAGCCATGACACCGATTAATACCATACTCAGCTGAACTCGGACCTGCTGTTGCTGATTTTCTGGGAATACGTCAATAATACGGTTTATCGAAGTAACGGCATCAGACGTATGAAGGGTTGCAAATACTAAATGCCCTGTTTCGGAAAGTGTCAACGCAGCTTCGATAGATTCTCGATCTCGCATTTCGCCAATTAAAATAACGTCAGGATCTTGCCGCAAAACACGTCTTAAAGCTTCTTTAAAACCAAGGGTATCATCGTGAACCTGACGCTGATTTACAATACTGCGTTCATGCCTGTAAAGATATTCTATCGGATCTTCAATGGTTATAATGTGTTTGGAGCGTGTCGAGTTAATAAAATGAATCATTGAAGCTAAAGTTGTAGATTTCCCTGATCCTGTGGGGCCCGTTACAAGCATGAGTCCATGTTCGTGGGATGCAAATTCTCGTGTAATGGGGGGTAATCCAAGCTCTTCAAGTGTTGGAATTGTCGAACGAATAACGCGAATGGCAAGCCCAATGGAACCCCGTTGATAGAAAACGTTCAAGCGATAGCGCCCAGCACCACGTCGTCCAAAACTTAAATCAAGCTCTCGCTCGCTTTCAAGCTGAGCAATCTGGTCGTCATTCAAAAGCTCCTGAGCAAGTGAAAGGGTATCAGGAGGCATCAAAGGCTCAAAACCTTCGATCGCACGAAGCTTTCCATCAATTCTTAAAACCGGTGGAACACCAACGGTTAAATGAAGGTCACTGACCTGGGCACGTCGTGTAAATACAAGCAGGTCATCAAGTCGAACCTTGGACATGGGCTTTGCCTTTTTATATCTTCCAGCCTCGTATGCGAACCTTATTTCAGTTGCAAGCAAACAACTCTAACTTTTAAAGCACTTTATAAATCCTGAATTTCATTTCTTCTTTACAGCTTTCTTCTTCGTACTCTTTTTGCTTATTTTCTTTTTCTTCTGAGCAGCCTTAGCTACTGTTTTTTTCGGCTTTCTTGATTTTGAAGAGGATGCGGGCAAGAGCACTTTTGCTTGCTTGCTTGGCCTGCCAATATTATCACTGCGAGGCATAAGTGGCTCAAAAACCTGTTCAGAAGCCTGCTCAGAAAGACTTAAGATTTCAAGGTCAACACTATCCTGCTCAGCCTCCTTTTCAGGAATTTTAGCAATCAGGGTGTTCACTTTCTGGTAATTTTTTTCGTAATACGCCAAAGCACCACGAGCAAATTCATGTTGGTCTCCAGATAAAGCCGAGCGCAATACATCAAGAGTTTCTTCTGTACTGAGCTCTAAAGTTGTAAGACCACATGAGCACGATATAGCCTGTAAAATACGGGCAAAGGGAAAATCAAAAATGTCCCAAAGAACGGCTAAGAGGATATCGCTGTTCTTTTTCTGAATAAGTTTAAGTTCCAAAGTAGATGTTTCTTTAAGCAGGCGCTCAGGGTGAAGAAAACCAGCGTACTCTTCATGACGGGGAAGTCCTTCTTCTCGGCTGGCGACATACTCCGTTTTCCCCTCATCATCATCGTCATCATCATTTGTCTCGGAGGCCTTTGAAGCAGCTGCCAGGACTTCTGCACGAAGGGCTTCTTCCTCCTCCTCTTCACTAGCTTCATTCGCTTCTCGACTTAAATTTTCGTCGAGAATACCGTACTCAAAATTAACAATGTTGTACTGTTCAAAAATTTTATCGAGCACCTGCTGAAGTTCATAGGCAAGCTTCCAGGGAGTTTTGACTTTTGCCTCTTCGAAAAGAGCAATAATCTCCCGAGCTTCGCTTACTCGAACTTCGTTCCAATCAACAAAATAGCTTTGAATTGCTTTCAGTATTTTTTTTGTGGTACTGGCATTCGTATGACTCAGAAAAAGCATGGTAATAATTTGAGTTAAAATAGATCGACTCTCATTTTTGCTTGCACGAGCAACTTCGCGCTCAAAACTTTTTAATACACTTGAAAGCTTTTTTATCTGAGTTTTTGCTTTTACCACAATAATCCTCGTTTTCTTAACCTGCTTGAACACTCTTTGCTTAAAAAATCAGCTTTTATATCGAATCGCTGACCAAAAATTTCATCTCTTGTCAACTTCTAAAACAGTACCATATCTTCAAGGTTATTCACGTGTTCTTAAGATCATGTATCAATATTTTTCACCTCAAGGGCGTTCTTTTCAATAAATTCTCGACGAGCCTCAACCTGTTCGCCCATAAGAATCGTAAAAATTTCATCAGCACGAGTTTCATCTTCAAGCGTAACCTGCAAAAGCGTGCGAACACTTGGATCCATGGTGGTATCCCAAAGCTGATCTGCATTCATTTCGCCTAAGCCTTTAAAGCGCTGAATATCAAGACCGCGTTGACCAAAAGTGCGAACCTGTCCTAAAATCGTGCGCAAACTACTGTGGTAAAAAGATTCTTCCTCTGATGTAATTTCAAAACGTTTTGATACTTCGTTGGATCCAAGCCAATCTTCAACTGAGAACCCACGCGCTTGAAGACGCTTAATAAGCTCGATGATCTTGGGAGCAAGGTGGCACTCGATCTGCAGAGCGCCTTGCACCTGCGCACCAGACCAATGGTCCTCCTCCGTAATTAAAGAAAAATCGCCCCCTTCAACTTTAGTTTGCTCAGCACAAAAGGCCATCAGCTCGCGATCATTATAAAAGTAATGGTTGGTATCCTTCCAGCGCACAATGTACTCAGGCAAAAGCGCATCGTCATCCTTCCACTGGGCAAGGTAATCAAGGAAATTGATTCCTCGCTTAGCCATAATTGAAGCAAACTCTTCAAGCTTGACTAAAATCTCCAGAAGTTCTCGTAGTTTTGCCCCGGACATGGAGTTTTCAGAATCTTTACTTTCTTCAACTCGTGAAAGTGCAACTTTTTGAAGCCCGAGCCGCAGAAGAGTTGCATTCATTTCTCGATCAGAAATGACATATTCTTCCTTCTTTCCTTTTTTAACTTTATAAAGAGGGGGCTGAGCAATATAAACATGCCCTTTTTCTACGAGTGAAGGCATTTGGCGAAAGAAAAATGTTAAGAGCAAGGTTCGGATATGGCTTCCGTCAACATCTGCGTCCGTCATAATAATAACTTTATGGTAGCGCAGTTTTGATAGATCAAAATCATCCTTGCCAATACCGCTTCCAAGGGCCGTAATAATCGTACGAATTTCTTCGTGCTGAAGCATCTTCGCAACCTGAGCCTTTTCAACGTTTAAAATCTTTCCACGAAGTGGCAAAATTGCTTGCGTTCTACGGTCGCGCCCTTGTTTGGCAGTACCGCCAGCAGAATCACCCTCAACAAGGTAGAGTTCAGATTCCTTTGCTTCCTTTGACTGACAATCAGCCAATTTGCCTGGTAATCCCCCAATTTGCATGGCACCCTTGCGAACAATTTCACGAGCTTTTTTAGCAGCTTCTCGAGCACGAGCTGCAATGATTGCTCGACGCACAATAGCTTCTGCTGCTTTGGGGTGTTCTTCAAGGTAAATAGTAAGCTCTTCATTAACAGCAGAATCAACAAAGGATTCAATATCTCGATTGAGAAGCTTGTCTTTTGTTTGATTCGAGAACTGGGGTTCACTTACCTTAACCGAAAGTACCCCAACAAGCCCTTCTCGAAAATCATCCCCTGAGGGCTGACGGTCTTTTTTAGTCCCATGACGCTCAATCCAGCGAGCAGCATATTTTCCAAGCGCTCGACTTAAACCCTTACGCAATCCTGTAAGGTGAGTTCCTCCATCACGGTTTGAAATAAGATTCGTATAAGCCTGCAAAAATTCAGGTGTTTCTGAATCGATCCACTGCAAGGCGCATTCAAGAGAAGAGCCTCCTTTATCTTCTCGAGAAATAGAAATCACTTCTTTGTGAATCGTTGTTTTACTGCGGTTTCGATAGGCAACAAATTCTTTAATGCCTTCTGCGTAGTGAAAGGTTTCTTCTTTCGGTTCGTCACCACGCTGGTCAATGAGGCTAATACGAATACCTTTACAAAGAAAGGCAAGCTCCCGTAGACGCTTGGCCAAAGTGGCATAGTGAAAAACGATCGTATCTTGAAAGATTGTGGCATCTGGAAAGAAACGCACCTTTGTTCCTGTTCCTTCAGTGGGGCCGACCTCTTTGAGATCGCTGGCGATCTTTCCACGCTCATAACGCTGGTGGTAAAGTGTGCCCTCACGCTTTACTTCAACTTCAGTCCAATCCGAAAGGGCATTTACAGCTTTAAGACCAATGCCGTGGAGTCCGCCAGAAACGTTATATACCTTATCGCTGAATTTGCCGCCGGCATGCAAATCGCAAAACACCATGGTGACTGCAGGAATGCCCGTCTGAGAGTTGACCCCAACAGGGATTCCCAGGCCATCATCCGAAACAGAACAAGATCCATCAGCATTGAGCATGACTGTAATGCTTGAACAACGTCCAGCTAATGCTTCGTCAATAGAGTTTGAAACAATTTCATCAACCAAATGGTGAAGACCTTCAACCGTTGGCCCCCCGATATACATACCCGGACGCTTGCGAATTCCTTCGAGTCCTTCAAGACGAACAATATCGTCTGCGGTATAGCTTGCTGTACTCCTTTTTGATTTTGCCATACTTCCTTTATCCCGTTCTCATCCCCTTGTAAATCCACATCGCCGTACTAACGAATATTAGAAAGTCTTATTTCTCCGTGTTTTGCTGACACAACTCTTTTCTTTAAATCTGTTTTATGGCTGTTTGATACAACAACCAGAAGCATCCCCCTTGAACCTTATGCTCTATGTGTTTTTCCTGATACTTTAGACTGTAAAACCATTTCTCTATGAAGACCTATTTCAAAAATGGTCTAAAGCTTTCTCATATAGGGCTTTCAAGTTATTTTCAGAAGTTTCATTATTCTAGCTAAAAGAACAAAAATTACTCTCTTTTCCCCAGCATTTTTATGTTCTTTTATGCTTCGTAAAAACTCCTCAAAAAACCTTTGTGATAAAAGATTTTCGTTTGAAATGGTTCAAGCACCGCCCTTGGTTTTTTTGTGTGAAACCTCCTCAGCAAGAGCCTGAGCTTTTTGTTCAGCATCATTTTCTGCAGACGAGTTCTGGCCCCTGCTTAAAAGCGTATTCCAGTTCAGCATGTCATTAGCAAATTCAAGACGTGAAGAGCTTTCATGCTGAGCCTTCCGAGCTTCGTCCTTGAGCATTTGAATAGGTTGATGAAGAAGCTTCTTCGTAATCCGTCGAGCAATATAATAAACTTCTTTGCGCTGTTCCTCGCTGAGTTGGTTGAGCTGGGAGGAGCTCTTTGCAAATTCCTGCTCAATAAGTGTTTCTGTTTGTTTTCGTATGCGGGCAATTAAAGGGTCAACACGGAACGTTCGAAAGTTTTGGATAAAGCTTTGAACATTTCCTTTCAGGATTTCTCGGCAACGTTCAACTTCTTTTAAGCGAGCCTCTGAAGCTTCTGCGACAACCTTCTGCAAATCATCAATCTCATAACGATAAGCCCCATCAAGCTGGTCGACTTCTGGCTGAATATCACGCGGCACGGCCAAATCAATAAAAAACATAGGCTTATAAGAACGTTGTTTGAGAGCTCTAGCCACTTCTTCTTTATGGATTAGAGTATTCTTTGCGCTGGTTTGGCTGATAACGACATCAGCTTTTGGCAAGTAATCGACCAAAAGGTTAAATGGCACCGCTTCACCTTGAAACTCCTCAGCAAGAGCCTGAGCTTTTGCTAACGTACGATTCACGATAATAATTTTTCCAACACCCGCATCCTTAAGATGACGCAACGCTAAACGTCCCATTTCACCAAGGCCAAGCAAAAGCACCTGCTTGCGCTCAAGCTCGTCAAATGTTCTTTTGATAAAAGAAACCGCTACTGATGGGATTGAAGATTGTCCTTGACTAATTTTTGTTTGCCCATGGACTTGTTTTGCGCTTGTAACAGCTTCACGGAAAAGACTATTCAAAGCTTTTTTTGTGGCTCCTTCACTGGCAGCGACCTCATAAGCACTTTTAAGCTGATTGAGAATTTGGGTTTCTCCCAACACTAAGCTATCAAGACTTGCAGCAACCTTGAAAATATGTTCTACAGCCTGACTTCCCCTGTGAAGGTAGAAATATTCCTTAAAAGGCCCCATATCAAGGTGATGAAATTTTTCCAAGAAACTCATGAAGCGAGCAAAAACATCTTCTTGTTCGAGTTCGCTAAATGTTAAAAATTCAATGCGGTTGCAAGTTGAGAGCAAAAAGGTTTCATCAAGGCCATGCTCTTGAGAGAGTTGTCGCAAAGCTAAGGGCTGAACTTGATTTGAAAACACTAGACGCTCCCGCACCTCAAGAGGGGCGAACTTATGATTCGTTCCAATCACAATAAAGCGTTCCATGAGCTTAGCCGTAAACCCCTTATTTATCCTTCAAAGATTTTGCTTCTGACACCACTCCCCAAAAGTTTCGGAAGATGTTAACGAGGTATAGTTTGCAGGTTCTTCGATACGCTGAGAAGCATGCTGGGAAACCGAATGAAAACTTCCCGAAAAGAACCCAGCACCTAAAAATGTAAGAACAACCAAAGCAAAGCCTAATTGCACAACATACATCGAACGCTTGCCGTGGAGGATAGCGGCAAGGCGTCCTATAAGTGCTAAAAGAAATACTGCCCACATCACGAGCGAGCTCAAGATCAGGGGGTCGGACAGCCAGCGATTAAGTTCTTCACGAACCCGTATAAGTGCTAAAACTAAAGAAATAGTCATCAAAGGCAGGCCAATTCCGAGGGAGACAAAAACCACCTTGGTAATAGCTTCCAGTGAAGGCAAAGAACGAAAAAAGCGGGAATCAAGTTTGAGGCTTAGAGCTCGATCTTGAAGCAGATAAACCAATGAAGCAAGAAAAGCAAAAACAAATTGAATTGTGGCAAAGATAGCAAAAATGATGTGGGTAATTAAAAGCCAGCTGCTTTCAATCGCCATTCGCTTTGATTCTGGGACGGAAGTTGGCCCCCCGTAAACAGCAAGCGGCAAGGCAGCAAAGAGAATCAAGACGGCACAGGGGAAAACCCAAACGGATAGAAGCCAACGAGGTTTAGCGAGCAGCATGAGTAAGTAACCTGCAACTAATCCAAAGGCAATCATAACAAGAACTTCAAAAGTATTGGTTAAGGGTGTGATGCCAGCGGTAGCGAAACGCAGGATGAAATATGCTAAAAAAAGCAAGGTTGAGATCGTTGCAATAAAATGTGTTGTGCTTGAGCGAAACTTTCGTGGCCAAAAAATGCCTAAGAGTGCTAGTAGTGCTGCCAGAAAGTAACCGAAAAAAGCACTGTGAAGGAGCCAACTCAAAGTGCTGGAGAGCATGGGAGGAAAATCATGAACACTGAGTAGCATTGATTTATCCTCTTTCAAAAAAGTTATTGAAGACTTTCTATTTCAAAGTTTGGGGCTAAGACTTAATGTCATCTTTAAGGAAGCACTTGACCAGCCGTATGTTCCCAAGCTTTAAGGGCAATTTCCCTGACTACCGGGTCCTGATCGGTATCAGCGACACGTTTAAGCTCACTCGCTGTCAGACTGCTGCCAACAATTCCAAGAGCACTTGCTGCATTTGCCCGTACTTTTGGATCACTATGCTGCAACATGTTGAGCAGGGTTCCCATGACGGCCTGGGAGCGATCGCCGAAACGAGCAAGAGCTGTTGCCGCTTGAAAACGAACCATTTCTTTACCCTGAATGAAAAAGTTTTCAAGTAGAGACCGAGCGCGAGTTGTCTGCTCCGGGGCCAGGTCTTTCACAAACACAAAAAGCCCTAAGGCATCAGCCGTAGCGGCTTGTAAGGGCAGCTTTTCAGGGCTGGCTTCTGCATAATGCAGGAGAGCATCAAAGCAAACTCTCAACGCTTCAAAACGCTCCAAGCGCTGTGGGTCATTAATCTTAAGTTGATTAAAAGCATGCATCTGGTCACTGAATTGATAAAGGGCATGATAATGCTCGGAAGGTTCATCTCCTTCAAAAGCCTGCCTCATTTCCATGCCATCAAGGGGGCGTCCATACCAGTTTGAGTACCAGATCAAACCCAAAGTCACAGGGATAGCCACAGTAAATACAATTAACCACAGGGGAGGGCGAGAAGGACGAGGTTTTTCAGAGGCTTTTGAAGTCTGTTGCTCTAAAACATCCTGAACACTTGGGCCTGTTTGAGAAAAAGCCTGCTCTTCAGATTGCCCACGTGGTGCAGCATCATTCTGATTGTGCTTCAGTGGTTTTTCTTGATTGTCCTGCATAGCCTGTCACAAAATAAGGTGTCGTAAAAAATAGATATTGAAACCAAAGCCAGGGTTCAACAGAGAATTTTTATCTTTTTGATTATTTTGTAATTCTGCCATGAACCTGGAATAACGATCCGAAACCTCTGGCATAAGGTTGACATGAAATTAACGACGAGCTCCATAAAAGGAGTCATAAACATCGACTTGAGGGCGATAATTTTCATTTTTACCGAGAATCAAGGATGAAGGAGCTCCATGAGGGACTTCGCTGTTTTGCCAATCAAGCTCAACATTTGCCCTGTCGTAGCGTTCAATGTTCCAGCCTGGCCCGAAGAAAGGAAGGTCTGGATCTTGCTTCCAAAATTGAGCGCTTACATAAAAATGAAAAAACACTAATAAAAGAACATAAGTTACCCACAGAAAACCAAAAATAGGTTTTCCAGTTTCAGTAATACCTGAATCAGGATAAACTTCAATCTCTTCGTGCTTGTGCTCGCTCATCTTTGATCCATCCTTATTTCAAACTCGTACGAATACCATTTTTCTCTGAATGCAACCCCGCTGCACTTTACCGAAAAAAGGGCTCAAGGAAAAGCCAAGAATTCCACAAAGTTAAAACTCTTCTTGTATTATATGTAACCTTTTTACTTCTTTTTGATAGTTAGCGTTGAGCATCCAGTTCCTGGACACGTTTACTGATATCTTCAACATCATCAAACTGCTTATCTTTAACAGCCCAAATAAAGAAAAGCCAAGTTGAAAGAGCAAAAAGAAAAGCAATCGCAAAAAGTGCGATAATAATATTTAAGTCAAAATCTTCTTCTTGAACTTTTCGTGTTACTTCTGTGCTTTCCTGAAGAAGCGCAAAGAGCATGGGTCGCCTTTCCAATAAATATAAAGCTCTTCATAAATCTAAAAACTGATCAGGGTTCTTTGAAGAACCAGGGCATGTTTAAAGTACTCAAACGCCGACTATTAGCAAGCACAAAAAAGCTGGAAAAGAACATGACAAGGGCGGCAAAAGCGGGACTTAGTAAGCCTGAGGCCGCAGAAATTAAGGCCACACTGTTATAAAGAAAGGCCCACGCCAGGTTTTGGCGGATAGTTGCAAGAACCTGACGAGCAAGCACAACAGCTGCGGGTAATTTTAAAAGATCATTCCCCGTTAAGGTCAAGCCAGCTGAAAGCTGGGCTAGCCCTGTGGCATTCTGGAAACTAATTCCAACACCTGCAGCAGCAAGAGCAGGAGCATCATTAATTCCATCCCCTGTCATCGCAACTCTATTTGGTTCTTTTTCGGCCTCTACAAGGGCCAGTTTTTGCTCAGGTGAGCTTTCGGCATGAATAAGCTCTATCTCAAGCTCTTTTCCGACAGCTTCAGCATTTTGAGAATGATCTCCTGTAACCACCACAAGTTCAATTCCGAGTTCTTTTAAGGCCTGCATTGCTTCTTTCGTATGGGGCTTCAAAACCTGACCTGAAAAGCTTAAGCATGCGAGCGCCTGTGTTTCTGAACCAATACAAACAGGGGTTTCGCCTTTGCTCTCAGCCTGTGTTAAGGCATCTTTGAGCTCTTGGGCAAGAGGGGCTTCGGCTAAATCAGCCTTCCCAACCCACCAACGCTGGCCTTGAAGTTCACCACAAACCCCCATTCCGGGAAGACTCGTAACGTTCTGAAGAGGCAGGGGGGTCACGTCCCGTTGTTCTAAAGAATGACAAATGCCTTGGGCAAGCCAATGCTCACTCTGTTGTTCAAGGCCTAAGAGGACTGATAGGATCTGGTTTTGCTGCTCTTTTGTCTGACATGATTGCTTAAATACCAGGCTTTGAAGTTCAAGTTTACCCGTTGTGAGAGTTCCTGTTTTGTCAAGATACATACGACGGACTTTAGCCAGTGCTTCAATACTTTCGCCAGAGCGAAAAAGTGCTCCAAACTGCGAGCCGCGATGAACACCCGTAGCAATAGCCAAAGGTGTTGCAAGCCCTAACGCACAGGGACAAGCCACCACAAGCACAGAAAGAGCAACTTCCAAAGCATAAAGGAGTGAAGATTGCTGTCCTTGCTCAAGCTCGGTAAAAAAAGCATGATAAAGGAAAGAACCAATACTTAGCATGACAACCACTGGCAAGAAAAAGCTTGAAACTTTATCAACACTTTTTTCAAGTTCTGAACGACGCAATAAAGCCGTCTGAGCAAGGCGAGCAAGACGAGATCGCACGCATTCTTCGCCAACAGCTTCAACACTGATCAAGAGTGCTCCCTGCCCATTGATACTGCCGGCCAAAACCTTATCCCCAGGGACCTTTACTTTAGGTTTTGACTCTCCTGTTAAAAGGGATTCCACGACAGAGGATTGTCCTTCAAGAATAGAACCATCAACTAAAAATTCACTGCCAGGCAAAATCTTGATGCGATCACCAGGCTTTAACTCTGAAGCATTGCGGCTCTCAACCTGGCCATTTGACAGCACATAAGGAACATTACGGGTTTGAGCTTGTGAAAAATCCTGAAAGCCTGCGGTCACTTTTCTGCGAGCATTTGCTTCAAGAAATTTTCCAAGCGAGACTAATATCAGGATCATTGAGCCAGTATCAAAGTAAAGCTGGTTGTTATGGACTAAACTTTGATAATCTTCTGCTGCAAAAAAATTATAGCTGGAGAAACCATAAGCTGCGATGGCTCCCAGAGCGATCAGACTTTCTGTTCCAATATGGCCAGAGAGTAGAGATCGAAGAGCAGTAAAAGCATAGGGAAGTCCCAGCAGAAGCATGATCAAGCTTGCCAGTACAAAAACAATCCAATAGACCAACCCAATTTCAGCCTGAGAAGCACCCTCAAACCCCCCAACATAATCAACCAGAGAAAGAGCCATAATCGGCCCACCAAGCAACCAGCCTAATGCCATACGGGCTAAGGACCAGTGACTTGCACCACTGCCTGATTCGTTTTCCCTGAGTATCCGTTGACAAAGATAGCAACCATAACAACAAAAGTGCTGAAAGCTGCCGGCAACTTTTCCTGAAAGGCTGTTGCGTTTCAAGGGCATACTACAGTGGTTACAAAGCCCCAAAGCAGGGGATGAAGAAGCCCCTTTCGTTTCAGCTGAGTCTTGAGTTGAGGATGAAGAAGCCATTGAGCTTTGGACGTTATTATTCTTATTACTTAACAAAGGTTCAAAATTTTAGTAACCGTGTGGTTCCATCGGGTTATCATGCTTTGTTTTACAAGCCTCGACTACTACAAACTCACATTAAAGTATACTGATATGAGTTTGTGATTAAAAATAAAAGCGGCTCTTGACTTTCTTTTTAAGCGGGCTCTTCGTTATAATATTTCATGACATCTTTGATGTCTTGTGATTAAGCTAACGAAGAGAGCAACGTGAAATAGTATTCGAGAATATTGCATGACGATTGATCTTGGTTCACAAATCAAAACAAGCATTGATAACAGCCTTCATCGAGCCAGGATGGCTTGGAAGAATGGCAAAAGCGAAGAAGCTGCTCTGCATTTTGAATCAGCTTGTGAGTTGATGTTCAAGTTTGCGGAATATGCCAACAGTCGAGATCAGGAGTACCAGCGTAAGAAAAAAGCCCTTGAATATCGCGACTATGCTCGCAGGCTTCGAGAGTTAGCTTCTGAACAAGAAACACGAGCTGCCTGGAGAAAGCAAAAGGTATTGAGCTCAAATGAAACAGGGACTGAAAGAACTTCTCCTGAAAATTTGACAGCTCTTCATTCGAAAACGAACTTGGCCTCTACACCCGAAATATCTGCGGCAGTAGCTGCTATGCTGCAGACAAGTACGCTGGCCTGGGATGATATTGGCGGACTTGAAGCAACCAAACAAGACATTAAATACACTCTTGGTTTATCACTGGCAAAGCCCCCAGAAGGTTTGCAATTACATACCTTTCGCAATGTTCTTTTTTATGGCCCGCCAGGTACTGGAAAAACAATTTTAGCTGCTGCGACCTCTAATGCTCTCAAAAAAAAGCAGGCCTCAGATAACAATAAACAACGAGGCGCCATGTTTTTCAACGTCAAGGTTTCGGGTGTGATGAGCAAATACTTTGGGGAAAGCTCAAAAATTATTTCTGAAATTTATGGTAGTGCTCGTGATAATTCTCCTTCTGTGGTTTTTCTTGATGAGTTTGAATCGCTTTCGGGAAAACGCGACCAAGAGGAACAATCTGGTGCGGAGAAACGAATTTTATCGACAATTCTTTCTGAACTTGATGGTTTAAGCGAAAAGGGTCGCTCTGACATCTTCGTACTTACGATTGCTGCTACTAATCGACCATGGGATATTGATCAGGCCGTTTTGAGCCGTTTTGAAAAACGCATCCTCATTCCTTTGCCTGACCCTGTTACACGTTTAGCAATTCTTGAAATTCTTTTTACAAAGCGTGGTTTTGAAACGAAGACTCCTTTGGAAAAGGTGAGTGAACTTTGTGAAGGATTCTCTGGACGTGAGATTGAACGTTTGTGTAAGGAAGTTACAACTCAAATGATTGCTGAAATGAATGCTGAGCTTCCGGGCATCGTGGATTCAGGGCTGGAAAAAGCCAAAAATTACGAGGTCAAGATTCGTCCAATCACGCTTAAAGACTGGAAGGAAGCAGCTTCCAAGATTACTCCAGGAACATCTGCCAGTGAAATGGAACGTTATCTTGCTTGGAATGATTCCATTGAAGCATGACAGAAACAAGATACTCAAGGCTATTTGCTTGTCACTCTCTTTCTAAAAAGACTATACTTTTACCCTCAGGAAGCACGTGTTGTGATTACGCTCGATTATAAGCCCATAAACAAATAAGATATTCAGACCTATGGTGAAAAGCTTTTTTACTCGCGATATTTCCTTTGCTTGGTTGCTCTTGATTTCGGGAGCAGTCTTTATCTCCTGTTCCCATACTTCAAAAGAAGTTGAAGAAAAAGAACAAAGCCCTCGCCTTCAAGGTTTATCAGCACTTACCATCGGAAGTGAAAACTGGAATGCTTATCTTAAAGTTATGAGTGAAAGTGAAGTGAGAGCTTTTCATGCCCTTCCTGAAGACCAATCAAGAAGCCGTTTCATTCAAACCCATGGTATTGATGTTCGCCATGAGATGAACGATCGGCTGCGTAAAGGTATGAGTCAGGCGATGGTGCTTGGTGCTTTAGAAGATCTTTATGACAGCCAGATTCCAAGTGAAGAGAAGAATAAGCTCTATTTTCGCGTTTACAATGGGCAGGCTTATACCAACATGTACTGTGTTTTTGCTGAAGGATTTCCTGGAGAAAGGGCTGCTGCTTCAGAAGCCGCACTTGTTGATTGGGGAAGCTATACCGATCAGGCCTCTCACCAAGAAGAGCCTATTTTATCCGTTGAACGCGTTCTGCGGGAAAAACTTGGACGGGTTCTCAGGTCAGGCATGGGGCCAGAAGAAATTACAACAAGTTACCAACAAGCCGAAATCCTCGTAGAACGTTATCAGCAGGTCATGCGCGATAAGGTCGAATCTGAAGATTTTGCGAAATGGCATGCCCCGAGTTTAAGTGATTATGATGTATGGGCTGAATGGATTCGTGCTCAGGGTATTATAGATTTTTATGAAGTCCTTAACCGCAGGCCCGACAAAAAGGCTTTCGAAGGAAATAGTGAGTATTGGTACTTTTGGCTGCCCTATGAGGAAGACGAAACGATTCGGATAGTAATTGAATATCGCTTTCGTTTTCAACAACTTCAGAGCTGGTATGTTTACCACCGAGACAGCGCTTTCCTTGGTTCTGAGTAATAATAAACTTTAAGACCCTCGCTTCGTTTTAAAGTTATTCGATGGAGCTTTTAATGTTCGATTGCGAGTGAATTCAGCGATCATATTAAGAGACAAGCTGAAAGATCTGGATAAGGAGTTTAAGATTTCTTCAACTCTTTTTAAGCGCTTTAAAACTCTGCAAAGAACATTATCCACCCTTCGCGAGGGGTGTATTTCCCTGATTTTTCCTCCGCACTGTGAGCTTTGCGAAAAATCCCTGCCTCAAGGTAATTGGCCGGTGTGCGCTGAGTGTCTTGAAGATTTCGAACTTACGGGTGATGATTACTGTAATCGTTGTGGTTCTCCTTTAGGTCAGCACGTCGGAGTTTTATATGGTTGCAAGCACTGTGAGCAACGTCCCCAGGGGTTTGGGGTCCAGCAAATCGTTGCAGTAGGTCATTATCAGAATAAATTACGCGAACTTATTCTTAAGCTCAAGTATCAGCGAAGACGGATTTTAGCCGAAGTTGCGGCTTTATGGCTTGTTCAGCTGGTACTTGACCGAGGAATTGAGATTGACCTGGTTACAGCTATTCCCCTTTCCTCCGCTCGCACCTGGCAACGAGGGTTTAACCAAGCCGAAGCAATTGCCTCAAAATTTGCCCAAGAGCTTAACCTACCCTTCGAAAACCAACTTTTGAAACGCATCAAAGAAAGCCCTTTGCCACAGGCTCAACTTTCTAAAAGTGCTCGAGAAGCAAATATTCGAGGGGCCTTTCAGCCTGGATCACAGGCTCAGCGTGCCCAAAAAAAGCGAATCTTAATCGTTGATGATGTGCTTACAACAGGAGCAACTCTTTACGAAGCTACCCGAACCTTAAAAAAGGCAAAGCCAAAACAACTCTACGGAGCTGTCATTGCCCGCTCCTTTGAGTAAGCAGCCGGCTATTTTCAGTATATGGTACTCTATGAGATTAAAAGTGATAAAAAACGGAAAGGCCAAATCGAAAATCAAACTCTTTTTCATCTGAAAGAGGTACGCTTAAACCAAAACCAAGCTCAAGCTTTTTTGCCTCGAAAGGGGTAATATGAAGCCCTGGAGTCAAAACAAAAAGCGTATGGCCTCGTTCTTCTCCACTTAAAGCACTTTCTCCTCCAAGCTCCATAAGAACCGCAAGATAAGAACTGAAATGATAAAGCGTTGAAAAATCAAACCCAAGTTCTGTCTCTGCTTCCGATGGTTCTCGTTGGTTGGTTGGAATTCCAAATTCAAAAAAGGCTATAAATTCAAAACGTCCGCTGAGATAGCCCAGGGCTAAAGTAGGAGCAATCTCCAGCTCATGCTGAGAGCCAATTCCCTTTGCCTCATCCCCCGTTGGAAAAACAAACTCAAGACCGTGGGAAAGAATAAAGCCATGGTCGGCAAAAGCAAAGTTTGCAACCTTGAGAGCAGCTGAAAAATTATCGAACGAAGATTCTGAAGAACCTTGATCCGGCGAAAGTAACGTAAAAGGCAATGCCATCTCTATTCCAAACGCATCAGAAAATGCGTATTCGAAACCAAGCTGCAAAGTATGGCTGCTCTCTTCTTCTCCATCTGAAGAAAAGAAATCAAAACGTGCTTTATTTTCAGGCAGTGGAATCTCTGTCAAAAGAGGGTGGGTAAAGTGAAAGTGTGTCCCATCGGAATGGCTTGAATGGTCATGATGCCCCGAGTGATCATGGTGGCTTGAATGATCATCTGCCGCAAAAAGAGATTGAGAAGTTAAAAGAACAAAAAATCCAAACAAAAGGGTAATCCCGAATAGAAAATTTTTCATTTATTTATTTCCTTTCACACAAAAACCTGTTGCTATAAAAAATGAACACCACCACACTTCGATAACGATAAATCATTATCATTTAATAGGTGTGCTGTCAATAGTGAGAAGTCAATATGTCTCGACCACAACGAAAAACAAAACAGCAGGCTGCGCTTCGACAGGTTTTCGAAGAAGCTGAAGCTCCATTAAGCGTTGAGGAGCTCCATGAACGGGCGTGCAAGAAAATTGAAGGGCTTGGTATTGCTACGGTCTACCGCCAGCTGCGTACTTTATTGGAAGAAGAGTTTATTCTTCTGCTGAATGTGGAGGGAGAAACGTTTTATGAGCGAGCTGGGTTAGGCCACCATCACCACTTCCGCTGTAATGGTTGCGGTAAGCTTTTTGACTTGGAAGGCTGTCCTGGAAAACTTAATGATCTCTTGCCTCAAGGCTTTAAACTCGAAAGCCATGAGATTACTCTTTTTGGCCGCTGTGCAAGCTGTGCTTAAAACACGCTTCTGGCCCACTCACCTATAAGATCAAAATCTAAAAAGTGAGTACAAGGTTCAGGAAGAGGCGATAGCTTGTTTCAGCATTGCCAAAGAGCTCGTCGGCACCATCAAAGGGTTGAAAAAGAGAAGTTGCTGCTTGAAGGATCAGGTTGTCATTTAAATAAGGGCGATATTTTACGGCAAGGGCTGCTTCAGCCCCAAAACCTCGGGCTATTGAGCGGTCCTCTCCATTTATAAATATACGGCTGGTGGCAAGGTTATACCAGATAAGATCAAAATTTGTTTCAAGTTTTGGAGTCCAGGCCATGTCGATGCCCGCTGCCAGAATGAAAGCTCCGGGGTTTGAGTAATTTGATGCCCCACCAACGCGGCTGGAAGGGAGAAAACTATTGGCACGTAAGATGGTATGCTCAAGAAAGCGAATATTCTCAGCGACAAGATAACCAAAAGGTCCAGAAAGCAGACCCACATTATCATTAATAGCATCAAAACCATTGGCCGTGTTATCGCTGGTATCGTCATCTCCCGTTGCATAGATCAGAGTCACATTTGGCCGAAGCCAATCGTGGGGATAAACAACTTCTGCAACAAAAAGAGCTGAAAGGATATCATTTGGCTTATTACTCAAAGCATTTTTATCCTGCTGTCCAAAAGCAAAATAAAGGGCAGGGTTGACTTCAAAACGATCAATCACTCCCGTAGCTGCTGTTCCCAGGTAGAGAACATCCTGCTCTACGCTTCCTTTGCGGTCACGGTTATAGTGAATAGATGGAGAAAGAAAAAGCCCATCAACAAAAGCATCTTGAAATGTCATGTTAGCAATGAAAACGTTTTGTTGAAAAGAGCCTTCAAGGGCGTTTAATCCGGTTTCGAAATCCTTTTGAAGAGTGTGAAACCAGGCCAGGTTAAATTGAATACGATTAGAATCCAGATCACCAAAGAAACGAATCCCTGGCTGCAGGTCATTATAGATCAGACCAAGGAAATCTGAATTGAAGCCCTGCATACCAACTCGTACGAAGACAGATTCAAAATTTTCTCCAACCTCAAAAAGCTGTGACTCAAAGAAAGCTTCTTGTAAGCCAAAGGCATTATTCGTGCCGTCCGAAAATCCGTTTTGGTCATTCCATTTTCCACGCCAGGCTCCGGTGAACTTAAAAGAAAACCTTTTAGGACGAAAAACAGTTTGACCGTTGAAGAGCTCAGCCCCAAGAAAAAGAGTTTCCTGGAGTACTCGGTTTTCTCGCTTAAAAAATGCAGGCTCAAAAGGAGGAAGTGGTTGAAAAGCAAGCTCTTGATAATCAAGGTTTTGGCGAGCAAGTGCGACATTGTCCAACACACCATCAAGCACCAGAAACCACTCATCTTTTATAATCGGGAAATCACCTTTTAAAAGGTTCGTGCTGTAGGGGTCGAGCAGTAAATCAAGTGACCAGCGAGAACCCTTTGGATTTGTCAACCTCCAGCGATCTGGGGCTGGGTAGAGGTGTGAGCCAAGTAAAGATTTTTCTTTTGCTTGGTCTTCTGATGGTGCTTCTTCTAGAAGATCTTCAGGTTGCGCAAAAATAGCCTGAGCACTGACCAGGCTCAGAAGAATCAACAGGAAAAGAATAAAACTATAAATGTTAAAGCGCATTCTTATGATTCTCTTTCTCTTTTTGAACCTGAGAAGCATACAACAAAGCCTTTAAAAGAAAAAGTTTTTTAGCTTTCCTGAAGCGAATAGTGATTCTTTCTTCTCAAAAATACCGTATAAGGAGTGACCATAAAAAAGGCCTGAAGTTGAGATCTATGGACTTCGAATATCTCAAGTTATTTTCAAGATAGTGCTTCAAAACTCCAGAGAAAATTTTGCCATGGAAAGCTATGATTTTGAGACCCAAGAGTTCGGCTTTCACTCTTTTGATGGCTATTCTCTGACTGGAGAGCTTGTTCTTCCTCAGGGCAAACCCCCTGCTGGAGTTGCACTTCTTCAACAGGGCAGTACTCACTGTGATCGCAACGGCCATGTTCCACGTACTGGTTTTCCATCTTCGCTTTATCGTAGACTTGCCCATAAACTTGCGCGAAAAGGTTTCGCTTCATTTCGCTACGATAAACGACAGTTTGATCGTCCAGCCTCTGAGCCTCTTGATTACAGCTTAATGCAACGGGTTGCAGATTTGGTACACGCTGCTCAAGCTCTCCGTAACCAGCCTGCTCTTAAGAATTGGAAAATTTTCCTTATAGGCCATAGTGAAGGTGGATTAATCGCTCAAATGGCTGCTACAGAGTTTCAAGCTCAGGGTGTTGCGGTCATTTCTTCGCCTGCAACAAGTTTGTTTGAATCCTTGCGCTGGCGGCATGAACATCGTTTGAGCTCCTTAAGGAAAAAGCAGCAAGAGGAGGCTAGGCAAGCTTTAGAAGCCTGGCATGAATTACATGAAAAAATTCAAATGAAAACAACTTTTACCCCAGCTGCTTTTGAAGCTTACATGAAAGAAAAAAAATCAAGTGGGATTTTTCAGGGCTGGGAAAGCTGGCCCTGGCTGCGAGAACACTACAGCCTGCGAATTGCCCAAGTAATAAAGCGGCTTGAATGCCAGGCTCTTTATATCCATGGCAAGCGAGACCATACGGTTGATCCGAAGAGTCTTCAAAGGTATCAAGAATTCTGGAAACAAAACGACACGACACAAGCAGAGTTTATAATGCTCGATCAGCTTGGCCATTTTCTTGAGGATGTGAGCCGTAAGCACTTTACCCTTCATGACGGTTTGATTGAAACCCTTTCAGGTTGGCTTCATAAACATACCCTGGCATGAGCTCTTTTCGTCTTTATTTTTTACGATTCTTCATTTTTCTTCAATAAAAAACCCGCTCAGACCAGAGTCTAAACGGGCTTTTAGAATATCTTAAAGCTTACAAACTATTCGGGCAAAGGTTTGCCTTGAGCGATCAAAGCCTTGGCTTGCTCCCAGTTGCTTTTGTGCAGCCAGCCAAAACGCCCTGAAGCATAAAGGACCATATGACCACCAAAGGTGTTCGCTTTCTCTTCATAAATGACAATCACACGATCATTTTCATCATAGGAAAGCTCTGAAGCCTGTTCCCAAATATTTGCTGGAACCATAGCGTAACTTCGAAAGCCCTTGGCTTCTGAGGCAAGAACTTCAGCTATTCCTTCTTCTTCCTGATACCATTCATCATCGAGCCCATCGCCTGTAAACCAGTATGGAATAGCACCCTGCACAAAGCGAGCATCAAAGGGAGATTGAAGGTAAGCAAGACGTATCACTTCCGCCTCTAAAAGTTCATCAAAACTTGCGGGAAAACGATCCTCTTCATATCTGAACTCATAGTTTATTTTTTCGTACAAGTTTTCAAGTTGAGAGGAAGCGTAGTACAAGCGGTCTGCCGGCCCTGATTCAAGAGCAAGCCATGAATTTATGCCCTCAACGATGGAGAGCCCCGTAGTACTCAACTTGAAACGCAAAGATTTTGGGGTTGTATCCAGAGAAAATCCTAGAGTACTTGTGCTGGAAGCACTTTCTTTCGGCAGAGAAAAGGGAGTTTTTGCGCAATCATGGGGATCGATATAAGCACTAAACTTTTTCAGCTTTTGCTGGTCCAAAGTTTTATAATCTTGAAGCAATTGGCCAAGCTTGATGCCGAAGGTCATTTGACTTGACTCTTGAAGCAATGGTGAAAAAGGGGATGCTGAAATTCCTGCAGCATTCCGTTTTCTTTCAATGATTTGAAAAAGTTCCAATGATTCTTCAGGGCTTGTGGAAAGGGCTAAGAGAAGAAGATCTTGATGGGGATAAACTATCCCGTAAAAACCCTCTGCTTCAAAAGTATAGTAATGATAAGTATCTTCCTTTTTAAGGTTAAATTCTTCTCCACCTTCTTCAAGCAGCTGTTCGAGAGCCTCAGTAATTTTCTCCACTTTATGAATTGGCAAAAGGGCAAAAAAAGGAAGCGGGAATTTTTCGGCCATTCTACTCTCTTCTTGCGGTTCAGAATCTGAGAGCTTTGAGGTCATACCAAAAACCCCTGAACCTTCAAAGAGCTCAAGACTGCTTTCAAAATCAAGCCCGAGCGGTTCGAGGACTTCGTTGGCAAACTCAACCATCTCCTCAAGACTTGGGGCTTCTCGTTCGTTTTCCTGCCATTCCTCTTCTTCCCATTTCTCATCTTCCCACTTTTCGTCTTCCCACTTTTCATCGCCAGGTCCTGCCTGTTTTTCGTCTTCCCATTTTTCTGGAGCCTCTGGTTCAATTTCGTCCCATTTTTCATCTTCATCATATTTGTCGTAGTTTCTGCCAGGGCCTTCAAAAATTGGTAATAAGAGCTGGCTAAGGCTGTCAAGATCATCCTGCACCCGCTGCCATAGTGGGGCAGGTTCACCGATATTGCCTGCTGCCACCAGAATAGTTTCTGCTGGAAGAAGAGTATCAAAACGAGCAAAATTGCCTTGAGGAAGAGCAAGCTCTTTAAGAAGTGGAATGTCCTTGCGAGACTCAAGTTTGAGTTCAATATCAAAATTTTCGGACCTGTGATTGATGCTTAAAACAAACTGTTTCCAATTGCGAAGATCGATAGCTCCATCGGCCTGCTCATAACTCTCAGAAGAATCAGAAGGCAATACCCGCTCAACCCAGCGTCGAAGTTCATAAGCATTCACCCAAAGCTCAATATCAGCGTTTGAACGAGTGGCATACCACTCACGAAAACGGCTTTGTTCTGCTAAAGATTCCCCCTCTTCAAGTCCACGGCTAAGGCCACGACACAAATCCTGGACAACGCTTTCAAAAAAGCAAATATAAAGATGGTTCTGGTGGCTGAAGGCATAAAGTTCCGGCAAATCTCGATCAATCGTATAACGCACCAGTGGAATGCCGTTGATTTCACCATCTTCAGGCTTTATACCCAGTTCTTCCTGAAGCCAGGAAGGTTTGAGGTCAACACTCTGGCCAGGCTTAAGCGTTATATCAAGATAGACCCTGGGGCCAGACGTTGAAACGTCTATCAATGCCAGATCAAGGCGTGAAGCAGGCTCAAGTGTCTGGACAAAAAACTCTGTGATTTTTCCAGCTTCAGGTCCAAACATTTGCTGAATAAAATTTTGCTCGACAGGTTTTTCCTGATCAAGACCACTCAAAGCAAGCAAAGATTCAGGAGAAAGAATACCATACATTAAAGCAGTGCGTGGCGCCCCGCGCCCGACATCAGTCACAGGGTACTCAGTATCTTGAGCCTGCAGCGGTGCATTTGAAGCACAAAGAGCAAGAGCACACAAAAAGGTCATAAAAAGTGAAGCTCTTGTGATTGAAGTTTTCCAGGTGAATTTCATCGAACTTTTTTTCTCCTCTATAATTTTATTTATCCTGCATTTTATGAAAACCAAAGTTTATAGAACGTCATTCGAACGCTGAGTCGTACATATGAAATATATTCTGAGGCATCCACAAGCATCTCAAAACAGAATGCCAGTTTTTTTTGCAAGCTTAAAAAGCTTAAGCATATCTTACCCTAGCTTGTGCTTTGAGCAGACCTGCAGGGAAAGCTTTAGCGCACCTCTTCTGCAACAATCGAGTAGAAATCATCAAAAGCCTCTTCAAGAGAGTGTTTTTCTTGAGACCCAAGACCAAAATCAGCGATACTTTCTCCAGCCTGGTCGGTTTCAACAATAGCATCAAGAGTTTCAGAATCCAGCCAATGAAATGAACCATCGGAAAGAAAGAGCAAGTATTCTCCAATGTCGTTTGGCATTCTACTGTGAAAAAGTGGTATGGCTGGCAGCAAGTCGCGCTGGCCGTGCTTTCCAAGCCAGACAAAACACTCTTCTTCGCGGGGCTCTTCAACCGCAGGGCCGCAAAGGCTTGGGTCACGAAAGACCGCTTTGTCGCCACCTCCTGCAACAAATTCTTCAATTGTTTCTGGCAAATCATGGTGTTCAAAAAGATAATTCTTCAGTGCTGGCAAGAGTCTATTTTCACCCAACCCTTCAGCTTCGGCATAATGGTAGACTTTTATCATGGCAAGAGTTATCTGACGTAATTCTTCAAGGCTTGGTATGCCGTACTCTGTAATTTCAAAAAAGATGCTCTTGTCATGGAGGCGCAGTGCTGCTCCAACCCGGTACTCGTTAAGATAGCGCTTGAAAATAGTTGACAATGTTCGCTTAGCTGCAAGTGAAGCATCACTTTTCTGGCGATTTTTAATCTTTTCTTCTTCTTCAAGCAAGCCAGCTTCTTCCAGGATGTCCTGATAAAGGTAAGCCTGATCCGGGACAATTTCAAAAATGTATTCCGAAAATGAAGCAATGAAGGCCAGGTCAACATAAGCATTGACAAGAGCATGCTTGCCATAATCATTCAAAACTTCTAAAGCTTCGGGCTTTTGATTGAGATTGTTGTTTTCCTTACGGGCCTTAATTGCTAACCGCAAGGCCTTTTGAGTTCCAAAGATCAAGACGCTATCAAGTATGCAGTAAGCCCAGGATCCCTCTGCTGAAGGATCAAAAACATAGTATCCAATTCGTTCGCCATTTGAAAGCTCAAGATACTCTCGGTTGCTTGTATGGTGAAAAAGAGGACGAGCCCCCTTAAGGCTTGCGATCTTGTTGTAAAGAAACGCTTCGCCCTGTTCTGCATCTTTCAATTCTAAAAGAAAAGCAAAGGTATTTTGAGTATTTCCAAACTTATCGATGGGAGGCAAAAAAAACAATCCCTGTTCATTATCTATGAGTGCAAGCAAATCTTCCAAAGGAAAGCCAAGCTCTTCTTGAGACCGCTTCATGCTGGCTTCAAAATCTTCCAACAGCTCCGGCTGAGCAAGAGCTTCGGACTTTTCTTTTACAATAGCATGGAGCGTCCGGAGAAACTCCTGGGGTTCATCATAATGTCCGTGAAAAAATAAAAAGGGGTCGGTTGGACAAAATGTTGCAAGGTTTCTTTCCATATTTTCCTGGGATGGGGCAAAAAGCTTGTACCAGGAGGGCTCGTTGTAAAAGAAAACCTGGAAGGCTCCGACAGCCTTACCCTGCTCTGAGTCGTAATCGGTACGAAACGTAAGAGATCGGAACTGCTTGTGTTCCAGAAAAGCGAGAAAACTTTTCACTTCCTCGTCCATCCCCCTTGATCTGGTATCTGTTATGCGTTCAATAATTGTAATGGTAGTGGCAATATTCCAGTAGAAGAAAAAAGGAGAGCTTTCTGTTTCCTTGCGGGCTTGACGAAAGTTTGATGAGCTGACCAGTGAAAATTCATCCTCTTCAGGATATTCAAGGAAGTCAAGAGCATCCCTGAGATCACTGTCCTGCGAAGCAACTATAAGGTAGCGATCTTGCCAAAGAGCCAGCGAAAGAGGTTGGGAGAAATCTTCTTCGTTTCTAGATCTTGAGAAAGGCAAAAAGTTTGAAAAAAGAGAAAGACCATAACGAAGGCTATAGAGTTCGGTTCCTTCATATTCTCCAGACTCTTCAAAAAGCACTTTTCCTGTTTCAGCGGCTTGCTCAAGAAGCCCCATAAAAACTTCAGGGCTCTCGTGCTCAAGAATTGCAAGCCAGGTTGGGCCATCAACCGTGATGTCAATGATTCCACCAGCAAGCCGTTTTACTCCCTTGTAGATTTCAGCAAGATCTTCCGATGGAATCCCAAACCCAAGCTCCTCAAAATACCAGGCAAGGTCCGAAAAGCCTAACCCGACCATGCCCGCGGCTTCAAGGTTGTTCAGGTCATAGAGTTCCTTGATATCCCCTTCAAATTCGAGTTCAGAATAAAGCACCGTATCACGGGCAAAAGCTCGAGCAAGATCTATCGAGCTTTTCTGCTCTAAATCCTGGGCACAAAGACTTTGAGAAAGCAAGCCTGCAAGCAAACCTGAAAAAAGCATAAGAGATTGCAAAAAAAGTCGATTAAAAGTTGTCATATTGATCCTTGATAGAGGTCAGGAACTGGAATATTTACCTTGTCTTTACATAACCTGAAAATTTCTTAAGTGCTTAAAAGTTCAGGGAGCTGAAAACCCCTAGATTACTTGGTTTTTTTCTTGTTGCAAGGCGCTTGGTTTTATTTTCCTGCTCTTTGTTTTCTTTGCGAAAGAAACATATGATTTATTTCATTCATATGTTTAAAGCATTTCAAAAAGATACGCTTGTTTTTGCGATTCAAAGTCGTTCTGTCATCGCGGCTAAAGCAGGCAAAAGCCATTCAAGAGGCAATCCCATGATATTTGAATAGCTGCCTTCAATGCGCTTAATAAACTGGTGGTTTCCTTCTATACAGAGAGCACCACACTTGCCCATTGGTTCTCCACTTTTGACGTAAGCTCGAATAACCTCTAATGGGATAGGACGCATTTCAACCAGCGAAATAACAGACTTTGAAATGCTGAGCATATCACGAGAGTCAATCAGCGTAACCCCTGTAATAACTTGTTGTAAACCTGCTTGACTGGCATGCTGAATCATATGAACAGCAGCTTCTTCATCTTGGGGCTTGCCGATAATTTTTCCCTGAATGGAGCAAATCGTATCGGCTGCAATCACAACAGCATCGTGACAGCGGGCAGCAACAGCCTGAGCTTTGCGGATTGAAAGCTCTTTTGCATACTGTTGAGCAGCTTGAAGGGGCTGAAGGCTTTCATCAACCCCTGAATGAAGCACGGAGAAATCAAGGCCAACATCCTTAAGCAGCTTCTTACGATAAGGAGATGCGCTTGCAAGTACCAGTTTCCGTTTCATTGAGTAATGCTTTTCGGGTATAGAAAGCCGATTTTCCATAGAAATACTCATTTCTTAAACTCAATGCTCTTCTTTTTTTATTTTGCATATTCATTTTACATCGGTCATGCTTATATTAAAGAAACTCTTGGGGGAAAATATGAATTCCATGCTAAGGTTCAAAGCAGGGGGAATTCCGCCCTTGTTTGAAAGAGCTCAAATACTCTGCGTTTTCTAGGCTGCTGGTTCATGGACAATCCCCTTCGAGCTTCGTCTTCACAATCTCGACTTGTTTTGGGAGAATGCCTCAAGGTTTGCGAACATTTAGAACCGGGCTGTCTTGACCTTATATATTGCGATCCTCCTTTTTTTACGAGACGCCGGCAAAAAAAACAAAACTATGGCTATGAAGATAGCTGGCCTTCGCTTGAAGCTTATCTTGATTGGCTAAAGCCGCGAGTACAGGGGATTTTCCGAGTTTTAAAGCCCGATGGGGTTTTTGTTTTACACCTTGATTGGCATGTCGTTCATTATGCAAAAGTGCTTTGTGATCAGGTTTTTGGTTATAAGCACTTTATTAACGAGATTATCTGGTGCTTTCGCACGGGTGGTACAAGCAAGCGAGCTTTGGCTCGTAAACACGATACTCTCCTGGTGTATGGGAAGGGCAAAGATTATGCTTTCTCTCCCCAGCGGGAAAAAAGTTATGTTGCCCATAAGTATGGATTCTCAAATATCGTACTTGAAGAGGATAAGCAGGGGTTTTATCGCTATGTCAATATGCGCGATGTTTGGGAAATCCCTGCGCTTCGAGGCAATCAGCCAGAGACCTGTGGTTATCCTACCCAAAAACCACTTGAACTTCTCAACCGACTCTTTGATTGTTTCCTTCCTGAAGGGGCAATTGTTGGAGATTTCTTCTGTGGCAGTGGGACTTCTGCGCTCGCTGCAAATATGCGAGGCAATGCTTTTGTGTGCTCAGATTCAAGCCCAGAAGCCCTTGAGCTTGTGCAAAAACGGCTAGGAAAAGCTGCTCCAAAAATCGAGAAACGGTTCAAAAAGTAGAGGGCCCCAAGGCTTCATATTTTTTACAACCTGGCCAATAAAGGGAATATGAGGTGATAGATCGTCATTCCTCGAACCTATAAATAGAACAATAGAAATGATTGATTTAAGAAGAAGCGATTGTGAATAGAGGGACTTACCGCTATCATACTTTGTTGATCTTTGTTAGGCTGAGAACTGGCTTGAACGCATTTGAAGAATGCAGGAGGTATGGGCCCATATGATTTTTTGAAATGATGCTCATACCTTTCAATATTTCAAGGAATAAGGATAAGTCATGGAACTGACAGATAGAACCACAAATACAGCTGGCTTCATTGATATTGCAGAAGACGTGATTGCGGGTAAATCTTTGCCTCAATCTTTAGCGCTTCAATTGCTCTCGCTTCCTGAGGAGCGGGCCTACGATCTGATGTATGCTGCTCACCTTGTCAAACGACATTTTCTCGGAGATAAGGCCTTGCATCGTTGTTCTATTGTTAATGCTAAATCAGGAGGCTGTTCGGAGGATTGTTCTTTTTGTGCTCAAAGCGTTCGTTATGCTACGGAATCTCAGGCCTATCCTTTATTAAGCGCAGAGAAAATTGTCAAGGCTGCAGAATATGCACTCAATCACGGCTCGACCAACTTTGGTATCGTAACGGCCATGCGAGCTCTGCCGAAAGGCAAGCTTTTAGACCAGGTTTGTGATGCTATTCGTGAGATCCGCAAGCGGGGAGATATCTTACCCGATGCCAGCCTTGGGATTCTTGGCAGGGAAGAGCTTCTGCAGCTGAAAGAAGCAGGCCTTGAAATCTATCACCATAACCTTGAGTGTGCCGAAAGCTATTATCCTTCTATTACGACAACCAGAAACTGGCAGGATAACTGGAACACTCTGGAACAAGCTCGGGATATTGGTCTTAAGATTTGTGCCGGCGGGATCTTAGGTATGGGAGAGGAACTTGGACAGCGAGCCGAGTTTTTCACCCAACTCCAGACTTTAAACCCAAACAAGATACCTTTGAACTTCCTTGTGGCTGTTGAGGGAACTCCGCTTGCGGATGCGAAAAAGCTCAAACCTTTAGAGTGCTTGATGAGTATTGCTGTGCTTCGCTTGATGGTTCCACAAGCAGATATCTTTGTGGCCGGCGGTCGGATTCAACACTTGCGACAGCTTCAATCCATGATTTTCTTTGCTGGAGCAACTGGTATGATGGTTGGCAATTACCTGACAACTCCTGGGCGTACGAAAGAAAATGATTTAGAGCTTTTGCGTGACCTTGAGTTAATAGATCAGGCAGAATATGACAGGCTTTTGAAACCTCTTGAACCACAAACAGCTTCGACTTTATCGTGTTAAAAATCGAAGCTCAAGGTTTACTCAGCTGGGCTACAATTCAAGACATGAAAGAAAACAATGAGGAATAGCCTGCAGGGTTTTTATTTTAGTTTTTCTAAGCTTGGATTTAGAGATATGAAAATCACAGAAGAGCAAGGATAGAAAAGGCCTTACAACTTGTTTGTTCTTGTAATGGTACGAACTACTTGCAGTTTTATGGAGAAATTTTATGTCAACTGAGTCACGTCGTTCTGGGAGATTACAAGCTGCTGCAGGTTTTCGGAACGTGCGGTTAGGAGAAATCCTTGTCCGTAAGAATCTGATCAGCGAAGAGCAACTTACAAACCTGCTTGAAGAGCAAAAGAACTCGGGCAAAATGCTTGGCCGCATTCTGGTTGACAATAATATCCTGGGTGAAGCAGAGCTGCTTGATTGTCTTGCGGAATCAATGGGGGTTTCGAAGATTGATTTGAGCGATGAGGACGCCATCGATTACGATGCTGTTTCGATTATCCCTGAGCGGATGGCTCGTCGTTTTAATGTGATTTGTGTTGGCAAAGAAAATAACACTCTGATTGTGGCTACTTCGAACCCTTCGGATGTGGTGGCTATAGATAACATTAAGATTGCAACGGGTTATGATGTTCGACCCGTTCTCACTCTTAAGGAACAGATTACAGAAACCCTTGGAAATGCCTACTCCAAATTTTTTGATCTCGAACAGATGGCCAGCGACCTTCATGCAGGCGAAGAGGTTGAAACCATTCGAGAGGACGACTCTTTAGGGGTTGATAACGATGGTATTGATGAAGCTGGCGAAGCTCCTGTTGTACGTTATGTGAACTCTATTCTGTTGGAAGCGATTAGAAGTCGTGCTTCGGATATTCACATTGAACCCTATGAAAAAGAAGTTCGCGTACGTTTTCGGATTGATGGGTCATTACGAGAGATCACGCCTCCGCCAAAGCGTCTCTTTAGTGCCGTCAGTTCCCGCATTAAGATTATTTCAAATCTTGATATTGCTGAGCGTCGACTGCCCCAGGATGGGCGCTGCAAGTTGCGCGTAAGTGGTCGAGATATTGACATCCGTGTTTCAACTCTCCCCTGTGTTCATGGAGAAAAGGTTGTTATGCGGATTCTTGATAAAAGTGCTACTTCCATGGAACTTGAGAATCTTGGCATGGATCCGGTTACACTCAAGGAAATGAAGCGGATTTTAGGCATGCCCCATGGGATTATCCTGCTTTGTGGGCCAACAGGGTCAGGGAAAACCACGACGCTTTACAGTTTTCTTAAGCACGTTTACAAGCCAAGCGTTAATATTGTTACGATTGAAGATCCTGTTGAGTACCAGCTTCATGGGGTTAATCAAGTCCAGGTTCGCAGTGGCATTGGAATGACCTTTGCTTCGGGTTTAAGAAGTATTTTGCGTCAGGATCCAGACGTTGTAATGGTTGGTGAGATGCGTGATAGTGAAACTTTGGAGGTTGCTGTGCGGGCGGCGCTTACAGGACACCTTGTATTTAGTACAATTCACACCAATAATTCTGTTTCGACGATAACCCGTATGATTGACATGGGGCTGGAACCCTACCTTGTCACTTCGGCTTTAATTTGTGCTGTTTCTCAGCGTTTGATCCGAGTTGTCTGTCAGCATTGCAAGGAAGAGTACGAACCTCACGCTTCCTTAAAGCAGGATTTAAGCAAAAAGTTTGGGGTCAATTTTGACTTTCCACTTTACCGCGCCAAAGGCTGCCGACACTGCAATGGAACTGGTTATAAGGGACGGCGGGCAATTCATGAGTATATGACGATGGATGAAACCTTGCGTCAGATGGTGATTACTCGGGCCCCTGAGCAGGAAATGGCTGAATACTGTAAGCGAAAAAGTATGCGGAATTTGCGCCAGTCTGCTTTCATGCGTCTTTATGATGGAGTTACGACGATTGAAGAAGTCATGACGCTCTTTTACGAAGACTAAAAGTCGTGATGGGGCTTTACAGGTCTTGGAGTGTGCAAGTTGCCTTTGTTGTCAGGTTCTGCTTTTTACTTTGAAATTTGGCAATGCTCCGTCTTTGCTCTTCGTTAGAATTTCTTCGTTCCAGAACACTTCGGAGTGGGAGGCGCAGCCCCCAAGCTGCGCTGAAACGGAAAAGCTGCTCTCGGTTTTCAGTGAATCCATTAAACACCCTACCCTAAAGTGACTTTAGTCACTTTTCTTCGCGGCTTCCCAGAACTATAAAATTTTATACTCCCACAAAGAATCATTTAGAACGATTAAGACCTTTGGTTTAAGATCGTTCTTAAGTCGGGCAGTGTTGCTCGACGACAATTTTATTAGCGGTTGGTCTCAAACAGCTACGATTCTAGCCCTCTACAACATCGGAAACAGTTACCCTTTTGGGTACGCTGGTTTTTCGCTTGTTGTAGAGGCTGTAGCTGGCCTGAGACCAAAGCGATGGCTGGCGTGCCCTTTCGTTTTAGGCCTTTTTTCGGGCTTTTTGTGGTGCCTGGCTTCGCTTACCGCTTCACCTTTTTCAAGGAGGCTGAGCGATGTTCAAACCCTATCTTTTCACCCTT
>CAZJPQ010000020.1:0-52409 GCA_964548115.1 uncultured Planctomycetaceae bacterium
AGGTGAAGACTAAAAGTTTTGGAAAGGTCGGATGCTGGCAGGAAAGAGCGTAGCACTCATCAAGGAAGTGCTCGTCCAAAAGAATAATGTCTATGCTGATCACTTCCAGATAAGAGTGAAGGAGTTGAGTGCTCTCGACGGCTCGGTGCTTCTCCGTTTTAGCACGATTTTGGGATAAAAAGCTTTTCCATTTTTAAAGTGTGACAAAAGTCGCACTAGAAGGCGTTTCGAATTCTAAAAAGTGACTTTAGTCACTTAGAGGTAGTGGGTCCCCCGCAAGTCCAAGAGGTTTTTCCGCGCTCAACTCAAAAAGTGACTTTAGTCACATCGCTGGTCTGGCTTAGGGCAGAAAGTTTTGATCTTGGCCATTATACGATCGCTGCTCTCTGGTATAACCAGTAGGTTTTCTGCTCCGTGTTTTCTTAGCTTTTTATGATGGTCCTTGTCCGGGTTCTCCGTGACCACCAGCACTTTGACCTTGTGATCAGAGTTCTTGATAACCTTGCGAGCCTGATCAAAGCGGTCCTCGTGAACAATCACAAGGTCAAGAGGCAGAACTTCAAGCATCGCTTCCAGGCGTTCTGGGCTCGCTGTTAGCAGAATCTGGCATTCGTTGAGATCAAAGGCCTTAAGGAAAGAGCCTTTAAAAAGTTCATATCCATAAAGGGTGAAAAGATAGGGTTTGAACATCGCTCAGCCTCCTTGAAAAAGGTGAAGCAGTAAGCGAAGCCAGGCACCACAAAAAGCCCGAAAAAAGGCTTAAAACGAAAGGGCGCACCAGGCATCGCTCCAATCACAGGCCTACTAAAGCCCTCTACAAAAGCGAACATCCCAATGCACCCAAAAAGTGCAGGGCTATTCGCGGTTTGTAGAACAAGCGCAAGAACGCTTGATTTAGTAGTTTACAGAGACCGCGTATACAATTGTCGTCGAGCACCGTTGCCCGACTTGAGAACCATCATAGACCAGAGGCCCAATGAGTTCTAAATCATTCTTTGGGGGAGCTTAAGATTTTATAGCTTTTCCACGCCCAGTTCAAAAGGTGATAAAAGTCACACTCAAAGTCTCGGCGCCCTGTTTCCAACTTTGCAAAGTGACAAAAGTCACTTTAGGAGTGAGCTTTATTCTAAGGTTTTACACAAAAACCTTGGAGTTTTACTCTGATTCCGAAGGGGTATTCTCTTTTAAGATGTGTTGGATCACAATTTCGGTCCCCATGTAATCCCATTTTTCAAAGCTTGGATCGAGGAGCGTCATCTTGAGATCAGGATGCTTTTCATAAAGATTGTAATAGAGTTCGTCATCGAAGAAATCTTCATGTAAAAGAACAAGGTCTGTTTCTAAGGCTTGAAGATAGCTTTGAAGCAGCTCTACGGTGTCCACGGCCCGGCCAATCAGACCATACTTACGGCAAGTCTCAACAAAAGTTTCTCTGAAGTATGGGTCTGGATAAAGAATCATAACACGCAAACGCTTCGGCATCGCTGGCCTCCTTAAAAAAGGTTTGACGGAAAAGCGATGCTGCTTGACCCTGCTTAAAGAAGCCTCAAACAAAGAGGCCAAAAACGAAAGGGCGTGCCAGGCATCGCTTTCTGTTCAGGCCAACCAAAGCCCTTAGAAGAAACGAACATCCCAACACACCCCAATTGGGTGGTTGTTGTTCGCAGTCTTCTAACATCAGTGCGTAAGCACTTGATTTGGTTGTTTGAACAGAACCGCGTATATAATTGTCGTCGGACAACTCTTGCCCGACTTGAGAGTGATCTTAAATAAAGAGGCTAGACACTTCTAAATGATTCTTTGGGGGAGCTTAGGATTTTATAGCTTTTGAAGGCCCTCAGGAAAAGTGATTAAAGTCATATTGGGGGAAATGGAACCCCCGCAAGTTCAGGAAGGCTTTTCCACGCTCAGTTCAAAACGTGACTTTAATCACTTTTGGGGCTGGCCTTTATTTGCGCGAAAGTCCTTCCACTTCAGGAATATGACTTTTATCACTTTGGAAGGAAGCTACTCAATAGACTCCCCACAGGGCTTTGCAAGCAAGCGTTCAGAGCGCTTCTCTGCAACAAAGGTATAGCTGCCCTCAACCTCAATCAAAACCTTTGAATGACAGCTTGGACAAAAGCTCGTGATTTCCATTTGGGCCCTTTTCCAATCAATTATTGCAAACCCTTCGGGAATAAAATGATGATCTGAATGTTGAGCATTACAATAAGGACAATGCCAACTCAAGCTTGGCTCTTCACCCCATATAAAATCTTCCGAAAGAGAAAACTTTGAAGCTGAAGAAGGCTCTATTTCTGGAAAAGAAGATGAAGAAAGTGAAGGAAAATCAGGATATTCTCTGGATGTCATGGCTACTAGCCTCCTTATACAGCATCTCTAAAACAATCAATGAATACAATAGTCGCAATTCTCCTCCCCAAAAAGCGTACAAGCGCGGGGAAAGGGTTTTGCCTTAAGTATAGGTGGGGAAGAAGACAATCAAGGGCCAAAGCCTGTGCGAAAAAAGATCTCGGGCGCACTGACACCCCTCGATTTTGTATGTGATATTTGTCACTACACTGAATTTATGGATTTAAAAAAAGTTATTTTTTTATTTCTCAAAGTGCTGCCAAGTTTATTTCTACTTTCGTGTCATTTTGAGAAGCTTCTTTGCCGAAAGATTTTCTCACGAGGTTTCAGATATAATTCCAATAATATTGATAACAAGGCATGACCCCTTTTACCAAGGGCTTAACCTAAAAACAGATAGGCTTTGAGAACTTTTTGAAGGGCTTCAAAAGGAATGCTTGAAAACGAAAGCGAGGCATTATAATAAAATTTTCTGTACAAGTACACCCTTATTATATATACTATGGGCTCTTCTTTTGAAGAGATTTTGCGCTTTAACCAGCGAAGCCCTTATTAATCCAAGCCTTTATACCCTTCATAAGATCAACGTTTTCAATCGTCCTGTGTTTTGCACTGGGCTTCTCTCATTCCTTAACCAAATACGCAGCCCATTGATCGAAGGCGGATTCAGCCCACCTTCGCAATGCGTGCAACAGCCCCCACAAGGATGGATACACCATGTATTTTTATACTTCTCAGGGCAGCCCGAACACAAAACCTTTGGCCTGGCCAAAGCTTTTTCAGCAAGGACCTGCTTTTCCGGCTCAAGAACACTTTATGGCTGATCCTGCCCGTTTTGTTTATGTTGGAGCAGCTGTCCGTACCGGAAAAACCTGGAGCGCAATTCGCAAGGCTTTAGGTCGTATTCGTGTTGAAATAAAAGCGAATCCTCGAAAACTCAAACGCTACTGGTTTATCGCTCCGACTCACCATGAAAACATTGCGCAAAAAATCGAGCTTAATGAACTGATTCCTGATCACCAGATAGATCGAACAAAACAACGTGGAGACCGACGCTGGAAAGACCTTAAGCATGGACACGGAGCCCTTTGGCTGAAAGGCAATGCCCTGATTGAGTTTAAAAGCTCTGAACGACCAGAAAGCCTTGTTTCAGCGAGTGTAGAGGGAATTCAATGGACAGAGATTGCCCGCTCAAAACAATTGGCTTGGGGCAATGCCCGCACACGCTTGAGTAATACCAATGGTTGGCTGATCGCTGATACCTCCCCTTACGGACGCTGTTGGTTTTATCAGCAAATTTGGGAACCAGCCCGCGAAAAGCTTTTACCCACAACATCATGCTACACGTGGACAGCTCACGATTCACCTTTTATCAGCGAAGAAGAAATTGAAGCTGCTCGCATATCGTTACCCAGTGATCTCTTCCGACGGGACTATGAAGCTGATTGGAGCAGCCTACGTGGTCAAATTTACAGTAATTTTCAGACCTCAAGCCATGTCCTGGATAAGCCTCCTTTTCGTCCCGAAGAAGTCGTGATTGGAGTAGACCTTAACACTGCGGCCACCCGTTATGCTGCTTTTGTCGTTCTCCTGGTGGGAGGCTGGTATAAAGACCCTATGGGCTGTCTCCATCGCCGGGCCCATGTAGCCAAAGAATACACGCGTTCCATTGGCCTTGATTATGAAGGCTATGCCCATGATATTGTACAGGAAGTATTAGCGCTTAAGCAGCATTATCCAAAAGTAAAAGTCGTGATCGACCCATCTGTTCATAACGAGTTTAAGGCCATGATTCGGGCTCGAGGAGTACGATTAATACTGGGCAAAAACAGTATTCAACAGGGGATTCGTACCATGGGAAGTGCCCTTAGCGTACGGCTCGATGGTTTGCCCTTACTCAGTGTAGATCCAGGCTGTGAAAACTGGCTCAACGAAATTCGTTCTTATACCTGGATCCAAGACCCAAAGGGGGTCTTGCTTGAAGTGCCAGACAAATCAGAAGGCTCCGACGACTTGATGGATGCAACCCGCTATGCATGTATGGAGATCTTCTCAAACCGAAGCCCCTGGAGTCAAATTCGCTAGCCCCAGGGAAATTCCACAAAAACGTGATTGATCTTAACTGGACCTCAAACACCATAAAAACGAAAGGAAGAAGAACATGACTGAAACCCTCTCAAAAGACTCTCAAACTCAAAGTTTAAGCAATTCAAAACCAGACAAACAACCGGCCTACGATAAAGGGTTACTCGAACGCTTTCACAACGCTTGTCTGACCATCGAATCACTGGTTGATTTGAGCCTAAGCCGAGCCCTTTTTCAGGGCGCATCCCAGACAGAAGGCAATATCAGCCCAAAGGAGCAGGTAGGCTCCGTACTCGCAGCCCTGGAAGTTTTAGCCGAAGTTCAAGCTTTACTTCAGAATAATTAAACCATCAGAAAGCTGAAGGAATTATGAAAGAAAATCAAGAACAAGACTCTGAGCAGCTCAACGACAACCAGACAAAAGCAAAGCAAACTCAAAAATCAAAAAGCTCCAAAAAAACCTCTCGAGCAGGGCGACCTCGAAAGCTGAATCGACGTGTTCTTGAATTGATTTGCAAGCGGGTTGCACAAGGTCAAAGTTTGCGAAAAATTTGCGCTGACCCTGATATGCCAGATCGTGCAACAATCTGGCGTTGGAAACGAGAAGATCCTGATTTCGCTCAAGCTTTTGCGCTGGCTCGCCAAGACCAGGCCGAAAACTTTTTTGAAGAAGTGATTGAACTGGCTGACCAGTGCGCCTCAGACAGCAATGCTTTGCGCAAAGCTAAACTTCAAATCGATTCTCGCAAATGGATCCTTTTACGCATGTTACCACCAATGAGTTTTTCAATGGGTGGTAGCGAAAATGAAACCTATGGCGAAAGCTATGATGATCCGGAACCTGATTTTTTGGGCTGAAGCAGCCACATAATAAAAAGATCAGGAAAAGTTTTTCCAGACACTTTTACAGTTTACAAATTCAAGCAAGCCCTCCTGAGAAAGCTCACGCCCAAACCCAGAATCCTTAACACCACCAAAGGGAAGATGCGGATCAGACTTCACCATTTCGTTTATAAAAACACAGCCAGCCTCAAGCCTTGGAATCAGGCGTTCCGCGCGCTTACGATCAGATGTCCAAAGACTTGCCCCGAGCCCAAAAACCGTGGCATTGGCTTGCTCGAGACCTTTCTCTTCTCTTTCAAAACTTTGAAGCGATGCTACTGGACCAAAAATTTCTTCTGTGAAAAGAGGCATATCAGACCTGAAAGCAAGCAAGCAACTTGCCGGATACCAAAAACCAGGCCCCCTTGGCGTAGCACTTGCATAAGCAACTTCTGCTCCAAGGGACAGACTGCTTTCAACTTGGCTGGCCAGAGTATCCCGTAAATCCTGGCGAGCCAAAGGACCAATGGTTGTATTTGGATCAAGAGGGTCACCAACGTTTTGATTTTGGAGTTCTTGAAGAAAGAGCTGCTTAAATGGTTCAAAAACACTGGCTTGAATTAAAAAACGCTTCGCCGCAATACAACTTTGACCACTATTTAAACAACGAGAAACAACCCCGGCTTTTGCCGCTGCTTCAAGGTTGGCATCCTCAAAAACAATAAAAGGATCGCTTCCCCCAAGCTCAAGCACACATTTTTTCAGGTACCGCCCAGCACTTTGAGCAACTTTCTTGCCCGCAGATGTACTACCCGTAAGGCTCACCCCTTGTAAACGACGATCCGCAAGAAGCACCTGAACCTGGTCGTGGGAGATAAAAAGGTTTTGAAAAATCCCCGCAGGAAAATCTGCTGCCTGAAAAAGCTCTTCAATTGCCAAAGCAACTTGCGGAACGTTTGGGGCATGCTTTAACAAACAAGTGTTGCCTGTAATTAAAGCTGGCAACGCGAAACGAAAGACTTGCCAAAAAGGAAAATTCCAGGGCATGATCCCAAGAATAACTCCAAGAGGGTCGTAACGCACGGTAGCAAGGTCTGTACGAATGCTCTCTTGTAAAAAAGAATCTGCTTGCTCCACATAGTACCGACAAAGCCGTGCACACTTTTCAATTTCCTGCAGCCCTTGAGAAAGAGGCTTTCCCATTTCTAATGCTATCAAGCGGGCATATTCGTGCTCTTTATGTTCAAGCTGAGCAGCAAGTTTTTCGACATTTTGAAGACGCCTGGAAACGCTTTCCTGACGCCAGGATAAAAAGCTCTTGTGCGACTTTTGAAGTAAACCTTCAAGCTGCTCATTGGAATAAAAAGGATACTCCTTCAAAAGTTCTTCTGTTGTTGGGTTTATGCTACGATACATCTTTTGATTTCCTCAGGTCTTTTGAACCAAACTTTATTTCTTGTAGCACCGAGAATAAAACGTTTTATTTTTGACGGAGAGCTTGAAGAGCTTCAAAAAAACTTTCGATTTCTGAATCACTATTATAAAAGTGTGGAGCAATTCGGATGCCCGCTCCTGGGCGATAATCAATATTATAACCTTGCTCGATGAGACTGTGATGTATGGCCTCTGCTCCTTCGAAATCAACGACGACAAAACCAGCTCGTTGTTCAGGCCTCCGAGGACTGTTGAGCTTCAGGCCTGCTTGATCTGCACGTTCAAAGATAAGAGCCGTTTGCCGCATCGATTTTTCGCGAATAGCATCAACCCCAACTTCAAGGATAATCTCATAGCCCGAACGAGCAGAATAAAGAGCCGGCACACTGGGACTGCCCCCCATCCAGCGATGAATCGTATCAGCTTCATCCATATTTTGTTCAAAGCTAAAAGGACGCTTATGACTGAACCAACCTGTAATCGCCGGGCTGAACGTTGTACGCAAATCTTCGCGCACGTAGAGAAAACAAGCCCCCGGTCCACCACAAAGCCACTTCACCGAGCCACCAACAAGAAAGTCAACTTCTAATTCTTGAACATCAATGGGCACACTTCCAACCCCCTGATAAACATCGAGCAAAACCATAGCCCCTACAGAATGAGCTTTTTCAATAATAGCCTTTGCATCATGGAGGTAGCCTGAGCGAAAAAGCACCAAACTAATAGGTACAAGCAAAGTGTTTTCATCAATAGCTTCTAATAAAAGTTCTGTTGGAACATGAACGCCATCCGGCGACTGTACCTGAAACGGTTGAGCTCCGTATTTTTTCCATGCCTGAACGACATAATGGGGCGAGGTAAATTGCATGTCATCATAAACAATCCGATTGCGCTTCGAAGAAAAATCAAGCCCCGAAAGCACCATGGCCGTCAGCGTTGCAACGTTCTGGTGCATCATGATAGAACCTGGTTTTGCGTTGATAATTTTGCCGACTAAATCACCGACTTCCGTTACCATTGGCAACCACTTCCACCAGGCCTCAACTCCCTCTATTTCCCAGGCATCACAAAATTCCTGGAGGCGTGCCCGCACTTTGCGAGGCATGGCTCCAAGCGAATTATTAATTAAATACGTGCGCTCCCGAAGAATTGGAAATTCCTCCCGCCAGCACAAAAGGGGATCGTTCGCCGATTCTGAATTATGGAATGCCTGTGGTGAATCAGATGCCTTGCTCATATCTCAAAGCCTTTTTGGGATAATAGGTTAGACTCTTCGTTTAAACTCATGAACCCTGAGCTTAGCTTTTAAACAACGTGCTGTCAGGAGCTTTTTAAAATTCCGGCCTTCCCCAACCTCTTTTACGGCTTGATAAAAATTCAAGCTTAAGAATCAGAAACCTCAAGGAGGAGCTTAAGCTCCGCTTCATCAACCAAAGCACTTTCGCCGTTTTGGAAGAGCACCATAAATTGACCACTCTCAAAAAGCGGCTTTGCTTGATAGAGCAGCAGCTTGTTTTGTTCGGAAGCTTCCAACACGTGATTTTTGGGAGCATAATAGATAAACGCTTTTTCTGCTTGCTCCTTTTCGTTATTGCTTCTTTGCGATGGTGAATAAAGATCCTCTGCTCTAAGAACCCCTGCTTCCACAAGATCCTCAAGTCTTGCAGGAAGTGCATCTTTCGGGTCGAGCAATTGAAAATAAAGGATAGCAGCATAAACCTTTTCAAAGCGCTCTTGTATTCCTTTAACCTCTTGCTCTGCCTGATCCTTTTGCAATAAAGCAAAAAGCTTCTCAGGGCCACCAACAACAGGAATGCAAGAGCCCCTTAAACTCAAACCTGCTTGATCACAGTCTGCTTCAAATACCAGAGAATGAAAAGTACTTGCGAGCAACCTGGTAAAGAAACCCGTAAGCTTTTCCTGGTTTTCATCAGGTTCAGCGAAAGAATCGCTCGATACCCCTATTTTTTGAAGCGACCTGGAAAACCTTTGGCCAATATTTGAAGTTGGCCCTAAATTTTCGAAAAACCCTGCAAGCGAAATACGTCCTCGTAAATCTCCTTTAAAGTCAAGGCTTTGCCCTGAGTTGGATGCTTGAGGTCGGTTTTCATAAGCGACAAGAGCTGCCCGCAAAGCCTCTTCAGAACCAATCAGTAAAAATTGCCTGTTGAACGCAAAACTCAAAGAACTTTCAGCAGAAGAGACTAAAGTAAAACCAGCTTCTAACCTTTGTTCAGAAATTCCAAGCTCGCTTAAATCTTCAGAAGCAGACGACCCCTCTTTATGAACTTGAGGTTGTCCCCCAAAAAGAACTGTCTGAAGACGTGCTCGAAGCTGGTCGTCTGAAGAATTTTTCTCTTCATCATCAAGCCTCAAAGCAACAGATAAAAACCCAAACGTTTTTGGAGTTGCTGAATCTGCTTCTTTTTTTTCTTCCGACGAAGGTTTCGCAGAATCTTGAGCAACAGGCATAAAACACAAAAGCTGCTGATCTCCACACAAAGTTGCTACTTCTTCCCAAGCCCTTTGGATTTTTGTCCGCATTTCAGAATCATTAAAAAATTGCCACAGTCGATCCTCGCTTTTGACAAGATCAATAACATAAAGAAGTTCAAAAAGTTCTCCTGCTTGGGAATAGAGACTATCAAGGAGTTCTTTCCCACGCGCTTCCAGGGCAGTATAGCGTGTCTCAAAAGTTACAAACGACGAGGGAGGAGCAAAATCCTGAAGCAAAGCAGGTGCAGTCCAACTTTGCTCTTCACTGCTCTGAAAAGGAATAAACCACGCAGGCAATCCATAGCCCTTACGACAAGACAAACGTGCCCACAAGCGAGCGGGGTTGTCCTGAGTCTTCCAGCTCCAGGCACACCTGAAAGCTAAAGCTTGCAGCCGCTCAAGCTCTAATGCTCTCAAAGCTTTTTCAATCCGAGCCTCGATGCTCGCAAGCTTGATGATTTCCTGGAGGTTACAATAGCAAAAGAGATCATTTTCAAGTAAGTCAGGCTGAGCCCCGTCAAAAGCATTTATTTCTTCAGAGCTTTCTTTTAAATGTCTGTTAAACGATACTTTTGCGCTCAAGCTTTCTTCAAAGGGTGCAGATTCTGAACGTTTTCGCTCTAAACGTTCGATAGCATCCAAAACATCCGCTTTCTGCGATGCGACCAACAACCAATTATTATCATAAAAAGCAAACCATAAACGAGGTGCTGCAAAAAAGGGAAAGAAGATGTTTCGAGTTGTTTTTGCAATTGAGGGTTGGTTTATCTTGACTTGGAAAAGCTGAGCTTTTTTTGCTTGCTCTTGTTTGACAACGGCTGGATGGCTGGTCTGAAAAGCTCGATCAAAAAGGCTTTCTAAAGCTTCAAGCTGAGGGTGCTCACACACCAATAAAGAGCGCAGGATACTTCTTTCTTCTTCTGGCTGAGCTTTCTTCATGCTTTGCAACTTGCCAAGAGAAATATCTAAAAGACCTATGGCAAGCGTTTGAACCTGAGATAAAAGTGCTTTTTCATCTTCATTCTGAAGCCCCGGCAAAGAAAGCCCTCCCACATTAATACTACGAAGAAGAGACTTCAAAACCTGACTCGTGTCAAGGTTTGAGGATAAAGCCTGGTCTTGGTTTATGTCTGCTTGAGCTTGAAAGTCTGACTTAAAACTTGCATAAAAAAGAGTTTGACGCGGAAAAAAAGCTGCAAGCTCTTGATGAGAAGATGCTTCTTGAAGCTGCTTACCCCCTACTGCTCCTGACTGCATCTTAATCGGACTCAGTGAATATGCTCCTAAAGCACATACTATCGTAATACATATGAAAACGTGTTTTGAAAAACGTCGAAAAAAAAGAAAGAGCATTATTTTTTTCTGTTTTTGAAAGTCCGAACTCACGATTAACAGAGGTCGAGATATTTGAAAAGCAAGCCTCTTTTAACCTTTCAGGCTGAGAAGCTTGTGATTTTGATCTGGACGAATTATTAAGACCAAACAAAAGAGTTTATCAAGATCTAAAACCTTCAATCTCCCCTGGCTAACCAAGGGAGATTGAAGATTGTGCTGGTCCGCCCGGAAGGGATCGAACCTTCGACCCACGGATTAAAAGTCCGCTGCTCTACCAGCTGAGCTACAGGCGGTTATGATCGTTATATCTGTTTTCTTTGGCCCGCTCTTTTTAACGCACTGCCTCGAAAGCTTGCTAAAGGCCACCCCCAAGGAAGCTGGAGCCAACGGCCGGATTTGAACCGGCGACCCATGCTTTACGAAAGCATTGCTCTACCACTGAGCTACGCTGGCTTTTTCCGAAAGAAGAAGACTTTCCAGCTCTCTTCTCACTCCTCAAAACAGGCCTTCTACAGACATCCCTGCTTGTTCCTCAATATTCAAATAACATACCTTCTTGTTTTACAATGAAGGAGCAACACTTTTAAAGATCAAAGCTCTTTTGTTCAAGTTTTTTTTGAATTGTGTACAAAGCTTTTTGAAGCATACAAAACTAAAATACCCCTGGAACTCTTATTGAATTTCTTCGTAACGGGGAAAATTGTTGCGTTCTCCTTTGCCCGTAACAGGATATTCTTTGCGTAAAGGAAAGTCCTTCATGTACTCAGGGGTTAAAAGTCGCACGAGATGAGGGTGGCCTTCAAAACGAATACCAAACATCTCATAAACCTCTCGTTCGGTCCAATTTGCACCTTGAAAAATGCTTGAAAGTGAAGGACACACCGGGTCTGTCTCTGGCACAAAAGTCTTCACTCGAACCCGTCGACGCTGGGATAAACTGTAAAGAGTAACAACGACCTGAAATCGCTCCTCTGGCTCAAAGTCGTCCATTCTTGAACGATCGAATGCGCTTAAATCCGTAAAGTAATCATACGCAAGCTCTGGACTTTCCTTCAGCTCTTGAACCGCCTCTTTAAAGCCTTCGCGCCGAACATGTAAAACAGGCTGCTTTGATTGATGTTCAATCCCCAGGAGGTGCTCTCCAAGTTTTTCACGCACCAACTCTTGGTTCAGGGCATTTTCGCTGTATTCAAAAGCGTTGAAGTTTGGCATATCTTTTGACTCTTTTCATAAACCGCATCATAAATAACTTAGGAAAGGGTTTTAACCTTTACTGCTATAAACACTTTAACTCTCCAGGACTCTTTCTTCAACGGACTTTTCCCTATCCTATGGGTTTACCGTAAAAGTAATGCTGTCTGTAAGCTCTCCTCGTAGGCCGGTCTTTACTTCCTGCCATTGGAGCTGAAGATCTATTTGCACTTGGCCTGTTTCCCCAGCCAGGCTTGAAAAATCCAAACGCAAAGTCGTTGGAGAGCTCAAAACCTGAAATGGCACTTTCGCCGTTTGAGAGGTGCCCGAATTTTCAAACCCCAGGCCCTCAAGGCTTACAAAACCAGAGCTTCTTAGTGGAAAGAACGTCTGGTTAAAGGGCATTCTTTGCAAATTTAAAGTTCGAGGCTCAGCGCCTCCGCTCTCTACGCGAATAAAAAGAGTTTGAACATCAAAAGTACGGTGTGCGTTCAAAACAAGACCTTGGCTTTGAACAACCCAATCAAGACTAAACCCATCGCCTGCCTGAACAACACCTGGTATCAGAGATAACCCACCACTCGTTACTTGTGGTGTTAAATCCGGATTTTCAAGAGTTGTTTGAATTTGAAGCTGAGGCAAACTTGCATTCTGATTACTTAAAACTTCAAGGCTCGTGCTTGCATCTAAAGCTCGTAAAACCGGTTCAAGCACAATTTCCTGACCATACTGAAGAGCACTACTGGAAGTACTTCCAACTTCGTCCTGATTGTATGTGAAAGGGATACGCAAGATTCCAAAGGTTTTTTCCGACAAGCTTAAACCTTTGTTTTGGAGCTCTTGGTTCGTTTCAAAGAGTAAAAGTGGATTTATTTTTGTGCCGTTAAAATGATCAAGCTCGAACTCTTGAGGAGAGCCAAGACTAAGACTTGAGGCCAGGAAAATTTTACTCTCTTCTAATTCAAGGGTTATCTGATCAAGTGTTGTTGAGCGAGCATTATAAAGACCAAATTCGAGAAAATAGACCTGGTCCTGCCCGGGATCAAGGGAGCCAGGGTCAGTCGTTCGGTTCCCAATATTCAGACTTGTTTCAACTCCTGATTCAAGCCGTGGCTTAAAAGAAACCCCTGCTTCAGCCTTTAAAATCTGGGCACTCAAGAGATGAAGGTCAGTAGCAATAAACTGATCCAGATGACCCGCAAAGCGATCAAGAAAACTTTTGGAACGCCCGGAGCCATCAAGATCAAAGCGCACAAAAAGGTTTGTCTGTTTGAAACTCTCAGTACTGGAGAGTTTAAAGCCCCCGGCAACTCCTGGTGCTGAAAAGTCTGGACTCAAAAAACGAATTTCTTGATGTGAAAAAAACGTAATCTGGTTCTCAGCAGGATTTTGCTTTATCCGTAATAAACTGCCACTCGGTTGAAAAGGGTTCGTACCACTCGCAAAAAGTAGCTCAAAACCATGCACAAACCCACTGCCTTTTACACTGACTTCAACGCCACCACCTCGAGGAACAAGGCGTGGCAGTACTTCTTGAATCTGTATTGGACCCAAAGCTCCGGTAGATTGCTCCTGGGCTTTTAAAATTTCAGACGGACTTGGATAGATCGTAGTGCTTGCGGCCTCTATTTCAGCTCTTTCCGTAGAAGAAATAATTCCTTCGTCTCGTATAAAACCCATAATACGAGAACCACCATCATCAAATAAACCTATCAGGAGTGGAGCCCCTGGTTGCACAAAGAAATCAAGCGCCTGGTTGTGAAGCTGACCATCGAGCAAACCGTCACGGGCATCATCGTAAAGAGCTTGCAGAAAATCCAAAACATCATCGTCAGGATCAGAAGTTGCAGCAACAAAATTTAAAGCTGCTCGTTCAAGTTGAAGTAACGTATAAAGCAATGCTGCAGAATCTGCGGTTTTGTCGCGCAAAAGTTTACTTGCTTGAGGGTGCTGAGAGCTGAGTTGAGGCTGAGCAGGAAAAACTCTGCTGAGATCAGCCCCAAGCCCAAGACTCACTCCCAGGCTACGATGGGTTTGAAAAATCAAATCTTGAACATAACGAGCATTGCCCTGCCCAACCTCAGCATCAGGTTTATTTGAAAGGGCATAAAACGCCACTGTTGACCATGGAGAAAGGGTTACGGGAACCTCAAGCCCTTCAAAAAAATCGACCATGGCAACCCAGGGAGCATCGTCGGCTCCAAGCACAACCCTCTGCCCATCAAAACGGAGATACGAAGCACTTTCATCCTGATCAGGAGTGCTCAAATCATCTTCAGGAAAGTCTGCAACTACAATTAAGCTTCGCCCAATGAAAGCATCCGGAATTACGATACGAAAATTCCCGCGCTGATCACTGCTCGTTTGAGCTATGAAACCGAGAGAGCTTTCAAGCCCAAGAAATTGCGATCCGTCATAGACTCGAATACGAGCATTCTCAACAGGCCCAAGGGCAACCCTGCCAACCAAACCAGAAAACTCTTCTTCAATGTCTTTACAACTCAAACTTATGAGCGAACCCAAAAAAATGAGTATAAGAAAAGGCAATCGCTCTCTTTGTAAAGCTTTGATAGAAAACCAGATACTGGCTTTGCACTGAAGAGTCTTTCGAAGAAAAACCTTAATCGTAGAATTGTGTAGCGACATCATTTTTGAACAATCTCTTTTACGTATACACACAAGTACTTGTACATCTTTCCTGAAATACAATAGAGTTATACTCGAAAACTTTTATTCGATTTTCCGCCTTGTTTTAAGCTTTAACAACCTTTGCATCCGGATAGGCTGCTAAAGCGTTGCGGGTATCAAGAATCAGAGGAGCGTGCTTTGCTAAAAGCTCAACATCAAGTCCTGGATGTGCTACCGAAAGCAAAAGGGCATCGATATTTTGAAGGTATTTTGCCTCAAGTGGCACGCTCGTCATACCCTTAAAGTTATATTTTCGAGTCGCTTCCAGCTTTGGAACCATTGGATCATGATAACTGACTTGAGCACCTTGTGCCTGAAGCAGATGAATAAGCTCAAGGCCGGGAGACTCACGAGTATCAGCAACCCCCTCCTTATAAGCAACTCCCAAAACCAGAATCTTTGAGCCTTTGAGAGCCTTGCCTTCCTGGTTCAAAGCTTCCTGCAAACGCCTGAGCACATGCTGGGGCATGGCCGCGTTAATTTCTCCAGCAAGCTCAATAAAACGTGTGCGTACGCCTGCACAGCGAGCCTTCCAGGCAAGATAAAAAGGATCTATTGGAATACAATGCCCACCAAGTCCAGGTCCAGGATAAAAAGCCTGAAAGCCAAATGGCTTGGTTTTAGCCGCCTGAATAACCTCCCACACATCTATATCCATAGCCTCAAAAACCAACTTAAGCTCATTAACAAGGGCTATGTTCACAGAGCGATAAACATTTTCGACGATCTTTGCCGCTTCTGCAATACGTGCATGGGAAACCCGAACCACAGACTCCATTCCACGCTTATAGAGGCTTTCAACGAGTTCTCCCGAAAAAGCATCCAGCCCTCCAACAAGCTTTGGAATTGAAGCCGTAGAAAACTCTCTATTGCCTGGGTCTTCTCGCTCAGGCGAATAAGCAAGGAAAAAATCTTCTCCACACTTTAACCCACTTTTTTCAAGTAAAGGCTGAACCACCTCTTGCGTTGTGCCTGGATAAGTCGTTGACTCCAATACAATTAATTGTCCTTTACGAAGGCTATGGGAAATCGTTTCCGCAGTAAGACGAATATAACGCAGCTCTGGCTCCAAGCCCTCTGTCAAAGGGGTTGGAACACAGATCAGTATCGCATCACAACTTTGAAGTGCCGAAAAATCACTGGAGGCACTGAGATTACCACCTGAAACAGCCTTCTCAACTCGCTCAGAAGGAATCGAACTGAGATAACTCTTACCAGCCTTAAGTGCATTGCATTTTTCTTGATCAATATCAAAACCATAAACGGAGAGGCCCGCTTCACAAAAAGTCAAGCAAAGCGGCAAGCCAACGTACCCCAAGCCGATAACCCCAACACTAAGTTTTTCGTGTTGGAAAAAATCAAGGCGTGATTGTTTTTCTTCTTTATTCATACGCTATTGAAAGCCTTGGTTTCAGCTCTTTGCGAGAGTTCAAATACATATACTATTGAAAAAAGCCTTGAAGGGCGGCCACGATTTCTTGACGTTGCTGCTCTGAAAGTTCTGGCCAACAGGGTAAGGCAAGACCTTGCTTACTGAGCCGTTCAGAAACGGGAAAATCCCCTTCTTGATGACCAAGGGAAGCGAAACAGGCCTGCAAGTGCTGAGGAACAGGGTAATAAACCCCGGTTGCAATGCCTTTGCTCCGAAGGTGCTCTTGCAGCTCATCTCGCTGCTCGCACAAAATAACGTACTGGTGCCACACCGATTCGTTATTCTCTGCAACAAACGGTAAAGTAAGCTGTGGCAAGTTTGAAAACTCAGCTTGATAATACTGGACCAACTCCTGTCGGCCTTGATTCCACCCATCCACATAACGCATTTTAATCTGTAAAATAACGGCCTGAAGAACATCAAGCCGAGAATTCATGCCGTGCAGGTTGTTATAATAGCGTTTTGATTCTCCATGCACTCTCAAGGCTTGCACATGTTGGGCAAGTTCACTATCACTTGTAACCACAAGCCCACCATCACCATAGCCACCCAAGGTTTTTGTTGGATAAAAGCTGAAGCACCCCAAAGCACCGATGCTACCAGCCTTTGCTCCCTGGTGGGAAGCTCCCCAGGCCTGGGCTGCATCTTCGACCACCGGAATTTCGCCTGCAACCTTCAAAATTTCGGACATATCAGCTGTCTGACCAAAAATATGGACCGGTAAAATAGCTTTTGTTCGAGGCGTAATGGCCGCTTTTAAAGCTTCTGGATCCATTGTCCATGTCTTTTGATCAACCTCACAAAAAACGACTTGGGCGCCCGTACGATGAATAGCTTCACCTGTAGCAATATAGGTATGGGGAACCGTAATAACCTCATCCCCCGGCCCAACCCCAAGAGCCATTAAAGCAAGCAGTAATGCATCACTACCATTTGCAACCCCAATGGCATATTGAGCTCCAAGGTACGCAGCAGCTTCTTCTTCAAAAGCCTGAAGCTTTGGACCAAGAATAAAGTTTTGAGACTCAAGCACTTCATACACAGCTTGTTCAACTTCTTCTTTAATCTCTGTATATTGCGCATGGAGATTCACAAAAGGAATACCCATAAAAGAACTCTTTCTTCAATCAACCGTATTAAAAGCTTTCTGCTTCTTTCTTCCGGAGCGCTTTCCAGTAGGAAGAGCCTCCATACATCACGCCTGAAAAGCTTACTTATTTCCCATCAGGAGACAAGATCCTTATTCTGATCCTGAGAACTCCTCTTTATTTTCTCAAACCGCTAAAACAAAGGTGTTATAAAGCCCAAGCTCCTTCTCCTAAGTTCTTCCATTCAAGTCAAAAAGAAAAGAAGAAGTAAACCAGAAGAAAAGAGTATAAAAAAGCTTAAGAAACAACCTTTTCGGGCTTCTGAACGTTGACTTTCTGCAATTTCATGAACAGTATTGCGGCTCTCTTGCTCTATTTTACGAGCACCTTCAGGAATCTCGTCAGCTTCTTCGTGATATTTTTTATACCCAGAAAGTGTGTTGTCAATAATAACGCCGAGGTTTGGATAGGTTCGACGCAAACTTTGAAGGGTTGTAATGCAGCGTTTTTGGTCATTGGCATCAAGCTCTTTGCCTGCTTTTGTAAATAAATTCATAAGCTCAGCACATTGAGTTTCTTGAAGCTTGCCTGATTCAATGAAATCACAAATAACAAGCACACCCGGCCAAAAGTTTTCTTCCATGATCATGGCCGCCAGTCGTGAAATTTTTAGAGCTTTTTCCTGAAGATAATAAAATATTTGCTCCTGTCCCGCCTTGCCACTCTCAAGCATCGCCCGCAAACAAGCATTAACAACCTTCCTGCTTGGATCATAAACGCCTCGCGCAAAAGCCCTTAACGCCCCTGGTCCCCCTAACGCCTGAATCGCAAGATAGGCTTCAAGTCGCACATTCTCTTGTTCAGAATTAAGCTTCACCCGTTCTTGACGATAAGCATTACTCCATTCAAGATCCGGTATGGTGAGCTCTCGTTGACAAGCGCTACAATCAAGAACGCCGCCAGCTTCTTCCCTGTCTACTTCATAACTTGCCCCACATATGCACTCAACTAGAATTGCTCTCTGGTCAGCCATAATCTTTCTCACTTTTCCTTTGGACATCCCTAAGCGCCCTATAGCATACAAGTCTACTCTCCAGGAATATTTGCAATTATTCCTTCCCATGGAGAACTTGCCTGGGCATAAAGCTTCTTCGCTATACGACCCGCACGAGCAGCCCAATAACCCGCTTGAAGAGCTGTCCGCATTGCACGAGCCATCGCTAACGGGTTTTGAGCATGGGCTATTCCCGTATTCAAAAGCACTCCATCAACACCAAGCTCCATTGCCTTTGTAATATCGCTCGCTGTGCCAACCCCAGCATCCACAATAATCGGAATCTTATACTCAGCCCGAAGGGTCTCAAGAATGATACTGATATTATTCGGGTTCAGTATCCCTTGCCCTGAACCGATTGGAGAGCCTGCAGGCATAACACTTGCAACTCCAAGATCTGCCAGCCGACGAGCCATGATAGGGTCATCATTGCTATAAACCATCACCGTAAAACCTTCTTTGACAAGAACCTCTGTAGCTTCAAGCGTGCCCACAGGATCAGGCAAAAGAGTCTTTTTATCCCCAAGGACTTCAAGCTTTACCAGTGGAGAATCAAGCAGCTCTCGAGAAAGACGAGCAACCCGCAAAGCATCTTCAGCGCTGAAACAACCCGCTGTATTCGGCAAAATAGTAAATCGCTTCTGGTCAATGAAGTTAAGCAGGTTTTCTTCTTGGGGACCCTCAAGCTTCACTCTTCGGACAGCAACGGTAACACAATCAGCCCCAGAAGCTTCAAGGCATTCTTGCATAACCGTAAAATTCTCATACTTTCCCGTCCCAACAATTAATCGAGAGTGAAGTTCTCTATCACCAATCTTAAGAGGAGGAATTATTGCTTCTTCAGACATTTTTTCTCCTTAAGTATATCTTCCTTTGTAAACCTTTTACTTCGCCACCATAGCATGATAGCCGTTCAGAATCAGAAATTCTTCAGGAACCCGCTCATAAAGTGTAAAAACCTGTTTGGGCTCAAAGATCAAGAAGTGGGTCCCTAAGGTTTGCTGCTTGAAAACCTTTCGCACGAAGTCGGCAAGCATCACAACGACCACACACCTTCTTTTCTGGGGTAGGGTCATAACAACTCCATGTCAAGCCATAATCTACACCCAACTGATGTCCCAGCTGAATAATCTCTGACTTATTCAAGTGTAAAAGAGGAGCTTCAATTGTGATCGGTTGCTTCTCAATGCCTTGTTTTGTTGCAATTCTTGCCAGGTTTTGAAAGGCCTCGACAAACTCTGGCCGACAATCGGGATAACCGGAGTAATCAAGGGCATTGACCCCGATAAAAATAGCTTGAGCCTGAAGTACTTCTGCCCAGCCAAGGGCAATACTTAAAAAAATAGTATTGCGAGCTGGAACATAGGTAATGGGAATTCCTGCTTGAACTGGCTCTTCAATCTTTTCAGCCTTCGGAACCTCGAAATCACCTGTTAAAGCACTGCCTCCAATTAAGCGAAGATCAAGATCCAGAATTAAGTGACGCTCAAGTTTGTAATGTCCCGCCTGTTCTTGTGCTGCTTGAAGTTCAAGCTTATGACGCTGGCCATAGTTAAAACTCAGCCCATAAAGGCGATACCCTTGTTTCGCTGCAATTGCAAGACAGGTCGAAGAATCAAGACCACCACTCACAAGAACCAGCGCTGACGTATTCATGATTAACACCTTTTAAAAATATCTGCGTTTTCTTTCAGCTTATTATGGGCATTCACGCAAAAACAGCCTCTTTCATGTGGCTCTCTATAATAAGAGCTCTACCTTTTGATTATCATAAAAATTTTTTGCTACGAAATGACAGACCTCTCCGCTCTAAATCAAAAACACATGTTAAAGCCTTTTGCTTCCCCTATGAAAGAAAAAGGGAACGAAGGCGAAACAGCGCTTGCGGGGTTCGGGCTCCAAACCACATAAGATCCTCTCCGTTACACAATCGAATGCCATCTTCGGAAGCTGCAGGTATTTGAGGGCAGAGTTTTTTGAGTTCCTGAATATGCTCTACCGTAAAAGTGTAGGGCTCGCTCGGCAACAAAATATGACTCGGTGCAAGGGTTTCAAAGTCTTGAGGCTGCAGTGTCGGGTAGCGCTCGCTTGCTTCTTTAAGCAAGTGCACTCCTCCTAAAGTTTCAATCATAGAGCCAATATACGTTTGTGAACCAGCAGCCATCCATGGCTCACGCCAAATCAGAACGAGCACGCGTGGTTTTGGCTTCGGACGAAGCCTGAGTGCATTTGCAGCTTCTTGCTCTTGAAGGTCTTGTTCTAATTGATGCAAAACTTTTTCACCTGTTAATACAATCTGAAAAGCTTGTTCGTTGAGACCAAAAAGCCTGCCGTAAAAAGCAACCATACGCAAAGCATCATCAGGGGTTTGAGGTTCATCAACATGGACTTTGATACCCGCTTCACGCAAGGCCAGAATGTCCTGCTTGCGGTTTTCCTCTTGATTTGCCAATACAAGGTCTGGGGCAAGTTCAATGATGCGTTCAAGATCTGGATCCTTCGTCCCCCCTACTTTTTCAACGTTTCGAACTTCAGGATCTGGATGAATACAATAACGGGTGCGAGCAACGAGTCGTTCTTGTGCCCCAAGGGCAAAAATAGTCTCAGTATTTGATGGCACAAGAGAAACAACCCGCTGCAAAGGAGGCTCAAAAAAAAGCTGCTGGTTAGAGTGATCAACGAGCTGGAAAGGCTCGTTCGAAAAAAAATCTTGAATACTATTGTAAGGAAAAGAAGCATCCACGCCGTCATGACCTTGTGCAAAAGGTTATTCTTTATAGCTACAAAGAACTGAGAATTTCCAAAAACAAACTTAAGCTGTTTTCGTGTCAAGAAGCTGGTTAATAGTGTTCATGACGTTTTGTTTCAACTCTTCTTTCCTGCGAAATGGAAGAAGAGCTGTTTTTTCGAGTTGTTCTTGTAATGTCTTATACTGTTCAAGTAAAGCCAAAGGTTCTGATTTTCCCGTTCCAATACACCCAAAACTCTCATGACCAAGCTCGACCCAAAAGACTTCGCCATTAAGGTGCTCAAGAGCTTTTTTCGCTGCCCACGCCCACCAATGATCCTGATTCCACTCTTGAAGAGCTTTATCTGAAAATTCTTGTCCAAGCCGCCCAACCAGCTGCTTTTGATAAACATGAGAAACCTGGCATGCTTCGTAGTAGAGAGAATATTCTTTCACTTTTTTCTTTTCGGACATAACGCAAAAAACAACTCCAAAAATTCTGCGTTCTTTATCGTGTTATTTTTATCTGAGGAATTTTTGAATATCCTTTATTAAACTTATCTTTGCTTTATCATAAAACTTCCCTGAAGGTCTTGGTTTTACGAGTTTCTCGCACGCTTTTTCTAACTCAAAGAAAGGATCACTACAGGACTATGAATACTCAATACTGGTTTGTACTTGTCTTTTCGTCCATGTTTTTGTTCCTCTCCTTTCTTACTATAGAAAAATCTGGACATATTTCTTTCACTTCGTCTCTAAAAGCAGAAAACAAAAACCTGGAGCTTGCTTGGAAACTCCCTGAATATCAAAGCTTTTTCTTACAAGCGACCTACAAAAATGTTAATCCAGATAAACAAAAAAAGACTGAGGTTGAATTTTTTGACCCAAAGATGAAACGGTTCACTTACTTTGGTTACGAATTCACCGATGCCCAGGGGAAGATAAAAAAACAGGCTCTCAAAACCCTCGAACACCACCTGCTGGAAACATGCTTTTTTGTTCCTGATGAAAAAGTTCGACATTTAAAGCGAAACAAAAGGCTTGCGGCCTGGGAAAGTACTTTTGATGTATCTATCTACAAACCCTTTGCTTTCAAGCTCTCTTTTCTGGCTCTTTATGAGTTCAAAGAAAATCAAGATCGCCTTGAGGAAGGACTCGTTGCTTATAGTCTCAAGATCAAAGAGGCTGAAATTGTGATCAGTGAAGAAGATGCTGAAAAAAACAGGATTCACAAATTGCCCATCTTTAGTTTTAACGCAGATGTTCTTTTCAATGCTGAGCGGGGAATTTTAGAAGAAGCCAACTACACCCTTAAAACCAAGATTGAATATGTTTTAGAAGAGGAAAAGGGCCTTCGATACTACGAGGGTGCCTGGGAAGCTTTGGTTCAAGCTAAAAAGGATATACTCGATGCTACGAACAAAGAAGACCTTAACAAAAGAGTAGAGGAAGCAATCAAAAAAGGACGGGACTACCTTTTAGGCTACAAAAAAGAAACAAACAAGGGCTCATGGCCTGCTTTCAGCAAACACCACCTGGGGACAAACGCTTTGATTGCTCTAACACTTATGAAGTGCGGTATAGAACCCAAAGAACCTATTCTTGCCAGTTGTTTTGAAGCTATGAAAGATATGAGCATTCTAAAAACCTATGATGCCTGCGTCACCATCATGGCCCTTGAAAGTGCCGCCATGGGTTCTCAGGATCGCAAGAAATTCCTCAAAGGAGACGAAAAAAAAGAAGATGAAGAATACGAGCGCAACCTTACCCCTGATCAGAAAAAAGAAATGCAAAGAATGGTTGACTATCTCCTCAAAACCCAGGTTCCTTCTGGCGGCTGGCGCTATGTTGCTCCCAGTGAAGAAAAACCTGATGATTACGACTTTTCAGCAAATCAATACGTTGCCCTGGCTTTAAACGCGGCTCGTCGCTCAGGCATTCAGGTTCCACTTGAAGTATGGGGAAAGTTTGTGCAGCACACGCTGAACAAACAGGAAAAAGATGGCCCGGAAGTTAAACGCTCTGAAAATGTTGAAATCGGAAGCAGCAAAAAAGCAAAAAGAGGAAAAACCGCTGTTCGTTACGCCAAAAAACCAGATAGAGCCCGCGGCTGGGGCTATCAAGGATCTTGGGCCCCATATGGCAGCATGAGCTCTGGTGGCGTTACTATTCTTGCCTGCGCCTTAGATACCTTCTTGTCTCTTGAAGAAGAAGACAGAGACGCAAAACAACAGCTTACAGAGATGTTTAAAAGTTTTGACTTCGACCTTGAAGAAATTGAAACCGCAATCTATGACGGCCTGGCATGGCTCACCTTTCACTACCAGATAAGCTTTAATCCTCGCCACCCAGGCCACTGGGATTATTACTACCTTTATGCCCTTGAACGCTGCTGTGTTTTGACCCAAACACAATGGCTTGATCACCATGACTGGTATAACGAAGGCGCCCTTTGTTTCGTTTATAATCAAAGTGATGATGGGCGTTGGGAAGGGAAGTGGGACCCGGTAATTGATACTTGCTTTGCTTTGCTCTTTCTGACCCGAGGAACGACTCCTCCTCCCCGTCCAGTTTTAACTGGAAAAAAATAACAAAGCCTATTGTCAGCTTCCCCCCAGCTTCAGGACAAAGGTGTCTCCTTAAGCTTTAAGCGAGGCTTGCCCAGCCTGTAGATTTTTGCATCCATTTCCTGTGCTTTGAGCTCAAGCTCCATCATTCTTCTTTGAAGCTCTTTTCTATACTTCTCTTCTTCTTCTTCTGATATTAGTGCAGGAACAAAAAGTGGCTCACCAATCAGAAAAGAAAAATTCCCAAAAGGCAGAGGCAGCTGAAATTGATCCCAACTTCTTTGGAAACAAAGGCTTCGACCAAAACTACCGCTCAAAGGCAAAATCGGACAGCCACTCTTCTTTGCTATTTGAACCAGGCTTTGCTTGATAGAATAACATGGCCCCCGAGGACCATCTGGAGTAACTAAAACGTTTGCCCCCCCTTGCAATTCAGCAAGCAAGGTTTTCAGAGCTCCCTTTGCTCGCCGACTTGAGGAACCTCGAATACAGCTGCCTCCAGCATCCCGAAAGATACGAGCAATCAGCTCTCCATCAGAACTTTCTGATACCAGCGCAAGACTTTTGACGCTTGGCATTGATCGGCCAAACAAGTGTCTGTATGCCAAAAAAAGCGCCAGCAGCCGGCGATGCCAACATATGCCTATAATGCTTTTTTGAGGTGAAGCAATCATGCCCACACTATGGTAAGGGTCATAAACTTTCGTTTTCCCAGTCAAAAGTATGGCGTCAATAAAAGCGCGAGCACCCAGACTTATCAGGGAGCGAAGCACACTTGTTTCACCCTTTTTTCGTCGAAGAAAAGTGCCGCCAAGTCGCCGAGCCTGTTGAAGGGTGCGAATAGAGTCCGCTTCCGTGTTTGGAACAAACCCCTGACTGTTTTCGTGATTGTTGTTCTCACAAAAATTATCTGGCATTGCCTTGACTCTTATAAAAAGACTTTAGGGTGACTTCATAAAAGGGTTTGATTGTACTCTAAGACTGTCAAAAACTTGCTGTCGCTTGTCCCAGAACATAAGGGCCTTCTCGCCAGCACACGAATACTGAAGCCGCACAACAACTCCTGCTTGTTGTACAAAATAAAAAGAATGATAAATCGTGTAAGCAACGTTTTGAGCGCTCCCACTTTCACCCTCTTGTGGCTTAAAAGACTGAGGTTGACTGATATCGATGCGTATTCTTTGGCCATTTGAAAAAAGCTTCTGTTCATAGCCACTCACGGTTAAATCCTGCTGAATAAGGTTGGAAACAGCTGCCTTGGCGTAGTCTTCGAGACTCAACCCTGAAGGAAGAAGGTCCAAAAGGATGTCTAGCCCTCGTTGCCCCGGGGATATTTCCTGGCGCAACCCTGAAAAAGGATCTGCATTTTTCTTCGTCCCTTGTGATGACTCACTTAAACCAGCTCGGTCGCTTTCTAAGTTTTCCTCTCCAACCATCCCTAAAAGATGAGCTGGATAAAGTTCTGGCAAAACTCCCACACCAAGCTTAAGGGGAGCAACCTGCAAAGCAAACCAACTCTTTTCAAAAGCATGAGGGTTTTCAGAATAGTTCAGTATTTTTCCTTCTGGGCTAAAGCGAGAAAAAACCTTCTCGCCATCAAAAATGAAGCGGCTTTTTTCTTCTTGGAGCAGCTTAAGTAGCAGCGTGATTCGATCAAAGTTTCCCGAAGCCTCAGGATAAAGTCGAGTTGCACTGTTAAGAGTAAGATACTGAACCTTTGGTATTGGGTGATATGAAAGCCCAAATATATAGCGTCCACTTGTAGGGCTTGAAGAGGAAACAAACACAAGCGCATCGAGTTGTTCTTGTCCTACTTCATCGTGAGAAAAAGAGTGGCGCAACCGAACCTGCAAAGAAGCATGGTAGCCCTGTTTGTGGTGAACAGAAATTACAGGGATTTGAGCTCGCAAGTTTTCGGCTGGCAATAAAAGTGCCAGAAAGGGAATAAGCTCATCAGGAATCATTTTTTCTTGGGCATCAAGACTGTGCTCTTTTCCAAGATCTTTCTTTATAATGTATTGACCAGAGGAGTCAGGCTCAGATGACGGTTGCCACCAAGCACGAATCAACTCTGTACTTCTTGCTGCCAGAAAGGTTTGTTCGCGTTGACTTTTGTAATGAAGCAAGCGGAATTGTCTATCAAGAGTGAACTCTGTCTTTTGATAATGACCAAAACGAAGGCGCTCAAGTGTAAAAAGATACTTTTGCTCTTCATCTTGATGGTTTTCCAACAGGGGCTCAAGCTTTACTTGAATTCCCTGGAACAGCCCCTGGGCATCTGTGCCCACCAGTACGACCCGAGCTAAAGTGCTCAAGCTGAGAGCATCAATGCGCAAAGAACGAAGCATCAACTCTTTGCCCTTGTTTATCTCTTCTTCCTCCAGCAAAGGAAGGCTTTCTTGGAAGTGTTTTTCGTTATAGCCTCTTAATTCCCAACCGAAAGGCATGCCTGAGCTTGAAAACTGAGAAAGAGAAAAACGATCAAGATGAACTTCTGGAATCTCTGGCGTTTCAGAACAGCCAAAGAAAAAAAAGCTGCTGTAGATTAAAACCCATATTTTACAGGCATTTAAAATCTTCAACGAAAATGGAACTCTATAGTTTTTGAAAAAGAAAAGCATAGACAGAAAACTCTTAAAAATACTCTAAAGTTGGACTTTAATTTGTACTAAGCTCTTTTTAGCACTCTATAGTATAATAAACGGAACTTTGGAATAAGATAGTCAAAACCTCGACCTCGATAGTGATAAAAAAGATTAAAATCTTTTCAGAACCCATATAATGTTCTAGTGCTCTGCACTTTGTGAACTTAAAGCTCAGGAACAGGTTTTCTCTTAATTAACAGGCGTGGCTGCCGCTTTACTTCAGAAGTATTTATTGGTTGTCTCAAGCATCCTTCCTGCAAGGAAAATGACATGACAAATGACGTAGGAAAACTAGCCCTTGAACAAGGTCCGATCTCTGGGGGCAAGCACAGAATCGTAGTTGCTCTTTCGGGAGCTTCGGGAACTATTTATGCTCGCAAGCTTTTGGCCTGTCTTGCAAACCTTGGAATGGAAGTCCACGTCACTATATCCGATGGTTTTTTTGAAGTCTTGCGCTGTGAAGAACCCGAGGCAAAGAACTCCCTAAGACCTGAGCGCGTTGATTTGGAGGCCTGGTGCGGAGCAAGTGGCAGCTTTTCTTACTATCATAATAAAAAAATGGGTGCTCCCATAAGCTCTGGAAGCTTTCAAACCCGAGGCATGATCGTTGCGCCCTGCTCTCTTTCAACACTTGGAAACATTGCCCATGGTACGGGAAAAAACCTTGGTGAGCGTGCTGCAGATGTTTGTCTTAAAGAGGGCAGAAGGCTTGCCCTTCTTTTGCGCGAATCTCCCCTAAGTGCTCCTGCGCTTGAAAATGCCCTAAAGCTTGCTCGGCTTGGCGTCCACATTTTACCAACAAGTCCTGCCTTTTACATTAAACCCAAAACAATAAACGATCTTGTTGAACATACTGTTGCCCGCACCCTTGATCTTTTTGAAATTCCCCACAACCTCTCGAAACGCTGGGGAGAAACCTCACTACCACAAAAATAAATAAAAAAATGCTACCTCGAAACACCTCGATCGTTCAATAATACAAGATTATGGAATTTTGCAGGGCTTCCTTTGCTCCAGACCTTTTATAATAATAGCTGAAGTGACCTCATGAATAACCAACACATAGATCAAGCAGATCAGGCCGCCCAAAAACTCCAAACACTGAGTTCATATTTGGGCTATCAAAACCAGGAGCTGGGAAACCTTAGGCACGCCTTGACCCACGGTTCTGCAAAAAATCAGGAACGACCAAGCAACGAACGTTTAGAGTTTTTTGGAGATGCTGTTGTTGGCTTAGTCGCTACCGAGCTCCTTTATCACGCCTATCCAGACCATCCAGAAGGAGAGCTCACTCGTATGCGTGCAAGCTTAGTTTCACGACAAACGCTTGCTCAAAAAGCACGGGAAATACAACTCCACAACCACGCTTTTATTGGCAAAGGGGCTGGCAAGCGGAAAGAATTACCCACAAGTGTTTTAGCAAATATCTTTGAAGCCGTGGTCGCAGCCTTATACCTTGACCTTGGCTACCAACACTGCTTCAATTTTCTTAAAAAATGTTTTGAACAAGATTTAAAAGCTTTGCTTCAACCAAATTATGCTCGAAACTATAAATCTTCTCTTCAGCATGTCGCTCAGGCTCAATTAAATACTATTCCCCGCTACAACCTGAATGCTGAGAGCGGCCCCGACCATAAAAAAAACTTTTTTGTTTCGGTTATGCTTAAAGAGGAAGTTTTTGGCAAAGGCAGCGGAAAGAGCAAGAAAGAAGCTGAGCAAATGGCCGCTCGTTCTGCCCTGAAGCGCTTGCTTGCGGAAACAGAATACGACGATGCTCTTATCATCGAATTGCCCGAGGAAGAAGACGATGTCTGATCTAAGTTTTTTGTCCACAGACAAATATCTCCTGAAACCTCTTTTCTTGCGGTCACTCTCTTTTTCAATCCCTGTTTTTTTATTGGCTTTATTTTCTTTTTTGTTTGCAAAAAAAAATACGAACACTTCACTTCTCTATCTTACAGCTAGCCTGAGCCTGAGTTGCAGCGTAATCGCGGCACTATCCTTAAGAAAAAGCAAGAGGGTTTCCTGGTGGTTTGAAGATCTCTTTGTGTTTTTGCCTGCTCTTTTTTTCATGTTTTTTTTTTCCGTCTTATTTGGTACGGCTGAATGGCTTCTATGTTTGGCCTGGTATTTTTTGCTCTTTTTGGCCGGAATAAGTTTGGCAGAAGTTCTTCAGCGTTTAAAGGTAAGTGCTCCCTGGAGAGTCTTTGTTATTGGTTTTATTTCTGCTTTCTTGTGCTCATCTGTTTTTTGGGCAAGTTTGGTGTTCTCTTCCTTTACCCAAGCCTCGAAAACGCTCTTGGTCCAATGGTTAATGCGGCTTAACCCTCTTGCAACAGGGATTTATGAAGTTTGTGGGCTGTCAATTCTGGAATCTCACTTCTTATATATGCAGGGGGTTTCTGATTTTACAGAAATAAAATCTATCCAAAGTTTGGGGGGTTTCTGGTGGATGTCTATAATCGCACTTACACTTTTTACTTTAGCCACAAGCTTACGGCTGATTCACGACAAAACAGGACAAAACCATGAAAGTTCTTCTTAATTGGAGTGGTCGTGATACTGACCCGCTAGTGGAAGCACCTTCGGCTGAACAGAAGCCTGGAGTTTATTTTAAACAAGGACCACAGTTGCAATTTTTGAGTTTGCCTGGGATTGCTGAAAGCTTTGATTTACACGTCATCTTTGCTGCTCAAGAAACTCATATTGATGGAGAGGCTTTACGGGCAGAATTACGGCGCAGAAGAATCAATATCCGCCAGGAGATTCGAACCGTAGATATCAACGATCCAACGGACTATCAAGAAATACGAAATGTCTTAAAACAAGAATTAAAACTTTTAAAAGCTCGTTTTCCTGACTCTACTTTGGATCTTACAATTCTGCTGACTCCTGGAACACCGCAGATGAGAATTTCCTGGCTCGTGCTTGTAGCCACAGGAGCTATAAAAGCTCGCCTGATTGAAACCGTGCCGCTAAGTCTTGCTCAAGAAAAAAACATTGCACCATGGAAAGAAATAAAAGTCGACCAGGCGCTTGCTCTTGATGAGCTGGAAAGCATGAACAGCAACAACAGGTTCTTGAATCACGACTTTATGCTTCAAGGGGAGAGTCTTGCAATCCAGAAACTTCGTGAACAAATAGAACATTGCTCAAAAAGAAAAGAAAACCTCCTGATTGAGGGCGAAGTGGGCACACATCAGGAAAGCATTGCTCGGTTGATCATCGGCCAGGAACAAAGCAATACTCTTGTCTTTTCTTGTTCAGAGAAACTTCTCCAGACAGATGCTGACGCCTTTCTGAACAATATTACTCCAAAATCAAATTGTCTTTTTCTTGATGTTGATTGCATGCCCCTTCAACTTCAAGATTACTTTTATTCTTATCTCCATCAAAACACCAGCACACGAATAATAAGCACTGCTCACCTTTCAGGACCAACAAGCGCCCTTGAGAAACGACTTGACGAAAAAACGCTTCATGCTGGTTGGTACCAATTTTTAAGTCCACTTCGCTTAAAAATACCCGCTTTAAAGTCCCGCTCAAATGATGTTATTGCAATGGCACGCTTTTTCGCGAACAAAAAAAATTGCTCTCTGAGTGAGGATCTGGAAAGTACGCTTCCTCAGCATTCATGGCCTGGAAATACTGAAGAGCTCGTTCATATGCTCTCAGAAGCAGTAAAAAAAGGACCTCAAAAACTTACCGTCAAGGACCTTCCAAGTGCTTTTCAACAAAGTATAAAGAGGCCATTTTTTACGGGTACAAGCCTTCAGCAACAACTCAATCATTTTGAGCAAAACCTTATTATGAAAACTCTTGAAGAGTGCCGCGGCAACCATAGTGAGGCTGCTCGACGTTTAGCCATGGGTCGTTCAACACTTAGAAGAAAACTTATCCAATACAACAAAGCTTCGACCAAAAAATAAGCCTCTTCTTAATGAAGGGCTCAAAAGCAAATAGGCAGAGCTTTTTCATTTGAAAAAAGCTTGCAAGGGCTTATGGCTCCTTCCAATCAAGCTTCTGGAATAACCTCATCGATACGAAGCGCCCGTATGCTGTTTGGAGGCAGTTGCTCTCCCCAAGGATAACGACTTACAACAATAATATGGTCTTCACCAGAGACAAGGTTCTGCTTTAAAAGTGTACGAGTAAGAAAATCAAGCTCTTCTTCCATAGAAGTTAAGTTTCCCTCGCTCTGTGGAGTTTGCAGCGGAATAACTCCCCAAAACAATGCGTGCTTACGAAGCATCTCAGCCCTCGGGCTCACTGCTATCACTGGACAAGGTGTGCGCAAGTGGCTTAAGTATCGTGACGTTTCGCCGGTCTCTGAACGAATTACTATAAACTTCGCTTTTAATGGTTTTGAAATCCGTGTCGCTCCAAGCACCATAGCTTTTCGCAAAGGATCACCAAGACTGCCGTGAGAAAAGTCCGTATGGCGCTCTTGACTGAGCAAAAACTTTTCTGCATCCCGGGCAACACGAGCCATTGTCTCTGTTGCCTGGTAAGGAAACTCCCCATTCGCTGTTTCACCCGAGAGCATCAAGGCATCGCAACCATCCTGAATTGCATTTGAAACGTCGCTGACTTCTGCACGGGTTGGTCTTTCAGAGTGAACCATGCTTTCCAGCATTTGAGTTGCAACAATGACTGGCTTAAGGTTTCGCCGGCATTGTAAAATAATCTCTTTCTGTAAAGAAGGCACCCGCTCAACAGGCAGCTCTACGCCAAGGTCTCCACGAGCAACCATAACCGCATCGCTGACTTTTACTATCGATCCAAGCTCCGCAACAGCTTGAGGTTTTTCGATTTTGGCAACAATACCAGCCTTGCTACCAGCCTCCTCAAGCAGCTTGCGAAGTTCGTGAATGTCCTGCGCCGAGCGAACAAAAGATAAAGCAAAAAAATCAGCCCCAAGAGCTATACCTTGAGTTAGGTCCTTCCGGTCTTTCTTTGTCAGAGAAGGCGCTGAAATCTTTGTCCCTGGAAGGTTTATGCCCTTCCTGTTCAGCAATTGGCCGCCAGCTTTAACTTTACAAATAAGGCTGTTTTCATGCTTTTCTTCTACTTCTAAGCGCAGCTTGCCATCATCAAGAAAAATTGGCTCTTGTTCTTGAAGGTCAGAAACAAAGTGTTCGTAAGTTGTCCATAAACCGCCTTGCTCTGGAGCTTCCCGATAGATCGTTAATCTATCCCCAGGTTTCAAAAAAAGACCTTCTTCTTTGACTCCTTGAATACGTATCTTTGGACCAGAAAGGTCAAACATAATAGCAATGCTGCGATCTAGTTTTTCGGCTTGCTTGCGAATCCTGTAAAAAAGCTCTTCACGCTCCTCTTCTGAGCCATGGGAACAGTTTATGCGTGCAACGTCCATGCCAGCATGAATGAGGGAAGAAATCATGCCTTCTTCACGCGAAGACGGACCAAGTGTACAAATAATCTTGGTTCGCTTTGGTTGACCTCGCTGGGTGCGCCGAGTAAATTTCTGCATGCTTTATTTCCTCAACAAAAAGCTGAGCGCCTGAAACCGTTTTTGCAGCCCTCTTCTATAAGCTCGCTGATCACCGTTTTTGGAGTTTTAAAACTCTTATGCTTAAACAGACAAAAAGGAGTATAAAGAAAACTTTCACTTTGTGGTTCTGTTGATCCAAGATCAAAAGACTGCAGCCACCACCACTGCCGCCACCCGAAAGAAGCCCTGAAGAAGTTCCATTTCCCCCATTCGATCCTCCAGCACTTGAAACGAGTAGGGTTGCGTTTCCGGTATCACTGGAAGTGCTGGTATTGATCGTTCCTGAAGCATTGACTGTAAAAGTATTTTGCCCTGCTTGAAGAAGGCTCGAATTAATTGCATAGCTCAAAATAAACGTTTGATTGCCTCCTGCACTGAGAGGAAAGGGCAAAGTCGGGGTAAGAGTATTATTAGGTGTAAACCCCTGGGGAGGAGTTACTACAATATCTGAGATATTTAAAATATCTGTTGCAGAAGTGTTTTCTACAACAATTCGAACTTCTGTGCTTGGGGGCGCTGTATTGATATCTATACCAGCTCCACCATTAACCTCTGCCGAAACAAGTTGAAGGGCTCCGCCACCCGAAACCGGGGCTTGGATCTCTCCATGGGCACAAAAGACATCCCAATTGGGACTTCCAGAATGAGGCCCTTCGCCAGAGCGCAAATTATCTATAGTATCTCGTGTTGAAACCGCGATGGAAAATGTATCTCCATCACTGCTCAAAGCAAAAGGAAGAACCATTTGAGTCCCTGTGCTCACAAGCGGGTATTCTGTTGCTTGAGTTTGAAGGTTTCCTGTACCATCTGCCTGGGCATAAAAAGAGTGCCATTCGGTGGCACTCACTCCATTGCCCCAGCAAAGAGCAAACCCTTTGTTTTCAAGGCTCACGATATGTCCATAAAACTCTCCAGAAGTACTTTGAGTTAATGCTGAAGCACTAATCGCTGTAAGGTTAGACGTATAAAGTCTTAAAAAGCTATCAAATTGATCATTGTTGCTCTGGTTTTGGGTTGCGCTAAGGCTGTTACTTCCCCCTATTCCCCCTGAAGAAGCATTATCACAAAAGATCACACCAATTCGATCAAGAACACTATTATATCCTATTCCTATGCCTGCAGAGTTGCGCCCGGAACTTTCACTGACATTACGAGCCTGACCTGCACTCAAGGCATTAGCGTTAATATCAATACTCCGAAGGTAAACATCTTCTTTGATGCTGCTGGGACTGGCTCCTACTGGTCCAGAACCATTTCCTAAGTCAGCAACACCGTCACTTTCTTCGCTTCCTCGGCTTTGCCACACAACCCAGGCCTGGTCTACGCCATTGCTTTCTAACACCAGGTCAAATTCAAAACTATTTGAATTCGAAAGATTAATCGCATCACTGAGTGCTGTAACACCATCAACAGGAACTCCACCAGAAAAAGCCTGCTCAAAAAGACGAGCATAGACATCCGTTGCTGATAATGTCCCAATATTTGATCCTGGCGGATTAATGCCTGCTTTGCCTCCTATATCTCCCGTAAAGTTATCTGAAGTCCAAACAACTAAAATTCTACCATCATCAAGACAGGTAACATCCGGGTTCATACACCTTGTTTGGGGAAACTGTGCTGGGTTATGGGTAGCACCGTCAGACTCTGAAAGATTTGTCGTATTCCTTGAGCCATTCTCGTTCCAGCTCGGTGGCAATGTACTTTGATCAAGTTCCAGGAAAACACCATAAACTTCTATCACATTCGGAGTTGTTGAAGTATTTATGGCCGGATACACAAGCATTGCAGCATCTTCTGCATTGGCCACTCCCTGAGGTGCTTTCGTAAATGTTACTACTGGCTTGTACGTTATCCAATCATCGTGTTGAACACCAGACCAACTACCTATGCTTTGGTTATAAAAATGGGCTATTGGAGTACCAAAGGCAACCGGTGAAGAACGGGTTCCCGTTGGTTTATGAATTGTTGCCCAATAATAACGAATGTAAATATCTACGAGATTATCCTGGCCTGGTGTCCCACTGGAATTATCAAAATTATCACCATCACGAATATCAACCCAGGTCAATATAATCCACTCATCGTTTTCAACCTGATCAATCCACCATTCATTAGGAGCAATTTTACTGAGGTTTCCAGGATCTTCTGTGATGTTATATGAACCGAAACTACCGTGGTCTGTGAAATCAATGTTCAGTTGGGCCTGAAGAAATGTTCCAAAGAAAAGGCTCAAAAAAAGAAACAAAATATTTTTTAGCATTGGCTCCTTACCCTTTAACTTTCCATTTCTTTAATTATTAAAAGTTTCTTACAACTTTCTTTCTTGAAATATGACAGCCTATAAAAAATAAAAAATCATATTAAATGCAATGCTAGCCCTTTATTCTTGGAAAAGAGGCTTTATTATGAAGCGTTAAAATATGCTTTGCTTTCACTTATGTTATATGTAAACCATTTTGATAAGAACATCCCTGACTATCATACACATATATTAAAGAAATAGCTATTCCATGGCAGAAAAAGAAAATTCTCAAAATCCCATCGAGGGTGGTCGTGTCCTTGAACGTCTTATTGAAGACGACATGAAGGAAAGTTACCTGACATACGCTATGAGCGTCATTGTCAGCCGAGCTCTACCTGATGTGCGGGATGGACTCAAACCTTCTCAACGTCGAATTCTGGTAGCAATGAATGATTTACGATTAGGCCCAAACGCCAAATATCGTAAATGTGCTAAAATTTCTGGTGATACCTCTGGAAACTATCACCCTCACGGTGACCAGGTTATTTACCCAACCTTGGTTCGTATGGCACAAAGCTTTAACACTCGCTATTTGCTTGTTGATGGACAGGGAAATTTTGGAACTGTTGATGGAGATCCTCCAGCTGCTCAGCGATACACAGAAGCCCGTATGACAAAAGTAGCTATGGATATACTTGAAGATCTCGACAAGGATACGGTTGATTTTGTTGATAACTACGATAATACCCGAACAGAGCCAACGGTTCTGCCTTCAAAATTCCCAAATATACTCTGTAATGGAGCAAGTGGAATTGCTGTTGGTATGGCAACAAGCATTCCTCCTCACAACGTTGGAGAAGTGGTTGATGCGACTATTGCATTGATTAAAAAACCTGATATTGAAATTTCTGAACTTTTAAAGTACATCCCTGGACCTGACTTCCCAACTGGAGGCATCATCTGCGGTCGTAAAGGCATTGTCGATGCTTATAAGAGCGGCAGAGGAATTGTAAAAGTTCGCGGTAAGGTTTCAATCGAACAGGGCAAACATGGTAAGCAAAGTATCATTATTTCTGAAATTCCCTATCAAGTTAACAAAACATCGTTAATAGAAAAAATTGCTCAGCTTGTTCGAGATGGTAAGCTTACTGGTATCTCAGATATTCAAGACCATTCAAATCGAAAAGGAATGCGAATTGCAATAGATGTTAAACGAGATGAAGATGCTCGCATCATTCTTAACAACCTTTACAAGTACACGACGCTTCAGTCAAGTTTCTCTATTATCACTATTGCTCTTGTTAACGGTCGTCCAGAAACACTTTCCATAAAACAAGTTCTTGAACATTATCGAGAACACCGTAAAGAAATTATTAAGCGCCGTACTATTTTCTTGCTTAATAAGGCTGAAAAACGAGCTCATATTCTAGAAGGTCTTATCAAAGCTTTAGGAGATCTTGATCTTGTTATTAAGCTCATTCGCAGTTCACCTGATACTGAAAGTGCTCGTTCAAACTTGATGCAGAAAGTACAAGCCGAAATCACGATCAATAAATCTGGGGAAGCTGTCAATGTTAAGCCAGGCAAAGGTGATTTTCTTACCTTGGAACAAGCAAATGCTATTCTTGATATGCGTCTTCAAAGGCTTACTGGTCTCGAACGTCAAAAACTTGATGATGAATATCTTGCTATCATGAAAGAGATAGAAGATCTTAAAGACATCCTTGGACGAGAAGAGCGCGTTCTTGAGATGATTATAAATGATCTTAAAGATATTAAAAAAACCCATGGCGATAAGCGCCGTACCCTGATCGAGGGAGACATTGAAGATTTTAACGTTGAAGATCTTATTCCTGATGAGGAAATGGTCGTAACCCTAAGTAATGAAGGTTACATAAAGCGAGTACCATTAACCTCATACCGTTCTCAAGGTCGAGGAGGAAAGGGTATCCAGGGTGGAAAAACAAAACAGGGAGATTTCATTGAAAGTTTCTTTGCAACTTCCACTCATGATTACCTTCTGATTTTTACTTCTCTTGGAAAACTCTTTTGGCTTAAGGTTTATGATATTCCAGTATTTACCCGTACTGCCAGGGGTCGAGCATTAGTAAATTTACTTAACATCTCAAATCATGAACGAGTAAGTGCCTGTATTCAAGTGCGTAATTTTGAAGAGGCTAAAAACCTTATTTTCTGTACCGCTAATGGACTCATAAAGAAAACAGCCTTAACAGCTTATTCAAACGTTACGAAAAAAGGTATTCGAGCCATTAAGCTTAACCAGGGAGATCGTCTCATTGATGTTGCCACAACCAATGGTGAAGACGAGATCATCCTTGCTACAAACAAAGGATTCGCTATTCGCTTTCCAGAAAGTGATGTTCGTAGAATGGGTCGAGTTTCTGCTGGTGTTCGGGGTATTAGCCTTCGTAAAGATGATAGTGTTGTAGACATGGCTATTGTAAACCGAAAAGGAACACTGCTTACCGTATGTTCAAATGGCTATGGAAAGCGCACACCTTTTACAGAATATCGTATTCAAAAACGAGGTGGCAAAGGATTAATTAACATCAAAGCAACAAAACGAAATGGTGATGTTGTTGGAGCAAAATCTCTCTTTGAAGGCGATGAGATTATGATGATCACCAGAAATGGAACGGTCATAAGAAGTATCGTCAGCAATAAGAGCATTCGTGTAATCGGACGAGCAACCCAAGGGGTTCGATTAATGAAAGTCAACGAAGATGACTTTATTGTATCCGTTGTTAAAATCATGAATGAAGATCAAGAATTAGCAAGATCTGAGGAACGTCGAGCCGATGATATTGTTTCATCCCTTGAGGAAAAAGGGTTGGAAGACGTTTAATTAAAATCACACACGACAAAATACATGAAACCTGCTATTACACTTACTGAATGTCCTCGGGATGCTTTTCAAGCTTTACCAAAGCAAATTCCAACTCAGGAAAAAATAACTTATCTCCAAAAGCTTATTTCAGCAGGTATAAAAAGAATTGATTTTGCAAGTTTTGTTTCAAAAAAAGCTGTTCCACAGATGGCTGACAGTGAAGATGTTTTTCAAGCTCTCACTTTTCCAGAGGATACCTATTTAATTGCCATCATTGGAAATATACGCGGGCTTGAAAGACTTATAGATTGCAATAATAATTCAAAAAAACCAAAGAAAATAAGAGCCGCAGGTTATCCACTCTCCTTGAATGAAACATTTCAAAAAAGAAACCTCGGGAAAACTTTGGATCAAAGTTGGGATGAACTCAAAAATATCATTCCAAAAGCTCACCAGGAAAAAGTAGAAATCATCTGCTATCTTTCGATGGCTTTTGGAAATCCTTACAATGAAAATTATAATCCTGAAGAAGTCATAGCTTTTGCAAAACGCTGCTTTGATATGGGTATAGACGCTCTCAGCTTAGCAGATACTGTTGGAAAAGCTGAACCGGAAGACATTTACCAACTCTTCAAAAAATGCTCAAAGTTATTTCCAAACGAAACGATAACAGCCCACTTTCACAGTCGCCCTGATAATTTTAAACCTAAAGTTGACGCTGCTTTGCAGGGGGGATGTCATTTTATTGATTCAGCACTTGGTGGAATTGGCGGCTGCCCTTTTGCAGAAGATAACCTTACAGGAAACCTTAACACTCTAATGCTTACAGAGTACCTTGAAAAACAAGGATACCAAGTAGCACTCTCCAGCAAATCCCTCAAGCTTCTTTCCCACGACGCAAATCGGATTGCTCAGCTCTATGGTAATCCTTAGATTTTAGGCTTATTCACCTTCAAGGGGCATTACAACGTAAAAGAATTCTTCTTTTTTACCTGAATGAAAAATGGCTCCGCGCTGATTATCTTTAAACTCACAAATAACATCCTCTTCATTCATGAGTTCAAGACCATCAATCACATAACGAAGATCAAAACCTATAGTAGCAGCTTCCCCGCTATAGGTAATAGGAACTCGTGCTTCAGCACTGCCAGTATTATGGGAGCGAGTTTTAAGTAAAAGCTCTTCTCCTTCAAGATTAAAAATAACCATTCTTGATTCTACATTAATCATATGGCCAACAAGCCGCAGAGCATGAAGCAGTTCTTGACGACGAACAATAAATTTTTTGTCGTTATCCTGAGGAATAACTGACCAGTAATCCGGATACTCTCCTTCTACTAATTGGCTTGAAATCACCGTATTCCCAACCCGAGCAAGGATTTCATTCTCTCTTGGACAAATAAGAATATCCTCATCTAAAAATCGAGCACTCGCTTTTGAAAAAAGCTCAATCCCTCGTCGAGGAATGATGATGGAAAAAGAATATTCTTTACTCTCGTTGAGAAGCTGGCAATAAGCAAGGCGTCTTCCATCAGTACCACAAAACTCAACACCTTCTTTTTTTGGTTTCATAAGGACGCCATTAAGAGCAAATCGTCCTTTTTCCCCAGCAACAGATTTTGCTGTTTGAGTGAAACATCGATGCAAATCTGAACTTTGAAGTTTAAAGGATATTTCTTCTTCAAAGAGAGGAAAGTTTGGAAAATCCTCAGCATCAGCGGTTTGAAGCGTAACCTTATCGTTTTTTGACTGAAGATAAACAAGAGCATCTTTATACTCAACCTGAATATTATCTGATTGTAAATCTTTTAAAAGTCCAGCTAAGCGTAAAGCATTAACTAAAAATCTTCCTTCTCCTGAACTTTCGCTTTGAATTGTACATTGAGCAGAAATTTCAAGATCAGTTGCTTTAAGTGTTAAGACATGTCCTTTTATTTCTATCAGGACATTATGAAGTATAGTATTGACGTGACGAGAGTTAATAACCGTTGTTATGGTTGTCATTGCGTCTGATAGAGCTTTTCTATCAATCTCTATCTTCATGATTGAATTCTCCTGATGTTCAAGTTTTTTGTTTAAGAATCTAAGAGTCTACTTAAGGTATTCATATATGATAAGTATTTATATAAAATAAATATCATACATCATATTCATATAGTTTGTTATAAAGACAGAAACTCTTTGAAAAGCAAGAAAAAAGCGCTTTTAAGCGCAATTCAAAAACTTGAAAAGTGTTCATAAAATGAGCATAAATATAAGTTTAAAGTGGCAAATATTAAAGCAATAGAATAGAGCAAAAAATAAAAGCATAAAAACAAATATTTATGCAGGCAAAAGAGACCCTTTATTAAGAAAATATAAACAAGGTCAACCAAAAGTTAAAACCTTGGGGAAAATGAGTGGAAAATACTAAACCTGAAGGATTCCAGTTTTAAATTTTTCTGTTATGGGTTTATGTTCAGCTATTTTAAGTCCTTGGATCAGATAGTCGCGAGTTTTTCGAGGATCAATAATAGCATCAAGCCAAAGTCTTGCTGCTCCATAGCTCGGTTCCATAGCATCGGTGTAATTTTGTTTTATTTGATCCAGAAGCTCTTTTTGTTTTTGTTCGTTGAGTTCCTTGCCTTGGCTTTTGAGCTGTCTTATTTTTAAAGAGAGTAATGTGTTCGCTGCAGACTCACCGCTCATGACAGCATAGCGGGCGTTTGGCCAAGCTGCTATTAAGCGTGGGCGGTAAGCTCGTCCACACATGGCATAGTGTCCAGCTCCGAAGCTTCCTCCGATCAAAACAGAAAATTTGGGTACTATGGAATTGCTCATAGCATTCACCATTTTTGCTCCATGTCGGATGATTCCGGCATGTTCAGCTTCTGGACCAACAATAAAGCCGTTAACGTCGTGGAAAAAAACGAGTGGAATCCGTAATTGATTACAATCCATGATGAAGCGTGCTGCTTTGCTTGCTGACTCAGGATAAATAACCCCGCCAGTTTCCCAAGGTTTATCCTTGTGGCGAATGGTTTCTTTCTGGTTTGCTAGAATACCTACGGAAAATCCTCCAATTCGGGCATAACCGCAGACCAGAGTTTTCCCGTATTCTTTTTTGTATTCGTTTAAGGCTGAGCCATCAAGGATTCGAGCAAGAACTTGGCGTACATCATAACCCTGGTAAGGGTTTTCAGGAATTATACCGAGCAATTCTTCTGAAGAGTAAAGAGGACTTTCAACTGCAGATTCCCGATTAAAGCATGCTTTTTCATATGTTCCCATACGACTTACAATATCTTTAATAATGCTAAGGGCTTGATCATCGTTGTCGGCAACCCAGTCTGTTGTGCCAGAAATTGTGGCATGAACTTCAGCGCCACCAATTTCTTCATTGCTGACTTCTTTGGCGGTTGTTTTTGCTGCTTTAGCAAGGGCAGCAGCAGCAAGATAAAGTCCGCTCCCTTTTGTCATGATAAGGTGATCAACGATTACTGGAAGATAAGCACCCCCAGCAACGCATAACCCCATAACAGCAGATATTTGAGGAATTCCCATGGCAGAAAGGCGACAATTGTAGTCGAAAATTTTTCCAAAGTCGTCTTTGTCTGGGAAGACTTCATCCTGCAGGGGAAGAAAAACACCAGCACTATCCACTAGATAAATCAAGGGAAGATGATTTTCCATTGCAATTCGCTGGGCTCGCAAGATCTTTTTAGCAGTCATGGGAACGTAGGCGCCAGCTTTGATTGTTGAATCATTTGCAATAATCATAAACTGACGATTTTGAACGTATCCAACACCAGTAACAACGTTTGCTGATTGGATGCCCCATTCGTCATACATGCCATATCCAGCGAAAAGTCCACATTCAGTGAAAGGTTTATCCTTATCACAAAGTTCAGCAATTCGCTGCCGAGCGGTTAAAAGCCCTTGTGCTTGCTTCTTTTGAATAGCTTTTTCACCTCCACCAAGCATGATTTTTTTACTTGTTTCTTCGACCAGGTTTATTTTTTCCTGCATGGCAGCAACGTTTTTACTCCAGGCAGGGGAGTTCTTGAGTTCCTGGTTCAGGGATGATTGGATAAGAGTATTTAAGCTGTCTGGAGTTTTATCAGGAGTTTTTTTATCCATAATGAAATCCCTTTCTTTGATGGTGGCTTTTTTATTATTGGATTCTGGTGTATCATTGAAAGCCTGTTTTACGAAAGCAAAAGTATATAGTAAGAAATTTCTTTTATGAATAAAAAGAGCACAAAGTTTTAAAAACGGGAGCTAAGCCCAAAGATAGGGAGCAAAATCCATAGATGAAATGTGAAAAGAAAAGTAAAAAGAGAAGCAAAAAAAACCTCTTCTTTCTCGGATTGAGTATTTGTTTTTTGATCTTTGGTTATCAAACACAAAGGAGCCAAGCAGAAAATAAAAATGAGAAAAGAGAAGAAAAAGCTGCTTCTCAAAAATTGCTCGATCAGGAGTTTTGGACACTATTTGAAAAAGGTCTTGAGGGAGTAGGACTTGTTCCTGAAGATTTAAATTTTGAAAAACGCCTGGCAGGAGATATCCCATATCAGTTACCAGCTCTTATAACTGCTATGGACCAACCAGCTGCTTTACCAGATATTGCATCAAGCCTTGTTGAGCAAAATGACCTGGAAGAAAAAAAAGGGGAAATACTCTTACAAGATTTGGAAGAGGAGTTTTTTCAAGCAGGAGGCGCTCAGGAAGAGTGGGTAAAAGAACAAACCCGAGGTTTTGAAAATTCCCTATCTTTTTTACAAGGAGAAATACCGGCAGAAAAAGTCTCTTCTCTTATCCGTGAGCTCGTTCTTTTTAAGGTTTTCTATAATGAGTGCACTGAAGATTTTCAGGAGCTTTTTGGTGGAAAGCGTTTGGAACGGCAAATAGCTGTTTCATCCTCTCTCTTTTTGCTTTTTGAATCGATTAACAGAAGAAATATCCTTGAGGGTAGCGAGCTTTTAATCCATGAATTCTTAACTCGATTTTTGAAAAAAGAAGACCAGGAGAGAGAGAGCTATAAACAGGTAGCTCCGGCTCTTGAAAAGCTTTCCTGGCGTTGGCGAAGGGCAAGCCAGGCTTTTGCCTTACGTATAAAGGCTTTTTTTTCTTCTTTATCAGAACTTGAAAAGGAAAGCTTCTGGAATGACAAAGAAAGCTTGGAGATTGAACTTGAGGAAGAACAAAAACTTGTTTTTGCAAGTAAGGGAAACACGAAACATTTTTATCAGAAATCACCTCTCATAGTGATCGATTTTGGTGGAGATGATGAGTACTCAGGAGCGGTTTGCGCTGCTGGTGAAGGCTCTCCTTTTTGTGCCCTTTTTGATTTTGGCCAGGGCAATGACCGTTACCAGGGATGGCAGGGAGGAGATATTTCGAAGGCTCCAAAATATGCACACGGTCCATGCGCTGCTTTAGGAGGTTTTGCGCTCTTGGAAGACTTTGGCGGAGATGATGTCTACTCTGGGCAGGACATCTCACTTGCAGCGGCTTGGTGTGGGAGTGCTCACCTGATCGATCATAAGGGCTCAGATCGTTATACTTCGGGGCAGTTTGCTCAAGGAGCAGCTTTTTGCGGTTGGGGTGAACTTTATGATTATGGCGAGAACAACGATCGTTATCAGTGTGCTCGTTATGGTCAGGGCTTTGGTTTTGTTATGGGCTATGGGCGGATTGAAGACCAGGGGGGTGCAGATACCTACTATGCTGGAGGGGTTTATCCCCATCGTCCTTTACTGCCTGATAATTACCAAAGCTTAAGTCAGGGCTTTGGTTTTGGGTCACGCTACGGAAGGTATGCTGGCGGGATTGGCTTAATTGTTGATCGTGGTAATGGTAATGATCTTTATAGCGCAGAGGTTTATGGTCAGGGATCAAGCTATTGGTACGCCCTTGGAATTGCCTGGGATGAAGGAGGGCATGACCGCTGGAACCTTACTCAATACGGTCAGGGTGCGGGTATCCATTTGTCCGCAGGTATCCTTGTTGATCAGGGTGGCAATGATCATTATGTTAACCCTCATGGCGTTGGAACGGGCGGTGCCCATGACTATGCCGTTGGCTGGTTGATTGATCAGGGAGGGAACGATAGTTACTTTTCTAATGGTATTGGTCAGGGCTTAAATAATTCTGTTGCTCTTCTTTATGATGCTTCGGGCAATGATAGTTATGCAAGCATTGATGAGAAAGGCATAGGAGGCGGTACTAATAATTCAATTGGTTTTTTAATCGATGGTGGTGGGAAAGACTTTTACACCGCACCAGTCTCTCAAGGGCTCTGGCATTGCCGAGGCAGCTATGGAATGGTAATGGATGTTCAGGCCGAAGAGGACCAAGGACCAAAGCAAGGGAGAGTTGACTTTCTACGCATAGATCAACTTGCAAGAGGCAGTGCAGAAGAACCAAGTGCGAATCAAGAAGTAGAGTCTCAATCAGCAAAACCAGAAGCTCATTTGAACCCTCAAAACTTAGCCCTTGAAGAACTTGAAAAGTTATGGAGCAAAGCAACCTTATGGGCTGTTGGTGAGAATCTCCAGGTCGTGAGAGATGCTCGTCGTGAACTTGTGGAAGAAGGGAACCTGGAATTCCTTTTTTCCAAGCTTGGGGTTTCAAGCACCCTTCTGATCCGGGGCTTGCGGGGAACCATTCCTTTTTTTGGAAGAGAAGCCAGTGATGCCCTTTTAGCAAAACTCGAAAGTGAAGCAGGTTTGAGTTTTGATACGTTCCAAAACATCCTTGAGCTGCTTGATATTATTCGCAAACAAGAGAAGGAGAAAGACCTATCCTATTGGCACCCAGCTTCTCTTTCATGCTTGGAAAAGATTCAAGGCCGTCTTGAACACGAACGTATTTATCTGCTTGAAAAAATTGTGCTATGGCCAGGGGCAGACTTAAAAAACGATCTTTTGCCCTATTTAAAGTCCGAAAACAATAGAACACGTTTAAAAGCAGTAACACTTTTAGGCCAAAAAGCACAAGGCTACAAAGAAGCCGAAGCCTTAATCGAAGCTATACTTTATGACTCCTATTTTGCTGTGCGCAAAAAAGCTCGTGAGAACCTGAATCCAAAGATAAAGCTTTTTTATCTCGATGGTCAGCACAACCCAGAAAAGGAACTTTCCATACTTATTCATGAAAAGCTTGAGAAGAAATCAAAGCACTATTATTCACCCGAAAGCCGAGCATACCCGCAAGGCGAGGCGTTTTTAAGGATGAAAAGCTTGTTTCCATGGCAAGCTGAAACTTACGAGGACTCTTATGAACAGGCGATGCAGTCGCGCAGACCCGAAGAAGTAGGGCTTGCCCGAGCCCTTGAAGCGGATCTCTCAAAACTTCTTCTTTCTATTACAGAAAATAAAAAAGAAGAAAAACAAGCAGGCCTGGAGCTTATAAAATCTTTTTTTCAAGGGCTTGAATTGCTTCAGGAAGAGAGCCCTGAAAAAATGATCGTTTGGGGCAGAGCCTATTATAAAGAGATCATTGAGGTGTTAAAAAAAGAGATAAAGAAAAGCCAGGACCCTGTTTTTCTTGCTCAGGCATATGAATACATATTTTTTCTTGAAAGCAAGGAATTGGAGTTGGACTAAGAGCAGAGGGAGGGCATGTACTTACTTTTATCTTGAGTAAATTAGGGGAAAACCCTTTACGCCTGAAGGAATTCAAAGTAAAATTTTGTGCGATTTATACGATTGTGGATTTAGTTGCTCTGATTACGGTTTTTATTGAAGCGTTACTCTCCAGCCTTAAAGAATGATCTCAAAAGTTAAAAGCAAAAGGAATGAGTCTTATTTTCCAAGAGTTTGTGTTATGAAACAGATTCTATTTTGCTTTTCATTGGGCTTTTAAGCTCTAAAAGTTTTCTACCCGTTATTTTGTTCTGTAATTGTACGATGAACATTGTGTTTGTTTCGCGCACTTTTATCGGAAGAGACGCCACTCAAAAAAGGCGTAGATATTAAGCCGTCCTTATTAAAGGAATATATCCATGAAAAAAGCCCTTTTTATTTTTGTTGCTTTTATTGCAGGGTTTTTCTCCTCTCAAGCGCTTTATGGCCAAGGGCAGTACTGTGTACCGCAGTATTCTCTTGGTGGTGGTGGAATAAGCGTCCATGCCATAGAAAATGTGACATTGGGCACAATTCAAACTCTCAACACAGGAGTTTTTGGATCAAGTCCAGAATATTTCAGCGATTACACTCATATGTCGACGGACCTTGAGGTTCGTAGTACCCATATGATCCAGGTAAAACGTCACCGTAACACTTATGCAGGTTATATTGCAGTTTGGATAGATTATAACCAGGATGGTGATTTTAGTGATGCAGGTGAAAAAATTGCTCAATCGACAAGCATTGATTACGGCCATTATGTTTCCTTTAACTTTACAGTGCCTCAAGAAGCTCTTGCTGGCCCAACACGAATGCGGGTACGACAGGCTTACAGTGAGCCAGATATGTTGGCATGTGATAACTATTTGGCGGGGGAGACTGAGGATTACACTGTCAACATCATACCACTATTAGGGATAAGCACCGATTTTGAATCCCTTACGGCTATGGAACTCGTGCCGTACCAACGCGAGCTTAGAGGGTCTCACGGAGCAGCCCCTTATACCTGGTCACTTGTTGGTGCGCCTGCTTGGTTGAACATTGACCCAAGTACTGGGCTTTTAAATGGTACGCCTCCAGCAGGCACTTCGGGAACAGATCTCACTGTTGATGTCAAGATTGATGACAGTGTAGGAGCAAGCTATACCGAAGGGTATACGTTGCGTATTAGAAGCTTGGGACAGCTTCCATATACCGAAGATTTTGAAGGAAACATAGATGCTTATGAGCACTTTATTGGAGAGGATGCTCGCTTTAGTATGAACCCAAGGGGTGCGAGCTCGGGTGCCAAGGGATTGACCCTCGACAGTCAGCTTGGAAATACTGATTGGGAGATTACTTTTGTAGAAGCGGATGACCCAACTTTATGGGCAGCGACAGACCCAGGCTATCTTGCTATCATCGAGCGTTCTCTTGAAGCAGTAGGAGTATCTTCGTTTTATGTCACTTTTAATTTAAGGATACTTGCTGACCAGGCAGCGTCGGCTTCTTATCCCTGGCACTCAAATTTAGTTTTTCAGTGGAGTGATGATAACGGACAGAGCTGGAATATAGCTTCGGGCAACGGAGCAAACGCCCAAGGTATTTACCGTGATACAAACGGGTTTATCACAACATCTTTTCGCGTTGATAATGTTGATACCACTCAGGCAGGAGGCGTTTTAAAGGTTCGTTTTCAATGGCTTACCCGCTGGTCTTTTAAGGATATTTTTACGACCCTTGTGGGTATAGATGATTTAAGGATTACGACAACCCAGCCAACAATCCTTACCATTGGCCCACCATCAATTCCAGATGTTTTCGAAAGCGTACCATTTGGGCCAGTTCAGCTGCAGGCTTCTGGAGGCGTAGCGCCCTATACTTGGGCAGAAGCAACCCCAAATAAGGGAATATGGAAATGGTTTGATATTGATGCCAATACTGGCGAGATAACAGGCACTGTTCCTGCAGGAACAAATGGTAATACTTATGAATTGGCCGCCTCAGTTCAAGATAGCGCAGGCAGTGCAGTAACAGCGAAAGCATATATCGTTGATGTTGGTAAACTTGATATCGTGAATAATAGTCGTTTACCCGATGCAACAGAAACCCAAGCCTATCTTGATGGATCTAACAACCCAGTTGTTTTACAGGCTACGGGAGGATTGGCTCCTTATACCTGGGCAGTCACATTAGGTTCATCACTCCCCCAAGGAGTGAGTCTTAATCCTGCAACCGGTGAAATTAGTGGCACTCCTGCAGCTGGAACGAGCAGCCCAACGGGTAAAAACTATGCTTTATGGATAGAGGTGACAGATGCAAATAACAACTCAGTGAGTGAGAGTTTTGAGTATTGGGTTTTTCCTCCAGCGGCGTTCAAAATAACAACAGCACTTCTTCCGAACGCAGTTCTCTATGATAATTATGACCAAACATTAAGTGTTACGGGAGGAACAGCACCCTATACCTGGACACATATATCTGGGATACTTCCTTTTGGAGTGACATTGGGCGCCAACACAGGAAAACTTTCTGGCCATGTCGTAGACGGAAGTTCATCGGTTTTTAATTTTGAGGTTCAAGTAGAGGATAGTACAGGAGCAACAGCTACTCATTCTTATACAGTGAAGAGAAATCTTGCAGCCCTTGAGATAACAACAACAGGTATGCCCGATGGTCAAGAAGGAATTTTCTACAGCGAAAAACTTGTAGCAACGAATGGAACTCCTTCTTACAGCTGGAGCATTGTTCAGGGCTCTTTGCCCCAGGGGCTGGTGCTTGATGCTTTATCGGGTGAGATTTCTGGTACCCCAGCTCTAGGCGCTCAGGGAACAGCCAGTTTCAAGGTTCAGGTTCAGGATAGTGCAGGTACGACTACAACAGAAGATTTGAATATACAAATAAATTCGTCAGGCGGTGGCCCTGCTTTGTCGGTTACAACCACAGCGCTGGCTTCAGGAACAGAAAATATAAGCTACAGTGCCTTTGTAGGCGCCAGTGGAGGTACAGCCCCTTATACCTGGAGTATCGTGCAGGGTTCATTGCCTCAGGGCTTAACGCTTAACGCTGCAACGGGTGAGATTAGTGGTACTCCAGCTCTAGGCGCTCAGGGAACAGCCAGCTTCAGAGTGCAGGTCGAGGATAGTACGAGCGCGACGGCTACCCAGGATTTGAGCTTGCAGGTTAACGCATCGGGAAGCGGTCCTGCTTTGTCAGTGACAACCACAACGCTGGCTTCAGGAACAGAAAATATAAGCTACAGTGCCTTTGTAGGCGCCAGTGGAGGTACAGCTCCTTATAGCTGGAGTATCGTGCAGGGTTCTTTGCCTCAGGGTTTGAGCCTTAACGCTTCAACGGGTGAGATTTCTGGTACCCCAGCTCTAGGCACTCAGGGTGCAACGAACTTCAGAGTGCAGGTTCAGGATAGTGCCAGCGCGACAGCGACCCAGGATTTAAGCTTGCAAATTTCTGTTTTAAGTGGTGGCAGTAGCAATGGCGGTGGCAGTGGTTCTGCGCTCTTGAGTGGTAGCAGCGGTGGTGGTGGTTGTGCTTTCACAAAAACAAGCGCTTTTCAGTTTCTATTTCTCCTGGGTCTGGTTGGGCTTTGGTTCTTTCTTTTTGTGTCGAAGCTTCGTAAAATTGAAGAATAAGCCTGCTTGAAGAGTGCGTAGTGTGATCGAGGTGGGGAGCACTAAGCGTTTTCAAAAATAAGGGGATATTGCGCCTGCACTTTTGTGGAGGCGAGCAAATTTCTCCGAAATTCTTATTCGTTCTTATATTGATCATAAAAACATTTCTTTGGTGTATATTTTTGTAGGGATACTTCTATGGCACAGCTGCGATTTTTTTTGATGTTTGTTTTTGGAACCCTGGTTGTTACTTCTGGGTTGTGGGCTCAGACGTATTGTGACCCTGAGTATGTTCATGGAACTGTAGCAGACAACTTTATCAACAGTGTTCGTCTTGGTGCAATCCAAAATGATAATACAGGAGCATCTTCAGCCCCATTCTTTGAAGATTTTACAAATCTCTCAACGGACCTTGACTTAGGGGGGTCATATTCGCTGGAGGTTCAGGTTGGAACGTATGTCGGTGCAGACCATAATGTTGCGGCTTGGATTGATTATAACCAGGATGGGGACTTTGATGATGTCGGTGAAAAAATCGGAGAGGTCGTAAAGCTTGCACCGAATGCCTTTGGAATGTTGCCCTTTACCGTGCCTGCAAGTGCGTCTGCAGGAGCAACCCGGATGCGGGTTCGAACGGTTCATTTTTTCGATAAGTTAAACCCGTGTCAACTCTACCTCTTTGGTGAGGCAGAAGATTACAGTGTATCCATTCAATCAAACCCCACGATTCTTAATGGAGATATTTTACCCGATGCGGACGAAGGCGTTTTGTATCAGGAAACGCTCCAGGCAGGCTTTGGCACAGGGCCTTATACCTGGACCGGTTTGGGCCTGCCACAATGGTTAAGCTTGGATCAGAGTAGTGGGGTGCTCAGTGGCACTCCTCCTGCGGGTACCGCTCATACGACTTATCTCTTCGATGCAGTGGCGGAAGACTCGAATAGCGTTACAGCAAACCAAACCATGGTGCTTTATGTTGATGGCCCACCCCAGTCATTGCCCTACAGCGATGATTTTGAGCTGACTCTTGGAGGCTATCAGCAAACAGTAGGCGCAGAAGCACGCTCAGGAATTCATGCAAATGCTGCATCAACAGGTGGAGCAGGCCTAAGGCTTGATGCCCAGCCGGGCAATAAGGCCTGGAGTGTTACAAAAGGAGTTGCAAACGATCCAAACCAATGGCCCGGGGATCCTGACTATGAAGGTGTTATTGAGCGCACTTTTGATGCTTCTGGGTTGTCTGAAGTTCAAGTTGCGTTTGATTATCGTATTCAAGCTCCAGAGCACACGACTTCTTTTGAAGAGGCGTGGTTCTCCAACTTGATTTTTGAATGGAGCGATGATGGAGGCCAAAACTGGGAGCTTGCCTTTGAAAAAGCAGCTACAGCAGGCAATGATATTGGTATTTATCGAGAGACCAGCAATAACTTTACTCGCACAGAGTTTCTTCTCAACAATATTAACTCAAGTCAGGGAACACTCAAAGTTCGTTTTCGCTGGCTTGTTCAATACGCAGAGGAAGATACTGACTCCTCTTTTGTCGCCATCGATAATTTGGATATAGAGGCTTATCAAGCACCGGTTTTTCCAAGCTTTGCTCCCCTGGAGACAGAACTTTTAACAGGGGCCCAGGAAAAAGTGTTTTCCCCAAATGCAATCGAAACAATAGGTTTGCCTTTTGATGATTTAGCGGAAAAGGAGCGCTTTCAAGCCCTTTATCTCGCATCTGATCTCAGTGCAGCAGGGCTTGATGCTGGCAGCCAGATCCTCAGCATGAAACTTAAGATTCCCCAGGGCCCAATTACCGATAACGAAAACTTTCGAATTCGTATCCAACATACCAATGAAACACAAATGCCAGCAACGTTTACCAGTCTTGGCTGGGTTGATGTTTATGGTCCAGAGACTATTAAGAGTGCAAGTGTTTTATCGGGGCAATGGATAACCTTTGATTTTTCTCAACCTTTTGTGTGGGACGGTACTCGTGGTATTTTCGTTGATTTTTCTACTAATGGTAAGGTTTGGAGCTCTAACGGTAATCAAAGTGGTGGGGTATATCTTCGTAAAGCTCAAAAACGAGGACGAAAGGGCTATGGTTATGAACAGAAGGACCCAGAGGCTTACCCTTTTGATGATATGGGCGGCCAGGAAAGCCAAAACTATGTGCCTTCACTCAGGCTTGATTACGTTCCAAACACAGTCAGAATTATAACAGACCAACAGCTTTCCAGTGGTGATGTTGGCATTTCCTATCTTGAAACGCTTGCTGCAAGTTATGGACAAGCTCCTTATGCGTGGTCTATCACAACGCCATCACAGTGGCCTGCCTGGTTGAACCTTGATGCTCAGCAGGGCACTCTTACAGGAACGCCCCCAGCCAGTGCTTCAGGGACAACTCTTAACATAGAGGTGAGTGTGAGTGATGGATTGGGGAAAAGCCATACCAAGACCTTTGAGTTAGAAATTCTCAGCGCACCACAAGCATTACCATTTTTTGACGACTTTGAAACGAACCTGAATGCTTATACCCAAGGCCTTGGCCCTCTTGCCCGGGCGCAGCTTTCTTCAAAGGCCGCAGCTTCTGGTAGTTCCCAGGGCTTACAGTTAGATGGGCAGCCCGGAGATTCCAACTGGACTGTTACACAGTCGATTGCCGATGATCCAAGTCAATGGCCCGGGGATCCCAATTATCAAACCTCTCTTGAATGGCGGGCAGCTGGAGTTGGAGTCACAAGCTTTAACGTTGCTTTTGACCTGAAGATAACATCTTCTTCAATTCCTTCTTCATACCCATGGCATGCCAACTTTATCTTTGAGTGGAGTGATGATAACGGTCAGAGCTGGCAAGTTGCTGCTGGCAGCGGGGCAAATGCTCAAGGAATTTATCGCGATACTCAAGGTCAATTTATACAGGAACAGTTTCAGGTATCAGGTGTTCAAGCAAGCTCTGGTATTTTGCGTTTTCGTTTACGCTGGCTTGTGAAGTGGGCGCGAGAGGATAGCTTCCCGACATGGGTTGCCCTTGATAACTTGGAGGTATCGACGTTTTATGCCATTACAACCCAAAGTCCGTTCGTTCCTGAAGCTTACATCGGAGTTCCCTGGGGGCCTCTTTCATTAACAGCTGCGGGAGGAAGCCCGGCTTATACCTGGTCGAAGCAAAATGCAAATGACCCTGTTTGGAATTGGCTTAACCTTACGAGCGCAGGAGAGCTGAGCGGTACTCCACCTGCAGGTACGACACTCGGCTTATGGGATGTTCCTATTAGCGTTATAGACCAGAACAACCAAAGCTTATCGAAAACATTGCAGCTGAAGCTTAACCAAACACCGACCCCGCTGCAGATTACCACGGGCAGCCTGCCAGCTGGTGAGGAAGGGGTGCTCTACAAGAATTCTTCAAATCAGGATGTTACGCTTAATGCCAGTGGAGGGGTTGCCCCCTACACCTGGAGTATTTTCAGCGGTAGCTTGCCACCAGGGCTTTCTTTTGGCACCTCTGCAGGAGGTATCACAGGAACTCCTCAAAGTCAGAGTGCAGGAAGTTACAGCCTTGTATTTCAGGTGAGTGATCAGCTGGGCACTACGGAACAAAAAAATATGACTCTTAACATCAACGCCCAAAGCCTTTCAATTACCACAGCTTTATTGGCCGATGCACGGGAAAGTGTGCTTTATTCTGCGACACTGGGTGCTCTTGGAGGAGTACAGCCCTACAGCTGGAGCCTTGTTTCCGGAACATTGCCGTCTGGCTTAAGTCTCTCAACCCAGGGAACAATAGTTGGAACGCCAGCTGCTGGAACGCAGGGCAACCATACCTTTCGTATTCGGCTGGATGATAGCCAGGCTGGTTTTGTTGAGCAGGACTACACTCTTTTTGTAGGTCAAGCTTCTACAGGCAACCAACCGCTGGCTATAAGCTCGACAAGTCTTCCAAATGGCAAAGAAGAGCTTGCTTACAGCCTGGGCTTGAAAGCAACAGGAGGCCAGCCAGTGCCATATTTTTGGGCCTTGGCTGCGGGCCAGCTTCCAAGTGGTTTGAGCTTTGATTCAAGTGGTATTTTCTCAGGAAGCCCGATTAAAGGAAGTGCAGGTAACTATAGCTTTACTTTGAGCGTATCGGATGGCCTTGATACCATCACACGTCAGTTTTCCCTTACGATTGAATCACTAAGCAGTGGCTCAGGATCTTTGCCTTCCCTGCCAACTCTCGGTGGTGGTGGAAGTGGCGGTGGCTGCTCTCTATCAGCAGTGGGCGAAAACAACCATGCGCTGGCTTTTCTTTTAGCTCTTGCATTTCTATTCTTTGCTTTAAAATTTTCATTTCTTGCCAAGCAGGAGAATCAAAACCCTTAAAACTCATATTTATCAAATCTTCACAGAAAACCGCTGCTTTTTTCAGGGCGGTTTTTTGTTTAAGCTTTTTATGATCGGGACCTCAAACGTTGAGGTCTTGAGAAGCTAATCACAAGAGTGAACATAAAAGAAAACGTATGGCCAATAATCCTAGTATGTCCTCGCACAGCAATAATAAAACATATTTGAAGCCCCTGACCGCTGAATTTTTAGGCACCTTCATGCTTGTATTCATTGGCACAGGAGCCATTCTTGTTCATGAACTTCATGGCTCTCTTGGGCACCTTGGCATTTCTTTGAGCTTTGGCTT
>CAZJPQ010000021.1:0-50228 GCA_964548115.1 uncultured Planctomycetaceae bacterium
CTAAAACGAAGAAGCACAGAGTCGTTGAGAGCACTCACTTCCTTCCTTCACTCTTATCTGGAAGTTCTCAGGGTAGACTTGATTCTTTTAGACGAGTACTTCCTCGATGAGTGCTACGCTCTTTCCTGTCAGCACCCGGCCTTTCCAAAGCTTCTGGTCTTCACTTCAAAGAGCTGTCCCCAAAAACAGCAGGAGTTTAGAGACCACGGTGCTGGTGACCTGATTGTCATGCCAGAAGATACCAATCTTATTATCGATAAGACCAAAAGGCTTTGTTTGTGATCGAGGTCGTAGTGTGACTTTTATCATATTTTGGGCGCAGGCCTTTCTTGGCATGAAGTGCTCAAATAATTATTGAATTTTGCAACCGGCCAAACATTTTTGGATGCATTCGTAAGCTGTTATTTAGCAATAGGTTACACACCTGAATGGGCGGCTGAAAAACACCCTACTGTGGTTGCAAAATAGCCCTTCGTTTGAGTGCTATAATAAAGGGCTTTTCCACTTCAAAGGGTTTCAAAATAGAGGGCTAGAGGATTCCCCTGCTACTGGAACCGCTTTACAAGCGCTTGAAATTGCTCTTGAAAAGCGTGTTGTTCGCAATTCTGAGGAGATTTAAAGAAGCTTGCCAACCAGGGCAAAGGCCCAGCTTCTCCCTGCTCAGCCGCATAGTCAACAAAGCGAACCAAATCAAGCGCAAGCGGAGCCGCCAACACAGAATCACACCCTTGCCAGGTGAATTGCAGTGTCATCTTTGTTCCTAAAAACCCTTCAAAGTGAATCAAGTCCCAAGCCGTCTTCCAATCCCCCAGGCTTGGAGCATAGCCAATATCTGTCGATAAATGAGGTTCATCTCCCAGGATAGCGCGTAAAGCCTGGTCTTTCGAGCCCAGCTTTGTCGAACGACAAAGAGGATCAGCCAAAATCCGACCATCATTATTCCCAAGGTAATTTGTAGCAAGCCAGCTTTGCACCTTCAAAGCCCGTTGAACAAAAAATGGCGCCAACACGCTTTTCAAAAGCGTCTCGCCGGTTTTTCCATCTTTCCCAGCAACGGCCACCCCCCTATCATAGGCGAGCTGTTCAAGCGCTGGAACCTCGCAAGCCTGGCTAGGCGTAAAGTTTATAAAGGGCATTCCAAGCTCAAGAGCAGCCCAGGCATAAAGCATAGCCTGACTCGCAAGCCCTGGTTTATTCTGGTTCAAAGCTTGTCTGAACGCATCAGGGGAAACATGATCTTCTGAAAGCGTTACGCTGGCTTCAGTACTTGCAAGGTTTACGACAATTACCCTTCTAAGCTTATGTTTTGTTTTAAAGTTTTGAAGCAGCTCAGAAAAATCCTTTATCGCTTGAACATAGCCTCCATCAGGCATGCCTTCTGAATTGAAAGCAAGCCCCTGATCAAGCTCAGTATCAAAGCCTTTAAGCTCTTCCTGAAGTTCTTCAACCAAGCTCAAAGGCAAGAAGCCCTCTTTTTGACTCAGTCTGACCGCTTTTTTATAGAGGTCTTCCTTAACTAAATCACAGCCCCCAAAAATCAATTGATCCAGTGAGCATAAACCAAGAGCAGCAAAGTCCGGAAGTTCGCTGACTAATCCCGTACTCGGAACTTTTCCTCGCCGAATCCCACAAGCCCCGAGGAAGGACGTTAAGGCAACGTTCCCTCGTCCACCAATAATATAAACCCCTAAAGCCACCTGTTTTCCTTTAAACAAACAAACCTACTTCATCAACTTGATACGTTGAGTTCCTCTTAAAGAGGATAACAATTTCTGCTCTTTGTACTCCTTTATTCTTCTGCATCTGCCTCAAGCGCTTTCAAATAGTGTTTCATCGCTTCTTTATGCTGAAAGGAAAAGAAGCGAGCTTGAGATTGTGGCAAGCGATCAGAACTCCAGAAAGCCGAGGCTTGCAACTTTGATGATGGTGTTGATGAAAACGATTCTAAAGTTCCACTCGGCCTTGAAAAATCTTGGGTTGCTGGTTGAAGAACAAGCTCTGAAGCATTCTCCCTAAATTGTCCAATACCTTGAGCCTCTTCATCAATACTTGCCAGCAGCTCCTTATCTGGAAGTTGGTTGAGGAACTTAGCTTGATTTTCAATGGTCTGAAGCTGATGGTCAAGTTTTTCCAGCATGGCTTGAAAAGCCTTTTGGTCAAGGCTTTTAAAATGCTCTTCAGAATCTTTTTCAGCATCGAAAAAGAGATCCTGGTTTCCAGAATTTGGAATCCCTCGAAGTATACCCTGAAGCTTTTCCATTTCTTGAGAAATCAGGTGTTGGTTCTGTTCAAGGTTTTTACTCAACACATGAAGTCTCTTCAAACCTCTCTGGGCATGAACAAGCCCTCGTTCTTGTTTTTCCCATGTTTCCCGATAAGCTCCAAGCAGCTTGCTTTTGTTCATTGTTGCATCTTGGGTTGTGACCTGAGTTCGAAGATAATCTTTAAAGTCCCGAAGTGCTTCTTGCTTGAGATCTGCTAACTTCGTTTCAGAAATCGGCTGCTCTCCTAAACTGCTCGAAAATTCCTGGCCCGTGTTCTGAATCGTATTTTGAGCATAAAACATATGATAAGCAAAGAGCCCCATAAGCAACAAAAAACTCAGCCCTAGACCAAACCGTTGCACCCGGTCAAGAATCGCTGGAAAGTGAGAAAGCGTTGAAAAAGTTGCCTGAGCTTCGTGAAGCAAGCAGCTCTCGATCTTCTTATCTGGAATAAGCTTCTTATTCTTTTGCCACCTTAGATCCTCCCGTTCAAAAACTAGAGGCAAAGCTCCAGATCCCGTACCATAGGCTTCTGCAAAGAGTATTGCATCATAGAAACTCGGGGCTTTTCGCAGTGGCTTAAAAAGAGCTCGCAGAAGTGCTGATACTTTTGAAGAAGAGATCCTTGAAAGAAACCACAACTGAAGCATGAACACACATAGCAAAATTGTAAGGGGAAGAATAAAGAGCACAAGAAAAGAAGTTCTGAACCCCGTAAAAACAAGAAAAGCTTTGAAAACAAAAAAACTGAGACCATAAAGACTTAAGCATAGAGCCCCCAGGCGTAAAATCCAGCGCGTCAGAAGCTTACGATGAAGCTTAGGCACACAACGAAAAATATCCTGTTCAAGTTCTGACTTCATTTCAATTATTTGTCTCCAGACCTTCTGCTTATTTCTGGCTTCTATCCACGCTTATTCATTTTGCTTCGAAACTGGTTTTTCTTCTGCTTCTGTTGCTGCTTGTGGGGACGCTTCAGGTTTTTGAAAATGGCGAAGAATCAAAATAACCTGTGTTCCAGGCTCTGGATAGAGCGCGCTTGGATGAGTCGTAAAGGCACTGTCGTGCACGGCATCAGCAAGAGGGGTATTTATCAGCGAGCTTGGGTCTCGATAAAGAGCAATCAAATGCCCAAGCACATCAGCTTGCAGCATCACTCGGCCTTTTTCCTCGCTAGCATTAGCCCTTAAAGAACCTGTAAAAACCCACCCCCCTGCTTCTAATGACTTTTGTTGACGCTGATTATAAAGCCACGATTCAAGAGCATGCTCATGCTTTTGACCTGATTGATCATACCATCGAACCGAAAGTTCAAACATCTCTCCTTGAAGTTCCAGCGGATCCCCACGAAAGCGTGGTTTGATCTGACTTTCACGATAGCCTAAAATTTCTAAGCCTTGCTGAATACTATAGGCTTTAGCCGCTGTTTTGAGCAAAGATTCATGAAATGGCCCGCCAAGCCCCGCCAACAAAAATTCAAGAATACTGCCCTTCGTTTCAAGTAACAATGTTTCAATCTCAATTCGCTCGTCTTCCTGATCTATAAAGACCTTCACGCGGCCTCCATCAAAATAAACGATATCCTCTGAAGAAGAGGTGCTCGAGAGAACCCACAAGTGAAGCATGAGTACACAGAGTAAAATTACAAGGGGAAGAGTAAAAAGCACAAGAAGAGAAGTTCTGAACCCCGTAAAAACAAGAAAAGCTTTGAAAACAAAGAAACTAAGAGCATAAAGACTTAAGCATAGAGCCCCCAGGCGTAAAATCCAGCGCGTCAGAAGCTTACGATGAAGCTTAGGCACACAACGAAAAATATCCTGTTCAAGTTCTGACTTCATTTCAATTATTTGTCTCCAGACCTTCTGCTTATTTCTGGCTTCTATCCACGCTTATTCATTTTGCTTCGAAACTGGTTTTTCTTCTGCTTCTGTTGCTGCTTGTGGGGACGCTTCAGGTTTTTGAAAATGGCGAAGAATCAAAATAACCTGTGTTCCAGGCTCTGGATAGAGCGCGCTTGGATGAGTCGTAAAGGCACTGTCGTGCACGGCATCAGCAAGAGGGGTATTTATCAGCGAGCTTGGGTCTCGATAAAGAGCAATCAAATGCCCAAGCACATCAGCTTGCAGCATCACTCGGCCTTTTTCCTCGCTAGCATTAGCCCTTAAAGAACCTGTAAAAACCCACCCCCCTGCTTCTAATGACTTTTGTTGACGCTGATTATAAAGCCACGATTCAAGAGCATGCTCATGCTTTTGACCTGATTGATCATACCATCGAACCGAAAGTTCAAACATCTCTCCTTGAAGTTCCAGCGGATCCCCACGAAAGCGTGGTTTGATCTGACTTTCACGATAGCCTAAAATTTCTAAGCCTTGCTGAATACTATAGGCTTTAGCCGCTGTTTTGAGCAAAGATTCATGAAATGGCCCGCCAAGCCCCGCCAACAAAAATTCAAGAATACTGCCCTTCGTTTCAAGTAACAATGTTTCAATCTCAATTCGCTCGTCTTCCTGATCTATAAAGACCTTCACGCGGCCTCCATCAAAATAAACGATATCCTCTTGCTTCAAATCAGGACCTTTCCCCTCCGTATCAGCAGCCTTTTCACCTTGGGTTTCTTTGGCCTCAGGCTGCTTTGATTCCGATTGCTTCTCCGTTTTCCTGGTTTGAGATTGCTCTTCTTTCTCTTTGCCCTGAGAAGGTTGTTGAGCACGTACAAGGCTTACAACCACCCCCAGAACTAAGATCCCCAAAAAACTAAGAATCAGAAAAAGCAGCTTTCGCTGAAAGAAAGTCGATCTTAATTGAGAATATTTCATAGTACTCTCTACCTGAAATCTTTGGTATGGAGGAACCTCTCTTTATAAACCTTTGTTTCAAGCTCTTTGTATTGCAAGACTGAAAACAGGCCTATACTTTTAGAACGTTTGAAACTCTCATTGCGCCTTGTTTGAAGACTTCTTTTTAGCTTTTTTTTCAGCATAATCCGCAAGAAGAGGGGAAACCCCCTCTAACCACTGCTTCCATGCCGCAAGCTCCTTCTCCCTGACCGGCTCGGGAGCGTGAGGAGAAAAGGGCAGCACAGGGGTATTCGGAGCAAGCAACGTATGAAGCTCACTGAAAAAACGGGCTGTATCAAGTCGTAAAGCAAAGTTATGATGAGTGAACAATACCAAAATCTGATCGAGAAATAATTTGTTTAAGAGGTCAGGGTGTTTTAAAAGAAAATTCTTAGCTCTCCAACGAATTAAACGCTCTTGATCCTTCAAGCAGGCAAGTAAGGTCGCTTCACCTGAGCTGTCAACCTCTGGCTTAAGAAGTAGTTTTGAAAAGAGCGACAAGGCCTGAAGCCTTAAGCTTAAAAAAGTATCCTTGGAAGAAGAATCTGAGCTCGATGACATCAGGAGAATCTCAGAGCTTTTTGTTTTAAGAACCTGCAAGAGCTTTATTTTTTCGGCCTGACTCACGACCTTTTCTTGTGCTGGCAATTCTTCTACAGGATTTTTCTGCTCTTTTTGATTTTCCTTTGGCTTTTCCTGCTTTTGAACACGCTGCTCTTTCTTTTCAAAAGGTGGTGATGAAATAATACGCGAAAGAATTTCAAGACTTGCCTTCATCCCTCGCAGGCTATGCGGAAAAGCATCGTCTAAAAAGAAAAGCTCATAAGCATCATAATGAACAACAAGCAGGTTGCTCTTTGCCTGGGAAAAGTCCAGGAAGTCCGGGCTATCAAGATCACGCAGCCATTGCTGAAGCAGGACTGATTCTGTAATTGGCGAAAAGCTCTTAGCCTCTTTGCCATCTGGATGAGTAGCGCTGAAAGTACGGATATATTCCTGGTCACGTTCAAGATTACGCTCAGGCGGCTGTCCACAAGCCAAAACTCCAAGGGTCAAAAACCCCATGGATAGAAAGGGCCAAAGGAAAGAATCTTTTAAAAATATATACAACCCCACTCCTTGACTTTCTTCCCCAAGCAATAATCCATAAAAAACCAAATCAAATCACGACCTTCAGACAGACATCTTACTCCACTTCATCTTACACCGTAAAAAAGTCATTTTATACTTCAAACGCCCAGACCTACCTGGTCGCCCCCAAGCGCGATAGTGTTAGTATACATTTTTTTATCACACTTCACATGAGCTTTAAAAAAATGAAGGCATAAGAGAACAGCCCTTCAAGCTCGGGAAGAAGGATTTCAAAATAAAAATGTCAGATGAAAAAGTTAGCTCGCTGCCTGAGCCTGAGCAACTTCTCTGCGGGTTGCTTTATTAATACCAACCCGTCGCAGCAATGCCCAAACTTTGTCCGAAGGCTGAGCACCAACAGAAAGCCAATGAAGGACTCGCTCCTTCTTAAAATTAAGCTTTTGTTCGTCCGTCAAAGCATGAGGATCATACGTTCCGAGGATTTCCAGGAACTTACCGTCACGAGGCGAGCGAGAATCCGCCGCAACTAATCGAAACTTCGTAAGATGCTTGCGCCCTGTGCGCGTAAGACGAATTTTAACCATAACACTGCTTCCTCTTCACAACTGCCTTTTCTTAAGGTTATTCTACTTCTCAAAGCGAAAGGGTCGAATCATACTCTTTCAAAAAAGCCAGATCAAGTATTATCTTCTCCCTTCAAACAGCTTCTTTTTTAGAAATTTTAAAGTTTATCTCCTACAAGCTTAACCCTCACCCTCAAGAACAAGGTAGGCCTGATGATAACGCCAGGCGTACTCTTCTATGGTGGTTCCATCTCGAGCATAACTTAAATAAGCAATCCAATTCTGATCAAAGCTCCAATCTTGAAATGCTTGCTTGATAAATTCACTCATATAGCCCAGAACTCTCGCTTCTTTTACCGGGTTGTTTTGACGAGCAAGGTTAAGCAAAACATCAGCACAAGCCCCAAGGGTTCGCCGTTTTTCCTTTTCGTTTGCCGCTTGAAAATCCTTTGCATAAGTGTTGGCATTACTGCCTTTCCGGAGCATATCAACGGCTTTTGCCAATGCATTAGAGGCAGGAGAAACACCGAGTTCGCCAGCCTCTTCTCCCTGATATTTTGGCGGTTCAGGCAATTGCGTATGACTCTCTTCTTCAGAAGAATCATTGAGAGGTTTCTCTTCACTTTCATTCTCAACACTACTCTTCTGGCTATTCTGCTCCTGGTTTTCTGATACTCCTTCTTCCTGCTCATGCTCCTGCTGATTTCGAATACGTGCCGTATTAAGCTTATTCCCAAGCTGCTTCTCTGTAGAATCATAAATCATCACAACTTTTGCACTTTGTCCCCATCTTCCCTGCAAGCGCAACTCAAGAGCTTTTTCGCTGGCTTCAGTTTCAAGCGTTGCTGTTCCAAGGTAATGGTCCGTGCTGTTCTCTCTTCCTGGAGGAACACCGGAAACCAGCGTAGTCCCGCCATCATCACTTTTCATTGTAATACGAAGATCAGGCTTAGCGTAAAAATCTTTTAAATGCTCAAAGCCTTTCGAAACAAGTTCTGACTCAGAGTAATAATCACCCCAGTTGAACTTTGGGCTTTCATCAATAACCTCAAAGGTATATTTACTATTCGATGGAGCGCGCCAGGGAGATGTACGCACCAGCCCCTTTCCCATAATGTTTTTACGATATGCTCGTGCATCCACATAACGCTTCATCTCATCTGTTTTGCCTGCTTTAAGAGCCTCAAAGAAACCCAATGCCTGCTCTTCCAATTCAACCCGAGCTTTATCCTGATACTCCCTCATCTTCTCAGCTTCCTGGTTTGTCTTTTCAATCCGAGCAAATTCCTGCGCCATCCGAAGCTTGTTTTGATAAAGAGTAACTTTTTCTGCCTCCACGCTCTCTAAGGCAGCTTCAGCTTGTTGGAACTCCTCTTCGCTCAGCAAGAAGGTATTCTGATTACTAAAAGTCATAACTTTTGCAATGATGGCATCATGTTCAGAACCACCTTTCCCATTTGGAAGTGTAAAAACCAGAATAACCAAACCAACCATCACAAGCACACCAACACCAATACCAATATAAAGGCCTGTGTTTGACTTCTGGGCTTGCTGAAAATGAGCAGAACGCCCCATTGAACGTGTTGCTCCCTGTGGACGCCCTGCTCTGGTTCCTCCAGAACGCTGAAAATTTTGGGGTGTTTTCTTTGCTTGTGGTCCTGCTGGACGACTTCTATGAACAGTACTCTTAGGCCCCCTGTTTTGAGGTCTTTGCTCTACGCCCGCTGGCCCCCTGCCCTTCCGAACACCAGCAGGAGCTGGACGAGGCACCGTTACAAGCGCACCACACTGACTGCACTGAAACTGAGCACCTGCCTGCATGCCCGTACCATCGTACTGTGTCCCACACTTTCCACATGCTATAATCATAACCGCACTACTTTCCTTCATAAAAATTCTTGGCTACCAGCAGCCTTATTACTTCAGAAGTATTTCTTATGCTTTATTTTATGAAAGGCCACGACAATATTCGGGCACAAAGAATTAAATCAACCAAAACTTCTTGAAGCTTATAATACTTCTTTTTTACGTCCACTGAAACCCAACTTTAAACGCCAAACTTTAAAAACTAGATTTTAAACGTAAAGAATAACCTGAAAGTTCAGCAAAACCTCTGCTTGCCACTTAAACTCTGGTTTCTGCTCCCAAACCTGTAGTCCCTATGGCAATCATAGACACACTTTTAATCTGGAGGCTCAAGAATCACCCCTTCTACTTTTTCTCCTTGAGGAAGCCTCACTTGGACGCCTCGAGCGACTTCCGGTAGCATAACCCCCTCAAGAAAGCTCAATGTTCTTGAGCTTTCGACATGAAAATTCAAAAGCACTTCAGCCCTTGGGCCTAACACACTGATAGCAACACTTTTCCCTTGCCAGCTTAAAACCTGCCCTTCTTTATCAAGCAACACGAGAAAAAATCTGTTCTGGGTATTTTGAAGAGCCACAAGTCCCGCAACCCGAGAAAGATTTTCATAAGGAGCAGTACGCTCACCCAAAGGTTCTTTCAAACTTAAGCTCAACGGCAAGATATGCTCTTTCAAAATCTTCAAATACTCAGCATCCAAGCTTTCAATAAAAAGCATCGAAAGCCAACCTCCCTGCTCAAAGCAAAGACTTTCTGCATAGCGAAGAGTTGCTTGCTCCTCAGCCCCCACCTGATAACGGCGAATATAAAGCTGTTGGTCAAAAAGCTCAACCTTTTCACTATTCAATGCTTGATAATCAAACTGTTCAAGAATCGCTTCACTTTGAAACTGCAAGCTCTCTTTATGGGGATAGTCTTGAGATTTCAAGAGGGTAAAAAGCCGAACAACCAACTCTGGCCTGGGACTTGAAGCTCCCTTTTCAACTTGAGTCTTTGAAGTCAGACCTTCTGGAATAATACCCCGAAAAGCCTCAGCCCCCCTTAGTGGCAAACGCTTTAAAAAACGAGGTAAGCTCAAGACAAAACGTCCCGAGTGCAACAAAATACCTTGGGCGCCTTGATTCCCTTCTGGTTCAAAAAAACGAGCTTGCTCCAAAAAGTCAGAAACAAGCGAAAGAAGGTCTCCAGCCCCCCCAGAAGAAGACACATCAAAAACCAGCAGATACCTCTTTTGCTGTGTTTTGATAGAAAGGAGCTCAACCCCAAGCTGATGCTGATGCTCAGCAAGGAAACACTCTCCAAGCACCACGCCTTGAGGAGAGTTGATCTCTGAGAAAGAGAGCTCTTTCCCAAAAGGCATACGTTCTTTAAGGCTAACCTTTGAATCATAGAGGCGAACTTCAGCTGCCCCATAAGAACCTGACGCCAACAAAGGATACCCTGGTGTTTGGAGGGGTGTGAATGAGTATTTTTCCTCAAAAGGTAACCAACACCAAGCTTCTTCAACCCAAAAAGCCTGAAGCTTTTTCGTTTGAAACGATCCAAGTAAAATAAGAGCAAAAGCAACTCCAAAAAAGCATCTCCAGAGAGAACAAAGATGACACCACTGTTTACTGGAATATACCTTCCCAACAGCCAAATACTCTCTTTGAGCACGGTTCGGACGAGGGCCTATAAGAGTGTGGTAGCTTTCCATAGAAAACTCAAAGCTCAGGATTAAGGACAAACGTACTTTTATAGAACAAAATTCCGGGAATAAGACTTCAAGCATAAATCCCTGCTCAAGAATCGAAATTCATTATAAGCTAAAAAGGGCTTGAGGATATCTTTATCATCTGTAAATCATCATCCTAAAAGTGTTTTCGCTCCCCCTGAGTTCGTGTTAGAAGCATTAAGAATAATCTAAAGCTTTGTCTGCTCGAACTCTTTTATGGTATTGTTCATGCTTACGGCACATGGAACACTGATCATCTCTGGGATTCACAACAAATTTTTAGATAGATTTTAAAGGCTCTTCACACCATGCCGCAACAACAGAACTCAACAAAAATTTTGAAAGGCCTTTCCGGCAAGCTCCAAAAGATTGTCTCGAAAGAACTCAAAGAACGAGCTTTTCTTTTTCAAACCCCCCAGGGATTACACGTTACCATAGCCCTCAAACCAGGCTTTGCTGGAAAATTTGCTCTTTTTACGGCTCCCTATGGAAGTATCGATCTCAGCTGGAAAGAAAACGGAAAACTTCAACACACCCCTGCAGGAGTTGCCCATTTTCTTGAACACCAGCTCTTTAAAAAAGCAAGCGGAGACTTAAGTGATCACTTTGCAGCAAGAGGTGCTTACTGCAATGCTCAAACCTCTCATACTCTGACAAGCTACTACTTTGAATCAGTCAATCATTTTGAAGATAACCTTAAACTTCTCTTCGAAATGTACTTTACACCATACTTCGAACCACAACTTGTAGAGCTTGAAAAAGCCATTATTGCCCAAGAGCTCGCAGGCTATCTTGACCATCCCTACTGGGTGAATTATCAAGCTTTACTTGAAGCACTTTACCAGAAACATCCTGTTAATATTGATATTGCTGGTGACCAGGAAAGCATCGAAGCTATTACCCCAACAATGCTTGAACACGCTCATGCCAGCTTTTACCATCCCTACCACTCTTCGCTGATTCTTGTTGGAGATCTGGATCCTAAAAAGCTTCAGAAGCAGATCCTGAACCTCGAAGAAGAATTTTGTGAACACCGAAAACCACCAATGATCCAGAAAGCTTCTTGCATTGAGCCTCAAAAAGTTCAAACCCGCCAAATTAAAAAATTCATGTACCTTGCAACTCCTCGCTTATTGATGGGATATAAAGACCCTGTACACCTCAAGGGCAAAGCGCTCATTCGACGCACAATAACAGCCGAGATCTTGCTTGATATGACCTTTGGGAAAAGCAGCGACTTCTTTGAAAGGCTCTACCGAAAAGGCTTGATCAGCTCTGATTTCTCTGCTTCCTATCAAGCTGAAGCAAGCTTCGCCCATGCCATTATTGGAGGAGAAACAAAGGCTCCTGAAGAACTTGCATCAGAAATTCTGAAACAAATTCGCACCCTTAAACAAGGAAAGATTCTAAGTTCATCGCTCTTAGAGCTCAAAAAACGTAAAAGCTATGGGCTCTTTCTTCGCATTTTCGAGAGCCTGGAAGCATGCGCCTTTGCTTACCAGACAGCCTGGCAGAACAACTTTTCTCTTTTCAACTATCCTGATGTGATCGCAAGCATCAAGGTGCAAGAACTGGAAGAGCTGGCAAAAGAACTCTTTTTGCCTTCACGTTGTTCTCTAAGTTCAGTCCATAAGGCTGGGAACAGATAAGAACAGGAGCTAATCCGAAGCCTCCGGATACTTCCAGGTATAAAGCTTTTCAGCATCACTATCATAATACTCAAGACTTAAACTTGCTTGAGACTTATCACTTCCAGACTTCTTCCGAACTCGCAAAAGGGCAAAACCGTACTCCTCTGCTCCAAAAAGCAAACCTTTACCTTGCTGATTCTCCAATTCATAAAGTTTTTTGCCCCCACTGCCAATCACAGCATAATGAGAGCCCTTTTGTTCAATCTGCTGCATAACATGGTCATGCCCACAAAGATAAAGCTCAACTCCATACTTTTTTAACAAAGGATCAAGCTCCTCAACGAGATATGGCGTAGAGCCATGTTTACTATAGCTGGCAATCGGATGATGCCCCATCACAATTTTAAAGCTTGGAGTCTTTTCAAGCTTTTTGAGCTCAGCCTCCAACCATGCAAGCTGTTCTTGCCACTGAGGTGTGGCTTTGAACTCAGGGTTTGTATCAAGAGCGAATACACTTAAAAAAGGTTGAGTACCCTTTGGGCCAAAATCAATGCGAAAATAGTGAGCCGGCATATGCCAGCGTCCCTGAGATTTTTTCGTATAGTCTATTTGAGCCTGCACGTTGCCCTTGTAATCATGATTCCCAAGTACCGCATACCAGGGCAAACGCCCTAAGTGTCGAGTATCGTAAGGTTCTTCAAAATAAAGCCGCCATTTAGGGTCGTCCAATGATTTGACGCCATCCCAGTAGAAATTATCGCCGAGCAAAAGCCCACCATGAAAGCCTCCTGTGTCATGAGCAACAATCTCTAAAGCATCTCGAACGGCAATTTGATTTCGGTCTCCAGATCCCCAATCGCCAAATACAGCAAGCCGAACTTCATCCACAATTTCTGGAACTTCGAGCCGTTCTTCAGGCGGTGTATAAGCTGGCAAAGAGTTCTGCCAGCCCTGATAAACAAGGATACCCCCTGTAAGCATCAATCCCAGACTTAAAACACAAAGCAAAATAAAACGCATGGAAATTTTGCTTCTGGGATTTTTTTTATCTTGATCTGATTGGCGTTCCTGCTCAGAAACCATGAAATACCCCCGCATCCTTACACGTTTATATTCCTGAAAATTAAAACATCACGTACTATAAATAAATACGGAAAAGATAAACACGAGAAGACTCAAAATATTCTTCGTGACTTTTTTTGTTTTTTTTAACTCGAGATGCGCTGATATTCGTATTGAAACAATGAGGACCCATTTACTTTTATAATATGTTAGAATGCATGCCAAATAAAGTTGGGATGGAAATATTTTCTCGAAAGGATAAATACGATGCTAAAAAAACTGGGACTCGCATCTCTGATTTTCGTCGGTAGTAGCCTTGGAGGAGCATTTGTAAGCAGTCAAATCTTCTTGACCCAAGCTCAGGAACAACCCAATTCAGAAGCCGAAAGACTTCAACTCGAACTTCAACAAGCAGAAGAAATGCGGCAAGCACAAAATGCTGAGCGGCGAGCATTAGAACATCGAATGCTTGAATTAGAATCAGAGGAAGCCCTTGGGGTCGATGACCATAATCTCGCCGAGATGCTTGAAGCGCGGATTCATGACCTTCGTATGGCCTTAAAAGAAACAGATGACCGGGAACGATGGCTTGAATTAGAGTCAGAAATCTCTGAGCTTACCCGCGCCCTTGATGCTCTTCGCGCCAAAAGCTTGCATAAGCATCAACACCAGCCAGATACTCTAAACCAAAGCAAAAGATTTGAATTCAGAACTCTCAGAAGCTATCCAGAACATGGTTTCGCTTCAAGACTTCCTCATTCCATAGGTAGTATCAACAGCAACTCAAAGCGCTTTGAGATGCATCAAACCAAAGTTGGGTTAATTTTACTTGATAATGCGACCGGACGAACCTGGCTTCTTAATGTTACACGCGAAAGCACCTCCTGGAAAGAATTAGAACGCTTTGGAATTGAAGGTCAAACAACCCCTGCCCCTAAAATTCAAGAAAGAAGATTTTTTGACAAACTGCTCAAAGAACTTGACTTAGAAAGCCTTCCTTATAAAGAATTCAAATATCGCATAGAACCTCCCAAAAACGAAAAAGAAGAATACGAAGATCTCGAAGAAGGTTTCGGATTTCCCAAAGGCTTCAAGTTTAGAAAAGGCAAAGGTTACCGTTCCTGGCAAGATGAAAATGGCAATTGGCATCATGAAGAATTTGAGCTCGATAGCCCTCGAAAATCAAGCTCTCAAGAGTCAAGAGAAGAATCGGAGCTTGAAAATGAACGACTTGAACGTGAAGTATTTCCAAAAGAATTGGAACTGGAACTCAAAGATCTCTTAAAAGATATAGAGACTTTCAAGCCCAAGCCAAAAAGTGCTAAAAAAGAATACAAGCCCAGAAACGAAGAAAAGGACTAAAGAAGAGAGCTTTTATCCCCTTCTTTTTATGTTTCGTAAAATCCTCAGAAAAGCCTGTTCTTCTCACAAAGAGCGGGCTTTTTTATGAGGGTTCCACCAGCCTTTATAGCCTCTAGCGCGTATCTTTCAGCAGGCTTAAGATTCTTCTTCCAAATCTTAAAACTTTGTTATAGTGAAAAGTAGTTTTCTTAGTATTCAAAAAACTCATAATAGAAGAATAAAACAAACCAATGCCAAACGACCTTGAAAAGCATACCCCCGAATCCATAAATTCTTCGCAAAATCTTGAGTCCGCGCACAGCAAGCTTAAGCAAGTGCCGAAGGCTTATACCCACCTCACCCTTCCACTTCAAGATCAGCCTTATGACTTCCCGACTCTTTTTGGCAATGATCATCCCGTTGAGCTGGAAGTTGGTATTGGCAAGGGACGCTTTTTAATTGAACGTGCAAAAACCCATCCAAACCTCAATTTTATTGGTATTGAATGGGCTAATTTTTATTACGTATTGGCCACAAGTCGAGCAGGCCGTCAAAAAATCTCTAACATCCGTTTTCTAAGAGATGATGCAAAACATACTTTTGAAAAAGCTTTGGGCAACCGGTGCCTCCAAGGCATACACGTCTATTTCCCTGACCCATGGCCTAAAAAGCGCCATAAAAAACGGCGGTTAATTCAGACCAGCTTTCTTGACCAAGTCCTGCGAGTTCTCCACCCCCAGGGATTTTTATCACTCGTTACAGACCATGCTGATTACTTTCAACACATGAAAACGGTTATCAACAAACACCCGGCCTTCGAAATAGCTGAGGAATCTGTGGCCAAAGAAATTCAAGAAGCAGAAACAAACTATCATCTTAAATTTCGAGAGGAAGGACGAACCATCCATAGCATCCGCACGCTGATTCGTAACTGAAGCTTCAAGAACCCCATGGATCAAAGGCTTTTAGCGGCCATACTTCAAACGTTCCGCAAGAATTTCGGGTAAACCCGCATCAAGAATCTTCTTACCAGCCTTTTCAATATCATAAGGAATGCGTTTAATCACAACCTTTTGCTCTTGATCGTCATAAACACCAAAAGCGGACATAGGGTTTTCGTCCCGAGGCTGCCCAACGGATCCCACATTCACAAGAGCTTTTTCAAAACCATTCAAGTCAACTTCATAACTCATGGAATAGGACACCATCGGTCCGGAGAAAAAGGATACCGGCACATGGCTATGACCAAGGAAACAAACCCGGGTTCGCAGTTTTTCCAAACTTAAACGAGCATCCTGAGAAGTTTGAATATAATCAAAAAGGTCCGGAAAATTTAAGGAACCATGGACAAGAGTAATATCCTCGTTGATCTCTTCAACGAGCCTCCAGGATTGCAAAGCTTCCATATGCTCCTGGTCCAACTGCTGACGAGTCCAATAAACCGCAGCCTTGGCGTAAGTATTAAAAAACTCAATAGAAAGCTTGCCACAAACAGCCCAGTCATGATTGCCAGCAACAATAGGAATCCCCATATCAAGGATTCTCTCAAGACACTCCTTAGGATTTGCCCCATAGCCAACAATATCACCAAGACAAAGGTAACGATCAATACCAAGGCGTTCGCACTCTCCGAGCACGGCCTCTAAAGCTTCTAGATTAGCATGGACATCACCAAAAATCGCGTAACGCACAACTGCCTCGCGGGTCTTTTAATTTAATAACCGATTCAACTCAAAATCTGTTCTTCAAATTGGATAAAAGAACTCCTTATTCTCTAACTATCCTAACAGCTTCAAGAATCAAGAACCAATGAAAAGAAATTTTTTGTCATACCTGTTATGGTAAAAAGAAATGCTAACAAGCATTGACGTGCTTCATTCTTCTTTATTCTGCTCTTCCTCAAAAGGTTGAGAGACTTGTTTATCACGAGCAATTTCTGCTGCCCGCGCTGCTTGAGCAGGAGCCAAAAGTGTTTTAATTGGCTTTTCCATTGGCTCTATAAACAAACGTGGTTGAAGACCAATCAAAAAACAAAAGAAAACTAGTGGGACAAGGTAACCAACCTCACGCTTCGATAAATCCTTAAGCTTCTTATTCTCTGGATGCACAAGCTTGCCAAAGACAACTCGCTGATAAGCCCAAAGCATGTATACCGCTCCCAGAATAATACCACTACCAGCAATCAGAGTTGCGGTCCGCATCCAGTTCCATCCCAAACCGCCGCTCACTTCGCCTCCTTCAAGAGCACCAAAGCTTCCTAGTAAAATCAAAAATTCTCCAACAAAACCATTTAAACCTGGCAATCCAATCGAAGCCAAGGTCGCAATCATGAAGAAAATCGAGAACTTCGGCATCACATGCCCCAGGCCTCCGAACTCTTCGATAAACCGAGTATGGCGACGCTCATAAATGCAGCCAACCAATAAAAAGAGCAGTCCCGTAGAAAGCCCGTGATTTATCATCTGCAGTAAAGCTCCCTGTGCCGCCTGTTCAGTAAAGGCAAAGAGCCCAAGTACCACAAAGCCTAAGTGACTGACCGAGCTATAGGCTACAAGCTTTTTCAAATCCTCCTGAGCCAAAGCCATCAAGGCACCGTAAACAATGCCAATGACTGCGAGAGCCACGATGAAAGGCGACCAGTCAAGGGCTTGACTGGGGAAAAAAGCAATACAAAAACGTAACATGCCATATGTCCCAAGCTTCAGCATGACCCCAGCAAGGATGACGGAGCCCCCCGTAGGAGCTTCTGTATGAGCATCAGGCAACCAGGTATGAAAAGGAAAAAGGGGCGTTTTGATCGCAAAACTCAGCATAAATGCAAGGAAACAAAGCGTTCCAGCACCTCGTAAAGCTTCTAGATGCCAGGCTTGAGGCAGGATTTGAGTCAGCCCAAGGCTCCCTTCAGCCGAAAGCTGAGAAATCAGAAAAGTTCCTTCCCCTGTCCCCGTATATCCCTTTGAAACAACATAACAGTAAAGAATTGCCAGAAACATCAAAAGTGAGCCAACCAAAGTATAAATGAAAAATTTAACAGCCGCATAGATCCGATTTGCCCCCCCCCAAATTCCAATCAAGAGGTACATGGGAATCAGCATGATTTCAAAGAAAACGTAGAAGAGAAAAAGATCAAGGGCACAAAAAGCACCCAACATGGCCGTTTCAAGAATTAACAAAGCAATAAAGTACTCTTTTACCCGCTTCTTGACCGAACTTAAGCTGCTCAACATTACAATTGGGGTTAAAAACGTAGTAAGCAAGACCAGTAAAAGGGAAATTCCATCAATTCCCATGGTGTAACGGACGTTAAAAAGCTCGATCCATTCCTGATTTTCAACAAATTGAAAATAGGCCTGCTCACTCTGAAAATTCGGCAACAGGAGCAACGATGCAAAGAAAGTAAGAATCGAAAAGAAAGTCCCTGTTGCTTTGATCTCTTTTTCACGCTCCCCTTTAAAAAGCAAGAGAAGAAGCGCACCAACCAAAGGCAAAAACGTCAGCGTTGACAAAAGGGGAAAATCCTGAATCATCTCGAGCTTTTGCCCACCAAGATTAAGACTCTCTAAAAAAAAGAACTCCATAAGCAACCTACCTGAGCTTTCAATATCTTATGACAGTATTCATCAACCTCATCTTATAACTCAAAACCTCTTTAAAACCCGAGAATTCTTGCTTTGAGAGAATAGCAACTCTGCCCTCTATGCTTTACTTCTATTAAAAATAGACGACAGAATAAACGCTCCCGCGAAGACTCCCTTTTGTTTCATTTCTGGCATCATAGGCTAAAGCCATGAGATAGCAAGCTTTATGCCTTATCACAAAAATTTAGAATCCCGACTACAAGCTCTCTCTTTAAATAAGCACTCCAGGTCAACCCTACTGCTCAGCCCAGTCATGAATAGCTTTTGTGAAAACAGGAAAATCCTGTTCAAGAATTTTACTGAGCTCAACGGCAGGAATTGGAACAGCATCGCAAATACAGCGCCAGATGCTGGCAAGCATGCGAGTATGCATTCCATCAACAACCCGGGCTTCGGCTTTTCTAAAAGCCTCAGGCTCCGAGAGTGCTGGAGATTTTTCTAATTGAACAAGCTCAAAAGAAGCCTCTGGAAGCTCCTCAGGAAAATAGGTTGCCATGAAAGCAACAAAAAACTGCTGATTACGTTCAGGCCCTACCCAAAGTCTTCTTGCTCCTGAGTAATCAGAATCTTTAAAATGATTTAAAAAATCTTGACACGATTCAGAAGCTAGAGCTTTCTGTTCAACATCAAGACTGAGGGCACAAAGGTCCTGTCCAAAAACAAAAACCTCTCCCTCAAATTCTGCTTCTTTGAAAAGAGCAATATCTTCAAAATCTGCAAGAAAATGTCTCATATTTTGACCAATATCAGCTAGAATTTCTTACTCAAACTGTTTTTTAAGTAAAGAGGATGATATGCACAATAGAAAACACTAAAAAGAGATTGTATAAAACCTGGCCCATAGCCTTACTTTTATGTTTTTTATGTTTCATATAAAGTTTGTGGAAATTAAAATAAAAAAGTTAAAAGCTCTTTACTCTATTCTTTTTATGATAAAGCTACAATTTTTAAAACCATGGCAGAAACGCCCCTATCCGATTCTTCTCAGAACAGCTCTCCTCCCGACTGGGTGGCGATTGAGAGTTTTGCAAATATTGACCTCGACAAGTACACCATCACAACGACAAAAACCTTTGATGGCTACCGTTTGACTCTTTATGTCACAAAAAATCTTTCTTTTGCTTATCTTCTCCTGGAAGGCAGCGTAAAGCAGGCAACCCTTGACAAAGTTGAAGAACTTTGCGGCAGATCCTCCATTCCTCCTCGAGATGATTGGAAAGGACTTACTCAAGAATATATTGCCAATGAGGGGAAAAAAAATGGCAAACAAGTTGCACTTTTAATTGCAATAGGTCGCAACCCTGTTAACGGGAAAAATTCTATCGTTGAGTGGCATGTTGAAGAGCCCAGCTCTCCAAGGGTTGGAAGCGATGATGGCAAAAAAATCAATTACCGCGAACGCATGCGTTATATTCATGTCCAAGAAGGCCAAAAAATTCTAACGGTTTCCCCTCCGACCCAAGGTGAACCTGGCAGGGATGTTAAAGGAAGAACTCTTCCCGCCACTGACGGCGAATGGAAACGCCCCCTTGCTGGCGAAAATGTCCGTGCTGAAAATAACCAACTTGAAATGTATGCCGGTGTTGATGGATTAATTGAGTTCGACGGCGAACGAGTACATATACGACGAGTTCTTAAGGTTATAGATGTCAACTTTGATACGGGCAATATTCGATATGATGGTGATGTCCAGATTGAAGGAAAGGTTCAGGAAGGCTTTACTGTTGAAGCTCAAGGCTCTGTTTCAATTGAAGGAGATCTTGAGGCAGCAAACGTTCTGGCAAAACGCGTCCATGTCCACGGCAATACGAGGGGTGGAAGTTCAATTGTTTCCCAGACAAGCATTGAGGTTCGTCGTATCGAAAGCGCCTTATGTCGGGCAGAAAAAGATGTAACGGTATTAGAAGATGCCGTAAACCTGAATGTTTTCTGCGGTGGTCGCTTACACTTACCTAAAGGCACACTTGCTGGTGGTAAAATTCACGCCCTGAAAGGTGCTGAAGTTCTTCATCTTGGGGGGCGTCATGGTGATGCGACTAAAATTATTGTTGCTCCTGACTCATGTGAACTTCCGAGTCTTGATCACGTAAACGCCACGCTTCAGGATCGAAAAGAAAAGCTTGAAAGAATTCGTGGTCCTTTAGGTCCTCTCAAAGACAATCCAAAACTCGTGGAACAGCTGCCTGCAGGCAGAAAAGAAGCGGTCAAGAAACTGCTCTCAGCCTGCTCGCAATTGGAGTTTGATCTTGATGTTTACATGGCAGAGAGGAACAAAATTCTGGCACCACTGATTGAAAACCTTCTTCCCACTGTAAAAGTACTTGGCAGCATCAGCAAGGGGGTATCTTTCAACCTCCTTGGGATATCCTGGGTTTGCCCTGAAACCAAAAAAGGCGAATTCAAAATAACTTTAAATCGCGCCAAAGATGCAATCCTGTGCGAAGAAGTTTAAAAGTTGCCAATCTCCGAGGACTGTTCACTGAAAAATTTTTAAAGCCTGACTTTTGCTTTTTTAAACGTACACATTGATGTAAGTTTCTTACTCTTAAAGTTTAGAGGCTCAAGCTCTCAAAAGCATACCATAGCTTTAGAGCAACAGAAGGTTTGGCTATAAAAATAGAGCTTTTCTAATGTATAGAAAGTTATGGAGTGAGAGATGACTAAACATAACAACAATCAAGAAGAGCTTATATTTGCTCTAGCATTCGATGGTAATGGAGGTGCTCAACGCTTATCTTGGGAAGAGGCCAAATCATGGAATTCAAAAGAGGGAGTTCTTTGGCTCCACCTCAACTACACAAAGGATAAAACCAAAAACTGGCTCATCAATGAAAGTGGCATTGAGCCTCTTTTTGCCAAAGCTCTTTGCGCGGATGACACCCGTCCTCGAAGTTTCAGTACCCGTAATCGAGTCTTCCTTAATCTCAGAGGAATGAATTTTAATCCTGATGCAGATGACGATACCACATCGTTGCGGCTGTGGGTTGAAGAGAACCGTGTACTAACCTTTCGTCGCAATAGGCTCTTCTCAATTTCTGATGTCTATTCTTCGCTTGAGTCTCAACAAGGACCTCAAAACAGTGCTGATTTTCTCGTACATATTATTGACCGACTTGTCTATCGAACAGGCATAGTACTTGAATCTATTGAAGACCAAATTGATACTATAGAAGAAGAAATTCTGGATTCTGAAAATACAACTGTTCGTAAAAAAATTCTTCAACTACGCCAACAGGTTATCGGCCTGCGGCGTTATCTCGCTCCACAACGTGATGTTTTGGTTCAACTTCCTAACGAAAAACTGGAATGGCTGGGCGATCATCATAGACTTCAGCTTCAGGAAATTGGTGATAGGGCTATGAGATCTGTTGAAGAGCTGGATGAAGCACGAGAAAAACTCTCAGTTATGAGTGACGAATTTTCCACTCAGCTAACAGAGCGGATGAATCGAAATATGTATTTACTTTCTCTTATCTCGGCAATCTTTCTTCCATTAGGATTCGTCACTGGCCTGTTAGGCATAAATGTTGGAGGCATTCCTGCAGCCGAATCAAAGCAGGCATTTTGGGTTGTTCTCGGATTGCTCGTACTCTTAGGAATCTTTCAATGGCAACTGTTCAAACGTCTAAAATGGATATAAAGCAAACACCGAATCTTGTGGCGATACCATTATGATGAATTATACCACATCACATCTACGCTCTTTCATGACCTTCCTGGCCATCGTGTTCTCTCTGACGAGTGTGCAAATGGAAGCGATGGCTCAAACGGTTGACGTCAAACCCGAGGCTCTACGTGATCAACACCAATCAATCGAGCAAGAATTAGTTGAGGCAAAGCAAGCACTCGAAGAACATCGAAAAGACTTTCAGCGCATTAAAGATCGATTAAAAGAAGTTGGCCTTTCAAATGCCATTGGGTTTCTTCTCAGAAAAAAGCGTACGGAATTGCCTCGCCTGGGAGACTTGGAAAAGAGTGTCATCCTACGAGAACAAGAACTCGAAGATTTACAGCTGAAAAGAATCAAGCTGGAAGAAATAATTCGGGATCTCAATAAGAATGAAAGCAGCAACGCATCAAAAATTGAAAAGCGAAGACAAGAACTTTCACTGATCAGTAATCACGTTCGGACTCTTGTGGATCTTGACACCGTTGAGCGTGAAACTATTAAGCTTATTCGTGCATATAGTTCCTATATTGATAAGCATGTGCTTTGGATACCAAGTTCTGCTCCTATAGAGCTTGAAGATGCTGGCGACTTTATTGAAGCGCTGACTTGGATAATAGATAGAGATCATTGGCAAAACGTTGGAGCTATTCTTTACAGTGATATAAGCACGAATTTATTTCAGCTTCTTGCTGTTATACTGGCCATAGGTGTTGTTGTAGTCTCTCAAAGATTAACAAGGACCAGGTTAGAGAAGGTCAACAGAATCGTTGCAAGCAATGACAGCTCTCCCCTTCGATTTTCTTTGGAAGCTTTTTTCTATACTCTTCTTCGAGCACTACCAATTCCACTTGTTTTTCTGATGTTGTCCTGGCGTTTGGACACAAGTCCAGAAGCCCTTGAATTTACGAAAGCATTATCTCTGGGTTTTGAAAAAGCGGCCTATGTCTTAGCTATCTTACAAATCCTGAGGCTTATCTGCGAGAAAGAAGGCTTTGCTGAACAGCATTTAAGGTGGTCCACTTCGCTCTCAAGCTTGCTACGAAGACATCTATTATGGTTTACTTTAGTCTTTGTTCCCAGCATTGTCTTAGTAACAACGCTTTCTTCGCAATCAGACGAATCTCATACAAATTCACTTGGAAGGCTTGGCTTTCTGGTTGCTGATATTTCATTGCTGCTTATTCTCTTTCGTATTATTCGATTCATGCAGTCTCATACCTTAACAAAAAACACCAGAAAAACGTATACCAGGTGGCTGAATAAGTTTGGTTGGATACTTTACCTTGTATGTATAGGAGGAACATTTGCTTTAGCCCTGCTGGCTGTTGCCGGGTATTTTTTTACAGCCCAGGAACTTTTTAAAGTATTGATTATTTCTCTCTCCCTGATTGCCGGACTCTTCGTACTCAACTCCTTCTGCGAAGAGTGGTTTACTCGCTCCGCAAATCGATTTGCCCTCAGATCTTCAAGAAAAAAATCAGGAAAAGCTGGAAAAGCATCAGATCAGGAAAGGCTCTCTGATGTTGACCAGGAAAGGCTCGATTTCCTTGACAATCAAGCTAACACTCTGCGTCGAACGTTTATAGCAGTGCTTACCATGTTTTTGCTTTACCACGTTTGGGCAAGCCTGATACCAGCATTCGGTTTTCTGGATACATTAGAATTCTGGAGTTATACTGCTGAAAATTCAGAAGTCATTCATGTGACATTGGCCAATATTCTTTTGGCTCTGTCTTTTCTTGTACTGACAGTTATTGGGGTGAAAACACTCCCAAGCTTCTTAGAAACTCTTATCTTATCCCATTTAGACATGGATCCTCCCAGCAAATACGCTACAACAGCGATTTTACGATACTTACTTATTATCATTGGAACGGTATTCATGTTCAGGGCCGTAGAGGTTGAATGGGGACATGTTCAATGGCTTGCAGCGGCTTTGACTGTTGGGCTTGGCTTTGGCCTTCAGGAAATATTTGCCAACTTCGTTTCTGGTTTGATCATTCTCTTTGAACGCCCCATCAGGGTTGGTGATACGGTAACTGTAGGAGAGACCTCTGGCGAAGTCATCCAGTTAAATATGCGCTCCACCATGATTCGCGATTGGGATGAAAAAGAACTTATTATTCCAAATAAATTATTCATTACCGATAAAATAATCAATTGGAGCTTATCCAGTCATGTTCTCAGGATTATTATCAAAGTGGGGATTGCATATGGTTCAGATATCGAAAAAGCTGAATCCATACTGAAAGAAATTGCCAGAAAGAATGAAAAAGTCCTTAAAAGTCCTGAGCCCAACGTCCTCTTCAAGCAATTTGGTGATAGTACATTAGACTTTGAATTACGAGTCTATGTTGCAGGAATTGATCACTACCTGGTCGTAAAACACGGTCTCAACTCAGCTATTAACCACGCCTTCAAGGAAGCTGATATCGAAATTGCTTTTCCTCAACGAGTTCTTCATTTTCGTAAGTTTGAAGAGCCTGTGCCAATTGAAAACGTAACAGGACCCCGAAAGGCCGACAACTGATGCGAAAACCTTTCTTGATTGGAGGCTCAAAAGTCAAAGCAGGTGAGCGGCAGCTCATTGATCTCAAACTTCCTCAAAGACACAGCCACAGTAACCTTAACCTGCCAATACACGTTATCCATGGACGTTATGATGGGCCTTCACTCTTCGTGTCTGCCGTTATGCACGGTGATGAAATTGGAGGAATTGAGGTCATTCGACGCTTGCTTTCCTTAAAATCTCTTAAACGCCTTCGTGGGACTTTGATCACGATTCCAATTTTGAATAGTTATGGATTTACAACAAACTCAAGATACCTTCCAGATCGACGAGATCTTAATCGATTATTTCCTGGCTCTCCTCAAGGCTCTCTTGGTGGCCGGTTAGCACATCTCTTTATGAAAGAGGTCGTAGGACAGTGTACTCATGGCATAGATCTTCACACGGCCGCAAACCATAGAGTCAACCTGCCGCAAATTCGAGCAGATCTGGATAACCCCCTAACTCGATGGCTCGCTCAAACCTTTGATGTTCCTGTACTTATAAATTCAAAATTACGAGATGGTTCATTGCGTGCAGCAGTGGCGGAGAAGAATATACCAATTTTGCTTTATGAAGGAGGAGAAGCCCTACGCTTTGATGAAGTATCCATACGCGCTGCTCTTCGTGGAATTATGAATGTCATGAAAGCTTTAAAAATGGTCACTTCACGCCAGCCTTTATCTACAAGTATTCGAGGTTCAATCGCAAAATCTACGAGATGGGTACGAGCACCAATGGAAGGTATACTCCATGCCCATAAATCATTTGGCAACAAAGTCCTTAAGGGCGAAACCTTAGGAACAATATATGATCCATATGATTATCAGGAAATTTCAATTGAGGCTCCGCTCACTGGCCTTATTATAGGAAGAACAAACCTTCCAGTAATTCACGAAGGTGATGCTCTTTTTCATATTGCTAACTTTAATCAAATCGGTGAAGTAACTACAGCATTAGAGCATTTTGGGGAACTTCTAGATCCCGAGACAGAACAAGGAGTATCTGGGATGATCCCAATTGTCTAGTACTGAATATTGGCTCCAAACACAATAAAAAGTGAAATCCCAAAACAGATGGACTCTCTCATATGAAAATAGCAATTCTATCCCGAGGCCCCAGGCTCTATAGTACGAAAAGGTTGCGAGAAGCATGTAAAAAACGAGGCCATAAGGCTTACGTGCTTGATACGCTTAAGTTTTCAATTGATGTTGAAAAGGGCAACCCAGATCTTTATTACAATGGAAAAAATCTCAGCCACTACGACGCCGTTATACCTCGTATAGGCGCTTCAATTACTTTCTTTGGAACAGCTGTTGTTCGTCAGTTTGAACAAATGGGTGTTTTTTGTCTTAACAATTCTCGAGCTATTACTGTTTCACGCGACAAACTCCGCTCTTTTCAAGTCTTAAGCCGACATCGTATTGGGATACCCAAAACTACTTTCGTAAAACAAAAGCACGACGTGCTCCCAGCAATAGAGAGAGTTGGCAGCGCTCCTGTTGTTATCAAGCTCTTAGAGGGCACACAAGGAATTGGCGTTATTCTTGCTGATAGCAACAAGATTGCGGAAGCCATTATAGAAACACTTCAAAGCACGAAACAAAATGTGCTTATTCAAAGCTTTGTAAAAGAGAGCCGTGGAACTGACATTCGAGCTTTTGTCGTTGGTGGAAAAGTTGTAGCCGCAATGCGTCGTTCGGCTCAAGGCAATGAGTTTCGAAGTAATGTGCACCGTGGCGGAAAAACTTCTGCTATCGAACTCGACAGTGAGTATACAAGAACCGCTGTAATGGCGGCTCAAATTTTGGGTCTACACATTGCTGGTGTTGATATGTTGGAAGGTAAAGACGGCCCTCAGATAATGGAGGTTAACTCTTCTCCTGGACTGGAAGGAATTGAAACTACAACTGGAATTGATGTGGCTGATGCGATTGTCCAATATATAGAAGAGCAGGTTCTTTTTCCCGAGGTGGACATACGCCAAAAACTCACTCTTCATCAAGGGTATGGTGTTGCAGAAATTCACGTTGATGAGAAATCGGAACTAGCTGGAAAGGTTTTAAAGAATTCTGGGCTTAAAGAACGTGATATTATTATACTTTCCATTATACGAGGCAGTATTAGTATTCCTAACCCTGGTGGTAATACCGAAATTTTGCCAGGTGATGAAATTGTTTGTTATGGGAAGCAGCTCACCTTAAAAACACTGATACCGTATAAAAAGGTCTCAAAAAAATCTAAGAAAACGAAAAAAACAAAAAACTAGAATACCTTCTGCCATGCTAAGTCAAACAAGCAACCTCAAAATTATAGGCTGGTCTGAATGGATATCGTTTCCTGATTTGGGCATTCCTCGGGTTAAGGCTAAAATTGATACAGGAGCAAAAACTTCTGCTATTCATGCATTCGATACCCGTCAATATCGTAGAAAAGGCGAATCGTGGATCGACTTTTCGATTCACCCCTTACAACGCAATGACAGGGTTGTTGTTGCTGCAGAAGCCCCTATTTTAGCCTGGCGACATATAAAAAGTTCTAATGGAAGTACTGAAAAACGTCCTGTCATATTAGTCAATATAGGCTTAATGGGAGAGTACTGGCCTATAGAAATGACCCTGACGAACCGAGACGACATGGGGTTTCGGATGCTGCTTGGACGTGAAGCGTTAAAAGGCAGATTTCTCGTTAATTCTTCGAAAACATACCTTGCAGGAAAGCCTCCAAAAATTTCTTCAAGATAAAAATCCGAAGAAGGCGTTAAGATAATAAGGACCTGCATCCATAGATCTCTATACCCAGCATATTCCAACTTTCAGAAAAAAGTAAACTCTCAACAAAATCCTAAGAACTCCTGCTCCGGGCAACCTCAAAGAGCCTATCAAAAAAACTTCAAGTCAGCATCTCCCCCACTGGGCTCTTATGCTATCCCAACGCCCTGAACGAGTCGGCCTGAAGCTCCCTTTTCGGCAACAAAACCTTGTTGCAACAATAAAAATCCGCTAATCACCTTAAAGCCACTTCATAAAAACACTCTCATTCGACACACAAATCTATTTATTATTTTGCAACGAAAGCTCCTTGATTAATTGAGAATGATTATCATAATCAAAATCTCTCAAGGCATGCCACACCACAAAAAGCCTAATTATAAGGCAAAAAACAAGAAGAGAGTAGAAAGTTGAAGACGAACAAATGTATTTAAAATCTTTAAGTTATGGTTTTTCAATAAGTCTGTTTTTTTTATCTGGAGCATTTCTCTTCTGTTTAGGGTGCAGTGATTCAACGAGTGAAAAAACACCTTTAGCCCAAGCAGCTTCTGCTCCAGTTATTGTAACGACAACACTCCCAGATGCCGACGTTGCTCGCTCCTACCAAACCCAAATCAATGCAACAAGTACAAGCACACTGGAATATATCCTTGTTGACGGAGCTACTTTGCCAGCAGGATTAAGTCTTAGCTTAAGTGGGGATATTACAGGTACCCCAAGAGTAGAAGGATCTTTTTCATTTTCAGTTCAAGTAAATGATCTGGAAAATACCACGTTGAATGCTACTCGGGCCTATTCTTTGGTTGTTCACCCTGCAGATATTGTACTTGAGCCTTCCTCTTTACCAGCAAGCATCATTGGTGATAATTACACTCTAGATTTCAATACTTCTGGTGGGACTGCTCCTTATACCTTTGCTCTGACAGCGGGGGGAACTCCATCGGGGCAAGATTTCATTTTGGGACAAACTTCTCTTATCATGAATGATCAAGGAAATATCAGTGGTGCGATTATTCAGCTTCCTACCGATAATTTTTTTGCTGATTTCACCGTTGAGGTTACGGACTCATCAACACCACCGAAGGTTTCTCAGCATGCTCGTCGTTTGTATTTTTTGAATAGACCAAGTTTATCCGGCAAAACTTTAGACAATGGGAGAGAAGGAGATAATTATAGTTATGAATTTGATCTTGAAAATTCAGGAGAACTTGGGCCAATACGTTGGTCCCTGCCAACTCCTTCTCACTTTCCCAATGGCTTGACCCTTGGGAGTGATGGCGTTATCAGCGGCAATCCAACAGCACCAGGATTATACGTATTTGAGGTTGAAGCAAAAACTGCCAGTGTACCACCTCAAACGCTCAATGCTTCTTATCAGCTTTTCATCGCCCCTGTGTCAACCTACACCCACGTTGATGATAACCACGATCTTCCGGCAAACAATGCACCAATTGACGCAAGTTCTTTGGGAACACTAACAGCAAACACTGAAACACTTTTAAGTTCGCTAAGTCTTGGAACAACAAATGATAGAGATGACTATTACCTTTTTTCCTTAGGAGTGAGTTCGGGTGTTACCATTGAACTTATCTGCGAAACAAGTCAAGGACTTCCAGATTTAAAACTTCTCCAAGAAAGATCTGGTGTTTACGAAGAAATTGCTTTCTCTCATTACACGTCTCATGGTGTTAGCATTGTTGCAGAAGGACTTGATGCTGGAGACTATGTTGTACAGGTCTCAGTTGGATCCTCTGATAACGTTTATGCCTTGCGCATTCTTAATCGTGACCTAACGATAACAACTTCTGATTTAGATGTCGATATAGCGAATCAACCTTCTATAAGCATTCAACTCAACGCTCTCATCAACAATAATCCTCCGACTCTCCCAATTTGGAACATTGAAGAAGGGAGCCTTCCAACAGGTTTAAGTATTCAAGGGGATACTCTTGCAGGGACTCCTCTCGAAAAAGGGCTTTATCCAATTTCTTTAAAGGTGGAAGAAGCTGGTTCTAGCGCCGTTCGTGATATTTTGTTACGAATCTATGATTCCACCGAAGGAGATTATTGGGAGCTTTTAGGTGAACGAGTAAATCAAAGCAATAGTATAGAAGATTGGCTAGGGCCAGCGGTCGTTCATGCGCCAGCTCAAGGTTATAACAACGGCGCACTCTGGTTACTTGGTGGCAATGATAATTCGGGTACATCAAGCTCAGCAATACGCATCTACCACACGGAACATGGTTCAGACCCCAACAAGAACTATCGTTTTGAAACTCTTGCCCCCGCAATGAATTCTGCGCGTCGCTACTTCTCTGCAACTTTTGTTCAGCACACTTATGGTGGATATATATACGCCGTGGGAGGTGAAAATGTAACTATTCCAGGAACGCACAGTGGAGGAGACTATCTTCTTTCTTGTGAGAGACTTCGGGTTGCTGATGGAGCAGGAGACCCTGTAGCGTTAACAGCTTGGGAAAATGTTGCCTCTATGCCTTCGGTAGCAGCTACAGGAGAAGCGATCAATGGCAGAGCAGAATATGGCCTTGCAGTCAATGATAATGCTGCTGACAACCTTGATCGCCTTTATCTCTTTGGCGGTCGTACACAAATTGAAGATAGCCCTGGATCAGGCATTTTTCAAAAGTCTATTCGTGATGATATTTTAATGTTTGCCTGTCCTTTAAATGCTGATACCAGCGTTGATGACGGAGAGTGGTTTACAAAAACAGACACCTTGACAGGCCGGCGTTTTCCTGCAATCGCAATGATCGATGGCGCTATCTTCATCGCTGGTGGCCGGACATCAAGTAATCTGAATACCATTGAGATGTATCGCCCAAACCCAACCGGTGCTCTTCCTGCAATTGAAACAGCACCTTCAACAGGTTTTCCTTTATTGCCAGAAGCTCTTTACTTTTCGGCAAGCGGGGCCCAAAACGGTGAACTTTATCTTGTTGGTGGCTGGAATAATGGTTTTTCTGCAACCATACATACGGTTTCATTCAAACCAAGCATAGACCAACGTAGTGGTAAGCTCCAAAGATTATCAGGGATTGATCATCCTCACGGTTTCGGACAAGGAGCATTTCACGAAGGACAATTTTATGTTCTTACGGGGTTAGATCACTTTAACACAAACCCTCCTCTTGTCTTACGCTACTACCCTAAAGTTCCATAAAAGGGTATCTTTGAAACCTCATACGAAGCTTAAAATATAAGAATAAAAATAGATACTAAGGAGAATAAAGTATGGAACACTACCTGTCAGGAAAACCTCTGATTGCACTTGCGCTTCTCTTTTTCTTGGTTGCCTGTGCTGGAACTTCAAACCATAGAAATGAGGCCAAAAATTGCGAAGACTGTTCAAGCTGCAAAGAAGACTGTAAGGACTGTGAGAAATCTGGATATTGTAAGAGCTGTAAAGACGAGGCCCGTGGCACTTCAGTTTCTCTGGGCTCAAAAAGTGATGGTTGTTTGTCCACGATGCCCATTGCCCCAGCAAGCTTTGGTGCAGCCGTTGCAGGGAACTATCTTTATCTCTTGGGGGGCCACATTGGGAAAACCCATCAGCACTCGATTGATAATCTGCAAAATCGTTTTTACCGTATGGACCTTGATAAGCGTTTAGAATGGGAGGAGATTCCAGGTGGTGTAGAACTTCAAAGTGTTTCTTTACTGGAATGGAATGACAATCTCTATCGCATTGGGGGGTTAAGCGCCCGCAACCGCAAAGGTCAACCAGAGGATTTGTGGTCAGTAGCAGATTTTGCGCGCTATGACTTTCAAAATGAACGCTGGCAAAATTTTCCCTCTTTGCCTCATCCACGCTCATCAGGTGATGCTTTTATTGTAAACGATAAGCTCTATATTCTTGGTGGCTGGAAAATGGCTGGGCCAGATCGCGAGTGGCCAGAAACCGGTTATGTCTATGATCTCACCCAAGGAGTAAAAGGTGCATGGGAAGAGTTTTCTACACCTTTTCGTCGACGAGCAATAGCTGCTACCAGCTATCAAAACAAACTCTATGTTTTTGGCGGCTTACGTGATAAGGGTGGAGTTTCTTCTGAGCTCGATATCTATGATCCATTAGAGAAAACCTGGAGCAAAGGGCCAGAACTTCCATTTTATGGCTTTGGTGCATCTGCTCTAGAAGTCAATGGACGTCTTTACGCTAGCGGCTTGAATGAAAGTGTTTATGTATTATCAAAAGATGGGAAAAGCTGGGAAGAGAGTGGGAATCTCTTCTTTCCTCGCTTTTTTCATCGCATGGTAAAATCAGGAGAGAATGAATGCGCTTTTGTTGGTGGAGCTTCTCAGCAAGGACACATCCCTCTCATAGAATGGATGGACTTCAACCAACAGGGAGCTTCTTTGCGAATGGCATCGCTTGAAATGCCTTTTCCTGGAGAATCAAAAAACCGCCAGGCAATGCTTAACCTTCAGGAAGGTATTTATCTTTCTGGGGGCAACCGTAAGCTTCAGCAACATGATTTTGATCCAGAATCATTCTCAAACAAAAGCTACATCGTAAAACCCGCAGCCTTAAAGGTTGAAAGCGGAAAAGAGTTTCCAGTTCATCGTCAGTCACTTAAAACCATAATGATTTCTCAAGGTGAAAAGGATTTCGCTTTTGCTTTTGGTGGCTTTGGAAATAGTGGAGATGGAGAACATACCCAAGATGGAATTCTAAAGTTCAACCCAAAAAAGGAACGATGGCAAGAACTTGAAACCGTGTTACCCCAATCAATAACTCAATTTGGGATTTGTGAATACGACGAAAAAGTTTGGCTTTTTGGTGGTCTTCATTACGACAAACGGCGTGCTCAAGAGGAAGCTTTTCAGCATTCAAAGAATATATTTATTTTTGACCCTGAAACAGAAAGCATAAGTACCGGAGAAGCACAGCTGCCAAGAACGCGGCGAGCGTTTGGAGGTACACTTCTCAACAACAGGTTTTATCTTGTCGGTGGTATGCGGGAGAATTTTGAACCGGTAAAAGAATGTGATGTTTATAATTTCGCAAAGAACCAATGGGAAAGCATTCCTTCTCCAAGTCAGGTTCGTATTTCTCCTGAGCTCATAGCTTTTGAAAACGAACTTTGGCTTTTAGGAGGGAGCTCTCGAAATGCAGAAGGCAAACTTGCTCCGAATCGCTCGCTTGAAGTCTTTGATTTCGAGAAATCGACATGGACAACCAAACTTGAAGAAATTCCAAACTTGCCAAGCCATGCTCAAGTATCTCATTGGGGAAAAGGATTGATTATCTTTTCAACCCATAATGAGGAAGGACGCTTTAAAGCCTGCTTCTTAATGCCTTAATCATAGAGCTACACCAAACAGGTCGGGTTTTGATTGAGAAAAATATCCGACCTGAGCTCTTTTCTATACTTCGAAGCAAAACCTTCGTACTGATAAAGAACTTTTTAATGCTACGAATATATGAGCAGAACGAGGCTTGGACTTCAGTCTCTCTGCTTTTCATAAACTTAAAAGCAGAGAATCAAACCAACAAATATAACGAAAGTGCTAGAGCTACTTTCACCCTTCAAGCATGTCTTAAAAAAGAGAAGCTTACTTCAAGCGTAATCAGCTTATTTCTTCCGAGAGTCCTTGTAAATACTAAGAACTAAGAGAAAAAGTATAATTATACTTAAAATAATACTACCGATTAGAAAGAGCAGTTCACTACCTTCTTGTCTTCGAATAAACTCATCAACTCTAGCCCATACAACAAAAGTTAAAAATACTATGCTAATAAAAAAGAAAATATACTTGAAAACCCTTAATGCAAAAAAAGGGTTTCCCAATTCTCTGCTATCTTTGTAAAGGTGATAAACGAAAGATATAAAAGTAATAGTAAAAGTTCCTATTGAAGCCCACATTAGAACTGAATCCCTTGGACGAAATTCATAATAAAACACACCTGTAGCAAATACGTACCCTACCCAAGACATAAGACCAGAAATAATAAGAGTGAAGATAAAAAGTATATACTTTAAAACCTTATTCATGAGAAATCCCTCCATGCCCAGAACTAGTTGACTTTTCAATGATCTTTGAAAGTCAATCGCAACTGGCATTTTCAGCAGGGATTCCCGTTACTGCATTTTTGCCACAGTTCTTTCCTTGATTCGGAGGCCAATATTTGACGTATTTTTTCCCGCCTTCTTAACTCCAAAGACTAATCATAACCACCAAGAATCCAAACAATAATTCCTACTACAATTACAATAATAAATAGAATAGTTTCTATATTTTTAAATTTTTTGTTCATTAATGTACTCCTATTTAAGCCTTATTTTTAGAACCATCGCTAAGCTTCATTGTGCATTTCCCACACTTAATGCCCATTATATTTCTTTTTCAAGCAATGCTAATGGCCCTATTAACTCTGACCAAAAATATCGAAAACATTCATAGGCTCCTGGGTGATAATTTTCATAGGGCCAAGTGTCGTATCCTACTCCACCAGACCCCAACCGTCATTTGTTTGACGCCCATCTTTATCAGGGTTTTTACAGGGGCAGTCGGGCAATACAGCCCACGAGTCAGGGTTTTCTTCGTTGTATTCTTGAGACTCCATATTGCCTCCTACTTTGACTCCTTCATCCAGTTCACCTCTTAGCTCTCTTGCAGGAACTTTAGACCTTAACTTATCTAAATGTTTTGTAACTCGTGCACCAGCTTCTTTTGGATTTCCAAATCGCTTTGGACTTTCACCTAGAACCTGCTTTAAAGCTTTAAGGCATTTGTAGGCTTGAGTTGCTGGTTTTTTCAAGCAATCCTCTAATGCCCCATCAATCGAATTTGTAGCCAATCCAAGTGGATCAACAAATTCTGTAACTCTATTTATACAAAACTGATAGGTATTAAAAGTATCTATATACTTTAGTGGATCTTTCGTAATGAATCTCCCTGATCGTGGGTCGTAGTAGCGGTTGCGGTAGTAGTAGAGGCCCGTCACATCGTCAAAGCGTCTTGCGGTATAGAGGTAAGTGTTGCCGAAGGAGGAAACTAAAGCAGGGCCAGCAGCGTTGTTATCGTTGAGGTCAAGAGGGGTGTCTTCGAGGCCGTCAGTATTGTTATCTACTACAGGCAACACCGTAGCAGAGCCGAAGACTTCGTAGTGGTAGTACTCTAATATTCTATCTTGGTTGTCGGCGTCAAGAATAGCGGAGATAGAGCCGAGTCTATTACTTAAATAATAGTACTCAGCATCAACAATATTAACGCCGTTTGTTGCATTCTTATTCGTATTCAAGAGTTCATCACCATCGCCATCAATAGCAGCTAAAAGAGGTTCATCGATGCTACGGCTATCCTGAGAACGGCTCTCAAAAGGCTCTAATTTTACAACCACAGTCGGGGGTTTTAGGGTTTCATCTAAAGTGACACAAGTCACTGCATAACAGTGACTTGTGAAAGCAACCAATAAAAAGCAAGTGGTTGCAAAAATAAGAAATTGTTTGGCCATGTTGATATTGAGTCTGAGAGTCATAAACTACTCCTCTGGTGGTTCTTCTTCTTCTGGCGGTGGTGGTAGAATTTTTTCAAGTATTATCTCACATTTTGGAAGTTTCTTTTTTAATTCTTCAATTCCTGCATCGGTAACAAGAGGAGAATAATATATCTCTAGTTTTTCTAAGTTCTTTAACTTACTTAAAAACTGTAATCCTTCATCTGTAATTTTTCCACGATGAAGAAGTGCAATTCTTTTTAACGTTTGTATTTCAGAAATGTATTCAAGAGTTTTGTTAGTAGTTTTACTTGGCGGTGGTCCTGATCCGATATAGTCAACACTGACGGTAAGCTCTTCCAAACAATCTAATTGCTTTAAAAGAGCTAAACTATCATCTTCATAATCATCAATAAATATTGAAGAAGTTTCCGGCGCCAATGATTTTATATCATCAGCGTTACCAACCCTAACTGGATCAGAGTTGACATTTTTGCATGAAGAACACCCTACCAAAAAGATAAAAATCAAGAAGGTAACGCAGAAGTTCATTTCTCTTAAATAATTCTTATACATGGTTTTCTCCCATCCATTACTATTCAGCATTACCCGCATTTGCACCACCACCATTTCCTTCTGCAGCAGGAGAACTTCCATGAAGCCCCAAAGCCTCCAGTTGATTTGTTCCCCATGCTGTTCCATGCCCTGTAATTTCAATAACGGCTTTTGAATCTCTTCCTGCTGGTTTGTCCGCTAAGTATCGTAATCTCCAATTAATACATCCTAATACCTTCATTTCGGAGTAAGCTGTACCACTTTTTACACATACTGCGCAAGTTTGAAATTCAACGGTATATTCAGGGGTGCGATATTTTCCACTCATGCGAGGAAGGTCATATATAAAAGCTTCTGTGGAATCAGTTCCATCACATGGACATTTTCCTTCTTGAGGAGAAATGTCTTTACCACCTGTATAAAAAGGGGCAGGTGTATCATCTTTGTCTTCCGGCCAATGATCAGCTCGCCACCCACCCTTTGATAACTCGTCGGCTCTTTCAGCAACCTCCTTATCTTTTCCCCATGGCTTATCGGTTCCAGGATCATTAAAAGCCTCATTTGTTAACGAATAAGGTTCTCCTTTAGAATTGACAACTCGAACCATTTGAATAACACGGATAGAATCGCAGCAACAAGATTGATCTTTTGGATTTTTACGAGGCGTGAACCTAAAAAAGACCCTCTGATCATATTGCCCAACGTTGGCTATTTCCGTTCTAGTAGAAAGAGAAACTCCACCACAAGCAGACCATTCTGTTTCTGACTTCTTCCAACCATCTGCTCGAACACCAGTTCCAACTTCAGTTGCTTCTAACCCATAAGGATCTGTGTAGTAAGTAGTTGAATTCCCCACATATCCATAGAGGTTATTCTGTGGGCTTTCTGCTGGGTCTCTTGTTATGAACCTTCCGCTTCGGGGGTCGTAGTAGCGGTTGCGGTAGTAGTAGAGGCCGGTGATGTCGTCAAAGCGTCTTGCGGTGTAGAGGTATGTGTTTCCGAAGGAGGAGACGAGAGCAGGGCCTGAAGCGTTGTTATCGTTGAGGTCTAGAGGTGTGTCCTCTAAACCATCGGTGTTATTATCTACTATAGGCAACACCGTAGCAGAGCCGAATACTTCGTAGCGATAATATTCTAAAACACGGTCGGCATTATCAGCATCAAGAATAGCGGAGATAGAGCCGAGTCTATTACTTAAATAATAGTACTCAGCATCGACAATATTAACGCCATTTGTTGTATTCTTAGACGTATTCAAAAACTCATCGCCGTCACCATCAATAGCTACAAGCAACGGTTCATCGATGCTACGACCATTCACATACACCCTCTCCAAAGTATTCGGCGAGTTACCCAGTGTAGCAGCGTTATCAAAAGTGCGTTCTTCCACAACGGACCAGCCATCATAGATATATCTTCTGCCAAGCGTAATCAGTGTATTGCTATCATCCATAACTTTTTCACTACTTGCTTAATCTGGAGTTTCAGATTCAAAGCTGTTCTCATTTTTCCATATTTCTATTTCCTGCTTTATCTCTTCTGAAACAGAATCAATTTGACGAGCAACTGTAATTTTGTAACAAATAAATACCGAGGTTATAAAAATAACCACATCAAGCATATAAACTATGCTCTTAGAAAAATGTTTTTGAGAAAAAAAGCGCTTTTTTATCATTTCAAAAATGAAATGAAAGCCTATAGCACACAAAAAAGCTACGATCAAAATAGGAAGTAAACTACCACTCGCTACAACCTGTTTTTGGTGAAGGGGATACTCCTTCTCTTTTACTTCTATTATTTTCTGCCTTTCCTTCTTAGTTTCTTGTATCTTTATTTTTTTTGCTTCAGACATAAGTAATCCATAAGGCATACAAAATCACTTTCTCTTAAATCGGTTTAAAAAATCTTTAATAACTTCTCCTGCACGCTCTTTCAATTCGTCCTCTGCTTCATCTCCGAAAGCTTTGAATGGATCCTCCAATGCTTCCTTAGCGTTTTTAAATTTCTCTTTTGCTTCTTGTAAATGCTCCAAAAAGTTAATTCCTTCTAATGCTAAAGCTGTTTTTTGAAAGTTTTCTTCTATATATTCTTCCAAATAATTATCTGCAGTAAAAAGGGCATACCTGACAGGAATTCCATCAATCTCTTTATTTCCAGGAGGAACCATACATATGTGTCTTACCTCAAGACGTTTGACTTCAACCCCTGCATTAACGTACAGCTTTATTGCGCTCCTAAACTTAGCTATTGTTTCAAGCGCAAGCATCCACGACAAAGACCAAGGATCAACATAGGTAACAAGATCAAACCTTAAATAAAATGTCACTGAAACCTTTGCTGTGTACTCTATCATTCCTGTCACACGCCATAACTCGCACTCATACAATTCTTCTCCTTGCTCAAAGCATACCTGTGGACAACCACGCGCTTGGCAAAACCATATGTATTTAGGCCCCTCTATAATCGTTTTATAAATTGAAAAGTGTTCTGATTCTTGAGACCCAACTTTAACAGTATCCAATTCTTTCCTAGCGACTTCTGTCCAAAGCCCTAGTGGATCTTTTGCGCTACCGATAGCATTTGTCACATAGGAATAAAGATTGTACCCATCAACATATTTAGCTGGATCTCTGGTTATAAACCTACCAGATCTTGGGTCGTAGTAGCGGTTGCGGTAGTAGTAGAGGCCGGTAACATCATCGAATCTGCGGGCGGTGTAGAGGTAAGTATTTCCGAACGAAGAAACTAATGTTGCTCCTAAAGCGTTGTTATCATTGAGGTCTAGAGGAGTGTCTTCGATGCCGTCGGTATTATTATCTACGATTGGTAATACTGTAGCAGAACCGAATATTTCGTAGCGATAGTATTCAAGAATGCGGTCGCTATTGTCTGCGTCAAGAATAGCAGAGATAGAACCGAGGCGGTTACTTAAATAATAGTATTCGGCATCGACTAAGTTTACGCCGTTGGTTGTGTTCTTGCTGCTATTAAGAAAGCCATCGCCGTCACCATCGATTGCCACTAATAACGGCTCGTCTATGCTACGACCATTCACATAAACTCTCTCCAAAGTATTCGGCGAGTTACCTAATGTAGCGCTACTATCAAAGGTCCGTTCCTCAACAACAGACCAGCCATCATAAATATAACGACGACCCAACGTAATCAGGGTATTGCTATCATCCGCAGCGCCTGCTATCTCCATAGCTACAATCCAACTACTTCACTGGCTCTACTGGCTTGTAATAAGATTCGTTGCTTTTCTTATTTCTTTCATATTCAGAGAAATAAACTTCTTCCGCTCTTTCCTGATCAGGACACTGAACGATAAATTCATTGCGATAAGGAATTTCGGAGTTATCAAGTATGGGAAATACACTTACACCACCTTCAACAGGAGCTGGTTTAGTATTCTCCGAAGACATCAGGTTTCTAGTCAGCATAATTTGATAGGCGTAGTAGAGACCATTGGAAGTTTGGCCAGAAATAAGAATGGGAAGGTTTGTAAAAGGGTAAACAGCTTCTTTTACACCACCTAAAGAGTGTATATCGGATAAGTGGGCCGCAATGTAGGCTAATGGTAAGCCTTCCGGAGTTTTGTAAAACCATGCTCCACTCCCCATGGCCAAACCATGATGTCTCATTGTAGATCCATTTATGGGGCGAATACGGAGTCCTTGATCCACCCAAGATAGTTCTATATTCTTAAAAATAGTTGGCTTACTCTTGAGCTTGTAATAGAAAGGTTCTGGAAGTTTTTCAGCATGAGATACTTTTATTGGTGAGAGACTAACCACAAAAGTGTTGAAGCTCTCATCATCAAAACCATATATTGATCTATTGCCACCCCATCCGATTTCTCTGGAAAACCATACAAAATCAAGAGCATCAGGTTCTACTTCAAGCTTGATCTCTGGAGTATGTGGCATTACTGTGATATTTTCTACTTCTGTAATGCCTCCCACAAGGTAAAAGTCCCAACTTCTAATTGACATCTCAACCGGTTCAGTTAATGGAATTGAACTCGGATATTCAAAACGAAGGGTTATCTCTCTGCTACCAGCACAACCACTGAGCAAAGCTGAAAATAAAGCCAATAACGCGAAACAACATATAAACTTTTTCATAATAGAAACCTATCCTTTTTAATCATCCCAATCACGATCATCAGATGCTTTCCACTGTGCAGTTTCTCCTACACATTCACACCAACAAGGCGCTTGAGCAGAACCAGAAGCATTAGCACTCTTTTGGCCTTTCCAATCGTCAAGTCTGTCTTCTAGGATACTCTTGCTAGGATCTTTATCATTGTTTTTCTTCTTAAGAAGATAGCCTACTATATCTGAGTGTCCATCTTCAATATCAATGTTTTCCGTATTATCAAACTCATCTCTTCCATCTATAGGAAATGCCTCTGTAGCGTAGTAATTTATTCGCTTTTTAATACAACCACTTAAGAGCGTATCGTGTTTTTCTGATTCTGGTTTGTCAATGCAATGACAACAGTACCTTCCACCTTCATCACCAACCCCTACAGCATCGATGGTAATAAAAGCATCTACATAAATACCTGCACAGCACAAACATTCTGCAAGGTGAAAGATCGAATCACCACCATAACTATGTCCAATCAAAATGACTGGTTCATCAGGGTTTGCTTGAATATCATTAATAATTGTTTGGACTAAAGGATCATCACAATCATTAACCTGAGTCCATGCTGCAAAGGTTGTTTGAGTTGTTGCTCCTGCCCCAGAAATAGCCCCTCCAACTCCCCAATCATCCATGTAACCATTATCTCCCCAATTAGGAGCCCATGGCAATATGCTTTGTTCCCAGCCCGATACCGCAACGGTAATATTACCCGATGGATCAGTGAAGAAGCTCGGCCTGTTCATGGTGTAATGGTAAAGATTCAGAGTATTTCCATAACCATTACCATCTCTATGAATAAACCTTCCAGAACGGGGATCATAGTAGCGGTTGCGGTAGTAGTATAAGCCTGTGATATCATCGAAGCGGCGGGCGGTGTAAAGATAAGTGTTGCCAAAGGAAGAAACCAAAGCAGGGCCGGCATTATTATTATCGTTCAAGTTTAATGGGGTGTCTTCGATACCATCAGCATTATTATCTACTATAGGTAATACCGTAGCAGAACCGAAGACTTCGTAGCGGTAGTACTCTAATATTCTATCTTGATTGTCGGCGTCTAAGATTGCAGAGATCGATCCTAGTCTATTACTTAAATAATAATACTCTGCATCGACGATATTAACACCGTTTGTGGTATTCTTATTTGTATTCAAAAGCTCATCACCATCTCCGTCAATAGCGGCAAGCAACGGCTCATCAATCGAACGACCATTCACATACACACGCTCTAAAGTATTTGGAGAATCACCCAGTGTAGCACCATTATCAAAGGTGCGTTCTTCCACAACGGACCAGCCATCATAGATATAACGACGACCCAACGTGATCAAGGTATTGCTATCATCCGCAGCGCCTGAGATCTCCATAGCTACAATCCTTCTTCCCAAAGCATCATAACGATAATGCTGCTGCGCATCTTTTAACACTGATAAAAGGTTAGACTTACTACAGATCCAGATTCTTCAGGTTCTATGATATCAACTTTAAAACTTCGATCTGGAAAAACCATTGCAAGACGAGCTCTCCACATCTCTGCGATACGCCTTACCAATATATCGTCTTCTTTATCTGTTGTGTCTGGGATACTTACAGAAAAACAATAAGGAATTTCAATGAAGTTAAATGATTCTTCTATCTCTTGCTTATTCCCTTTGCAAGCATCCAAGGCATTTTTCAATCGAGTTCGATCATGCTCATCCTGAATAGTTTCTTTTAAAAAAAACATGTCATCGATTATAACAAACTCGGGCCAGAAAATACGAGAATACATTAGGGCATACAGTGACGAACCAAAAGCATGAATAAAGTCCATTATATCGAAATTGGCCATATCACTGTCAGGATAAGACTTCTTGTAATCTTCCTTGTAATGCTCCTTTAAATGAGCAATAAGTTCTGAATCAAAATCTCCCATGTTATTCTCCTCCTGGTGTTTCATCCGGCCTGGCTGGACGCCCCCTTTTCAATGGAGCATTAGCTTCTTTTCCACGTGCAGGTTCATATACAATCGGTGGTTCAACATCTCCATGAGGGGGTCCATCACCACGGTATCGTTTCATTGCTTTACGGAATTCATCAAATAATGGCTTTTTCAGTTTCCAATTAAAATGAATTAACTTATATCACTACGTATTCCCCGGAAACCTCCTTCATGAGTGTTAAATTGTTTTACGCCATAAGTTTCCAAAATTTTTCTAACTTGAGGAGTAAGTTCTGTCCCATATACTTCAATACATTTCCACGAAAAATCTCCAGAGCTAGAGTCATGATGTTCATCTATCGTATCTATAATATCGATAACTGTATCTTCAGGGGTACTATTAGGGGAAGCTTCAAAAGTTGATATACCGGTGTTAATAGAGAACTCTTGTTTACTGTCTTTCCATAATGATTCTGCAACAATATTGTTTCCTGGAGATGCAACGATCCATACATGAGCACTACAAGCCAGCTCTATAGCTTTCTCACCAAAATTGGGGTCGACAACAAGCACAACTTTATGTTCTAAGTTTTTCATAAAAACACCTCTATTCAGGAAGTTCATTTGCTTTTGCAGGTCTAACTTTTTTACCTTCATGGACATGTGGTGTTGAAACTCCTCCATGCGAATGTGGCTTTCCATGTTGAGTATCCACACGTTTTTTTGAATCAAAACCACCAGGGTTTTTAGGATTTGGATCGTAGGTTTCGTACCCTGTGACTCTTCCTGTTTTAGGATCACGCTTAAAACGGGAATGTGGTCCTGTAGCCTTTGGATCAGGCTTAAGCTTGTTCTTTGCTCGCCCAGACCCTTTCTTCTTTTTCCCATGTGTTTCAAGGAGATCTAGAAGGGGTTTAAATTTCTTCTTATTTTCTAATGCCCTTTTCGACAGATCGTCTAACTTAGCACTCCCCTTGGTCGCTCCTTTTGTCACCTTCTTTGCGGCTTCAGCAAGTCCTCCTGCGGCTTTAAGAATCTTTCCTGCTCTTATAGCATCTGGAGCTTCACTCATAAGTTTAATTCCAAATTTCAGCCCTGTACAACCTTGGCCGACAAGAGGAATAAGAGAACCTGCTGCAATTCCTGCATTTGCATAATCTTCATCCTTGATATAGAGAATCATGTTTGCAGCATCAAAAAAAGCTCCAATGCCTGGTAGAAGACCCGCAAGATCAAGTGCAGTATGAAGATCGATTTCACAGCCATCACAACGAGGACCATAAGGAATTTCACTAGGGCCACCATATGGTTGAGGATTTGGTCCTATAACCCCAGGCTCGCCTTCACCCCCGTAACCTTCAGGATACCCTAACCCTGATGGATCTGTACACCATGTTGTACCGTTGTGACAATAGCTGTAAAGGCTATACCATGGGGTTTCTTGAGGATCGCGGGTTATGAAACGGCCTGAGCGGGGATCGTAGTAGCGGTTGCGGTAGTAGTAGAGGCCTGTTACGTCGTCGAATCTGCGGGCGGTGTAGAGATAGGTGTTGCCGAAGGAGGAAACTAATGTCGCTCCTGAAGCATTATTATCATTGAGATCTAAAGGGGTGTCTTCGAGGCCGTCGGTATTATTATCGACAATTGGCAACACCGTAGCAGAGCCGAAGACTTCGTAGCGGTAGTACTCGAGAATTCTATCCTGATTGTCTGCATCTAAGATTGCGGAGATTGAACCCAAACGATTCGAGAGATAATAATACTCTGCGTCAACTAAGTTTACGCCGTTGGTGGTATTCTTAGACGTATTCAGGAACTCATCGCTATCGCCGTCAATAGCTACAAGCAAAGGCTCATCAATCGACCTGCCATTCACATACACACGCTCCAAAGTATTTGGCGAGTTGCCTAGTGTAGCACCATTATCAAAGGTGCTTTTTGCAACTCTTCGAAACGAAAACGGAGTGCCGGGGTTGGCACTCCGTGAAGTGAAGAAGCTTTTAGCAGCTAAAGCTTGTTTTGTTTCCATCTCTTTAGCTTCTCCGTTTCGGTACAGCTTGGGGGCTGCACCTCCCACTCCGAAGGGTTGCAAAAATAGAAAATTGTTTCGCCATATTAATCTTGAGTCTCAGAATCAGCCGCATTCTTTTCAGCCTTCTCAACTCCAAGTTGCTTACGGAGTTCTATTCGTGCCTCAAAATCTTTACTTAATAAATCGACTAACCATTGAGGCATTTGATCAGGATAATAAGAATAAAGAATTTTAGAATATTCCATATACTCTGGAATCTCTTCTTTATTAGTAGGAAGCATAGCTCCAATAATGAATACCCTTAAAACACTTTGCATTTTCTTGTTAGACGTTTTTGAAGCAATGAGAATTTTTTCCACAAGCTCTTCAGGAGTAGAGTTTTCTTTCCATTCATCAAGCTCTTCGCTTATCAAACTCATATCTCCAGTGTAAATAGGAGTTGAAAGATTTGCTAATTCCTCAGGAGTTACCCCCTCATATGAATCACGATAGGATTGAGAGCAGCTCATTAATACTGAAATACAGCTTATAGAAAGAAGTAGTACTATAATTCCACGAATCATAATTCCTCCAAATAATAAAAATTTCTCCACACTTTTAGTCAAACCAAGACTCAAAAGTTAAACCTATGTCTGCAATAAAACAACTTATAGGACAACAGCTATTAGGGGGACAAAATGGTCTTGTATCAGGAAGTGCAACTTTATCCGCCTGTGGCTTAACTGTTACATCAGCGGAAGAATCTCCTTTTACACCAAGAGCAGAGTAGATGCCACTGTGACAATGCACTGTTGCTCCAGTTGCGTTGGCTAATTCCTGTGCAAACCCTTTACCGTTCTCATCGCTACATACTTTACAAGCTTTAATATAGATATTTACCCCATCAGGACAGAAAAGGGCAGCAAGGTCCTTTAGGTCCTGTTTTGCTTCATTAACAGCATCAGCGTTTGTTTCTGCTGCGCCTTTATCAAGAAAGATAGCTCCAGTCCATCCATGGGCATAGATATTGATTTCATCAATACACTCGCATTTTCCAATTTGATCTTCTGCTTCTGTAAGAAGATCTTTAAACGACTCAATTTCTGTACTCCATGTATTGGCGTCAAGTCCAATATCTCCAGCACCTTTCTTTTTTTGTTTCCCCCCAGCTTTTTTAGGATTTTTACTTTCGCGATAAGCACCTTTAACATCGATAGTTTCTTTATCCCAATTACAAACACAAAGCCCATGAGGATCAGTATAGCGTTCAACATTATTATTGACATAGGACAGTAAATTCAGTCCATCAACATAGCCTATTGGGTCTCTCGTAATGAACCTGCCTGATCGTGGATCGTAGTAGCGGTTGCGGTAGTAGTATAAGCCGGTGATGTCATCGAAGCGTCTTGCGGTGTAGAGGTAAGTGTTGCCGAAGGAAGAAACTAATGTCGCTCCTGAAGCATTATTATCGTTAAGGTCAAATGGTGTGTCCTCTAGACCGTCGGTATTGTTGTCAACGATTGGCAACACTGTAGCAGAACCGAACACCTCATAACGATAGTATTCTAATATCCTATCTTGATTGTCTGCGTCTAAGATTGCTGAGATAGAGCCCAAACGGTTTGAGAGATAATAATACTCGGCATCGACGAGATTAACACCGTTGGTTGTGTTCTTGCTGCTATTAAGAAAGCCGTCAGAGTCGCCGTCTATTGCAGCTAATAACGGCTCATCAATCGACCTGCCATTCACATAAACACGTTCCAAAGTATTTGGCGAGTTGCCCAGTGTAGCGCTATTATCAAACGTGCGTTCTTCCACAACGGACCAGCCATCATAAATATATCTTCTTCCCAACGTGATCAAGGTATTGCTATCATCCGCAGCGCCTGCAATCTACATTACAGCTATTCTTTTTTAATATCAAAAGTATTTGAAGCTAAGAACTGATATTCCCCGCCCTCTTTACTTTGCTGATATAATATTACTTTAGACGTCGCATTTCTTTCAAATATTCGGTACATAAAAAGTCCACTATAAATATAATGAACTTTCCACCCGATCTCTCCTTTTGTGTTAATGGCGTTAACTTTAGAAATTCGTCCATCCTCAAGATAATAAGCTTTTAAAAAACCATGGTTTCGCTTGGAAAGATCAGGCTTCTCACCCATAGGCCTAACAAGTTTTATAAATGGTTCTGCATTTGGAAATTTCAACCAACCAGAGTCCATACTGTTAAAATATTGAATGAACTCCGTATTTGTAGAATCTGGGTTTGTTCCCCTTTTGCTACGATACTCTTTCCAATGAACAACATACGTTGTAACAAAATATGTTAGAGCAACAGCAACAAGAAAAATGCATATAGACCATAAAGCCTTAGACATGGCTCCTCCTTCTAGAAGTTACTTTTTTCCTTCTCCTGATTTAGTTGATCCTCCTGGAACGCAATCTCCTAATTTCATACAGCAGGCTTCCATCATTTGGTCCAGAAAAGTATGACAGTTTTCATTTTCACCCCATGCAGGCCATCCCCAATCAGCTTCAAACTGTGAGGAAAAAGCTTTAATACAAGAATAGACCTGAGCTGCGGTAGCATCACAACAGCTTGTTCCCTTACCATCACCATACTCTAGATTCCCCTCTGCAAGGAACTTAGCAGTACATTTTTCATCACCTTCAAGCTCAGCTCCATGATAGGGATCTTGCTCTTCACCATCTTTTTGGTTTACTTTGCCTGGCACTCCAGCAAGAGTTTCTCCAAGATCAGGGTTATCTTTTTCTGGCCAAAAACCATAACTTGTACCATCGGGAAGAATTATCCATTGGTGCCCATAACTCCCCTCCGTAAGTTTAACTGAATTTTTTTGAATTATAATTCCCTCTATTGTCTTCTTTCCTTGGGCACAACATTTTTGAGCTTCAAGCTCTTCGGCTTTCTTCTTTCTTTCTGCTGCTCGTTTTGCTCTTGCAGCTTCTTCGCGTGCTTTTTTCTTTGCTTCTCTTCGTCTATATGCAGCTTCGTCGCTTGATCTTTCAAAAGGAGAACGAGGATCAATTGGTCCCCATTTAGGGTGCATATAAGGTTCTTGTGGCTCAAACATGCTTGGCACAGCCCCAAATGGGTAAAGCCCAAGTGGATCAATAAAACTTGATGCTCTATTCATTGCGTACCCATAGAGGTTTGACCATGGGGATCTTGCTGGATCTCTGGTTATAAAACGGCCGGAGCGGGGATCGTAGTAGCGGTTGCGGTAGTAGTATAAGCCTGTGATATCGTCAAATCTGCGGGCGGTGTAGAGGTATGTATTGCCGAAGGAGGAGACGAGAGCTGGGCCGGCATTATTATTATCGTTGAGGTCTAGTGGAGTGTCCTCGAGGCCGTCGGTATTATTATCTACTATAGGTAATACCGTAGCGCTACCGAAGACCTCGTAGCGGTAGTATTCAAGAATGCGGTCGGCATTATCTGCATCCAAGATAGCAGAGATAGAGCCTAATCTATTACTTAAGTAATAATACTCGGCATCAACAATATTAACACCATTAGTTGTATTCTTAGACGTATTCAAGAACTCATCGCCATCACCGTCGATAGCGGCTAATAACAGTTCGTCGATACTACGGCTATTCTGAGAACGGCTCTCAAGAAGTTCTGATTTTGTCATGTTAATATTGAGTCTGAGAATTAATTCAGATTTAGATCCTAATTTTTCGGTGGAAAATCTTTTGGTGATAAATCTTTAGAAGAAGAATAATATTCTCGTTTTTCCTGCCATTTTTCTGTTACTTCTGAAATCATACCTCTAATAATTTCATTAAGTTTTTTTTCTGTTTCTAAAGGATCTTCTAACCAATATATTTCAACTAAATGAAAACATAGGAAGGGACCATTTCCTGGGAACGTCTCATATTTAATATCAATAACTTTATTACCATACTGCGCAATGAGAAGTTTTCTAAACTCATACGGAACTTTTCCATTTAAGAGAGGAACAAGGTCTTCAACGTCATGTCTCGTAATTGTCAGCAAATTTCCTACTCTTTTATCCTTTATTTTTTCCTGAAGTTTGTCATGAATTCTCTCTCTTTTTTCTTTGCTTTCAGCAAAACGCAGTTCTTGAGAAAGCTCTAGAACTTCTTCAAGAGGGTCTTGGGCGCTACTACAAGATAAAAATAAAACCACCATACTAATAAGGATTAATATTTCTTTTCGCATCACAACTCCTTTTGAGAACCAAACTATTTACAGCAATCGGATTTTTCAAAATCTGGAATAATCGTATTAAATCCTTCACGAGATTTATCATATTTTTTTGTTAGCTTATGCTCATTCCAAACTTTAACTGTTGAATCATCGCCTGAAGCAAGGGTATCTACATACGATGTTCTTCTAAAGAATATGTCTTCAATTTCCCCTTTTGCTGTGATATCAAACCCCCAAATAACACAACCAAAAATTGTATGGGATCCATTTTCTTTTGCATTATCACAATAAGCACAAGTAAGAAACTTAAACCGGGACTCTATACTCCAACCAGGACCATCTTCAAGGACAGGCTTATCTCCAGAGCCTTTGTAAGGGGTGTCCGCCGGAATAGAGTCAACAGCCCAGCCATCGTCGTCGTAAGCTGGTTTATAGTAAATAGTTCTCTGAAGGAAGGAAAATTGCCGCCTAGCCTTATCTGGAACCCAGTTTCCATTCTCATCTTTTTTCATTATTTTAATAAATTGCAATAATCTTATATTATCACACTCACATTTACATTTATCATTAAGTTCAAAACCTATTTCTACTTCTAGCCAGCTAAGTGTAACAAAACCACCTTCTACCTTCCCAAAATCCTCACCACCTTCATGCTTTGTTTCAGTCATTGTCCAAGTACCACAATCATCTACTTTCCCAACATCCTCACCAAGTTCTGCAAGTCCTAAAGGATCAATGGCTCTTTTAGGTTTATTACTTACATACCCATAAAGATTGTTTTGAGGGGTTTCGGCTGGGTCACGGGTTATGAAGCGTCCGCTTCTTGGATCGTAGTAGCGGTTGCGGTAGTAGTATAAACCTGTTACATCGTCGAATCTACGAGCGGTGAATAAGTAAGTATTGCCAAACGAAGAAACTAAAGCAGGTCCGGCGGTGTTGTTATCATTGAGATCTAGCGGAGTGTCTTCGAGGCCGTCGGTATTATTATCTACTATAGGAAGAACCGTAGCAGAGCCGAATACTTCGTAGCGGTAGTATTCAAGAATACGGTCGCTATTGTCTGCGTCAAGAATAGCAGATATCGAACCCAAGCGATTTGAAAGATAATAGTATTCTGCATCGACTAAGTTCACGCCGTTGGTTGTGTTCTTGCTGCTATTAAGGAAGCCGTCAGAGTCACCGTCGATAGCAGCAAGCAATGGCTCCTCTATCGAACGAATATTGGTAAAGACTTGTTCCATGGTGACTTGTGAATATCCCAATCAATAGTTGATGGTTATTTTTAAAACCCGTCTCGTTCTGGAGAATAACCTAGAAGTTCTAAAATGTTTTCTACAAGAGAAGACCCTTCATTTGCAGTATAGTAGTTTCTTCCTGAAAGATACCTGATAAAGAGCCAACCGCCTTCATAATAGTTAATGTAAAGAATAGAGCTAATATCATCTCCTTTAGAAATCACTTTTATAGTTGGGGTTAGAAGAAGATTCTCCATTGGATCCTTCTTTTCCCATTTTATGTCTTGGTTTAACACTCTTTCCAGATCTAGAATAATTTCTTGACCTAATTCTCCAAAAGAATCTAACCCTCTGCCTCCTGGAGACCTTAGGTACAGAGTTGTTTTTCCATGTCCTAGCTTTATTATATCTTGAGCGCCAGCAGGTTCTAATTTGCTCTTAAGAGGCGAAGAACCATTTTTGTCTTCTGGAGACTTATCATTTCTTTTAGTTTCAGGACTTATTGCCTCACTTCCCAGTTCATCAGGGTTGTTTTTTCTCGAAGAATTCTTTGGTTCAGTACCTACTGTCTTACTTCCCAATTTATCAAGATTCTTCTCTCTAGAAGAATCTTCTGGTTCAGGAGCACAACTTACTTCAAAAACTAAAAATATCAGACCTAGTATGAGAAGAACTTTTCTTTTGCCTATATTACTCATTCTATTTCCCCTCCTGTTTTTCGAATTTCCTCCAGCTTCCTTCTGTTTCTACAAGTTGCCCTGCTTTTTTCCCTTTTAGAAAGTAATCATCTTTCATGCCTCTTGTTTCACCTTCCAAGTCTGGTAAGTCTCCAACTGAAGTAAAGGCTAAGCATTGCTCCGTGGCATACACTGTGCAACCGGTATAATCTGCTACTGTCTGGGGTTCACTTGATAATGCGGATTCGCAAACATAGATATAAATAATACATTCGCAGCACCAGTTTATGCCTTCTTTTCCTAAGTAATGGTACATGTATTGTGGAACAAACCTAGAAAGAGGGTTTCCTTTTGCTCCTATGAGCTTCTCTTTGTACTTGTCTGGAAGCTCTACTCCTTCTTCACTTCCATGTCCAATAACATTTAAGCGAGAAATGCAGGCTCCTTCATCTTCCCCTAGCCCTTTATTTAAAGTATCAACAAAATCATTCGGTTCATCTGGAAGTTCAACAGTCGTTCCAGAAGGAGCGTTAGCTTCGAGTGATTCATCAACCCATTTTCGCTCCTCTTCATCAAGTTCCGACATGATAAGGTTTATGCCTTTGGGTTTCTCATTTTTGTCATCACAACATTCATCTCCCTTCTTTTCTTTACCGCCACCTTCTTCTTGAAGCCCAAGTGGATCAAGGAAGCAGGTTGCTTTGTTTTTTACATATCCATAGAGGTTATTCTGTGGGCTCTCGGCTGGGTCTCTGGTGATAAAGCGTCCTGATCGGGGATCGTAGTAGCGGTTGCGGTAGTAGTAGAGGCCGGTGATGTCATCGAAGCGGCGGGCGGTATAGAGGTAAGTGTTACCAAACGAAGAAACTAATGTCGCTCCTGAAGCATTATTATCATTGAGATCTAAAGGGGTGTCTTCGAGGCCGTCGGTATTATTATCTACTATAGGAAGAACAGTTGCAGAGCCGAACACCTCGTAGCGGTAGTATTCGAGAATTCTATCCTGATTGTCTG
>CAZJPQ010000022.1:0-15342 GCA_964548115.1 uncultured Planctomycetaceae bacterium
ACTTTAGGGTAGGGGCGACAACACAGCTCAAGAAGTTTTTTCCTGAAGTGTGACTAAAGTCACTTTAGGAGTGAGCTTTGTTCTAAGGTTTTACACAAAAACCTTGGAGTTTTACTCTGATTCCGAAGGGTTATTCTCTTTTAAGATGTGTTGGATCACAATTTCGGTCCCCATGTAATCCCACTTCTCAAAGCTTGGATCGAGGAGCATCATCTTGAGATCAGGATGCTTTTCATAAAGATTGTAATAGAGTTCGTCATCGAAGAAATCTTCATGTAAAAGAACAAGGTCTGTTTCTAAGGCTTGAAGATAGCTTTGAAGCAGCTCTACGGTGTCCACGGCCCGGCCAATCAGACCATACTTACGGCAAGCCTCAACAAAAGTTTCTCTGAAGTATGGATCTGGATAAAGAATCATAACACGCAAACGCTTTGGCATCGCTCGTTCTCCTTGAGAAGGGTTTGGCGGAAAAGCGAAGCTGGGTGTTGTCAAAAGCCTCAAATAAAGAGGCCTAAAACGAAAGGATGCACCAGGCATCGCTCTTCATCGAGGCCGACCAAAGCCCCTCACAGAAGCGAACATCCCAATGCACCCAAAAGTGCAGGGCTATTCGCAGTCTGTGAGTCAAACGCAAAAGCGTTTGAATTGGTCGTTTCGATGAAACCGCGTATATAATTGTCGTCGGACAACTCTTGCCCGACTTGAGAACGATCTTAAACCAAAGCTTTGGTGAGTTCTAAACCATTCTTGAGGGCAGTATAGAATTTTATAGCTTTTAAAAGCCCCGAGAAAAAGTGACTAAAGTCACTTTGGAGTGAGGTATTATTTGTACGATGGCTTTTCCGTTTCAGAACGGCTTGGGGACTGCGCCTCTCACTCCAAAGGGTTGAAAAATAGCCTTTGGTTTGAGTGCTGTGATGAGAGGCTTTTCCGTTTCGGTGCAGCTTGGAGGCTGCACCTCTCACTCCAAAGTCTTCGTTTCGGCACAGCTTAGGGGTAAAAAAGCTTTTCCACTTCGCATAAATTCAAGCTTTTCCGTTTCAGAACAGTCCCCCGGACTGTTCTTCTCACTCCAAAGTCCCAGCACTTCCTTCTCGTTTCAAAGTCTTCTCACTCCAAAGTCTCCACTCCGGCTCGATTCTGGGGTAAAGAAGCTTTTCCACTTCAGGAAGTGTCTCCAGTGTTTCGTTCCTGCTTCAAAGGCTTATAAATTTCCTGAGATGAGAAAATCTAAGCCTTCTCTTGGGCCAAAGCATAATATTCTTGAAGAGAGTGAACAGTATAACCATGTTCCAGCACAGATTCAATTCCACGCAGTGCTGCTCGAGCAGCACTCACCGTTGTAATACTTGGAATACCTTGCATCACAGCAGCTTTCCTCATTTGAGCCTCGTGATTACGGGGATTTTTTCCTGAAGGTGTATTAATCAGCAAATCAGCTTGTTTATTCAAAATCATATCCATAGTGTTCGGACGTGGATCTTGAAGCTTATTCACAATTTTTGTACTAACCCCAATGCTTTCAAGATAACCAGCGGTACCAGGGGTTGCAATAAAGCTAAACCCAAGTTCGTGAAGCTTTTGGGCGACTTCTCCAATCTCCTTTTTATCGCTTTCCTTAGCAGAGATAAAGATGGTCCCCTTCAATGGTAAACGAGCGCTGGCTCCAAGTTGAGCTTTGTAAAAAGCAGGACCAAAGGCCTGGTCAATCCCCATAACTTCACCCGTTGAGCGCATCTCAGGTCCCAATAGGGTATCGCTGCCAGGAAACTTATTAAAAGGAAAAACCGGTTTTTTAATAGCTGTATACGGAGGAATAATTTCTTTTTCAAGCTCAAGCTCTTGAAGGCTTGTGCCAAGCATGCAGCGCATAGCGTATTGAGCTAAAGGTTTGCCTACAACTTTTGCAACATAGGGAATCGTTCTGCTGGCGCGAGGGTTGGCTTCAAGGATATAGCACTGCTCCCCTTTTACAGCATACTGCACGTTCATTAATCCAATAACCCCAAGCCGTTTTGCAAGTTTTGCCGTCCAAGTACGAAGACGATCAAGAATCTGATCTGAAAGGGTTTGGGTTGGAATTGAACACGTCGAATCTCCCGAGTGGATGCCAGCGTATTCAGTGTGTTCCATAATGCCAGCAATCACCGTATCATTGCCGTCGCTTAAACAATCAACGTCAACTTCAATAGCTTCTTCTAAAAAGTGGTCGATAAGAATTGGGCGATCTTCAGCAGCCTGAACTGCTGCTTGCATATAGTGCCGCAAGCCTTTCTCGTCGTAAACGATTTCCATGGCTCGCCCTCCTAATACAAAACTTGGGCGTAGAAGTGCGGGATAGCCAATTTCCTTTACAATTTCGATGGCTTGATCTGTATTAAGCGCTATGCCGCTGGGGGGTTGCGTGATCTCAAGTTCTTCGAGAAGCGAGCGGAAAAGCTCTCGATCTTCTGCTGCCTCAATTGAAACAACAGGAGTCCCAATGATTGGAACCCCCGCTTTTTCCAACCGATGAGCAAGATTAAGTGGAGTTTGACCTCCGAATTGAACAACAACACCATCGGGTTTGACCGCTTCATAAATATTCATGACATCTTCAAAGGTCAGCGGTTCAAAGAAGAGATGGTCTGAAATATCATAATCCGTTGAAACTGTTTCAGGATTAGAATTGACCATGATTGATTCATAACCGTGTTTATGACAAGCAAGAGCAGCATGGACACAGCAGTAATCGAATTCGATGCCCTGCCCGATCCGATTTGGCCCACCGCCAAGGATCATGATACGCTTTGGTCCAGGTTGAAGGTCAAGCTCTTCCACCTGTTCATAAGTGGAATAGTAATAGGGAGTTTCAGCTTCAAATTCAGCAGCACAGGTATCAACAGATTTGTATACAGGAGAGATTCCTAAACTTTTTCGCCTTTCTCGGACATTATGTTCCTTGAGTTTAAAAAGTGAAGCGAGCTGAAGATCAGAGAAACCAGCCTGCTTTGCCTTAAGAAGCAAATCAGGTCCGACATTTTCAAACTCCTGGCATGCCTCCAATTCAGCCTCGATTTGAGTTATTTGGACAATGTTTTCCAAAAACCAGGGATCAATGCCTGTAAGGGCTGCGATTTCAGAGATTTCTTTACCTTGTTTGATCGCAAGACGAATGGCAAAGATTCGTTCGATGCCTGGGATTGTCAATAAATCACGAAGCTCTGTTTCTGATGGCATGGTGTTATGAAGCCAGGCATCTTTCGCATCAAGTCCTAAACCGGCTCGTCCAGTTTCCAGACCACGCAAAGCCTTTTGCAATGATTCCTTGAATGTTCGACCGATGGCCATGGTTTCGCCGACAGATTTCATCTGAGAGGTCAAACGTGTATCACTGCCAGGGAATTTTTCAAAAGCCCAGCGTGGAGCTTTAACAACACAGTAATCAATCGTTGGTTCGAAACAGGCTGGCGTTTTCCTGGTAATATCGTTTTGGATTTCATCAAGAGTAAAACCAACAGCAAGTTTAGCTGCAATTTTAGCGATTGGAAAGCCCGTGGCTTTCGAAGCTAATGCCGATGAACGAGAAACCCGTGGGTTCATTTCAATCACCGCCATATCGCCATTTTTAGGATTGACGGCAAATTGAATATTAGAACCGCCCGTATCAACTCCAATTTCTCGGATAATTTGAATACTGGCATCCCTCATCAACTGGTATTCTTTATCACTCAAAGTCTGAGCTGGCGCAACTGTTAACGAATCGCCTGTGTGAACCCCCATGGGATCAAAGTTTTCAATGGAGCACACGATCACGACGTTATCCGCGCAATCCCGCATCACCTCCATTTCGTACTCTTTCCAGCCAGCTAAATACTCTTCAATCAAAACTTCACTTACTGGAGACAGAGAAAGGCCTTGTCGGATAATGTTTTCGAATTCCTGGAGATTAAAGGCAACACCACCACCACTGCCACCCAAGGTAAAGGCAGGACGAATAGCGACCGGAAAACCAATTTCCTGGAGGACTTCTTCGGCTTCTTGATAGCTGTGAGCAATGCCTGATTTTGGGACATTTAATCCAATATCCTGCATGGCTTGCTTAAAGAGACCCCGATCTTCAGCCTTTTGAATTGCATCGTACTGAGCACCGACTAATTCAACATCATAACGTTCAAGGATGCCGTCTTGAAAGAGACTGACGGCGCAATTAAGGCCTGTTTGACCCCCAAGTGTGGGGAGTAAAGCATCTGGACGTTCCTTCTCAATGATCCGAGCAACGACCTCAGGGACGACAGGCTCGACATAGGTTGCATCAGCTATTTCAGGGTCCGTCATGATGGTTGCAGGATTGGAGTTTACCAGTATGACGCGATACCCCTCTTCCTTTAAGGCTTTACAGGCTTGGGTGCCTGAATAGTCGAATTCACAAGCCTGTCCGATGACAATCGGGCCTGAACCAATGATGAGAATAGATTTGATATCATTCCGTCGGGGCATGGCTTGAGTAACTCCTTTTACCAGCAAAATACGCACTTGGGATGATTTTAAGAATGCCTTGCAGTGCTTTTGATTTCATGGGCACTTATGAAAAGCTCAAGCTCTCTTAAAAGTTTTCTCCTTCTTAAAATAATCACTTGGAAAAAGAAATTCCTTTTTTGAGATAAAGGGAAGCTTCTTTTAAAATTTTGCTGAAGTCGGGATGTTCGTGATACGAAGGGCTGTTAATCTATGGTTGAGTCTGAGCTGAATGAACCAAAAACATAATTTCATCAAGCACTTCTCGACCGAGGTTACGCCACAGGCGCTGAAGCCCTTGTTCTCTGCTTTCTCCCAAACCAGGAACGTAATCTGCCTGAGATAATAAGGAAAAAGTTTGTTCCTGGCTTGCTTGATGAATCACAACCTGAACTTTAAGAATCAATCCAATTTCCGTTTGTCGGTTGATAGAGTCTCGAACGAAAGTTGGTTCTTGAAGGTCTTTAAGTATTATTTCTATGCGAAGGTCTGGATTGTAGGCGGTAAGTTCAAATCTACGATCGAGTGTAATCTCGTTTTTAAGCTGACGGGTAAGATCAAATTCTAAGCCTGGGCGAGGGGGTGTGATCTTATTCTGGATGCTTGCAAGGAGAATACGCTTCGGGGGGGTATTAAAGCCATTGCTGCTGGAAGAGACCGTATAGGAACACGCTGTTAAAAGGAGGCAGGGGATAATGAGGAAGGCCAAAAGTTTCAAGCTTTGAAGGTTCTGAATTAAAAAAGAATAAGACATTCTGCTCATCGAAACTCTTTTGCTGAAGGTTTTCGGGTGAAGTTCTTGATTTTGGGGCTGGTTATGGCTCATGATTATGGCGGTTCTCAAAAAGCAGGCAAGTTTACTCTTTCTTATTTTGATCCGCTTCCGCATATTTTTTATAGACATTTGAAGCTTCTGGTGCAAAGAGTTTGTCATAAGCTTCGGCAGCAGCGGCGTTTCTTCGTTGAAGAATTTCATGAACCTCGTCTTCGATTGTTTGAAATTCCTGCTGAAGCTGGGCTTTTTGGTAACGCACCAAAAAATCCTGTCTGTACTCGCTGAGCTTTTGCTGAACCTTACGGTAGGGGGTGATATCGTACTCCCAGCCTTTACTTTGTTTTAGGATGGCTTTAATCTCTCCCAGCAAGGCTTGCTCACGTAAGGCTGGTTCTTCAGAAGTTTTATAGGCTTGAGCATAAGCGAGTTCACTACGCTCGTACCAGCCAATGGCGTCAGTTGTCTGGGCCAGGATGAAGTGCACCTGGGCGCTTACACTTTGGTTGGGATTGCGATGGTTCAATTCTCGAGCGATTTTCTCAGCAAGAATATAGTCTTGGGTAAGAAAAGCAATCCAGGCAAGATTGCGAATATGCTTCTCAAGTGCAAAGCGAAGATCTGGGGCAACCCCAAGGGCTGTTTGAAAATGAGAAAGGATTTTTTTTGAGTGTTCCCAGCTTGCTTCAATTGCATCGACTTCTTGAATGCGACTTCTCATTTGTTGCTGAAAGTGTTGAATATTGTCTTTAAACAGGTTGTGAGGTAAGCGTTGGAGTGCTACCAGGTCATTATCAAAGTAAGCGTATCCAAGGTCTTGCAGGAGCCAGCTGGTATCAGGGGTTTTCGCTTGTTCGAAGAGAGCGTAAGCCTCAAGCATAATAGCATCAAGAGCCCGCGGTCCGTCAACATATTCAGGATGAGAGCGTAAGGAAGCCGCAAGTTTGATGGCTTGACTATAGTCGCTGTTTTGAAAAGCGAGCAAGGCTTGGCGGTAAAGCTCTTCTTCTGAAGAGTCGTAATTTTGGCCTTTGCGAAGAATTCCGCGTTCGGGATCGTAGTAAACCTCGCCAGAACCCGGCGGTAAGCGATAAGTTTGAACCTTCTCTTGAGAGCAGGCGAAACAACTTGCAAAAGCAAGCATGAGACCCAAGCTTCTGACAGGGTTATTTTTACAAGATTTTATTAAGGAGAAAATCAAGGGCTTCCCTTTAAACTTTTAAGGTTTTGAACTTAGTTTGAAATAATAGATTTTTTTAATCTAGGATGCTTTAAAAAATTTTCTTTATCAGGATTGCTTTGGAAGAACTCGTGCCAGTTTTTTTGCTCGAATTTTTATGCCTTTTCAGCAAATTTCTTTTCTTCAACTTTTGAAGTATGTTGTTTCAAAAGCAAGCGTGGCAAGATAAGGCGTCTTGCCAGTGTTATCTCCAGTATTTTAACGGTAAAAAGAAAAGCCTTGCGCCAAAGATAGAAGCTGAACTCTTTAATTTCGGGGCTTTCTTTAAAAATTTCGCGAAAGAAGTTCAGAAAGGTCGAATTCACTTTATAAATATTACGCTCTTGTTTGAAGTATCGAGGGCTTATCAAGCCGAAATCATTGAAGCTGAAGAAGCCGGTTTTTTCTTGAGCAAGAGACTTTCCACTGTAAACGCAATGGGAGAGGTTGGGTGTGAGGCCATAGAGGTTGAGAAGTAGGGCTACAAAGCGTGTCCCGGCAGGAATAGGAGAATTCCCTTGAGACATGACATGCAGTGCTTTAAGGGCGAGTTCAAGGGTTTTGGGAGCTTCGTGGGCTGGAATTGGGATGTGAAGTAAAATTTCACGAACCATTTCAGCTCCATACCAGGCTTCCAGGTCATGATGAAAGCTCGGGAACCACAGGCTTTGCTGGGCTGATTGCAAAAGATGCAGGCTGTCCTGACGAGCTTTTTGAGAAAAAGTGAGTTCTTTTACGGTCAGGACATCAAAAGGGCCTTGGAAGGCATTTTTCTTTTTCTTGCTTCCCCGTGCCAAGAAACTCATGGTTCCTCTGGAAGTGAGGGCATGAACAATTTGGCTTGATTCAGAAAAATCAAGGGTTTTGAGAATGAGTGCTTGAAGACAAAGAGTAGGCATAAGGGATCTTCGGCTCTCTTGTGCTTGTGGGACAAATACTCATGCAAGTGTTTTTAATTTACGGGTATTGAAAAATAGAGTATGGCTTGAAGACATATGAAGGGCTTCCATTTTTCTTTGTTTTATCCCTTTAAGTTTTACTGCTCTTTATTTGTCTCCTTGTTGCCTATCTATTGTTTCATGGAAGTGTAAAGAGCCTGAAAACGCTTGCTAAGATTTAACGTTGAAAGTAGAAGCGGTTTATATAAGAAGAACAAGGAGAAAAGAAGAATCTGAGAATAGCTGGCAGCTTTGCTCAAAAAAAGCTTGTGTGTTGGTTCTCCTTCTTTTAAATGAGTTCTGTCGGCAGCAGAATCATAAAGGAGTTTGATTTTTTGTTGTTTTTCTCTCTTTGATTGGCTATTGAAAAGAATCACGATTTTGTTTCAATAACCAAGCCCAAAGAATAGAGAGCGAAGAGGGGAATGGTAGTGCTCGTTATTCGTCATTATAATAGAAGAAGAATAAAGTGTAAGAGGTCATAGAGATGTTTTTGCTTGCAGCAGGGTCAAATCCAGTACAAATGCTCTACGATCAAGTGGAGCTTTTTGCTCACAAAGGTCAATCCTTGCTTGTGGAGTTAAACGTAGCGATTGGAACAATGTACTGGAAAGAAGGCCACCACGGCAAGATCGCAGTCCTTGAAGATGGGTTATTAGGCCATTTTGCAATTACGAAGCATGTGTTTTTTATGTTTGTTGTGGTTGCTCTTATCCTTGCCATGTTTTTATGGGCGCGTTTCATGGGTAAAGAAACGAAAGGCGGCGCTCCCCGTGGCTGGTGGAATTTTCTCGAGCCTATTATTCTTTTTATCCGCGATGAAGTTGTTTATCCTAATATTAAAGACCCCCATCACCATGCGGAACATGCTCATGATGAGCCGGCTCACGAACATAAAGAGACTCGAAAACTCGCGAATCGCTTGTTGCCATTTTTTGTAACGCTTTTTTTCTTTGTTGCAGGCATGAACCTGATAGGGCTGATTCCGGGCTCATCAACTCCAACAAGTTCTATTACCGTGACCATGGGATTAGCTGTTTTAACTCTAAGTACCTATGTATTTGGAGCGCTTATTTTGCAAGGGCCTGTTGGTTTTATTAAAAACCTTGTGCCACCTTGTCCGTGGGCATTGTGGCCGTTGCTCTTTGCAATAGAATTTATAGGGCTTTTTACAAAGCCTTTTGCTTTAACAGTACGTCTTTTTGCGAATATGACTGCGGGGCACTGTATTATTTTAAGTCTATCAGGCCTTGCCGTGGCTTCAGTTGCAGGATTGGGAAGTGTTGGGCTGGGACTCGGTGCTGTTGCGGCACTAGGTTCAGCTGCAATTTATTGTCTAGAAGTGTTTATAGCGTTGTTACAGGCTTATATATTTACATACTTATCGGCGATTTTTGTTGGACTCTATCTTGCACCGGAGCATTGACCTGCGTGCGCAAAAATGCGGTGTCTTACAAGGGCTACTAAGGCTTTAAAGGCTACGGGCAGGGGGCAAGAGGGGTTTTTATTCATGTTTTATGGTATATGTTTTTAGGGTATATGAAGGGTTTGATTATGATTGAAACACTGTTACAGGGAGTTGGCTCGGACATTGGTCTTGGTGCTGCAGGGATTGCAATTGGTGCAGGTCTGGCTGCTTTTAGCGCCAGCTTTGGGATTGGCAAAATTTCCGCTGCTGCCAACGAATCTATTGCACGTCAGCCAGAAGCTGCCAGCGAAATTCGAGGAAACACTTTGATTACAGCTGCTTTTATTGAAGGTGTATGTCTCTTTGCTGTGGTTGTTGCAATTTTAATGGCGTTGAACGTTAACTGGGTTGATGCCATTAACGCTGTAAAAGCAAGCTAATCTTTGAGCATGAGGTTTGATGCTGGATTTTGTAGGGGAGAGAGTGCTTGATAGCGAACTTTCTCCTCTACGAAGTTCTTGTACGAAGAATAGAATCTCCTTTGCTCTGGATTTTTTTGTGTGAGACAATAAAACAAAAGTAAGACCATGCAGGAAAAAGCTTCTTGTATAGAGTATTGAAAAGAACACAGGAAAGGCGTTATGAGTTTTTTGATAGGACTTTTTTCTCGTCGTTTGAGCCAAGTCAAGGGCATGCATCTGATCCTGATCTTTGCTTTCGTCGGGATATCTTTATTTTTAGCGCCTGATCTACTTTCAGCTGAAGACGGACACCATGGGCCAGAAGTTCAGACGAGTGATGGTAAACCTCTTCAGGAAAGCCCTCTGCAGATTTTTACGAATCTTCTTATCTGGGAATATATAGCTTTTGCACTTCTTTTCCTGGTCCTTGCTAAAGTTGCTTTTCCTAAAATGTTTGCTGCGATGAGTAAGCGCCAGGAGCGCATTGAAGGAGCGCTTGAAAAAGCAGAAAGAGTGCGCAAGGAAGCTGACAGCCTGCTTGAACGACATGAAAAGATGATGGCTGAGGCCCATGCTCAGGCTAAAAAAATCAGCGATGAAGCGAGTGCTGCGGCAGAAAGTTCTCGAGCTCAAACGCTTCAGGCAGCCCAGGAAGAGGCTGCCCAAATTGTTGGTCGCGCAAAGCGTGAAATTCAGCTCTATCAAGAAAAGGCAATGGATGAGCTACGAAAACACGCTGTGGATCTTAGCTTGAGTGCGAGTGCGATGCTGCTTGAGAGAAGCTTAGAGGATGATGATCACAAGCGTTTGGCCCATGAAGCGGTTGAAAAAGCCCTTGCTCATTATTCGTAATGAAAAAGAGATAAAAGTCGTTTACAGGAATACGTCTTGTTTTTGGAGAGGGAAGTGTGAGTACGAATAAAAGTGACCCTGCTGCCCGTCAATACGCTAGAGCGCTCTACGAGTTAGGGCGTGAGCAGCAAGCTATTGGGCAGGTCTGGGAAGAGCTGCAAGCTCTCGGTAAGGCCTATAGGGAAGATCGTGTTTTTCGACTTTTTTTTACGTCTCCTAAAGTGAGCAGCGAGGTGAAAGAACGTATTATTAAAGAAATTTTGAGTCAAGCTCACGTCATTACCCGTCATTTTATTGGACTTTTGATTCATAAGCACCGTGAAGCATTGCTTGACAATATTGTAGATTCCTTTGCAAAACATCGTGATGAAGCCGAAAATCGTATGCATGTCTGGCTTGAATCAGCACGTCCATTTTCAGAACAAGATCGCTCTCTTCTCGTTACACGTTTGAAGGAAACAACCGGCAAGGAAGTTGTGCTTCACGAAATATCCAAACCAGAGTTAATTGGTGGGATTCGTTTGCGAATTGGGGATCGTTTGCTTGATGCTTCTTTAAAGCAGCGTCTAAAGCTTTTGACACAAAAGCTTCTCAATACGAAAAATTTCTCGCTTGAAACTTCTGGTATTTCTTCTGCTCAGGCTGCAGACCAACTTTATCAGCGTTTCCAACAAGAGCTTTAAACTCTTTCCAAAATGTATGAGCTTGGAACAAAAGCTGTTGATAATAACGAGAGCATACGTTCGGTTCTATTTGTTCTAGAGAATTTTTCTTTGAATATAATGGATGGCTTATGTCTTCATTTCTGGACAATCAAACTTTCTCGAGTCAGGTTGTTCAAAGTCACCAAGACGCCAAACAAGGCTATCCCATTGTCATCGGCCAGGGCCTCAAGAAGCAGCTTGCTCTTTTTATTCGAGACCTTCAGCCAGAGCCTTCCTCGTTAATCATTATTCATGACCAGGCCTTAAGTGAATATGTTCACAAAACGGTAAGGGGTCTGATCGAAAAACCTTCTTTGTTCTTGGCTCTTGAAGCAGGGGAGAGAAATAAGGAGCTGCATACTTTTGAACGACTGATGTCGGAGGTTTTATCTGATCGCGAGAATACACCCGACAGACAATCTCTTGTGTTAGCCTTTGGCGGTGGTGGAGTTGGTGATATTGCAGGATTCTTTGCCGCAGTCTATTTACGAGGGGTTCGCCTTATTCATCTTCCAACATCTCTTTTGGCAATGATTGATAGTTCAATTGGGGGAAAGAATGCCCTTAATTTCCAGACTTTCAAAAATATAATAGGAAGTTTCTATGCTCCAAAGGGTGTCTTCTCAGACCTTGATGCTCTTGCAAGTTTACCTGACCGGGTTTATCGTTCAGCTTTTGCTGAAGCAATCAAGCTCGGAGTTACTTTAGATAAAGATTTTTTTGAGTGGTTAGAAAAGCATGCAGCCACTTTGCTTGAGCGGGATGTTTCAAGCCTGATTATGCTTATAAAAATGGCAGTGGAGTTGAAGTGTTCGGTTGTTTGTCAGGATGAACGTGATTATGGCAAAAGGAAGGTCTTGAACTTTGGCCATAGTTTTGGGCATGCTTTTGAAAGCCTGGCAAGTCCGAATTTATTGCATGGTGAAGCGGTTGGAATTGGAATGGTTCATGCGGCTCAACTTGCGCTTGGTCTTGAGTTTCTTGAAAAAAGAGCTTATGAGCGAATTGTATCTTTGCTGGAAGCTTTTGGGCTTCCAACAACTTTGGAGCACGCTTTAGGAGCTCAAATTTCCCCTCAAACTTTTAATCACTCAGCCTTAAAACAAGCTTTATCTCTTGATAAAAAACGCTCTTCGGGGAAGGTAACTTTTGTTTTGCCAACTGGGATCGGTGATTATCAACTGTGGGAAACATCAGAGATTAAAGATGTTTTGAAGCTCCTTGAAAGAGATGGAAAGTAGTGAAATTGGATGCCGAGCGTAAAGAAGAACTTGAGTGTCGCCTCGCTCTTTTATTGAGTCGAAAGTTTAAAGTTTCTCAGATTCATGAGATTGTAGAGCATTATGGTAGTGCGACAGAATTTTTTAATATTCCTGAAAATGAGTTTGCGGCATTGCGAGGGGTTCGTCGGGAAAAGGTTAAGCTTGCTCGTGATATCTATCACTCGGGTAAAGCTCGTGAGGAACGTGAGGCTTGCGAGCAGAGTGAAACTCAGCTCATAATGTTTGAAGATCCAGAGTATCCTGCGCTTTTAAGAGAAATTCAAGATCCTCCTAATGTTTTGTGGCAGCGTGGCGCTTTTGAAGCAATTGATGAATTGAGTTTTGCAATTGTTGGTTCTCGCAATGCGAGTTACTACGGGACGTCTCAAGCAAACCGTTTTGCTACAGAGCTTGCTCAACGCGATATTACGGTTGTCAGTGGCCTTGCCCGCGGAGTTGATTCAGCTGCCCACCGCGGAGCTCTTGAAGCTGGAGGTCGTACTATTGCTGTGGTCGGATCAGGATTCAGTAAGCTTTATCCACCAGAAAATGCCCGTCTTGCAAAGGAAATTACTCAACGTGGTGTACTTTTAAGTGAGTTCCCGCTTCAAACTCCAGCTCACCCTCGAAATTTTCCACAACGTAATCGTATTATTTCTGGCCTTTCCCTTGGAGTTCTGGTTGCTCAAGCAAGTTTGCGCTCTGGAAGTCTTATTACCGCCCGTCTTGCCGGAGAGCAAGGACGCGAGGTCTTTGCGATTCCAGGAAAGATTGATACCGGTGATTATGAGGGATCTCACAGGCTTTTAAAAGAGGGAGCCAAGCTTGTAACTTCAATCCAGGATATTTTATCTGAGCTGCCAGGTTCAGAAGAACTTCCGACAGAAGTTACAGAGGTGGCTCCAAAAAGAAAACCAGCGGCCGAAACGTCAACAGAGAGTGCGCTTATCAGCTTGCTGACGCCCAGTGATTCAATTGATATTGAAGAGCTTATCGAACGCTCAGGCCTTGCTGCTGAGCAGGTAAAAGCCGCTTTACTCATGCTGGAAATGAAGGGCAAGGTAAAACAGCTTCCAGGGCTTCGTTACGTGCTTGGAAAATAATCAACACAATGACTGTGGCTCAAAACTTTGGTAGGCTCTTGAGAGTCTCAAAGAGTTTGTCTGAAGCTGAAAAATCCTGGGAGAGGTTTCTTATGCACGTTCATGTCTCAAGTCATTTGCATGCTTATACTCACGGTGAAAATAAACTTGAAGCTCACGGTGAAAATCTTGCGGAATTGTTTCGGAACCTTGATTCTCGTTACCCGGGCATAAGGTTTCGCTTTATCGATGAGCAAGGAAAAGTTCGGGAACATTTTCGAATCTTTGTGAATGGTGATGCTTGTTCGGATTTAAGCAAGCCTTTAAAAGCTTCTGATCAGGTCCATGTTTTAGCTGCTCTCAGTGGTGGCTAAGCTTAAGATATTATAGAGCTCCAGGAGAAAACCAAATATCTGGTGATGAGGCATCACTAGACTTTTTTCTTAAAAGAATTATTGTAAGGAGTAGTAGCTCCTTAACCATGTTGTGAAACCAAAATCATATGGCTGAAATTGTCAGACAGAAAACTTTCAGAGGAAAAGATGGCGCAAGAATACAGTTTTGATGTGGTCGCAGAAGTTGATTTTGCTGATTTTCAAGATGCTCATAATATTGCGCTGAAGCAGATTCGCAATCGTTATGATTTAAAAGGAAAAGTTTGCGAACTTGAGTTTCGAAAGGCCGAAAAAGAGTTAATCCTTAAGGGCTCAGATGATTATACCATCGAAGCGATGCTTGATATTTTTCATACTCAGTTGAGCAAGCGGGGCATTAATCTGAAGGTTCTTGAAGAGCGTAAGCAGGAAGAAGCTCCTGGTGGAAACGTTCGTAAAACCTTTGCACTGCGAGATTCGCTCAAACCAGAAGAGTGCAAGACTATTACAAAAGCACTCAAAGCTTCTTCTTTGAAGAAAGTGCGTGCTACGATTCAAGGTGAGTGCGTGCGTTTGAGTGCAAACTCAAAGGATAGTCTTCAAGATGCCCAAAAAATGATTCAAGAGCTGAACTTGCAATGCCCCATTAAGTTTACAAACTACAAATAGGTTTTATGCGGCAGGGGGTAGAATCATTTGTAATAAAGTTTGTCATAGCTCTGGTCAATGATAATCATGGTTCCACCGTTAAGGACATAATAGGCGATGAGCCAATTGCGTCTTTTTGTTCGGCTGGTATTATCCCACCAGTCTTGAATTGATGGAGTGTTTTCAGGAACTTGAAGTTTAGGATCATCTGGGTCGTATTGAGGGCGCTCTCTCCTTGAAGGTTTTGAACTTTCTTCTGCTTGCTCACGTTCTTCTTGTATCTTTTTCAGAAATTCTCGAATAGCTTCTTTACTGAGCTCTGAATCAGAAGGTGTTTCTTTTTCCTGGAATTGTTCTTTTGATCCATCGAATAAGTCTGGTAAACCATCTCTATCGCCAGACCTTTGAGAGTTTTGGGGTATGTTACCGCTGGAAGGAAGTGGACCACCTGTGATGTCATACCAACCATCATTGCCAAAAGAAACGTGACGGCGTTTGAGCTCCTCGATTGATCGTTGTTGAAAGCGTGCTCGAATATCTTGTTGGCTTCCACCTGTTACTTCAATGATGGCATCCATAATGTCTTGTTCAAACCCAGAGCGAGCATAGCTCATAGCCTCTTGAAGGGTTGATTTTCGAACATTTTTTTTGGCTTGAACGTTCATCTGTCTATACCATTCATCAACAACAAAGTCCGAAAACTCCTGGTTTACTTCGGTTTTAAGATCTTCCAAAGTGGTTCGATTTGTCCCTTCAACATCAGTCAAAGCTAAAGTTGCATCAATTAAATCAAGGGCTTCTTGAAAGTTTCGTTTGCGGATAAGCTTATTTGCTTCCTGGAATGCAGTTAAAAAACCTTCGTTTTTAATGATTTCCCTGAGCGTAAGATCAAGCGCTTCAGCAACCTCTCGAAGCTGTTCCGAAGGTTCAAGACTGAAAACAAAATCAAGGTAGCTTAAGGCTTCCTGGTAAAGCCCCAGCTTTTCGGCTAAACGAGCAAAAGTATAATAGTCATGAGCGCTGCTTGGTGGATTTGATTCCAGCTGCATTTGAATTAAAGCATCAGGTTCCATGACTGCTCGAGCATCTATTTCAACATCTTCGTAGATAGATTCGATAGATTCC
>CAZJPQ010000022.1:15352-50078 GCA_964548115.1 uncultured Planctomycetaceae bacterium
GTGCGGTTTTTATAGCGAAGGTTGTTGAAAAGATACGAATCACTTTGCTTCTCGCTGTAACCTTCTAGAACTTCTCCGTTGACAAGTTCTATCCGGCTGCCTTGTACTCGCACCACAAGATCAAGATCCTCGTCAGGATGTTTGGAATTCTTCAATCTTTGTACATCTTGGGGGTTGAGTTGACTCCAGTAAAAGAAAACCTTACCTTTTGTTTTTGTCAACTCTATGTGGATCCCACGCTCAGTATCAACTTCAATAATTTTGCCTTGAATAAAGCGTCCATCCGAAAGGCGAACCTGTTCTGCCCCAAGAAAAGGGGAATAGAGCAGGATTGCAAAAAAAGAGCACGTAATCAAAGAAGATAGATATGTCATTGACAGGCCTTATAAGATATTTTGTGTTATACTACTCATGAAGAAATAGATGTTGATACAAAATGGTAAAAGCCAAAATTTGCTTCAGCGAAAACAAATATTCTAGCATGTTTTCTCGTTTAAATCTTTGCCAAAATCATCCAGAAATAGGCTGAAATCAATAAGCAGCAAGCTAGAGAGGCAGGAAGTCTTCATAAAATCGTTAAAAATTGTTTCAGGAAATGAAAACTCAATAGGAGCAGGATAAGCAGGGTAGGAATTTATGGTTGTCATGAAGTTTGGTGGTTCTTCGGTTGCAAATCGAGAACAAATTGAAAAAGTAGTAGAGATTGTTCGTTCCCGTCTTTCAAGGCGTCCAATTATTGTTTCCTCTGCTCATAAAGGAATAACGGATGCTTTAGTGCAGGCTGCTTATAATGCGACGCGTGGCAAGATTGATGCTGCTTCTGTTATTGAAAAGCAAAAAGTTATTGCCGCTTCCCTTGGTTGTCCTCAGGGGTTCTTAGATGAATTTTATCGGGAAATTGAAGATCTTTTACGGGGTATCTCTCTTGTAGGAGAAGCAACTCAGCGGAGCCTTGATTATATTTCAAGTTTTGGAGAGCGCATGAGTGTGCGATGCCTTGCCGCTTTTTTTGAGCAGAAGGGGATTGCCTCTCAGGCTTTTGATGTTTGGGATTTAGGTTTCATTACAGATGATAACTTCGGTAATGCTCGACCACTGAAGGGGTATGAGAAGAAACTGCGTGCATGTTTCGAACAAAAGGTTCCAACAGGTATTGTGCCTGTTATTACTGGTTTTGTTGGCAAGAGTGAAGATGGTTCTATTACGACTGTTGGGCGTAATGGAAGTGATTTAACTGCAACACTCATTGCTGGAGCTTTACATGCTGATGAGGTCGAAATCTGGAGTGATACAAATGGTATCATGACGGCGAATCCTCGGATTGTTTCGGGTGCTCGGAACATTCCGAAAATGCATTTTGACGAGGCTGCTGAGCTGGCCTATTTTGGAAGTCAAGTTCTTCATCCTTCAACGCTCCTGCCAGCAATGAGGCGAAACATTCCTGTTCGTGTGTTAAATACCAATCAACCAGAGCACCCCGGAACTGTTGTTAAAAAAGATCCTCCCGAAAGTTCTCAAATCGCAACTTCGATCGCGTATAAGAAAAATCAGGCGGTTTTAAGTATTTATGCTGAGAGCATGCTGGGGCAAGCGGGTTTTCTCGGCCGAGTTTTTGAGATTCTTGGGCGTTATGAGATTGTTGTTGATATGATTTCAACTTCGGAAGTCAGCGTATCCATGACGACTGATAGTATTGAAAGTTTAAATCTTGCTCTCAAAGAATTGGAAGCCCTGGGGCATTGTGAAGTTCATGCGGAAAAGACAATTCTTGTTGTTGTGGGATATAATATGAGGGTTGCTGCAGATGTTGGGCAGATCATTTTGGAAGCTATGAGTGAGGCTCAAATTAAAACTCATATGCTCAGCTATGGTTTAAAAAGCATTAATTTCGCAATGTTGATTGATGATCATGATATTACTTCTGCTGTGCAGGTTCTTCACCGTAAGCTTTTTGAAGTATAAGCAAGCGGTTATGAAAACATAACCGCTTTTGATGGAAAGGAAGCTTCTTTGTTAGAACATGATCAACCAAATGCTGGAAAAGAAGAAAAGAGTTCTTTCCAGCACGCTTCTTCCCAAGAGCGAAACAAGCTCAGCACAGCAACCATCATGTTTGCAACATACCGCAAGCACCGAAAGTTACTTATTATCGGTTTTCTTGCACTTATCATGGGGCAGTGCATAGCATTAATTGTTCCTAAATATATTGGTTTAGCGGTAGATAATATCCGGGGTTTTGAAGGGCTGGCTTCTGAGCGATCGCAAGATTTCTTTAGTCAGGTCGCAAATTTCTTCAGTGGTGTTCAATACGACGCCCCCCACGAAGAACGATTTCCTATTTATCTCATTGCTTTGCTGACGAGCGCGCTGATTGTTGGAGGGTTTCAGTATTTTAAGCGTCTTTATTTAATTGGGCTTTCGAGGCGTTTGGAATACGCATTGCGAGAAAAGTTTTTTTCGCATTTACAGGTTTTACCTTTAAAGTTTTATAGTTCGAGCCGCTCAGGGGAAACTTTAAGTAGAGCAACCAGTGACATAGAGGCGATTCGAATGATGTTTGGTCCTGCCTTTATGTATCTTGGAGAGATCATTGTGATCCTTCCACTGGCGCTTTTTGCTATGTGGAATGTTTCTGAGGTCTTAATGTTTTGGGGACTGCTTCCTCTTGGTTTATTAACGTTGAGTACGATTTATTTTTCGCCCTTTACGAAGAAATATAGTCTACGGGTTCAGGAAGACCAGGCTGAGCTTTCTGCACGGGCTCAGGAAAATTTTAGCGGCACAAGAGTTGTGAAAGCTTTTCGACGAGAGGCTTATGAAGCTGAGGTTTTTGACGAACAAGGAAAAAATTTGCTGCGTTCACAGTTATTATTAGCTCGTAATCGCAGTGCTTATCAGGCTTTTATTTGGACCTTGAATGGTGCAGGCACTTTAATCTTTCTTTATTTCGGTGCCCAACAAATTATTGCAGGCACTTTAACCTTAGGGCAATTCCTTGAGTTTATCCTTTATTTTACCATGCTCTATTGGCCCATGATTGCCCTTGGTTGGGTGACAATGTTGGTTATACGGGGGCGGGTGAGTAGCCGACGCTTAAATGAAGTTTTTTCCTTAGCGAGAGATAAAAGCACGCTCCCCCAAGGGGTTCAGGTTTCACCAAAGCTTGAAGGAAAAATAGAATTCGAGAATGTTGCATTTGAGTACACTTCAGGAAAAGCAGTTTTGCAGGATCTGTCATTTCAATTGCTTCCAGGACAAACACTGGCGCTCGTAGGACCTGTTGGAAGTGGAAAATCAACATTTGTACATTTACTTTTAAGGCTTTTGAAGCCTACGCAAGGAAGGGTTCTTATCGATGACAAACCAATAGAAGAATACAATCCTTTGGAACTCCGTCGTTTGATTGGCTATGTTCCTCAGGAAACATTTCTATTTTCCCAAACTATTTCTGAAAATATAGACTTTGGGCTCGATGACTCACCGAAATCAAAGCTGGTTAAAGCTGCTCAGCAGGCAGAGATATCACAAGAAATAGAAAACCTTCCAGATGCTTATGAAACACTCTTAGGAGAACGAGGTGTTAATCTTTCTGGTGGACAAAAGCAACGAATTGCGATTGCTCGTGCTTTTGTAAAGGAGCCTAAGATTCTTATTCTTGATGATAGTTTGAGTGCAGTTGATACAAAGACAGAAGAGGCTATTTTAAAGAACTTTCAGAGTTTCGCACAAAAGCGAACAACCATTATTATAACCCAGCGCGTATCTATTGGGGCATATGCTGACAAAATCATTGTGCTTGATGAGGGGCGAATTGTTGAGCAAGGGGTTGATGAGGAGCTCCGTCAGTCAGATGGTTTTTATGCACGCCTTGTGCGCCGTCAGCAGCTTAGTGAAAGTCTTGCTTAAACGTTGGGCTTGGGAATCCCTCTTGAAAAAGCTTCTTTTGAATATGTTCAAGGCTTTTTGCGACCTCTTCTTTATCGGTAGAGATGGAGAGGTCAGGGATTTGAGGCGGCTCGTAAGGAGCGCTGATGCCTGTAAAATTTTGAAGCTTTCCCTGACGAACTTTCTGGTATAGGCCTTTGGCATCCCTTTCTTGGCAAACTTCCAGGGGACAGTTCAGAAATACTTCTATAAAGTTTTTTCCAATTAAAGATCGAGCCCTATCTCGATCTGCTTGATAGGGAGAAATTAAAGCAACAATGACATGTACCCCCTGCTGTTGGAGAAGCTTTGCCATTTCGGCTGTGCGATATACGTTTTTGCTCCGATCTTGGGGCGAAAACCCAAGATCGCGGTGTGGCCCTTTGCGAAGCTGGTCTCCATCAAGAAGAACACAAGGGCTTTGATGGGAAATGAAAAATTCTTGAAGAAGTTGGGCAAGGGTTGTTTTCCCTGAGCCAGAAAGGCCAGTAAACCAAATAACAAAAGCGTTCGAAGTTTTGCTGAAAATAGTTTTATCCTGATGTCGAAAGTAAATGCCAAATTATTAGTGTTCAAGCTGAGAATCCTAAGCCTCTTCTATAACGGTGTTTCAATGAAGCCTGCGGCGCACAGTTCAGAATTTTGAAAAAGGGCAAATCTTCCAGTAGCAACTCCATTTGCAAATATATCGCAAGCAAGAGGGTTTTGAAGTTTGAGTATAACTTTTGCTATGTGATAAGGGTAAAGTATGTTTTTTGTTTTTTGTGTCAGAGTAGCAAGTTCTTGAATTTCTTTGATTTCTTGTACACAAGCCTGAGTCTGCTGAGTTACAAGTGTAAACTCACAGCTATCATGGACTTGAAGAGCAGATTTTCCAAACCATAGAACTTTTGCCTGAATTTTTTTGCTCACTTTCAAGCCAGCTGTATTGCTATCACAAGCTATTTCTCCCAGGGTTGGTAGCTCTTTTGTTTTGAACAATACCCCTATAGATTCTCCGGTTTCAGCGAAGTCTGGATCTTTTTTGCTTTTCCACCTGTGAATACTTATTACCTGTATCTTTTTTCTTGATGGAAAAAAGATTAAAGAATCTCCAACGTGAAGTTTTCCGCTTTCGACGCGACCTATTACAAGTTTTTGACTCTTTTGTTCTGGATGCGGGTAAAAGTCTTGAACACAGAAACGTAGAGGGATTTTCACATTTTTCGGAAGAATCTGTTTTAATAATATTTCTAAAGTTTCTTGAAGCGTTTTTCCTTGATACCAGGTTCGGAGTTTTTGGCTTTGATGACAAATGCCTTCGCCTTGAAGGGCACTGATAGGAACAAAAGCCTGGGGAGTAAGGTTTTGAGAAAGAAGAAGTTTTGAGCACTCTTGTTTTAAATCTTGATATTTTGCTTGGGAATAAGCAACCAGATCCATTTTGCTCAGGGCAACGATAACGTGCTTTATCCCAAGAAAGCCAAGGATTGCAGCATGTCTGCGTGTTTGTTCGGATATGCCTGCCTGGCTATCAACCACAAGAATAGCAGCATGGGCTTGTGCGGATCCAGAAATCATGCTTTTCAGAAATTCATGGTGCCCTGGTGCATCGAAGAAGCAAACCTCGCATTCTGGAAAATGGCAGAGAGCTTTACTGCCTTCGATTGTAATCCCGCTTTTTTGCTCTTCTTCAAGAGCATCAAGCAAAAACGCGTATTCAAACTTTTTGCTGTACTTATTGGAAAGCATACGCGTTTTATCATAACGGTCTGCTGGGAGCTGGTTGAGCTCATAGATCAGGCGCCCTAAAAGCGTTGATTTCCCATGATCAATATGACCTACAAGAGCAATAAAGAATCGTTTACGATTTTCAGAGGAGGACATGGCTCTTACTCTTACATATAACCTTGTACACGAAGTTTTTCCATCGCATAGTCATCCGCCTGGTCTTGAGCCCGTAGAGCTCTTTCGCTGGTTTTGCTGAGCTGAATTTCTCGGATCAGGTCTTCGAGATTTGAAGCATTCGAAGGGCATGGGCTTGTGCAGCATTCGCAGCCTAGTGTGCGATAACGTTTGCCTTCTTTTGAAAAGTAAAGATCTAATAGAGGGATATTTTCTCTTTGGATGTATTGCCAAACTTGAAGTTCCGTCCAAGTCAATAAAGGATGAATACGCAGGTGTTGGCCTTCTTGAATTCTTGTTTGAAAATAATGCCAGAATTCTGGGGGCTGATTTTGGACATTCCACTCAGAATTTTTGCCGCGTGGGCTAAAGATGCGTTCTTTATTGCGTGTTCCTTCTTCATCTCCACGTATGCCAACGAATAAGCCTTGAAAGTGGTGCTTTAAAATGACATCGTGAAGAGCTTGGGTTTTCAAGGCATTGCAGCAGATAAGCCGCCCTTGTTCTGGTCCCATGCCTTGATATAAAGCGCGTTGGTTTTTTCCAATAATAAGATTAAGATTCCATTCTTCAGCGAGAGAATTCCGAAATGCAATCATTTCAGGGAATTTACGTTCCGTATCGATATGAATGACTGGAAAAGGAATAGAACCAAAGAAGGCTTTACGAACAAGCCATAAAAGTACGGTTGAATCTTTGCCCATTGACCAAAGTAATGCAGGTCTTTTGAACTCTCGGTAGGCATGCCGAATAATATAAACTGCATCATTTTCGAGTTGATCAAGAATGTCCATTTTGAATAACCCTTTATCTTTCGTGTTTCCGAAGGGCTTCTAAAGCACTGTGATCTTCAAGGGTCGAAGTATCACCAAGAATTTCTTTACCACAGGCAATATCTCGTAAGAGACGCCGCATAATCTTTCCTGATCGAGTTTTTGGGAGGGCTGCTGTAAAATGAATTTCAGCGGGTCGAGCAATTTTGCCGATTTCTTGTGCAACATGTTCCGAAAGCTTATCTTCTAGCTCAGTACTTTCCGTTTGTCCTTGAGCTAAAGTTACAAATGCACTGAGAGCTTGTCCTGTAAGTTCGTCAGGTCGAGCAACAACAGCTGCTTCAGTGACCGCTTCGTGGCTTACCAGAGCCGATTCTATTTCTGCGGTCCCAAGTCTGTGTCCAGAAATATTAACGACATCATCCATGCGTCCTAAAATCCACAGATACCCATCATTATCATAGTAGGCTGCATCGCCAGTCAGATAGTAGGTGTTGTTGGGGAAGTATGTTTTTTCAAAACGCTCAGGATCTCCATAAATCCCCCGCAGCATTCCTGGCCAGGGCTTTGTAATGACTAACCTTCCCCCTTCGCCTGAGGTGACTGGTTGGTCAGTTTCATCAAGAATTTGGGGAAATATTCCTGGCAGGGGAAAAGTTGCTGAACCAGGTTTCAGGGGAGTTGCCCCAGGTGTTGGAGCAATCATAATCCCGCCCGTTTCAGTTTGCCACCAGGTATCAACGATTGGGGTTTTCCCTGCTCCAATAACTTCGTAGTACCACTTCCAGGCTTCTGGATTAATCGGCTCACCAACGCTTCCAAGCAGGCGCAGGCTGCTGAGATCATGATCTTTCGGATACTCTTTGCCAAGCCGCATAAATGCCCGAATGGCTGTTGGAGCAGTATAGAAAATCGTAACGCCATGCTCTTCTATCATCTTCCAGAAGCGGTTTGCTTCCGGCCAGGTTGGAGCTCCTTCATAGATAAGAGATGTTCCCCCATTGGCAAGAATGCCATAAACAACATAAGAATGGCCTGTTATCCAACCAACATCTGCGGTACAGAAGAAAATGTCATTGTCTTTAAGATCAAAAACGTAACGGGCTGTAAAGGTGCTCCAAACCATATAGCCAGCAGTTGTGTGGAGAATGCCCTTGGGCTTTCCAGTGGTTCCTGAAGTATAAAGTAAAAAGAGCGGATGTTCTGAATCACAAGCTTCTGCTTTAAGGGTTCCTGGTAATCCGGAGGTGATCTCATGCCACCAGAAATCCCTGCCTTCAAGCATAGCTATGGTTTCTGTGGACTCTTTGCCAAGGTTCTGTTGAACAATGGTGCATTGAAGGTTTGGGGTAGATTCCAACGCTTGGTCGACTATCGATTTGAGTAAGATTTCTTTTCCACGTCTTCGCAACCCATCGGAACAGATTAAAGCCTTTGCGTCACAATCGCGAAGTCTTTCTGCCAAAGCTTTCGCAGAAAAGCCTCCAAAGACAACGGTATGAACCGCACCAATACGTGCGCATGCAAGCATCGCAATCGCGGCATGGGCCGTATTAGCCATATAAATCCCAACTCGGTCACCTTTGCTGATGTTTTTAAGTTTTAAGGCTTCTGCAAGCAGACAAACTTCTCTGAGAAGTTCCTGGTATGAGAAGCGTTGGACCGTGCCATTTTCAAGTTCAGAGATAAGTGCCGTTTTTTCACCTTTGCCCTGAGCAATTTGGTAGTCTAGGCAATTATAAGTGATATTTGTTGTTCCACCGATGAACCAGCGGGCATTTGGCGCTTTCCATTCGAGTGTTTGTGAGAAAGGTTGAAACCAGTGATGCTTTTGAGCAAGTTCTTTCCAGAATCCTTCAGGATCAGCTTCTGAGGCTTTATAAAGTTCGTGATAACTTTCCATAGAGGAAAAAGCAGCCTGTTTTGAAAAGTCCGGAGAAGGCGGGAAGATTCTTTTTTCGTGCTGGATGGATTCGATGTTCTTATGCATGGTTTATTTCTTTGGTAGAAGTTTTTGCCTGTTCACTTGGGGTATTCTCCAGGAATGATTATAAGAAAGGTTCAATATACTCTTTCTCTTGGACTTTTGCTTTCTCATCAAGCACAACTCTCCAGATAGAAGCTTTTTTGCAGCGATCACAATAAATCCCCAAGCTGTTGAGAAGAGCTGGGATATTATCGCCATGGGCGCAGATCACCATTTTTTTTGTTTTATCTGTAAGGGGGAGTTCAATGGGATGGGCTTCGAGGGCTGATGGATCTTCAATAATCTTAAGCTTTAAAGCTTGTGCCAGAGGTTGAACACTCTGTATGCAGCGTAAAGCTGGTGAAGTCCGTATTTCATCGATGCCCTGCTTAAGGAAATATTCAACGCTGGCTTGAGCTTGTTTAAGGCCCTTAATACTCAAAGGCCTTTCAGTATCCTGGCCTTCCCAACTGGATCGATTGTGGGCATGGGCGTGGCGCATGAGAAAATAAGTTTGCATGGGATATCTCACTGAATATGTTTTATCACTTTTTATATGCGAATTTGAACTTTATCAGGTTACGTTGAGGGTGCTAGTGAAGAAAGAGAACGATCTTTAAGCACTGTCATAAATGCTTTGACTTTATCTTGAACTGTTTTTTCTGATAAGGCTGCATCAATTAATTCTGCGACTTGTGGCATATCAGAAGCTCGAGCACCCTGGGTTACAAGAGTTGGCGTTCCCAGACGAATTCCACTTGTAATACTGACAGGTAAAGGATCAAAAGGAATGAAGTTTTTGTTTACATAAATTCCCTGAGCTTCAAGCAATTGCTCTGCTTTAAGTCCATTAAGTCCTTTTCTTCCTGTAACATCAACCATTACCATGTGGTTATCTGTTCCTCCTGTAATGATGCGATAGTGTTGAGGGTTGATTTCAGATAAAGCAAAAGCAAGGGCTTGAGCAGCTTGAATAACTTCATGGATATAGTTGTTAAAGGATGGTTCTAAAGCTTCTTCAAGCATGACGGCTTTTGCTGCAATTACGTGCTCCAGCGGTCCTCCTTGAGTTCCTGGAAAGACTGCGCGATCGATTTTCTTTTGGTGAACGGCTTTTGAGAGAATCATACCACCTCGTGGTCCACGCAGTGTTTTGTGAGTTGAAAGAGTTACCACATCGGCCCAGGGGAGCGGGTCAGGGTGGTGCCCTGTCGCAACAAGCCCAGAGATATGAGCAATATCAACCATAAAGAGAAGATTGCGCTTCTTCGCACATTCACCTAAGGCCTTAAAGTCAATGCTGCGAGGATAGCTCGATGCTCCTGCCAAAAGAAGTTTTGTGTCAGGATGCTGATCGAGGAGACTTTCTATTTCCTCGTGTTCGATTATTTCGCTCTCTCGATTGACCCCGTAGTGAACAAAATTGTAAAACTTTCCAGAGAGATGAAAAGGTGCTCCATGACTCAAGTGTCCACCGTGTTCCAAACCCATGGCCAGGACCTTATCACCTGGCTTCAGTAAGCTGAGATAAGCCGCAATATTCGCAGAGCTTCCGGAGTGAGGCTGGAGATTGGCGCTTTCTGCACCAAATAGAGTCTTGGCTTTTTCAATAGCATAGCTTTCAATTTGATCTGCGAATTCGCAGCCTCCATACCAGCGCTGCTTGGGGTAACCCTCTGCGTACTTATTTGTAAGCGTAGAGCCAAGCGCTTGAAGTATCCGTTTGCTTGCTATGTTCTCGCTTGCAATTAAATTGATATAAGAGTTTTGCCGTTCTTCTTCCTTTTGAAGCAACTCAAGAATGTTCATATTTTCCCCTTTGTTTTAAGAGCAAGCAAAACCTCGAGCAAGGCGAAGATATCTTCTCTGTTGTTGAAAGCATGAATTCCAATTCGGATGCCTTGTTCTCTCAAGGTTACACTGATATTCTGATTTTTAAATTCTTGAATAAGATTTTTTTCTTGGGCAGGAATAAGTATGACAGGACTTTGCTCTTGTTCATTCCATTCTTCACCAACAACAGGAATTTTTTGATCTTTACAATGCTTTCTAAACAGATTTGCTAATTCAAGACAACGGTTTTGGAGCTGTCCAGCCCCAACTTTTTCGAAGAGTTCCAAATTTGCACCGAGTGTTAGAACTTGAGGAGTTGGTAACGCACCTCCTACAAAGCGCCAGGCATCATCACGAAAATCGAGTTCATGGTGCAGGTAGTCTCGGTCATGCTTGACACTGAAAGGGCCAGGAGCAATGACGTTAAGGCGTTTGAGAAGCTCTGGTTTCAACATAAGAAAACCAAGCCCATCTAACGAGCAAAAGAATTTCCGAGAAAGACCTAACAAGGCATCGCATTGGATCGTATCAAAGTTCAATTGACTCCAACCTACGGACTGGGCTGCATCAATTACGGATAGGATACCAGCCTCGCGACAGCCCTTGCAGAGTTTTTCAAGTTCTACTCTATAACCATGAACAAAGCTGACATGGCTTGTGGCAATCAGACGGGTATGTTGAGTGATTGCTGATAAGAGCATGTCGGCAGAAACCCGACCCTGAGCATCTGGTTGAACCTTTCGAATTCGTACTCCAAGGCGCTCGAGTGCCATCCAGGGATAAACATTTGATGGAAATTCAATAGCTGGAAGCAATATTTCATCACCATGGGACCAGGTGAGCCCTTGGGCGAGGATAGCAACGCCATAGGTTGTATTTGGAACAAAAGCAAGATTTTGAAGGGAAGTTCCATGCCAGGCCGCAAGCCTTTTTGCGACAAGAGGATACTCTTCAAACCATCTGTCTCGCGCATGAGCTCCCAGGGAGAGGTGTTCTGAGGTGTAACGTTCTAATGCGAGCTGTGCAGGTCTCGAGAGTGGACCACGATAGTTTGTTTGAAGATAAACAAGGCTTCGAGTTATTGGAAAGTTGTCTCGAAAGTCTTCTAATGAGAAATAATCGTTATCAGAAGTCAAATTGCACCATTTATGAGATTGGCCTAAGCTCTGAGAAATGAGATATGGCAGCTATTCTATACGAGAAAGTTTGAGTCGGAAGAAGAGTTTTGAGTTTTTTATGCTGAAGTCATGTTTTTATTGATAAGGACAAAAACGAGGGAATGCTATTTACATTCACAGCGTTTTTGGTTTATAAAGGTTTGATTGTAGGGAAGCTTTGGTCATTTGTCCTGGCTTCATTTCGTTTTTTATATTTTTACATGATTGGAGAGTATTACGATGCAAAAGAAAATCATTTTAAGTGCTGCCTTTGCTGGAATTACTTTGGGACTTAGTCTTGCTGGTTGCTCGAGCACCACTGATTCAGATGATGGGGCAGGCAAGAACGGCTGTGATGGTAAAAACAGTTGTAAGAGCGAAAATAGCTGCAAGGCTGAAAACAGTTGCGATGGCAAGAATAGCTGTAAAGGTGAAAACGGCTGTGAAGGCAAGAATAGCTGCAAGAGCTAATAATAAATGGATAGGAAAGTATTTCTCATTTTCCTCCAATTAGATAAGCAGGATAGCTTTCAGGAAATAGTGTTTTTGAATCTTCGTTCTCATTTATTGGGATACAGAAGGAACTTATTTTAACTTCTTTTATTTTTACGAGCTGAAAAGGATTAATCTTATGGAAAAGAAAAAAGTACTTCTCCATGCTGCAGTGACTGGACTGATGAGTGCTGGATTGGCATTGTTTGGGAGTAGTCAAAGTCTTTCCGCAGAGACTCCTGAGGCCCCAGTAAATGGCTGTGGATCAAACAGTTGTAGCAGCAAGGATTCTGAGGACAAGGATGAAGGTAACGGCTGTGGATCAAACAGTTGTAGCAGCAAGGACTCTGAGGACAAGGATGAAGGTAATGGCTGTGGATCAAACAGTTGCAGCAGCAAGGATTCTGAGGACAAGGACTCCGAAGACAAGGAAGAGGATGAGGACAAAGAAGAAGACAAGAATTCTTGTAAGTCTAATGAGTGTAAAAGTGAGAAGTAGTCTTATTTGACATCTCTGTCTTAATATTTCGAAAAGGCACCCCATTTGGGGTGCCTTTTTATTGGTCGTGTTTTTTTATTCTCCGGAATGCTATTCAGCAGGGAGTATCTTTACTTCTTCGTTTTCATTGACATGAAGAAAGTACTCTTTGTTAAAGAAGTTTATACCTGGAGACTCTTGTAAACTTATTTGGATGCTTTTTTTACTAAGCAGATATTCTTTTGGTATTTTAAGGATGGTAAGACTTGTTTGAGTTTGACCACTTGCTTGAAGTTCTACCATTTTTGAAACCGGTTTGAGTTTTTCAAATTCAGGAAAAGCCGCACTAAGAAGAAACGTTCCTTGATTTTGAGTTGCATTTTGAATAACAAAGGAAAGTTCGTAGGATTGATGATCTGAACTTTCCATAACATCAAGAGAAGTCACTTCTACTAAAGGCTGAACTTGAATGCCTATCTGCTTTACAAGTTCATAGTTCTCTCCTGCTCCATGAATTTTAAGTTTTATTGGTAGAGTTCTTTCCTCAATAGGCATGCGATTGTAAGGCCATATTTGAAAGTCAAAGCTATGGCTCTCCCCAGGCAGGAGCTTGATGCTTTCAAAGGTGTGGGAACCCGCTTCTGCTCTTTTGCCAAGTGCATCCATAAAGCGGGCATCTTTGAGTATGCTTTGAGCTTTTCCCGTAGCAGAGATTTCAAGATTAAAGGTTTGCGCATCGTCAAAGTGGTTTGTAATCGTCAGTTTTTTTGCTTGGGGCAAGGCCTGTGCCTGAAGCGTTGGGTTGTCAAGATTAAGGCTTGCAATGGTTCTCAGAACCCCCTTGTCAATATTCTTGATAATGACAGGCAGGCCTTCTCCTGGGAAGCGCACTTGTATTCGACCACTTGGAAAGGGAGTAGCCCCATTTGAGGGCGAGCTTGTCAGCGCCTCCAGTTGATGAGTATTTCCCATCAGGTCAACTTGTTCAGCATGATTGCCAAAAGGAAGTTCTTCGGTCGAATCCTGGGAGCCGGGAAAAGCTATAAACGTGAGTTCCCCATCTTCGTCTTCAAAGAATACATGATGTTTTTCTTCGTTGAGTTTGAGTTGAAGTGGAAAGACCTTTTGAAAAGAGAGCAGAGCGTTAAGTGTCCGAAAGGCAAAAAAGGATGGCAGGGCAAAGTTATCTTGAGTCAAAAGTCCATTGTGCTTATCAGCTTGGCTTCGAAGTCTACTGACATAAATATTCGAAAATCCAAGTTCTTTTGCTGCGACAATTTTTTGAGTAAGGTCTCGTAGTTGAGCATCAGAACTCAGACCTGAATCATAGTCAATTGTTTTGAGATCAATCACAACCGTATGGGTTGAAGGTTTCATCAATTCTTGAGCGAATTGGTCAAAATTAAAACTACTTTGTTGGACCAGAGTCTGAGCACTTTGAAGAGCTTCTTGTGGAGAGTTTCCTAAGATATTTTCAAACCTCCCGACCTGTGAAAGGTAAGCTTGTAAGCCTGATTTCATATCTTCAATACTGAGGTTTTCTGGAATAAAAAAGTTTAAGGTCTCTCGTTTACGTAACCAAAGACGTTGGGGAGACAGCTCTTGGAGTTTGCTTTGTTCATCAACACTCAAGCTGTTTTCAATAGTTTGTACGGTTTCAGGATCCATTTCTTGTAAAGCGGCTGGCCAGCGTTTTGAGAAGCTTCTTTGGAAAACGTCAAGGTTTTGTGCACGCTTTTCTTCAGAATGAAGAACAACAGGAATCTGCCTGCCAACCCAGGTTTGCTTATTTGAAGCTGCCAGCTCAGCGAAATTGTCCAGAGCCTTTGCTGGATCACCCGTGAAGGTGGTATAGCTTTGATCATCATAATTCCCCAGGGAGTAAGCGCTAAAAGTATCGCGCCAGTACTCTTGAAGGGTCAGCATCAGGTCTTTCCATTCATCTCGAACGGAATCACTAAGAACTGCGTTTGCCCCAGGTTTGAAATAAAGAGCTTCTAACTCCTGAGGCAAAGGACCAAAGATGCCAATCTTTTGAACTTCTGGAAAAGAGCGAGCAAGGATTTCAAAATTTTCAATGTAGTCCTGATCTTTATAAATACTTGGATCAAGAGAGGTTTTTTGGTCAAGCAGCGGGAAGGCTAAGCGACCAGCTCGAAGCTTTTGCAAGGCATCAAAAACACGTCTTTGCTTTTTTGAAATGTGATCATACACAACACCAAATTCCCCTTTCTCACCCGGCAAAAGATGAGACTCGGGAAGAAAACCAATATGAAAGACCTGGTCGATCAGAGATTCTTCCTGATCAAGATACTTGAGAATAAAACGCGCCTGAAAATAGCCATAGCGATTGGCCAGACCATTCGGATTTTTAAGAGCAAAATCATCAATATAAATTTTAGGAAGTGCATTGCTTCCAATCTTTCCATACCGATCAGAGTAAATAACTCCATCAAGTTTGGATTGTCCTAAGTTATCTGCAGCAGGCACATCATTTCCCCTGTAATCCTGTAAACTCAGAGTGTAGTGATAGCCTGTTCGATTCTTCTGTAAACCTCGAATATGGGCTTCGAGGTAAAGCTTGTAGCGGGTGTTTCCTTCTGGAGTTTCAATTTCAGCAAGGGGGCCTTGAAGGTCTTGAGAAAGAGGAATATCCTCGATCCCACTCTCTTCTTTGTATGTAGCCATTCCAAGGTTAAGGCGTACCCGTGGATATTCTTGAAGCTGGATCGCATCAACGCAAACCGTTGCTCCGTAAACGGGACGTGGGCCCTCAATGACGATTGCAATTTGAATAAAAGCAATGTTTTTCCGTTCTCTTTTGTCAACAAGAGGGTTATAGCCTTCACGCAAATCATCATCACGCATATCGTTGAGATGAAGTATTTCGTTAAACCACCCTTCAGCGCTTCGGACATGCTGCCAGCCAACGGCCTTTGTGATATCTCCGCGAGCAGGAGTTGTAAGGATATTGTTTCCAAGCGTTGTTGGAATTCCGTCGATGTTAAGTGGATTTTTATTTTCATCAAAGAGCAGGACTTCAAAGCAGGCCTTCATATCTTCCATTTTTTCTGTTCGAAGTTGCCCCTGAAAGACGTAGTTACGATCAGGACGAAGACGAAAGAAACGACGACTCACTAATCGAACATTAAAACCATTTGGTTCAACCTGAAGACAGCGCTCGCCTTCCCGCCCTTTTTCAAAGGTGTTGTACTTCAGCTTGCTGTAAGCTGTATAATTACGTTCAGGATCATAAACTCGTTCCCAAAGAGGTGGGGGAAGAGGTTCTGTGAAGTCAGAAGGATAGTGCTCGTTAGGCTCAAAGCCTTCGTAAAAGTAATTTTTTGAATTTTTAAGTGAAAAATTACGATAGTATATGCGCCCATTGCCCGTTAAAGCTTCGACTTTGATCTCAAAGTTCAACCCGGCAACTTCTTCTGGCACATCTCGTAGAGTGAAGAAAACTTTTTCCCAACCATTGCTTGTGCCCATAGCTTTATTGCTTTTTTCTTCATCCTCACGGTCACGTGCGAAGTTGAAAGGGATAAACTTCCCTTCTTCCACACTCTTGTCATAATTTTCTCCTTGTTGAAGAAAATTATAAAGTGGCTCTCCATCAGCTCCAAGGGGGATAAAGCGCACCCATGAGCTTTGGCTGTTGAGATTATGGGAAAAATATTCAAAGCTTAAGGTATACGTGTTTCCAGCGCTGAGTTCGAGCGGCAGTGGTTCAAAATCTGCTGGTTCAAGTTCGATGCTTAAACCTCGTCTGGCTATATCGTGTTGATGATCATACTCCAGACCATTGTTAGAGGTGTCACCATGAAAGCTTTCTCCTCCAGGAAGGAGAACAAAGCCCTGTTCTTGAAGCTTTTTAAGGTAGCCTGTCTGGAGCATGGTTTTGTAGGTACTCTCAAGCTTTTTCTCTTCTTGAGGATCAAGCTTGCCGTTGGCATTGCCGCCAGCCTTTCGTGAGTCAACAAAGGGGATCAGGGCTTGTCGTAAAGCGGCTAAATCTCGAGCTTGAACTTGCTCGATCAACCAGTTCAATTTAGCTTGTTTTCGCGAGGCTTGGGCTTCTTTTTGAATCAAAAGACCAATGCCTCCAAAGTTCATTGAGAAATCCTGGTAATGAGTTTTAAGCTGATCTGCAAGAGTGTGGATGCTGGGAGGGTTGTTTCGGATGTTTTCCAGTGTTTTCAGGGTAGAGAAAGCATAACCAGGGTCCATTGAGTAGTGCAGAGTCTTTTCAATCAGGGCTGCTGCTTGAAGCATAGCTTGGGATTGAGCTTGAGCTTGATCATCGTCCGGGTTGAGTATCGCCATTCTTTCTGCATCAAGAACGTGTTGTTTGAGTAAGCTCTCAAGCTCTTTTGTGCATGTTACTAAAACAACGAAATCACCAAGGCTGGCAAGGTCCTGGAGTGATTTATCAAAGTATTGTTCTTGAAGTTTGTTCTCAAGAGCCATTCTTGTTAAGCGCTCGAAGAGAGACGAAGCTTCGTAGGAGCGAATTTTTTGGATCAGCCAGGAAGCTTTCGTCGCAAAGTCGTGACGCGTTGAACGCAAGCTTTCAAGGGTTGGGATTGCAGCAAGCCCTATGTCGAAGGCAAACCGAAGCTCAGCCTCAGGCCATTGGGATGGATCTTCCTTTGAAAGGGGCATGCCAGACTGTAAGCCCCGGTTAACACTGTCCCCTTCCAAGGCGAGCTTGATACTTGTTTCAATTTCTTCAAGCATTGCCTCAACCCAGTTTCCCCACGCCAGAGCTTTTTGATCATTGGAGAACTCTTCTGTGAGAAGTTGTGAAAGTAAAGGCTGAATCTGAGGTCCCAAGCGAAGAAGCGCCAAAGCTTGTGGAGAAAGTTGGAGCTTCCCAGCTCGAGAGTCTTTTAAGAAAGCATCAAAGGACTCAGGGAGAGGGAGAACTTTTTCAGGTGCCTGCTTCAGGGCTTCTTGAAGGATGATGTTTTGAAAAGCCTCCTGAAGAGAAAGGTGAATCCTTCCCTCAAAACCACGTGCGGCTTCGAGGTAAGGCAAAGTTCCTCGGCCGAGTTCACGAATGTTTTGGTCATTATCGCTCCACTCTTGAAAGAGTTTGTGGCTTAAAGGAATTTCGTCTGAAAGGTTTTCCAGGGCATGCAGAATAGCATGTTCATAATCCCATTCTGCACCAAGAACGTATTCACCTTCAAAGGGGATAACGCCTGCCCGTTGAAGCTTAAGCCCGTTCTTTTCGTAATCGGGAAGAGCGTGCGGTCGTGTTGTTACTTTGCCAGATCGGATAACGCCATGATTCCCGTAGGCTTGTGCGTCCTGGTCTCTACGCTCAAGTGCCCATTTTCCTTTGCCTGCACCATCTTCGGTGCCTTCAAAGAAAAAGTGATATTCTTCCTGGACGTTTTGGCTGTGGAGATATGCTGGGGCCACAAACGCATAGAATAGAACAATAAAAGAGCCGCAGTATGATATGAGATGCTTCCATTCTGAGCGTTGAAGAGACACAAAAACCTCCAATACTTCGTTTAAGCCAATATATAAGTTGTGTAAAAAACTCAATCCCTTTATTACTCTATCAGGCTCTTTTGTCTTCATTGAGCAGAAGAGTCCTGTTTGTCATATTTGTTCATCATACGAGGCCTTTAATTGTATAAAGACCCTCGTTTATTCGGAAGTCTTCTTTCGGTCAGGTTTGCATTATAAATCTTGCTCCTCCAGCCCCGTAGAATTCATGAAAATGAGTTTAAACTGAGCACTCACTCACTAAAAGCACAAACCTTGAAACTTTCAAGGGCTTTTTAGCTCTTCTTGGCTAGGATTGAAGGCACCGAAAAGATAATTGAAAATAGCGGCCTCATTCTGCTGTATCCCGGAGCCTAATATTTTAAAGTATTTTTATTTTATAAGCCTGTGGCATGAATAAAAACGTTTCATGGTTATTTTTACTTTTTCGTATAGAAACCGTATTGCTCGTAAGATTTGTGATGAATGGAAGAGAACTCAGATAGTTTATCTCAAGCGGCATTACGTGGGCGAGTTATTCGCCTTCATGGTAAGTATGCTTATGTGCAGCGTCTTGATGAAGTCTATTGCTGTAGTTTAAAGGGAAAACTCAAGCATGGCAAACGGAAGCAAGTTCATCCTGTTGCGGTAGGGGATTGGGCCTATTTTGAGCTTCAGGCTGATGGAGATGGAGCGATCAAGACGATTGAAGAACGGAAAACAATATTATCCCGTCAAGCGACCCATGCTTCTCACCTGGAACAAATTTTGGCTGCAAACGTTGATCAGCTGATTATTACCTTAAGCGCAGAGCGCTTTGAACAAAATCTCGAACTTCTTGACCGTTTGCTTATTTCAGCAGATATTTCCAGGTTATCTCCACTTCTTCAAGTGAATAAAATAGACCTGATCAAGAAGTCTTCGATTCAAGAAGAAAGAACGCTTGCTTTACTTACCCCTTACCAGAAGCTTGGGATTCCTATTGCTTTTACGTCTATTTTTGAAGCTTCAACAATTCAAGATTTTTCAAGATTGCTTGAAAATCGCACCAGTGTCTTTGTTGGTCCTTCTGGGGCTGGGAAGTCTTCAACGTTGAATGCATTGCGTCAAGACCTTGAGCTTCGAACCCATGAAGTTAACCCTCTCAGTGGAGAGGGTAGGCATACGACAACCTATACTCAGCTCATTCCTTTGGTAGAAAAAGGTTATGTTGTTGATACCCCCGGTGTCAGGGAATTTGATATTTGGGACTTACCGGCCCATGAAGTTGCCCTTTTTTATCCTGATTTTGAGGCTTTTCTTTCACAGTGTCGTTTCAATGGCTGTACTCATACCCATGAACCTCACTGTGCCGTAAAAGAGGCAGTGAAATCCGGAGGGGTTGCAAATGAGCGCTATCAACGTTACGTTGCAATCTATTCATCGATGCTGGAGAAGGAACCCTTGTTCAAAAGTAAAAAGGATAAGCGGTAGCTCTTGAGCAGAGTTTACTTCGTGGTTATAAAGAGGCTGCACTTTTTAAGTTTGGGTAGGTATGAGTTCAGAGGCAATGAATGTGAAAATTCGCTGGGTTCCCACTTGTTGCTTCAGGCAGGTTCGGGGTTCTCAGGTATTCGTTATACTTCTTTACTTTCTTCTTTTTGGATTTTCTCTTGTTTTTGGTTTGGAGTTATCTGCCCAAGAGATTCCAGAAGATCAATCTATTGTCGAAGATGACCCCATTACTCTGGAGCTTCAGGGCTCAAAGGATGTCCCAGCAGAAGCTAACTTTTTCTTTGATCAGCAAGACAAGGTTGTTGGGGTTTTTTCTGCTCCCCTTCGCCTTTCTTATCCAGCAGCTTTTTTTACGCTCTTTGCTGATTCTGCGGTTATTTGGGTTGCTCCTTCTCAGCAAACAACCTCTGAGGAGTCGGGGCCAGAGCAAGCTTCTCCTCAGAAAGTGTTTTTTGAGCATCTGGATGAGATGGAGCTTTACGCCGAGGGCAATATCTGGCTTCGTTATGGCCAGGGAAAGAATGCCACAACGTTGAGGATAGATGCTCTTTATTTTCAACTCGTAAGGGGGGATGAAGGAAATTTCAGTTTGCGGGGGGTTGCTTATGATTTACGTGCTCATACTTCTCTAGAGACTCTTGAAAATTTACAATCAGGAGAAGTGCCCGAGCCATCGAAAAAACCACAAGAGCCTGCTCAAAAGAAAAAGGGATTCGTTCTTGAAGATGGAAATTGGCTTTTTCTGCGAGCTGAAAAAGTCAGACTGCTTGATATTCCTTCACACCAGGAGGGAGTGAAGGTCTTTGAGCTTGAAGAAGGAAGTCTTACAACCAGCTCTTTTGCTCTACCACAATACCAGCTTGCTTCGAAACATATTCGTTTTGAGCTCAGTCAAAAGCGAAAAAGCGCCATTCTTGATCATCCTCGATTTGATTTCCTCGGGCATTCCTTACTTGTTTTCCCTGATGATGATTATTTTTATGACCTTGAAAGTGATTTTCCGGATATTCGTTTTGATTTTTCTCGCAGCCAGGCCTTTGGGGCAAGCCTTCAGACAAAGCTTGATGTCATTACGGCTTATGACTTTTTCTTTGATCCTGAGCCTGCTTTTCGTCCTTTTCGTTTTTCTCCTCTTTTTGACTGGTACTCAAAAAGGGGGGTTGGGACAGGATTTGAACTGGCAAAAAAAACAGAAGCTCCTTTTCCCTTAGAATTCAAGCTTGATACGTATTACATCAGTGATCGAGGGGACCGTCGAGCAATCGCCCGTGAGCTCGGATTTTTTCCTTTGCGTTCAAAGGAACGAGCCCGAGCCCGAGGGTACTTGAAAGCTTTTCCCGATGAGACCTGGGCTTTTGATGCGAACCTTTACTGGCAATCTGATCGCACTTTTGTAGAGGAGTTTTTTCGCGAAGAATTTTTAAAAAACGAAGAACGCAGAAGCTTTCTCTTTCTCAAGAAGAGTTTTGGAAATGAGAGCTATTTTGCTCAAACGAATCTGCGAGCCAGAGATTTTGTAAGTGAGGTTGAAGCCTTGCCTCTTATTGGTGTCCAGTCATGGCGTAAGCCTATTGGGCCTGCTGAAAGTGGTTTGTTTTTAAGTATGGAGGCCCAGGCAGGACTCTTTCGTATGCGTACAGCTGAAACGAAGAGTTTTTATGATCGTTTTAAAGTCTTTCGTGGAGACTTTAAGATGCTTTTGCAGCGTCCGTTTGATTTTGGGATTTTTGTACTTGAACCTTCAGGGGGCTTTCGTTTAACGGCTCAAAATCAGCGCGTTCAAAGTTCGCCGGGACAGAACCCTCTTTTTGATGACGCTCAAGGGTTTCGAGTTCCACTGACTCAGCTTGTAAGCGAAGAAAAACTTACCTCAAGACTTCAAGCACTCCAAGGCTTTAATATCCAGACACATTTTTTAAGTCCTGTCTGGAGGTTTGATGATTCTTTTTTGGGTTTTGAAAATCTTCAACATATCGTGACACCAGAAGTGCGTTGGGAAAATGTGCTTGGAAACGAAGGAAGATCTCACCAATTCTTTCAGCTTGACCAGGTGGATGCTGCTGATGTTCAGCAAAAGGCAACTTTCAGCTTACGAAATCGCTTTATAAGTAGAACTCGGAGTGAGGGACTATTGAAGCAGCGCAAGATTGACTTTCTGCTTGAGCTCCCTTTTTATCCCAATAAAGCCAGAGATAATCAGGGAGAAAATTTTGGCGAGCTTGAGGGGTTGCTTGATGTACGATTAAGCAGCAAGTGGTCCTTGCGGAGTGGTTTTTTCTGGGATATCGAAGCAGGCAATGTTATGCGTTCCTTTATTGCAACATATTTTGATTATGAAGACTTACGCTGGCAGCTTTCTTTTCGCGATGTGCGCTCCAAGCATTCAATTCTTGGGGCAGGGCTCTCTCTCAACTTAAGTCGTAACTATCTTCTCAATGTACAACAGGAATACGATTTTCGCAGGGGAGGGGTCCATGATATGAGTTTAAGGGTTTCTCGCTCTCTTGTTGATACTTTTTATCTGCATTTCACGTTTCGACGGGATGGGGTTACAAAGGATCTTGGTTTCTCACTAAGCCTGAGTTTAGATTTTGATACTTAAGCTGGATGTTTGAAAGAGAGATTTTCCAGAAGCTTAAAAAGTTTTCAGCCCTATAAGTTCAGCTCTCTTCAGAAGAAGAGTCTCCAAAAATAAATCTTAAGAGAGTCCTGCTCTTTCTTCTCAAGTCATAAAATTTTTTCGCCGATACTGTGGAGACAGCGGTCAAGAACAAGGCCGCCAATTGAAGTCAGTTCGCAGGAAGGTTTCAAGCACATTGTATTCGTGTTGAACCTAACCGTGTTGAGATTCCTACGTTAGAGTATTTAAGGCAGGTTTTCTTTTCTCTTTGCTGGAGAAAGAGGGGCCTGTATACAAACTGAAGTGGAGGAGCCTTTATGGCAAATATCCTGGTTATAGACCTTTTAGAAGAGTCTGCTTATCTTCTTCGATCATTGATACGTGCAAAAGGCCATGCTGTCTCAATTGCTATCTCCGAAGCTGAGAGTGTGGCAAAGCTTGAGACGGGACTTTTTGATGTCGTTGTAGCAGACCTTTGTGAACCAACAGAGACAAACCTTGGACTTTGTATGCACGCCAATAATCTTTTGCCCGGCTTGCCTATAGTTGCTCTCACCCATGAGCAAGAGCAGGATAAGATCAAGGGAATTGAGATTTTTTCTAAAATTCTTCGTCCTATTCGAGGAGCCCAGGTGAACAAAGCTGTCGAGGATGCGGCTCAGTATGCTGCTAACCTTGGCGCGCGCAGGCAGTCAAATCGCATTGAGGTTAATATTCCTCTTCATGTTCGGATTGGTGGTGAATCTGTTCGTGCTCGAGTTACCGACCTTTCACAAAAAGGGTTTGCCCTCGATGCTCACGATAAAAAAGATCCTGATCTTGAGAGTCTCAACCGGCTGAATGAGATTGCGCCGAAAGAAGTGTTGGATGTAGAAATGCAGCCTTCCAAGGGAGAAAAATATAAACTTCGAGGCCGAGTTGCTTTTGTTGATCCGAATCGAAGGTTTAGCGGAAAAATGATTGGTGTTGTATTTGAAGAACTTGAAGAAGAAACTCGCCATTACATCAAAACGCTCTTTGCAGGCAGTGTTTCTGAAGAAGGGTAGCTTTTCAAAAGTTTCCTTATCTTGAGTACAAGAGTTTTAATGCACTACACAACAGAAAAGAACCCAGGGTGTCATTTTGAGTCCTGGGTTCTTTTTATCGTTTCAAGGTTTCGGGAGCTTGTTTTTGCACTGAAGTTTTGTTTCTCGAGAAGGGCCGAGATTCAAAAACGCAAGTCGCAATAACGTATGGGTGCTAATTTACTTTTTCCTGACGGAGGAAAACTGCAGAGCGAATCGCACGACTCTTTGTTTCCTGGTTAAACGAAGCATCAACATCAATAATAAATTCAACATAGCGGCTGGGATCAGCAGTCCACTGTACCGAATTGCCACCACCTGCTGTATAGCCAAGCTGTACCGTAAAGTTGGTGACTCCCATTACAAGTGTTGAAATGTCGCCAGAGTCTTCTTCCAGAAGCTTAATAGCATCACCATCAAGATAAACCGAGTAGCGAGGAGTAATGTATTGTCCCTGAGAGTCAGACCATTGCTCATTTTCCCAGCGCAGGGGGTTCGTCGAGCTTGGAGTGAAGGGCGTTGTGTCGCTGGCATCAGCGCTTCCATTTCCTCCCGCAGGGTCAAGCACTCTTTCAGAAGGACTCAAAAAATTTCTCAGCATGCGCTTGGCAAAAGAAGCCCGCCGAAACGCTAAAAGGTTGGCATAGGATTGATCCTCAAAGGAGGCGTTAAAAACGATGAGATTGAAGGTTGAAAGGGAAAGAACTGCAAGAATCACAATCGAGATACTGAGCTCAATAAGGGAAAACCCTCTTTGAGCCTTTTGTTTACGAGTTTGTCTTGCCCGTTGTCTTAGCATGGGTGGGTCCTTTACTCTACTACGACACTGTCAACATTGATGCTTTTATTTTCCCAACTAATGGTGCAACGGATGCCACGAAAGCGGGTTGTAATTGTTTCAATTTGTCCGCCGATTTGTTGCACAGAAGTATACTCATGAAAAGCACCGTCCCCGTTGGTTGGAGGGTTCGGATCTTCGTATTGTAGCGCCCCTCCTCCGTAAGTCGCAGTGGTTTGAAATTCCATTTTGCGAGTGTACTGAACATTGTCAATAGTTATGGTGCTATGGTCTTCTCCAGATTGAGGAATAAGGTTCATCCCATCGTAACCAACACCTTTATAGTATTCGATCATTTGTTCAATAAGTGCAAAAGCCTGTTCCCGTTTGATCGATGACATCAAAGATCGGTGTCCATCGACATAGGGCATGAATGCAATTAGAGATACGATGCTTACGATAATAATCGACATCATGACCTCAGCAAGCAAAATGCCGCGTTGAGAAAGATCTCTTGCTCGAGTAAAAAAAGGTCGCTTGCGACGAGATTTTTGTGACTTCATGGTCTTGACCTTATATATGTGTTCGGTTTTATAATTGAGTCTTGTGGTCCAGGGGTATCAATAATCAGGACTTTCAAAAGACTTGTTACCTGAGCATTATTACTGCCGACTGATATTCCATGAGCTGCTTGCTTCGACGTAGACTGCTTGCATGCTTGGCGCGCCATCGGTGCCGGCCAAAGTAATGGTTCCGCCATTTGTAAGTGCTGCGCCATCAAAACTGAAACTCAGACCAGTTGCTGCATCGTAGAACTGGAGATCTTCACGGTAACCAGAAAAGACCTTAAAGTCATCAGCATCAAAAGTTGGCGAAAACTGCAGATAGGTTGTGACTTCATCGGAAATATACTGCAGGAACATACGCCCTTCTTTTTCTTTCGAACGTTCAATCATTGCCCCAAAGCCAACGGTCCCTGCGACTGAGAGAATTCCAATGATAGCAACGACAAGCATCATTTCCATCAGTGTAAAGCCCGCTTGATTTTTTCTTATGGCTTTCATAAACGTCACCCCTTTAGTGAAGAGAAGCACTTAAAATCACAATTTGCATTTTACCACAGAAAAGATGAGTTCCAAAGGCTTCTTTATACTTCTTTTTACAGAGAATCAGAAGCTCTTTTATGCTGGCTCTTTGGTATCACCCCGAGCAAAAATGCTGGCTACAAAATCAAGCAGATCCGAAGCGCTGGTTTCGTTGTAGCCATAATCTCGAATTAAGCGTTGCTTCACCACTTCAATTTTAGCCTGTTCTTCTTTGTCGATTACATTGGCGACCCGAGCTGTAAGTTTAATTGAATCCTTCTGGTCTTCGAAAAGCTTAAGCTCAAGGGCCTTATGCAGGCGCTCATTTGTTTTATAGTCAAAGGTTTTACCTTCAAGGGCAAGAGCTCCGATATAGTTCATGATTTCCCGGCGAAAATCATCTTTGCGCTGTGGTGGAATGTCAATTTTTTCCTCGATTGAACGCATCAGGCGCTCATTGGGCTCTTCTTCCATGCCGGTGTAGGGGTTTTTAACTTTTTCTCGTTGGATATAAGCCTTAAGGTTATCAATGTAGTTTGCGCATAAGCGTTTGATTGATCCTTCATCAGAAGCGATTGCACGTTGAACTTCGTTTTTGGCAATATCTTCATATTCTTGCTTAACAACGCTTAAGAGTTCTTTGTAGTGGTTGCGTACTTCTTCGTTGCTGATCAGGCTGTGATGGCTTAAGCCTGCTTCAAGTTCATTCATAATCATAAAGGGGCTGACCGTATCAAGGTTCTCATGGTTTACGATTGCATTTGAGATTTTGTCTTGAATGTAGCGAGGGCTAATTCCCTGTAAGCCTTCGTGAGGATCTTCCCGACGGAGTTCCCGCACGTTGTCTTCAGTAAAACCTGGCAGGCTTTTGCCGTTATAAAGCTTCAGTTTTTGAAGCAAGCTTAAGCCCTGGTGGTGTGGCTCGCTAAGACGGGTGAGAATTGCCCACATCGATGCCATTTCCAGGCTGTGTGGAGCGATATGCTTTTTCACTTTTCGGCTGTCAAAACTTTTTTCATAGATTCGAACTTCTTTAGAAAGCACCGTATTATAAGGAATATCGATTTTAACCGTACGATCACGAAAAGCTTCCATCAGTTCATTTGATTGTAACTTGCGGTATTCGGGTTCGTTGGTGTGACCAATAATCACTTCATCGATCGTCGTCTGGCTGAATTTTTTAGGTTTAATTGAATGTTCCTGGGAAGCACCAAGCAGATCATAAAGGAAGGCAACATCAAGTTTCAGCACCTCGATGAACTCAACGATTCCACGGTTTGCCACACAAAACTCGCCATCAAAATTGAAGGCGCGAGGATCAGAGTCAACGCCATAAAATGCGATTTTTCGATAGTTAATATCACCGGTAAGCTCTGTTGCGTCTTGATTTTTTTCATCTTTGGGCTGAAAGGTTCCAATCCCGACCCGATCCTGTTCCGAGATTTGCAGCCTTTTGATGATGACATAGTCATTCATGACTTTCATCCAGTCACCGCCTGAGCGTTCGAGCAGGTCATTCATCATGCGGCGGCAGAAGGGGTTGACATCACCTTCAACTTTGAGTTCATAGGGCAAGTCTGATCGCTGATTCACTTCAGCCAGAATCTTATGGCGAACTTCGAGGGGGATCAGCTTCAGCGGTTCTTCGTGCATGGGGGACCAGGTAATGGGCTCTTTGGTAATGGGATCTTCAACTTTCCAACCGTAGGTGAAGAGCCTGCCTGCTTCTTCTCGGGAGTAACGCTCCAGACCCTGTTTCAGTAGACGTACGATTGTTGATTTTGAACTGCCAACAGGACCGTGTAAGAGTAAGACCCTTTTTTCCGAGCCAAAGCCGTAAGCTGCTGATTTAAAATGAGCAATCAATTGACTGAGAGCTTTATCTAATCCATAAATAGCTTCAGCCCCTTGATTATGGGGGTCTTGAAAAAACTTATAGCGTGCAAACTTCTCTTTAAATTCACTGACTTCTTCCGTGCCTTCGGCCAGTACCATGTCATACATACGCTGAAAAGCGTTGCGTATAATGCGAGGGTCTTCAAGGACCATGCCAAGATATTCTTGAAAACTGCCAGTCCATTGCATATCCCTGAAGGTTTGGACTTCTTGAGAGTCATTAACATTAGCAAGGAGTTGGTCGACTTGTGGGTTCATGTTTTTTCCTGTTTTGTGGTGATCGCATGTTAAAGGTTTGGTGTTCTATTATGTACATTTCTGGACGCAGGTGAATATGGTAAGAAGCTTAGCATTTTCTTTTTATTTCATGATACCTCTAGGATACAAAAGCCGTCTTCATATGGTAAGCACTTCTTTGATGCTTGTTGTACAATTCTTAATTCGGCTGAAAAAGTCTACCATGAAGGAAGCAAAGGGGGTATGGTGGTTGTAAGTCCTGGTGAAGCAAACGAGAAGGGGTATTCCCTTGAAGCATACCTTGGAAACGTGTGGTTTTTAAAGAGTAAAACATGCTGGAAAATATTCGTGCCGATCTTTGCATGAGCTACTATAAAAAGTCTGTGAGCTTATGGCGCTTGCCTTTGCGTTTTATAACGACTCGTGGACTGAGGGTTGTCGCTCTTTTCCGCCTGGCTGCCTGGCTGCGTAAAAAATCTATTCCTATTTTACCTCAAATCATTACGATTCTCAATGAAGAGTTCCATACCGTAGGCATCCACCCGGGGGCTCAGATTGGTCCAGGGCTTGTTTTGCCCCATGCTTTTGGCATCATCATTGGTCGAGGAGTTCGACTTGGGGCTCGAGCTTATGTTTTCAACGGAGCTTGTATTGGTCCAAGTGCGGGCAAGAATGCCAGTCCTGAAATTGGTGATGATTTTATAGCCTATCCAGGATCTCAGGTCATTGGCGGCATTACGATTGGTAATGCTGTTCATGTCGGAGCTAATGCCCTGGTGATTCAAGATGTTCCTTCAGATTCTACGGTTTCTCTTGGGCGACAAATTATTCTTCCCCGTGCTTCTCAACCCTTGGCGAAGGATCAAAAAGAAGCATAAGCGTTTTGGAAACAGATTTGCTGATAGGCTGTTATGGATAATCAAGAGTTACTCGCTTGGCTTGATCGGCAACGAATCGTTGGAATTGCTGATCTGAAGCGTTCAGAGCTTCTGAAGCTGAATTCTGCTCTTGAAAAAGCAGACGACCAGGATTTAGGACTGAAGCCTTTACATCTTCATGTGCTACGTTCAGCAACTCTTGAGCCTATGAAAGAAGCTTTATGTGTTGAGGCTGCATTGACAGGCATTAAGTTAAAAGTGTCGTTTGGAAGCTATGCCCCTCCTGAGGTCCAAGTTCATGATCAAGATTTAACTCAATCTTTAGAGCAAGCCGATGTTCTTTTGATAAGCTTGGAACTAGCAGATCTTTGTCCAGCGGCGATTAATGACCCCCTTGGTTCCAAGAATTGGATTGAAGAAGCATGTTCTCGCTTGCTGGAGATTACTCACAGTCTTCGTGCACAAACCTCAGCGCTTTTCATTATTCAATTGCCGGTGCTTCAGCGTTTTGGTCTTGATGGTTTTGCGGATTTATTGCAACCCGATCGAACGGGAGAACGTTTTGAAGCTTTCAGAAAACGTTGTTGGCAACGTTTTGAAGAGCAGCTTTCCCACTATGTGTTTTTTGATACTGAGCTTTTGGTTCGTGAAGTTGGTGCTCAGGCATGTTTTGATCAGCGTCTCTGGCAGCTTTATCGTACCCCGTGGTCGACCCAAGGTATGCGTGCTTTTGCAAGCATGCTGAGTCGTATGCTGGGGGCTTGCTTTTTGCCTCGGGCCAAGTGTTTAGTGCTGGATTGCGACAATACACTTTGGGGTGGAGTGCTGGGAGAAAAGGGAATCGAGGGTATTGGTCTTGGTACAGAAGGGGAGGGAGCCGCTTATTTAGGAGTGCAGCGAGAGGCTTTAAGCCTTGCTCGGCGGGGCATTTTGTTGGCACTTTTGAGCAAGAATGATCGAGGGCTCGTATATGAGGCTTTAGAAAAACACCCCCATATGCTTTTACGACCAAGCCTGATCGCTGCAGATGCGATTTCCTGGGAAGATAAGGCCAGTGGAATTCGGCAGATCGCTCAAAATCTTAACATTGGGCTTGATGCTTTGGTTTTTGTCGATGATCGTGGTGAAGAGTGTGAAATCGTACGCCAGCTTGTACCAGAGGTTCAGGTTTACCAGCTTCCTGGGAAACCCCAGGATTTTCCAGGCTTTTTATTGGGAATTCGAGAGTTTGATCTTGCTCGCACTTTGGCTGCCGATCATGCTCGAAGCGAAGAATATCAAAGTAGAAAGCAACGGGCAGAGCATCGTGCTCTTGTGACAAAAGAAACTCAAGAGCATTTACAAGCAGGGGATGTTCTTGCTACACAGGCTGATGCTAAAGAGCGCTACCTTCAAAGTCTTGAGCTGCGAGTTCGTACTTTACCTGCTCGAGGTGAAGTTCTGATGCGGGTTGTCCAGATGGAGGCCAAGACCAATCAGTTCAATCTCAGGACAGCACGCTTAAGTCAGCCAGAGCTTGAGGCCTTGCTTGCTGAGGGGGGAGAAGTTTTTGCCATGAGTCTTGCTGATAAGTTTGGTGATTATGGAATCACGCTTGCGGCAAGCCTTAAGCCTTGTCCTGGTGAGCCTGCGAAGTGTTTTTTGTCGAATTTGTTACTCTCTTGTCGGGTAATTGGGCTTGGGGCAGAAAAGGCTTTATTTGCTGAACTTGCCGCTTGGGCTCAAGCTCGTGGTTTTAAGTGCTTGCGGGGGGAGTTTGTTTTTACGGAACGCAATACCCCGGCCAGTGGTTTTTTTGAAGAACAAGGCTTTCGAAAAGTGGAAGAGCAAGCTAAAAAGCAGGTTTGGGAATATGACCTTACAAAGCCTGTTGTCTGGCCGGAATGGATCTATCATGAGTCAGAGTGAGTTTTCCTCACGCATAAAAGAAGTTCTTGGTTCAGTATTTGGGCCGGTAAATTCTGATTTGCCCCCAGAATCTCTGATTCGAGAACTTGAAGGCTGGGATTCCTTGAAACACCTTTCTTTCGTGCTTGCTTTAGAAGAAGAGTTTGAAATAGAAATGCTGCCCGAAGAGATAGAGGGCTTATCTTCACTTCGAGATATTGAAAAGGTTATTGAGAAGCATCGGGCTTAGGTTATTCGCGGGTTTCAGGTTTTGTTTATCAAGCTTTATTGAGCAAGGAATTCTAAAGTGGGTTGGCTTTCTGACAGCTTAAAATCGTTGGTTCAAAGACGTGGCTTCGAAATCCCTGTTTTTTGCGGGTTTTTGGAGCGTCTTCATTACCTTCAGATCTTTTCTCGCTGGACAGCTGATCACGCTGAAATCCCAGAGTTTTCAAGGCGAGAAGAACTTTATCACTTGATCAAAGATAAAGAATGTGATGATCAGCCTATCGATTATCTTGAGTTTGGGGTTTACCAGGGTGCTTCCATGCAGGTTTGGCTTCAGCTTCAAGGCCATGCGGGTTCTCGTTTTTTTGGCTTTGATACCTTCGAAGGTTTGCCGGAGCAGTGGGGGAGTGATTGCCCTCCTGGCACCTTCAGCACTCAGGGCCAGCTTCCGAAGATTGAAGATCCACGGACTCATTTTATAAAGGGGCTCTTTAGCGAAACGCTTTTGCCCTTCTTACGAGATTACCAGCGCCAGAGTCAGATTATTCTGCATATGGATGCTGATCTCTATTCATCAACGTTATATGTGTTGAGTCAGTTCTCTGGGTTGCTTCAGCCTGGGGATATCGTGATCTTTGATGAATTTTCAGCCTTACGTTCAGAGTTTCGCGCTTTTGTGAATTTCAATGAAGCGTTTCAGTTAAAGTTGAAGCCTTTGGGATGCACACCTCGTTATACGCAAGTTGCCTTTCGCATTGAAGCCTCTAGTTGAAGGCCACTAGTTGAAGGCCTTGAATGAAGATCTGCTGACAATCCCTGGTTTATGGCGGGGTTGAGGCGGGTTGCTGATATGGATGGTCACTAATTCGAAAAAATTCTTGAAAAAATCGAATCAATAGCTGAAAGATTTGAACAAAAAAAAGAAAGCGTATCTCAACTTGCGTTCAAGATTTTCGCGGCACTGATACTTGTTTTAATCATGATTTGGGGTGTTATTTTGATTCTTGTATTTACGGGAGAAATCTCGAAATACCATTTCTTAGTTGAGTCGATCGACAAAAAAAACACCGCGCTGGGGTGGTGGCTGGGGAGTCATACTGGTTCTTGGTAAGTTTCTTTTGACAGTTCCTCCAGATAGTTCTCAAGCCTTTCCAAACCACCAACTTTTCTTAGTACTCTTATGAAATCATCTATCAAAGTTTCTTTCTTCAAATCTATTTTTTCATCAATGATATCTTTTACCATCTCATTTTTTAGGCAATCATCATAATCGAATGACTTCTTATAATCTATTATGTCCCAATTTTCTTCACCCCACACAGGGTCATACCAAATTATAGGGTATGGCTTTCTATTCCATACACCTTTCAGTTCTTTGTATTGTAAAATCTTAAAGGTTTTTAAAAGATCATTATCATAAGATGATAATAAATAAGCCAAGTCGAGGCTTACTTGCAATCTTCTAGACCAAGAGTATTGCGCACCTCTAAACCCTATATCTATGTCAGGACCAAGGAAATCTGGATCCAGTTTCGTTTTTAAATCAAACAGAAGCTCTTGGAATATTCTGGAGTATCTAGGATTAGGTAAGAACCTATGCATACCTTCAAAAAATAATTCTCCTAGGTTCTCTTTCAAAAAAGTTTTTATATTTACTACACTCTCTTTTACTTGCCCTTCTGAATCGACCTCTACCTTAAGTTTTTTGCCAAGATTCATAGAATACACCTTAGCTATCCAAGCAGAGCCTTTTACAGATAAGATGTTTAAGAAATCATTCTTAAAATTAGAAACTTCATCTTGAATCTCTTTTATATGTTTATCTGCTTCTAAGAACTTTTGTTTAAGATCATCGAGACTATATACAGGGGCATAGATAAGTACTTCATCACCCAAAGTTTTCCATAAAGAAAACTTTCGTTGTTCACTAGGGGCACCAACCCGAAACTGATTTTTAGAAATTTCAAAAAATTCTTTTATGACTTGGATCCAGATAAGACTATTTTTTAAAGAATAAATATTTTTGAATTCTGTTGAGTTCACAAGGTCCAATGAAATAAAAAAATAGAATTCACCTTTTTTTGAAAAAGTAGAACTTTCCCTACTATTTCTTCGTTTTTCTTTAAGTCTTTCGTCTATATCTTTATATTGAGATTCTTGCCTTTTAAGAAACTCTGAGAAAACTCTATCAGCCTCTATCAATCTACGTTTAGCATCTTCTGGTATGTCTTCACAGTCTGCTAATGCTTTAATTAGATCTTCATCCATGATTTTTCTGTTCAAACACACAAAATCCTAAACAATAAGATTTAGTTGTCTTGCTCTAAATAAACAGTAGTTAAACGAAACACCAAAATGGTTCGCAGTTTTGCTGATTACCTTATTATCGATCTCTCCGCCATTGTTTGCTTTATTTTTTTTGAAAGCTTTTTCAAACTCATCGTCTGGCATTAAAAAGTCTAATGCAAAATCCTCGGCCTGGCGTTGTTCAATAGAATAACCGAGAGTTTCATAAATAGGGTCTTTATATACATCAGCGGATTTCCATTTCTCTTCGTTAAGTATAAAACCTAAATGAAGGAGTAAGTGGCCAATCTGACAAATGATTAGAAAAATTAACTCTTCATCGCTAAGATCATGTTTTTTGAGACAAATCTCAAAAGAATTTGAGTCAATTTTTTCAAGTGTTGCTTCTCTGTTCGTATCCTTATCTTGACTAAATTTTCCACCTAAAGAGTCTACAAATTTTATTACATCATCCTTTGTCACTGGATACTTTAATCCAGAAATTTTTCTGAGCTCTTTTGGGACGCTAGAAATACCTGATTTCAAGTATTGAGACATCGCTTCTCCTTTATAAACCTTATTCATTAATTATATTAGCTTTCACGAGAAATACTACATCTAACCCTCAATCAATTCCTTCAGCTCTTTTTCCACCCCTCCAACCACGCTTCTACCGTATTTCCTCTACTCTGAGCCTGGTGCATAACTTGCCGATAGTGGCGCATAAACTTCTGAGCCGAAACGCGGCAACCTCAAACCCGCTTTAAACCGCACTTTTCAAGGGCTTTCTGCCCTTCTCGGAAACTAATTCCAACAAGTTTTCCGATAAGGTTAACACGAATACGCCGAATTCCTTGGAAGTCTTGCCAGTCCTCGGCTTCAGCGTGCCTCTAAAAAGCCTGAAAACTGCGGGCTCAGTGTTGTTGGGGTTTTTGCCCTTGTACTCTCAAACCTACGGCAGGTTTTATATTTCAAGGATACGAGCAGAGATAGCTTTGCGTGAGCGGGCCTTTGAGATAGGACCATCTTCTGAGCCATGGATGAATTGACGAATCACCGGATCATCTGATTCGCGAAAGTCTTGGGCCTTGCCTTGAAGGCGTACTCTTCCTTGCCATAGCATCAGCATCTCATCCGAAATTCGAAAAGCTGATGGCATTTCATGGGTGATAACAACAGAAGTAATTCCAAGCTTTTTCGTAAGATCAAGGACTAAGCGGTCGAGCACTGCGATCATCACAGGGTCAATCCCTGCAGAGGGTTCATCAAAGAATACGATGGCTGGGTCAAGCGCAATGGCTCGGGCGAGGGCGCAGCGTTTTTTCATGCCTCCTGAAAGCTCTACGGGTCTGCGTTCAGCGGCCTCTGCCATGCCGACGAGTTCAAGCTTCATCCGAACCATCATGTCAATAGTGCTTTCAGGTAAGTCTGTATGCTGCTTCAGGGGGAGTGCAACATTTTCGGCACAGGTTAAATGGTTGATGAGAGCTCCCGATTGAAAGAGCACACCTATCTTCCTCCGAGCCTTCGAAAGGCCTTTGTCCCCTTCTTCCCAGAGGTCGATGCCATCAATAAAAACCTTACCATGGCTCGGTTTTTCTGCTCCAATCATACATTTAAGCAGGGTTGATTTGCCACATCCTGAAGGGCCGATGATGGAATAGACCCGTCCTCGTTCAAGCTTGAAGCTGACGTTCTTCAGGACTGGTATGCCTGGAACGTAGCTTTTCGCGAGTTCTTGGACCTCAACCGCTGGGCCTTCGTTCGCCAGGCGCCCAGCAGCTTTGGCTTCGGGTAAAAAGAGCTCTTCTTCGCTCATATACTGCCTCTTTGCTTTGAAGTAGCCTTGGGAGCTGCTTTCAGGGGGGGAAGCTCCAGGTACTCGTTGGTATCTTTTAGGGGGTATTATGCAACCATAGTCGGGTATTTTACAAGCTCTATTCTTGGTTTGTAAGTTGTTTTATCGAAATGGTTTATGAGTGCAACCAAAAATGTTTGGGTGGTTGCATAATTCGTTAATTATTTGAGTATTTCATGCTCATAAAACTTTGGAGCTTTTCCGTTTCACGGAGTGCCCCCAGCACTCCGTTCCCACTCCAAAGGGTTGCATAATTCAATAATTATTCCTCGTTTTTATACCAAGAAAGGCCCCGCCCCGAAATATGACTTTTGTCACTTTTTGGGGCGATCACTGCTCCTGTCACGAAGTGTGACTTTAGTCACTTTTTAGGCGCCCCTCAATCACAAACATAACCTCTTGATCT
>CAZJPQ010000023.1:0-48316 GCA_964548115.1 uncultured Planctomycetaceae bacterium
TATAGATAAGATCAAAAGGCTTTGTTTGTGATCAAGGAACGCCCCAAAAGTGACTTTAGTCACTTTTTAGACAGAGGCTTTTCTTGGCGTAAAATGCTCAAATAATTATTGAATTTTGCAACCCTTCGGAATGGGAGGTGTAGCCCCCAAGCTGCACCGAAATGGAGAAGCCTTAATCAAAAGAAGCCGTCCCTTTCTTGAGGCAATTACACAAAAAATAATTATGGGTTTTTGCAACCACCCAACCACTTTTGGTTGCGTTTGTAAGTTGTTTTTTGAAAACAACTTACGGCTCTTGATCGGCGGCTGAAAAATGCCGTACTGTGGTTGCAAAATAGGGCTCTAAGTTTCCCTGTTATTAAGAGCTTTTCCACTTCACAGAGCGCCAACCCCGGCGCTCTGTTCTCGCTTCAAAGTCTCCGTTTCGAAACCTTGGTTTAAGCCGTTTGCAAGGCTTACTCTTCAGAGTTCTGCTCGAAGTTCAGCATATAAAGCCGATGATAACGGCCTTTTTCGGCAAGCAGCGCGTCATGGCTTCCGCGTTCCACAATTTGACCTTCGTGCAAGACCAGAATCTGGTCCGCACTCTGAATGGTTGAAAGCCGATGGGCAACGCTAATCGTTGTACGCGAAGCCTTCAAGCGCTCCAAACTCTCCTGAATCAATGCTTCGCTTTCACTATCAATATTTGCCGTAGCCTCATCAAGTACCAACAAACGTGGATCGAAGGCCAAAGCTCGCGTAAGAGCAATCAGCTGCTTTTCTCCAGTGCTAAAGGTTGCGCCTCGTTCAGCCACAGGGGCATCATAACCACCTTCCAGTTTTTCAAGGAACTTCGCTGCACCTGTCGCTTGAGCTGCTGCGATTACCTGTTCACGCTTAATGTTCTCGTCCCCAAGCCGCAAGTTTTCCAGTACCGAACCAGCAAAGAGAAAAACATCTTGAAGGACGAGCCCCATGGAACGGCGAAGATCATGCTTGCTGTACTGGCGGACATCAACCCCATTGATCAGAACCTCTCCCTTTTGGACATCATAAAATCGATAGAGCAAACTCAGGATGCTGGTTTTCCCTGAGCCTGTTGCTCCTACGAGTGCAAGGCTCTGGCCAGGCTGAACATGAAAGTTGATATCTCGTAAAGCCCAGGATTTTCCCTGATTATACGAAAACCAGACATTGCGGAATTCAACTTCTCCCTGTCCTGAAGCTTGTCGCGTTATGTTCACGGGCTGATCAGGCTCAGGAACCTCGTTCTTTTCATCGATCAGCTTTATAACGCGCTCGGTAGACGCCATTGCTGACTGCAAAATGGCATAACGCTCACTGATTTCACGAATCGGACGAAAGAGCATTTCAATATAAAGAAAGAAGCCTATAAACGTACCTGCTGCTAACGAATGTTCAAAGACCAGTTTTGAACCATACCACAGCAGCGTTGCAGCAGCGAGTACTGATATAAACTGAACCGCTGGGAAAAAGATTGAAAAGTTCTTCACCGTTTCAAGGGTCGATTGAAAGTAGGCATCATTTCGCTCTCGGTACCTTTGTTCCTGCTGCTTTTCCTGTGCAAAGATGCGAGTAACAAGCACTCCGCCAAGAGCTTCGTTTAAAAAGGCATTCAACGCGGCAAGGCGCACCCTCATGGCTCGAAAAGCCGAGCGTGCTCGAAAACGAAACCAGGCAGTGACCACAAACATTAAAGGGAAAAAAATCAAAACCACGATAGCAAGCTCAAGGTTCATAATCGCAAGAGCTACGAAAATACAGATGATTTTCAGAACATCAGCAGCAATTGTAACCAGCCCAGAGCTGAAAAGCTCACCTATTGATTCAATATCACTGGTAACTCGAGTAACCAGACGACCAACAGGATTCTTATCATAAAACCTGAGAGAAAGGCTTTGAAGGTGGCGATAAAGCTGAGAGCGCAAATTAAAAACAACCTTTTGACCAAAGGCCATTAACCCATAGCCGGAGAGAAAACGCAAAAGCAGCTCCGCCATTAAAAAGCCCCCAAAGAGCAGGCTGATGGTCGTAAGGCTTTGCCAGGCAGCTTCCACCTGGCTTGAATCAAGATCTTTTCCTTTGGCACTGCCTTGAGCAAGGGTTGTGATAGGGCCATCAATGGCACTGCGAACAAAAAGCGGCTTAAGGATTTCTACCCCGACCTGCAGACAAAGAGCAGAAAAGCAGCTCCAAAAAAGCAAATAGTGACCTTTCATAAAAGGCAGGAGACGCTTGACAAGCTTCGTATCGTAAGCTTTGCCAAGGGAAGACTCTTCGTGATACTGCTCGCTCACCGTATTTTCTTTCTTTTCGTTATGATGGCTTTCTTTCCAGAAACAAATGCTTTACGCACTCTGGATTGAAAAGCGTTTGAGCTTTCTTCAGGCCTTGAAAGTATCTGAAAGTCTTGACTTAAGATACACAGGGTTCACTTACGATAGCTATAAGTCCTGAATAGTATAAGTCTTGGTTCAACCTGACAAGCTTGTTGGGGCAATTGCTTTGTTCTTTTATTGAATCGTTTTGAAAGAGCTTCCAACTCTTTCGTGAGAAGGCAAGTCATCTTGTCACACCAAAACGGATGTGGGGACTTGCTTTTTCTGACAAGAAAGGTTCTTATAGACATAGAGGGCAAGAGCTTTCAAAGCCTTAAAAAACCCATAAAGAAAGATTATGACTATGGTGATCGCTTCAAAAACAGGCAGTACAGGAAGAGGACAACTGGGAAGCAGTCCTGAACCTGAAGAAATCAAACGCTATGCCAGTGAGCATGGAATCTTGATTTTAGCTCACAGCTATCAAGAGGGTGACATTCAGGATGCAGCTCATTTCGTAGGAGACTCTTTAGAGCTCGCACGTAAGGCCGTTGACGAAAAGGCTGAGCAAATTTGTTTTTGTGGTGTTCATTTTATGGCTGAAACCGCTAAAATCCTGAACCCAAAAGCACGCGTTTTTGTTCCCGACCTGGAAGCCGGCTGCTCTCTGGCAGAAGGTTGTAAAGCTCCTGATCTTCAGCGCTATCAGGAGCATCTGAAACAAAAGCTTGGGCGGGATGACCTTGTTACGATTACCTATATTAATAGCACAGCTGCTGTTAAAGCCCTTTGCGATTATGTTTGTACCAGCGGCAATGCCCTTGATGTGGTGAACGCTGTTCCAGAGGGCAAGCCTATTCTTTTCATTCCTGATCAACACCTGGGAGCCTGGGTTCAAGAACATACCGATAGAGAGATCCACCTGTGGAATGCTTCATGCATGGTCCATGAGCTTTTTAGTATTGAAACCCTGCGGGAGATTAAAAATGAAAACCCTGAAGCTGAAATTTTAGCCCACCCCGAATGTCCAAAAAATATCCGTGAACTTGCGGATCATGTGCGTGGAACAGCGGGTATGCTCAAGATTGTAAAAGCACATCAAAATAAAACCTATGTTGTTGCAACAGAAGGCAATATGATTTATCGCTTCAAAAAAGAAGCGCCCTCCAATCATTATTTGCCTGCTCCTGGGGTAAGCTGTGCTTGCAACCTTTGTCCTCATATGCAAAGGAATACTCTTGATAAGCTGGCTCACGCTATCGAGACCGGGGAGCCTCAGGTTCATGTTCCAGAAGAAACAGCCGCTGCTGCTCGCATTGCGCTGGAAAGAATGCTTGCCATCAAAGGCACACTTACAACGGCGTTGCCTTCTGAAAAGCTTGAAAACAAATAATCAAACCATACATGTTTAAGTTTGCATTTATCCCAGATGCAAAGCTGTCTTGTAAAAGATGGAAAACAAGTCCATTGTTTTGGCTGATTGGAATTCAGTCATTCCGTTATTTAAAGGTTGCACAGAAGCAAAGAAAAAATTACTCTCCTTCAAACGCATAAAGTAAATTTTAGAGTGATTCCAGGCTTCATTTGAAAACGATATATTTCAAAATTCAATGAAAGCACGAACAAGAATTTTTGGAGAAAAAATGACACGAAGCAAGCTACTTTCAACACTGATCGTCGGTTCCTGTGTGCTTGGAACCTTAACAAGCTGCTCAGCTCCCCTTACCAAAGAGGGTAAGCGAAAAGCCCAGGCTTTAAGACAACACCAGCTCGAGCTTTCAGAGGATTTAGGCTTGAGCAGGGGCTATCAAGCTGAAAGCGTACTTGAAAACTTGAACAACCCTTCCAGCATTTCATTTAGTGCTCCTGGTGCTATCAGTGAAAATGGTCTTTTAACGGTTTGTGACAGCGGAAATGGCCAGGTTTTGCTGGTCCATATCGATGAAAACTATAATCGTTTCAAAACTCAGGGCTCTTCTGCAAACTTGCGATCAAAGCGAAAAAGCAGTGCACAATGGGTGGTTGGTGCCTCTGGCCTTCAAACCGAATACTGGAAAACTGATCCCCAAAGCTTTAAAGTTGGCCCTCTCTCCGCTTTATGGGTTGATCGCAGCACCCTTGCCATCAGCGATGCTGGAAAGCCTGATGGACAAGAAAAGATTCTCTTCATGGATTTCCAAAATACTTCATTTGCATCAAACTCCAGTAAAGCAAACAAGGTGCGAACCAGCACTGCTTTTGCTGGTGAAGGGAACTTTTGCGGTATCAGCCTTGCTCCTGATAACACTATCTATATCTGTGGTCAGGGAAGTGATGCTCAAACATACATCCTTCAAGCTGATATCACCGCTGAACAACCAGAACTCAAGGCTTTTGTATCCTCTGATGAAAAAGGGATTGCCATTGATTCGCCGATGCAGACTCTGGTTTATGGTGATTCACTTCTGGTGCTTTACTCCGGTAAGGGTGGTATTGAAGATGGTTTAATCGCTCAATGGAGTCTTCAAGATGGCTCTTTGCTGGCCCAGTGGAAGCTGCCAGGCCTTATGGACCCAATGGGTATGGATTTTATTCCTGGCACCGATCGTTTAGTCGTGGTTGATAACAACTGGTCACTGACTGAAGTCTTAGCTGGAAAGTTAGCAATTGTAGACTTGCCTTCTGGTAGTGATGAAGCAAATGTTGATATCATTGCTTCTAATTTGAAAGGACCAACAGCCTGTGGTTTTGGTCCAGACCATAAGCTCTATATCGCTCAACTTGGTGAGGCCTTTGACCAGAATAAGGGCAATGTGATTGTAGTCGATGGTTTCGTAGACTAATAAATTCTTCGGGCATGTACTCTACAAAGAGCCAGCTTCAAAGCTGGTTCTTTGTTTTTGAAGGGAGAGCGCGTGCTGCATGCAAGGAAAAGTAAAGAGTAAGAGGAGTAAAAGAGGAACATAAAAAGAACACGTCATGTACTTGCACCAGGGCTGATTTGAATTATGATAATGCGCTTGGTAAGTCTTTCAGTGCTGCGGGAGGAGTGGCAGAGTGGTCGAATGCGGCGGTCTTGAAAACCGTTGTCCTTAACGGGACCGGGGGTTCGAATCCCTCCTCCTCCGCCACGCAGCTTTATCCTGATAAAACTTTCTTTGTTTTGAATTCATATTATCTGAAGCCGACGAGTAAATTAGGGGGCGACCCAATCTGTCCCAAAATAACTCACTACGATAAATATGGCAGTACGAAAACGAGAATGCCCAGAGCGAGGTCAACTGTTTAGCTTGGAAGGTAAGTAGAATGGATATTCGAGGCGAATCGAAGGTTTTGGATTTGATACCAGGCTTTAATACATTCATGCTCGGCGATGTCTTACGAATGACGTTATACCATAAGAGGATAGAGAGGATAGCTAGCGAGGGGCGTCCAGCTCTGAAGCTCAAGATGCAAGTTCGAGTTGAAAGAACGAAGTACAGTGTGTTGATTAGCGCGTCTGGAGTTATGGACCTTTCCCCTGGTGGGCCTCAAAAGTTGTGCTTTGATCTGGAAGAGGCAGAGATCCGAGATGTTTCCCACGAACAGCTAGAGGACTTTTTTTACATGTTTGATTGCGGTTTCTCCGCTCCCGTGTTCTATTGCAAAGATATTGAGTACTCTGCCGTGTATTCCGATGATGATGGCCATTGTGAGCCAATCTGGCAGCTTCACGATTGCACCTAATCGGGCTGCACTACATTGCGGCGCGTGGCTAGGCCAGATTCGCAGAGCAATACTTTTACCGGCATCGAGCTCCGTGGCTTAAGCTTGTAATAGTATCATTCAAGTCGATGCAAATGTTGCTGCGTGTGCGTGCTTCAACGAGCCTGTTTATAATCTCCGTGAGCCTATCGATTGTGCTATGGAAATCTGCATGCCCACTGGCGGGATAGTCCACTCTTGTCTGCTTGGAGTAAACAATCGTCCCACATCGGGATAGTATGCAGTGATAAGCGCACCGCATAGGTTCTGCTCATTCTATTCATCTCGAGCTGATTCAACCGAGCAATGTATTTGTTTATAGTATTTTCCCTAAAACGCAACGAGCGCCCCCTAGCGAGGCGCTCAGGCTGCACGATGTGCATGAAACCTTCGGCATGCGTATCGAATGCCTTACTGTGTTTCCAGAAGACAACGACCGATGTAGAACACTGTGCTTCATTCTACAAAACCGCTAGAAGTTTATCAAGCTGAAAAATATACAGTTTTAACTTTTATTTTGTATTATGGGCAGCAACAATCCAACCCACACATCCTGGGGAAGGTTCTACAAGAGTTAACAGTAATAATCTAATCGCGGTTTGAGCGTTATGGAAAGGAAAATGGTATGGCGGGACAAAAACGAGAAGAATATATCCTTGGTTTGGATATTGGAGCCAATAGTATTGGCTGGGCGTTGCTGCAGAAAGGAAAGGATGGAGAACCGATAGGTCTTTTCTCGTCCGATAGCACTCCATCCCTTGGCTCATTCATCTTCGAAGAAGGTGTAGACAATTTCGAAATGGGCGAAAAAGCCGAGAGCCGCAATAAAGCACGGCGTGATGCCCGACTTTCTCGGCGCCAATCCATGAACCGTGCCCGCCGGCAAAAAAAGATCTTTGCAACGCTGCAACGCGCCGAGTTGCTTCCAAAATACCCAGAGAACTCAATCCGCGAGGCAGGCGGCGAAGAACAAGCGCGGCATCTTTTATTGAATGACCTTGACCAGCGGTTGCTGGTTGAGCTCGAAAAAAATAAAGCATTTGTTGCCTGGCTCAAGAAGACGTTTCAAAAAATCAATCAAAAAACGTTGAAGACTTTTTGTGTACGGCGCTTACCCTGGCTGCTCCGAGCTTATGGGCTTGATCATAAGCTCTCCAAATACGCTTTCGGACGAGCGCTCTACCACCTGGCACAACGTCGCGGCTTTCTTTCAAACTCAAAAGCAAACAAGACCGATAAAGACGGCTCAGAAGTTTATGATGGCATCAAAGAACTGCGGAGAGCAATGACAGAAGTCGATTCCAAAAGTAAAAAGCCGCAAGCAAGGACGCTTGGTGAGTTTCTGGCGAAGCTTGGAGACTTCGGTCAGTGCGGAAAATTTGAAGATCGTATTCGCCGCCGTTGGACACACCGCGACATGTACTCGGACGAGTTCGAATCCTTATGGCAAGCACAAGCTGGCTTTCATCCAGAGTTAGAATCTTTGGAAATCAAATTTCCAGGAGTCAAAGCGGTCAAGCACGGCAAGAAATTCGTAAAGAAGAGGCATTGGGAACCAAAACCAGCAGCAGAAGCCATCCGTAAGGCTCTTTTCTTTCAGCGGCCACTCAAAAGTGTTAAGCATCTGATTGGGAAATGTGAACTTGAAAAAGGTAAGCGTCGTTGTCCTTGGGCTGATCCACTAGCCCAGGAGTTCCGCTGTCTGCAATTTATAAACAACCTCAGAATCATGCCAATTGATGGAGATATCGAAGTTCCGCTCGATGACTCACAACGCCAGATCATCCGCAAAGAGTTAGAATACAATACCAAACTCACCTGGAAAAACGCTCGGATTGCTTTGGGTCTTAAGGCTTCTGGCAAGGATATTCAAAAATTCAATTACGAACGCGGCGGAGAAAAGCACCTCAAGGGCAATACCATTGTCGCACCACTTTATAAAATATTTGGTGAGCGCTGGTTCAAGCTGACGGAAGAAGAACAACAGACGGTTTTCAATGACCTGCGATCGTTTATTCGCCCTGAAGCGTTGGTTCGGCGGATACTCGGTGAAAAGGCCCTTTCAGGCACGAAGCTCAAAGAAGCCCGCAACCGGGCAGCCTGGAAAAAACTCAATGCGACTCCAGAAGAAGCCAACGAAGTTTCGGAAATACCGATCGAAGAAGGATATTGTTCGTACAGTCGTCCAGCACTTCGTAAGCTGATTGATCTGATGCGCGAAGGAGTGGATGTGATAAGCGCACGTGACATGCTCTATAAAGATGCCTTTAAAGGGCAGTCCTTTGATCTTTTGCCGTCGCTGAAAGAGGCCGTTGGCGACCTGCGCAACCCAGTGGTTGCAAGGTGTCTTACCATGCTTCGTCGTCTGGTGAATGCTATTATTGATAAGCATGGCAAACCGGCTGCAATTCGGATAGAGCTTGCCCGCGAAGTCAAAAGCAATGCCAAACAACGCGCTGATATTCAAAAGCAAAATGAGACCAATCGCAAGCAGCGTGACGAGGCGCGTCAAAAGATCTGCGCTAAGAAGGCCTTAGGAATCACAAACCCGACCGGTGGTGATATTCTTAAGCTGAAACTTTGGGAAGAGCAAGATAAGTGTTGTGCTTACTCGGGCAAAGCGATTCCAATGACTCAGCTTTTTAATTCAAACGTTGATATTGACCATATCATTCCCTATTCGCGCTGCCAAAACAACTCGCAGATCAATAAGGTGGTGTGTTTTGCTGAGGAAAACCGCAACCGCAAGGGCAATAAAACTCCGATAGAAGCCTATCGTGAAAGTGATCCAAAGCACTTCGAGAAAATTTACGCAAGGCTCTCTAAGCTCGTTAAAGATGGCAAAATGCCTCGTCGTAAATTTGAAATATTTATGCTGGAAGGGGAAGAGCTTAAAGCCTTCTGTGAAGGCTTCAGCGAAAGAATGCTGAATGATACGCGTTATGCTTCGCGGCTTGCTTTGCAGTTTTTGGCTACACTCTATGGCGAAGACATCAAGCAGGGGCTTGATGTTAATCGTAAGAAGGTGGTTCAGGCTACCGGCGGTATGCTGACCTCTACCCTGCGTGGACAGTGGGGTTTAAACAAGATTCTTGATGAGGATGGACAAAAGTCTCGTTCGGACCATCGTCACCATGCGATTGATGCGGTTGTGGTGGCTTGTACTTCACCACGTTTGGTCAAAGAGGTTGTTGATCAGTCCAAAATGCCAGGCCATAAGCGTCGCCGTAAAAGCGGGGGCAAACCTTTGCCTTTCGGTATGCTTGATGCTCCCTGGCAGACTTTTGAAGCAGATGTCCGGGCTGCTATTGAAAAGACGACAACGGTGCACCAGCGTTCATCGCGGGTTCGCGGCCGTTTGCATAAAGATACGATCTACAGCCCACGCTTCAACGAAAAATGTCAACCCGATCCCAACGGAGAATATTCTCATATTCGATGTAAGATTTGGGATCTCAAGCCTAAAAACCTGGAAGACATTATCGATGGGCCGGCGAGGGAGGCTATTAAGGCCAAGCTTCAAGAGCTTGGGCAGACAGATCCAAGCAAGGCCTTTGCTGATAATCAGCCTGAAAACTGGCCTCAACTCACGGGTAAAAATGGGCATGTTACACGTATTCGGCATGTCCGTTGCCGCAAGAAAAATTCAACAAAAGTCTTTGGTAAGAAGTCCTGGCGAGCCCGCCACGTTGAGAATGACGGCAACCACCATATGACGGTCTTTGAAATCCAGAAAAAGGGCAAGAAAATATGGGATTGCGAGGTTGTCTCGCTTGCTGATGCGATGGAGCGTTATGCAACCCAGCGTCGCATTGCTTTAAGTCATATGCGTTCGAAGAAGGTTGATGCCACAACCGCTAATGCAAAAGCCCAGGAACAGGAACCGATCATTCGGCGTCAACACCCGACAAACCCTGAAGCTCGCTTTCTCTTTACGCTTTCAATCGGAGATTTCCTCGAAATCGACGAATACGCCAGCGTGGAAGGTGAAAAAGACAAGCAGCCAACAGGCAAACGGGCCCTGATACGAATTCGAGGGATATATGAACAGGCTAACGGCCAGAAAGGAATCCAGGCGTTTTATATTAATGATGCCCGCAAGAAAAAAGAGGTGGTGAATGCGAAAGAATTTATCCAAGTTTCTGTTTCCGCGCTCCTCAAGTGGTGGGCTCAAAAGGTCTGGTTAACGCGGCTTGGGGAAGTGCGTTATGCTGATAAAAAGAGATTAGAGCATGAATAAGCGGGTTATTGATATTTCACAGGCCAGTCTGCGGCTGAACGTTCGCTATCAGCAGCTGATTCTGCGCTCCGGCTCCGAACAAGTGGCATCAATTCCACTGAACGAAATAGCCACTCTGGTGATCGCAAACCCCATGACTTCGTTGAGTCAGCCGGTGATCTCCGGAGTGGTTGAGCAGGGTGGTGCAATCATTGTCTGTGGCACGGACTATACCCCCACGGGTATGATGTTGCCCTTGCAGGCCAATTTTATCCAAAGTGAACGCATGAGGACCCAGGCCGCTGCTTCTAAACCCACGAATAAAGCCCTGTGGAAGCAAGTTGTGCAGGCAAAGGTATCGGCTCAGGCTGCGCTGCTTACGGTGCGCTGGGGCAGTGACGGCGGGCTTGGGGCCTTGGTTGCGCGTGTTCGTTCGGGTGATCCTGATAATATTGAAGCCCAGGCGGCTAAAAAGTACTGGAAGCTCCTGGGCCTGCAGCAGGATTTTCGGCGTAACCGCGAGCATGAGGATGCCAACAGCCTCTTGAATTATGGCTATGCAGTTCTTCGTGCAAGTGTGGCCCGCGCCATTTGCGCTGCTGGCCTGCATCCCTCACTTGGCATGCACCACCACAACCGTTACAACGCTTTTCCTTTAGCCGATGATTTGATGGAGCCCCTGCGCCCGCTGGTGGATCTTAAGGTGATTGAAATTATCGAAGAATACGGTCCAGAGTGTAGGCTTGATCAGGAAAGCAAATCCATGCTGATTGATGCGGTGCTGGAGCGGGTTTTGATCAAGGGTGAATGGCGCACGCTTTTTGATGCCTGCGCCAAAACCGCATCGTCACTGGTGGCCTGTTATAGCGGTGACGAAAAACGCATCCTTTTACCCAACGTGCCTGCCACGCTTGAACAACGGGGGGCAGGCCTCTTGATGAAGGAGGAAGAATGAAACCATGGAAGAACAACCATCGATTCTGGACGGCCTTTCGCCTTACCGTGCCATGTGGTTGATTGCGATGTTCGACTTGCCGGTCACTGATAAAGCGGCCCGGCGTGCTTATATGCACTTTCGCACAAGCCTTCTGAAGGCTGGATTTATGATGCTGCAGTATTCGGTGTACGGTCGATTTTGTTTGAACGAAGAAGCCAGCAAAATTCACCGCCGAATGTTGGAAATTCAGGTTCCGGATCAGGGCGAGGTGCGCGTATTAACCATTACGGACAAGCAGTTTGAGAAAATGGAAGTCTTTTTCGGTGGTGAGCCCAAAGCCCCCGAAGAGGCTTTAGGCCAGAAATTACTTTTCTAAAATGGGTGAAGGTTGGTGTCTCATGAGTGTCAGTAAGTCATTTTCTGGATGTTCTTTGCTTCCTATGTTGTTCCCACGCCAGGGTTTGGGTGGGAGGTAGTGTTCTACATCGGACGTTGTCAAAGAACAACAGCAGATTTTTTAGGCTTAAGCGTTTTGTGCTAAGTGTTCTACATCGGACGTTGTCAAAGAACAACAGCCGAATCTTACATTAATTCCCAATTGCACCGAGTGTTCTACATCGGACGTTGTCAAAGAACAACAGCCTTTTGCTTTTTGCCTCAGAATTGAGATCTAGTGTTCTACATCGGACGTTGTCAAAGAACAACAGCCGTCAATATCTGAGCGATGAAGGGCCCTACAGTGTTCTACATCGGACGTTGTCAAAGAACAACAGCAGCTTTATGCTGATTTAATTCGATTAGTTTAGTGTTCTACATCGGACGTTGTCAAAGAACAACAGCTATTAGTGAGGTATTTAAAAAAGAACGTTTAGTGTTCTACATCGGACGTTGTCAAAGAACAACAGCGCCTGAAGTTGCGGTGAGCTTAAAAAATCAAGTGTTCTACATCGGACGTTGTCAAAGAACAACAGCAAAAAACACATTTTAGACCTTAGGAAACGAAGTGTTCTACATCGGACGTTGTCAAAGAACAACAGCAGAAGTAAGCCCAAAGCGGTGCTTATTAAAAGTGTTCTACATCGGACGTTGTCAAAGAACAACAGCATCACAATCCAACTCTTAATCTCATCTAGTAGTGTTCTACATCGGACGTTGTCAAAGAACAACAGCAAAGCCACGGGAGAAGCTGATCAGTTCCGAAGTGTTCTACATCGGACGTTGTCAAAGAACAACAGCTCCGTTTATGTGTCAGCAGTTTTAAGGTTTAGTGTTCTACATCGGACGTTGTCAAAGAACAACAGCTTGTTGGGGCTGTTGACTCTTCATGATTTCAGTGTTCTACATCGGACGTTGTCAAAGAACAACAGCAGAACATAAAAGCTTAATTTCATCTGCGCTAGTGTTCTACATCGGACGTTGTCAAAGAACAACAGCTAGGGATTTGAAAAAACGCTTCCAGGATGAAGTGTTCTACATCGGACGTTGTCAAAGAACAACAGCTCATTTCATCAGCCTGCTTATCATCAAGTAAGTGTTCTACATCGGACGTTGTCAAAGAACAACAGCATGCCTATGTATGCTCTTTCAGGTTTGAAGAGTGTTCTACATCGGACGTTGTCAAAGAACAACAGCTAAGTACTATAAATTGTCAATATATTTTTTAGTGTTCTACATCGGACGTTGTCAAAGAACAACAGCGTTATGTTTTATGCGAAGTCGTCAGATATAAGTGTTCTACATCGGACGTTGTCAAAGAACAACAGCCAATCAAAAGTTTGAAGTTGTAGCAACCGAAGTGTTCTACATCGGACGTTGTCAAAGAACAACAGCTAGCAAACGGATGAGCAGCATTATTAGGGTAGTGTTCTACATCGGACGTTGTCAAAGAACAACAGCAAAGAACAAAACAAGAAGCTTAGACAACCTGCGTCATCTCATGAATCGCAAACTCCTCAAGAGATCCCTCGGTCGCAGCGCGATAACTTTCAAGGTGCGGGCTCTTCATATGCGCCTGCCAAAGGTCACGAGACTCCCAATTCTCATAAAACAAAAAATGTGCAGGCTTCTCATTATCCTGATACATATCATAATTAATACACCCCCGCTCAACACGGGTAGGAGCAACCAACTTTTCAAGTTCTGCCTTCACAAAATCAATCTTATCTGCTTTCGCTTTAATATTTGCAATAATAGTGAGCTTTGGCACTCTTTTCTCCTCCTGCTTTCATGCGCCCAATCAACGGCTTTTGATACTCAAACATCCACAAAACAGCTTAAACTTCACTGCCTCCATGGGAAAAGCGCTCTTCTTTCCATGGGTCTCCATAGTTGTGATAACCACGAACCTCCCAAAAGCCTGGCTGGTCAGCCTTCAAAAACTCAATCTCCTTGACCCATTTAGCACTTTTCCAGGCATAAAGATGAGGAATCATACCTCGCACAGGCCCACCATGCTTGCGCTCAAGAAGTCGACCATTCCAATGAGTCACCAAAAAAGACTCTGGCCTCATACAATCCTCAATCGGAACATTCGTCGTATAGCCATCATAACTGTGAAAAACAACATGAACCGCATCACTTTGGGGCTGACAAAGCTGAAAAAGCTTCTTTAAAGAAGTGCCCTGCCATTTCATATCATAACAAGACCAACGAGTAACACAGTGAAAGTCCGTAACAATTTCCTGGTGGTCCACTTTTTGAAGCTGCTGGTAATCAAGAAGTGTCGGGCTATCGCAAGCACCAAAAAGACGCAAACGCCATTCCTGCTCACTGATTTCTGGAATAATTCCCAAATCAAGCACCGGAAAATCCTGGCTGCTGTCAACCAAAGTCTGACCCGGGGGAAGACGTTCCTGAGAGGCTTGCTCGCTACCAAGACCCTTGCCTTGAGCAGCATTCTTCGAAGCGACCTGCTCTTTTGCTCGAATCAACTTGTTATCTTCTTCTTTATCCATAGTATTTAATCTTAAATCTGTTTTGAAGTGTGTATAGAATGTAAAATCGTTGAAAGAAAGCCTTTTCCTTTACGAAACTTCTGGCCCTTTCGCTCCATTGTACATATTGATATCCACCATTGAAAGAGGGCTGAGACAGTCAAAAAAATAAGAACTTTTCAAAAAATAAAAATAAAAACAAAAGTGCCTGGTAAAACTCTAACCTCTTTACAGGGTATGCACGAGATAAATCCTCTGGTAAACTTTAAAATTCAAATTATCACACCTTAGCACACTTTACATGTTTTGCTTGATTGATCATAAGGACCCAGCGTGTCAGACAAACCCCCACGACCTTCACAAACTCAAAAACCAAAGCAAAAAGAACTTTTCCCCCTGGTTCTTTTGATGCTTTATACCTTTGTTTGTTCAGTCGTCCTGGCGCTGGTAACAAAACGATTCTTCTTTGAACCAGACCCAGGCGACCCGATCGAAATCACCGAAAGTAAAAGTCTTGCTTTTGAGCTTTTTGGAGAACTTGAAGTCGAAGGCCAAAAACTCGAAGCAAAGCTTCGTATGCCCTTTTCGACAGCACTGAAGCATGGAGAAAAACTCTATGCAAACTACTTAAAAGATATGGGGCTATCGCCTGAACACTATCAAATATTTGAACTGGAGCTGAGCAATCATTTCGATGAACAAAGTTTTTCTCTCGATAACGTCGCAGGGTTTCTTCAGCTTCAGGATAAAAAAGGCAAGCAATACAAAAATATAAAAATTCCAGTAACGGCAAAAGAAGAGCAGACCCAAAGACGTCTCTTTCAGCGTTTACCCCAAGGAAGTCTTCCAAGCATAAGTCGCCGCTACTATTGGGTGCTTTTCGAAAAAAACTTTGATTTCGTATCACTTGAGTCAGGAGAGCTCAAGCTCTCTCATGAAGAAGTGATTGACTTAGAATTTCAAGCCTTTGAGCACTAAGTAGTTAAGAATCTGAACCTTTTTATTGAAAGGCAAGCCATGCGCTTGATCAAAAGCGAAGAAATATACAAAGGAAGCATCGTTAACCTTACACTCCGCTCGTACCACAATGCTGAGGGACAAGAAATTCAACGAGAAGTTATAGAGCATCCAGGCAGTGTTGTTATTCTCCCTTTACTTGCAGAAAACCAGGTTTTGCTTGTGAAACAATATCGAGCCGGAGCTGGACGTGAACTGCTGGAGCTCCCAGCGGGCTTGGTTGAACCTGGAGAAAGCTTGCAAAATGCTGCTCGGCGAGAACTCGAAGAAGAGACAGGCTATCGCAATGGAGAATTCAAAAGCCTTTTTAGTATGTATGCAAGCCCCGGCTTTCTTAATGAGCAGCTTCATATCTTTTTAGCCCGCGACTTAACACAGGATGGCACACTTGAACGAGACCATGACGAAAAAATTGAACTTGAAACCATGAGTTTTCAAGATCTGCGTCTTCATCTCAGGGCTGGTAATATTAAAGATGGCAAAACCATTGCAGCTTTAAGCTGGTTTTTTACCTTCGGAAACACTGGCTCTTAAGTCGAAATGGGGGAGAACTTAAAACCAAGTCTGGAAATAAAAGTTTAACCTTCAAAGCAATAAACAAGCAAAAGCCCCCTCCAAATCAGGGGCTTTCGATGTTTTTCTCTAAGTTTATGTATCGTGAGGGCTTAAGATTTTTTCCCTAAGACTTTTTCTTAGCCTTGGCATCCTCGCCCTTTTTGTCTACTGGGCGTTCGACTTTGCGAACTTTAGGATTAATCTTGTGCTCGAGCTTTTGAGGTTTCTTTTTCTTTGGACCTTTTTGCTGGGCCATACTTTGAAGATCCGACGTCTTTAAAGCATAACGCTGTGCAAACTTATCAACCCGACCAGCACTATCCACATACTTCATCTGTCCTGTATAAAAAGGATGGCAGGCCGAACAAATATCGATCGAAAAAGATTCTACCGTTGAAAGAATATCGATAGTATTCCCACAACTGCAGGTTACTTTGCATGGAATCATTTCAGGATGAATTGCAGCTTTCATTATTCTACCTCTAGCTTCAGTTTGTAGCGCTCTATTGCTATAATGCCTGGAAAGAAATTATAATCTTATTATACACTATCCTTTTTTTGAGCTCCGAAAAAGGGCCTCTCAGGTTAGTAAATAGAAACAAAGAGGTCAAGCAACCAAAATGATTCTAGAATTTTTTTTAATGGCTCTTTACTCGGGCAATTTCTTGTCACTCTGTTTGTAAACCAACGAATTTGTTTAAAGCCATGTACTTTTAAGGGGAGGTGCAAGATTGTAATACCAGAAGATAAAGGTGATGGGCTGCTTGAACACTACCTGGAAGAAATTGGCAGACATCCTCTCCTGAGTGCTGAAGAAGAAAAACAGCTCACCCGTGCTTTTAGAGGAGGAGATCAGCAGGCCCGTGAAAAAATGATCCAGGCAAATTTGCGCCTGGTTGTTTCAATCGCAAAGAGTTTTCAAAGTCGTGGCTTGAGCCTGATGGATCTTATAGAAGAAGGCAATGTCGGTCTTATTAAGGCTGTCGAACGTTTTGACCCTGAAAAAGGGACTCGCTTTTCCACCTATGGAAGCTGGTGGATCAGAGAAGCCATCCATAAGGCTTTGCACAACACAACCCAGCCCGTTAAAATCCCGAACTATGCAGCAGCACGGGTTTCTCACTTCCAGACATTGAAAGCCCAGCTGATCAGCCAAGAGCAAGATGCCTCATTTGAACAAGTGGCAAAGGCCATGAACTTAAGCGAAGAGCAGGCGAACACGCTTCAACACGCCCTTCAAGCATCTGAACCTGCTGCTCACATTTCTGAAAAAGAGACTGGTGCTTTGAGCGATAAATATATCCAAAATCCTTTAGAGGCCATTCTTGCTCTGGACGATGAGCAGCAGGTGGCAGAGCTTTTTCAAGCCATCAGCCAAAAAGAAGCTTTAATTTTGAAAAAACGCTATGGGATTGGCGAGGTTGCTCCCATGAGTCTTCAAGAAGTTGCAGAAGAATTTGGACTTAAGCGAGAAGAAATTCGCTTGCTTGAAAATAATGCCTTATGCAAGCTCTATGAATTAACGTCAAGCCAAGATCAAGCCGAAGAAGGCTAAAGCTTTGATCAAAGCAAAGAGCTTATTTTTTTGTTGAACTTTTCTCTCAAGAGCTCTTCCTTCGTTTGTAAGCTTTAAAACTTTTTTATAAACTCTCTGTATAGGAAGCCAGAGAGGACAGAGATTTGTTCGTTTCTTCTTGTCCAGAAGAAAAGAGCTTGGTAGCGTATAGTGGTAGCAATGCAGGTTAAGAGATCAAAATAACCAATTTTTATTCGTATGACCCATGAAAAGAGTGCTGGCATGACAGAAGAGACTTCATCCCAAGAACACCAAAAACAAGCAGAAGAGAGCAGTATAATCCTGCCGTCAGACCCTGAAATAAACATTGATGACTTCTTAAAGGTTGTTCTCAAAACGGGAAAAATTATAAGCGCGGAAGATCACCCTAATGCCGATAAACTCTTAAAGCTCGGTGTTCAAATCGGAGAAGAACAACGCACCCTGTGCGCAGGAATTAAGGCATCCTGGAGCCCAGAAGATCTGATTGGAAAAACGGTTATTGTTGTAACAAACTTAAAACCCCGCAAAGTGCGAGGAATAGAAAGCCAAGGCATGCTGCTTGCCGTTGAAAACCCGGAAAATGGGGATGTTGCACCTTTAACACCAACAAAAGAAGTGCCCAGTGGACTTCGAGTCCATTAATCAAAACTTGAAAGGTTCCTTTGTAACACAACGTATTGTTCATTGCTGCTAAGAGTATTCTTTGAGATGAAGCTTGATACGAAATGTACAAGAAAAACCCTATGCCCCATCAAATCCTGGTCGCCCTTCACAAAAATCTTGTGTACGCCAAAATTGTTGGACTTGGAAATTTCAATAATGCCGGCATCTTTCGTGAATTTATGGACAACATAATTCGCAAGGGTGTTGCTTATGTCATCATTGATATGAGCAGCTGCCAGGGACTCGACTCAACTTTCATGGGAACTATGATGGGCCTGCTTTCCTGCCCTCTGCAAGAAGGCGGAAAGCCTCAAGAGCTTCAATCTTCAAACGTTCAAATTAAAGTTGTCAACCCAACCCAGGCGACAAAAAAAGCGATGCACTCTCTTGGACTCCATACCATTCTGAATATTCAAGATGATTTCATTGATATCCCAGATCTTAAGCTTAAGCCCCTTAAAGAAGGTTGGACTGATAAACAAGCTCGTGTCCGTCTGATTCAAGAAGCCCATGAACATTTAGTACGTCTTGACAAAAACAACCAGGCGCGCTTTGGACCCTTTTTAAGCATGCTTCTGGAAGATTTAAAAAGACACTAAAATGGTATCAAACAATTTTTTTCACAGTAAAGTGAAGACCTCATGCCCCTGCTTGTGATATGCAGCTGCAAACACCAAATGCACTATGCTGACGCATTTCGAGGTTTAGAACAATCCTGTCAGAAATGTGGGCGGGTCTTTCGCTTGCCAATGAACTCTCAAATTCAAAAACTCGATCTTGCCCACGATAGTTTCGAGTCAACCCCAGATACTTATAAAAACTTCCAACGATTAGCCAGGCTTTCTGGCTTTTCAGCAGCTTCCCAAAGAGTTAAAAGACGATTACGACTTTTACTCTTTATTTGTTTGGGAGCCATACTCTTTGCGCTGGCTTTTACTGCATTATTCTTAATGACTTAAGATCGTCATTTGTCCTGGTTTTAAGGAGATCAACCCTTATGGCTCTTTTTGCACTGACCCTCCATCACCGTGAAGCGGAAAATTCTCCAGCCTCACAAGCAACATCAAAAGCTTTGAGCTTGGCAGGCCTTGATCTTGGAAAACTTGAGGCTAAAACGTGTTATTTGATTGAAACGCGCGAGGAGAGTAAAGAAGCCGCCCTCCAAATGGTGAAGCTTCTTCAAGACCCTGTTCTTGAAAGTGCAGAAATTTTTCAAGAAAAGATCCCCAAGCCTGCAACAGGAACACAATTGGTTGTAATGCGCAAACCAGGGGTTATGGATCCGGTGGAGGCTAGTGTTCTCAAAACATTAAAACTTGGGGGATTTGAAGTCCTGAGCGCCAAGGTGCTTTCTCTCTATCTCTTCGCTCGAGAGCTGACTGAGACAGAACACCATAAAGCTGCTAAAAATCTCTCAAACCAGGTGGTTGAGGATGCTCATTTTGGAGCCTTTCCTTTGAAAAGCCTGGATCTGGGAAAGCAATCAGCTTTTAAACGGGTCGAAGTAAATATTCGTACATGCAGCCATGACGAGCTTGAAAATATCAACAAACACCATGCGCTCTCCATGAACCTTGAGGAAATGGAGGCTGTTCAAACTTACTTTCGCAAGCTTGAACGAGAGCCAAGCGACATTGAACTAGAAATGATTGCTCAGACCTGGTCAGAACATTGTAAACACAAAACCCTCACAGACCCGGTGGAATATCGTGAAGGTCCTGATGTCAAAGATTCGCTCTTTAAGCTGACACCCGAGCTCTTTAACCCCGGCTCAAATGAAATTCCTGGTTTACTGCAAACAACCATTAAACGGGCCACAGACATCATTATCGGAGAATATCAGGAAGAAACGACCGAAACGGATCCTAAGGAGCTTCCTCATAAAAAAGACTTCTGCCTTTCTCTTTTTAGTGATAACGCTGGAGTGATCGCTTTTGATGAGCATGACGGTGTCTGCATAAAAGTAGAAACCCACAATCATCCCAGCGCACTTGAACCTTACGGTGGTTCAGGCACGGGTATCGGAGGAGTGATCCGCGATATTCTGGGAACTGGGCTTGGCGCTGAGCCTTTAATGAACACGGATGTCTTTTGTTTGGGCTTTCCTGATATGCCTCAGGACGATGTTCCCCAAGGCGCATTGCATCCTCTTCGCACATTGCGTGGTGTCGTTTCAGGGGTTCGGGACTATGGTAACCGCATGGGTATTCCTACGGTGAACGGAGCTTTTGCTTTTGATCAGCGCTATACAGCAAACCCTCTTGTTTATGCGGGCTGCATTGGCATCATCCCTCGGAAGTACGTTCACAAGGCAGTCCAGAGTGGTGATAAAATTGTATGTGTTGGCGGTCGCACAGGACGGGATGGGATTGGAGGAGCAACTTTTTCCTCAACAAGTTTGCACGAAGAATCAGAGATTGTTTCTGCGACAGCCGTTCAAATAGGCAATCCTATTCAGGAAAAAATTGTTCTTGATGCCATGCTCTTGGCACGAGATCAAGAACTCTATAATGCTGTAACGGATTGTGGGGCTGGAGGATTTTCTTCGGCTATCGGAGAAATGGGAGAAACAACAGGCGCTCGGGTTGAGCTTTCGGAATTGCCGCTTAAATATCAGGGCTTGAGCTATCGGGAGATTTGGCTCAGCGAAGCTCAAGAGCGCATGGTGTTTGCAGTCCCTCCTCAAAAACTTGAAGCGTTTTGTGAAATCTTTGCGAGCCATGATGTGGAGTGCTCCGTCTGTGGAGATTTTACCGATGATCGCCACATGATTGTCCATTACCAGGGGCAAGAAGTCTTAAACCTTTCTATGGAGTTTTTACATGATGGACGTCCACGCAGGCTTCGCAAAGCCCTGTGGCAAGAACCTGAACGAACTTTAGAGCGCTCCTCTCAACAACGCAGCTATCAGGATGCTTTAATGGCATTGCTTGCCCATCCAACACTGTGTTCAAAGGAGTGGGTTGTCCGACAATATGACCATGAAGTTCAGGGTTTAAGTGCGCTTAAACCTTTTGTTGGGAAATATCATGATGGCCCGAGTGATGCTGCCGCGATTATCCCCAAACCTCTTGAAGACGCAAAAAGAACCTTGCTTGTGGGTTGTGGGTTACAACCTCACTTGAGTGATCTTGACCCCTATTGGATGGCTCAGACAGCTCTTGACGAAGCACTCCGCAACGTTGTATGTGCAGGAGGTGACATCGAGCACGTTGCAATTCTTGATAATTTTTCCTGGGGTAATTGCGAAAAACCCCAGGAATTAGCAGCTTTAGCGCGAGCTTGTGCTGGCTGCTACGTAGCGGCAAAGGCTTTGGGGGTTCCTTTTATTTCTGGTAAAGATTCACTCAACAATGAATTTTTAAGCGATGGAAAAAGTGTTGCAATCCCTGGTACTTTACTTATTACGGCTCTCAGTGTGAGTTCTTTTGAACGCTTGACGAGCATGGATTTCAAAGCACCTGGAAACTTGCTTTATCAGCTAGGTACAACAGCCCACGAGCTTGCTGGATCCTATTATGAAATGCTTGAAGGTTCCCAAGCAGATAGTTCCATGCCTCGTTATCAACCGAAAAATGCTTTGAAACTCTACCGACTTTTGGGACAGGCCCAGAGTGCTGGTTTGATTCGATCCGCCCACGACTGCTCAGAGGGTGGCCTGGCATTGGCACTGGCAGAAATGGCTTTTGCCGGTGGCTTCGGAGCTGAAATTTCCCTTGATAAAGCTTTGGCTCATGACTCTTCAGCTTGCCAAGACCATGTTTTACTCTTTGCTGAATCAAATAACCGTATCATTATTGAAGTCCAGCCAAAGGATCAGCAGGCCTTATTAAAGCTCTTTTCCGGGACTCCAATAACAAAACTTGGTTCGGTTCAAGCTCAAGAAGACCTTTGTATACAAGGTTTAGAAGGCGATCCCCTGATCAAAGCAAATATTGAAGAGCTTCGAAAAACCTGGAAGCAGCCATTATACCAAGCACTTGGAGAAAGCTTACCGGTTTAAGCTTAAGCCTTTCTCCTTGTTTTCATTCTAAGGCCTATAGCTATGACACAGAGCTCCAGCCAATCTATGCTCAAGGAAACCCCTTTGAGCAAGCGTTTTGACTTGACGCTTTTTTACCGCCTTGCGACCTATCTCAAAAGTTCATGGAAACTGGGTCTGCTTGCTTTTCTTCTGCTCATCCTAAGCACCCTTTTAAGCTTTGCTGCCCCGCTTTTGATCGCCATGATGGTAGATATTATTTTTGTAGAACAACTCAGCCCGAATTCTTTTCAACTTCTTCAATTTTTCGGGCTCGATCAAATTCTAAAGCCTTTTTTCAGTTCCCTGCATTCTGGCGGAAAAGAAGAGAAAATCCTTTTTTTATTCTGGTTCGCTGGTAGCTTTCTGGTGGCTAAAGTTCTCCTGCTTCTGCTTGATTGGTTAAGCGCTTATTTACTCGCAAAGGTTTCTCAACAAAGCTTGCTGCAACTTCGAGGCCAGGTTTTTTCTCATATTTTATCTCAACGGGCAGCGTTTTATCAACGCCAGCCTATTGGACGTTTAATTACACGAGTGACCAATGACGTCAGTGCCCTCCAGGATTTCTTTGGAGAAGCTTTTTTTACACTTTTAAAAGGAAGCTTTTTGATTGTTGGTGTTGCAAGCTTACTCTTGCTGGTACATACTAATTTAGCTTTAGTGGTTTTAAGCACACTTCCCTTTATGCTGCTGATTTCTATTATCTTTCGCTACTACTCTCGACCAGCCTATCGTAAAGAGCGCGCTGTACTTTCAAAGCTTAATGCTTTTATTGCAGAAACTTTTAAAGGCATTGAAGTTGTTAAGCTTTTCCAACGTGAAAATCAGAACAATGCTTATTATGAAGATCTCAGCAGTGCTTACAAAAAACACCTGATTGCTCAACGCAAAGCGTGGGCTTTTTACCGCCCGGGTTATACCGTTTTGCAGGCTTGTGCGATTGGCCTTGTGTTATGGCTTGGAGCCCGCTGGGCGCTACAGGCCGAGTTAAGCCCAGGGGTCTTGACTTTTTTTATTTTGCTCGCGGACACTCTTTTTTATCCAATTCGAGAAATGATTGAGAAACTCGATATTATTCAAGCAGCTATTAGTGCTGCTGAACGTATTTTTGGAACTCTTGATCGAGATGAAAGTGTAGCAGAAGACCCTTCAGCCTATCAGATCAAGCACATAAAAGGTGATATTGCCTTTAAAAATGTTTGTTTTGGCTACACTCCTTCAAAAAAGATTTTTGAAGATCTCAGCTTTCAACTTCCAGCGGGAAAGACTCTTGCTCTGGTTGGTTCGACTGGAGCTGGAAAATCAACCATTTTACGTCTGCTCTGTCGCTTTTACGATCCTTCGGCTGGCACAATTACCATTGATGGCCATGCTATAGATAAGCTTTCTTTGCAAAGTCTACGCTCTCAAGTTGCAGTGGTACAACAAGACGTTTTCCTTTTTGCTGGCAGTATTTATGAGAATATAAGCTTGGGGAATCCTGCTATTAATCGTCAAAGAATACGGAAGGTTTGTCAGGAAGTGCAGATCGAAGAATTCATTATGAATCAGCCTGGTGGGTACGATGCACTGCTTGAAGAAGGAGGGTATCCCCTTTCAGCCGGTCAGCGCCAACTTTTAAGCTTTGCCCGTGCTTTGGCTTATGATCCTCCGATTTTAGCTCTTGACGAAGCGACAAGTTCAATCGATCCAGCAACAGAGATTCTGATTCGAAAGGCTATGGATAAGCTAATGCATAACCGCACCTGCATTGTGATTGCCCATCGGCTTTCTACTGTAGAACAAGCAGATCACATTTTCGTAATCGAAGCTGGAAAGATTATAGAACAAGGCAATCATCAGGAACTATTGGCTGAAAAAGGCCAGTATGCACGTTTTTACAACGAACAAAAATCACAAGAATCTTAAGCTCCAGAAAGAAACAGAATTAACGGCAATCATACGATGAGTTTATCTGATAAAAAATGCTTAAGCTTTTATACCCGAGAAGGCTGTGGGCTATGCCATGAAAGCCTGGCTCTTTGCCAGCAGCTTTGTCAAGAGTCTGGCTTTGATTGCGAAGTCATCGATATTGACCAAGATCCAAAGCTTGTTCAGGAATATGGCAACTGGGTGCCTGTAATCGCTCTTAACGGTAAGGTCCGCTTGCGGGGAAAAATCTCACCTGCCTGGCTGAGACGAGAGCTTAAAGCTTTTGCCTCTGCTGCTCAAAAGCCTCCGAAGCTGCGAGTTTCTGCCCTGATTGTCCTGAAGCACAATCTTATGCTTATTAACAAGCGCCCGATCGGCAGCTATTTTGGAGGCTGGTGGGAATGGCCTGGGGGAAAGTGTGAACCTGGAGAACATCCAAAAGCTTGTGCCTTACGAGAATTTCAAGAAGAGATTGGTATGGGCTTGGAAAATATACGCTTCTTCAAAAAAGTAGAGGTTCCCTACCCTGAGCGCAGCATCAGTCTGCACGTCTTTATTGCCGATTATAAAACTGGAAGCAAACCCCATGATCAAGCCCTTGAACATATTTGGGTAAAGCCTGAACAAGTTCTTACAATGAAGTTTCTTGAGCCAAACCGACCAATTTTAGAACACTTTATAGCAACTCGTAAACTTGGATCAGAAGCTTGAAGAAGCGCCTTCATAATCATTTCAAAGCAAGTAATTGCTCTTTTGCCCACGGTGTATAACGAGGATTTTCGACACCGTAGATAAGCCTTTGCAATGCTCTTCGAGCTGCGTCATTATTTCCACAAGCCTGGGCTCTTTCGGCATAGAGCTTAAGGGCAGCTGCAACAAAAGAGGTTCCATAAAGAGAGCCTTCTGGAAGGAGTTCTTTTTCAAGTATTTCAAAAGCGTGTTGCTTGCTGGCCTGATCTTCTTTTTGAGCTAAAGCCTGGGCATAAGAAAAAACGACCAGAGGATAAAGATATAGTTGCGGCTCTTTTCCCATTATTTGGGTTGTTGTCAGTTCGGTGTAAAAACTTTCTAAACAGGTAAAAGCTTCCTCGTATGATAATTGAGATGAAATTTGTTCCTGCTCTTTGGAGCTTTCGTCTGGCTGCCCCTCAGACTTCTTCTTGTTCAAAGCAAAAAATATTGGCATGAACTTGAGAAAAGCACCTTTCTCTTCGTCGTAGCACAACCGAGAAGCATAGGCATGAGCCGCATTTTGAAAGTCTTGCCACTTCAACTCGCTGGCGCGTTCCAATGCCTCTTGAAATTCATATCCCAGTTGAAGCCCTTCAAGTACTTTTTGAATTCCACCGGTTTTCTGCTCTTCCAAAAATTGCAACCATAAAAAACTTTCAGCATAATCATAAAAATCAAAATCATCATCCATGCCATCACAGAGTTCTTCAACACACAAAGCTGCTTGAGACAGGTTTTTTGCATTCGAAAGCTTAATCGCAAGCAACAAGCGAAGCCGTTTTTGGCCTTGTTGTGCCCCTAAAAGTGCCAGACCTTCTCGAAACCACCTTGGCACTAAGTGATAGCTTTCTTCCAGCATCAAACGTGCTAAAGCATGGTTTATCTCATGTTCAAAGGTTTCTTGAAAGAGCATCTTTTTTGAAATTAAAGCCGGAGCAAAAACTCTGATTAAAGCATAGTTTTTGTTATTAAGAGAAAGAGTGTTCGTATCCATATGGGTTAAATAATCGGCTTGGGGGCGATCACAAATCACAACAAATATTCTTTTTTGGAGCTGTTCTCTGCGCTCTGCTCCAAGCCCCAAAAAAGTGGCCTGCTTTTGAATGCTATTTTCCATAAGCTTTGGAAGCTGAGCCCGAAAAGCAAGGACCTCTGGCGATTGCTGCAATGGCCCCTGGTATTCACGCAAAATTTGACCTTGTGCACTTTGAAGCGCTTTTTCGTTAAAATCTACTGCTTGAAAAAAATCAGGGGCAAGGTCTTCTTGGACAAGCAACTCTTGTGACGAGGAAAAGTCATGCTTCTGGGCATGGATCTCTGGAAAGAAAGTCTGGCTTGCCAGGCCCAGAACAAAGACCAAAAAAAGAAGCATCGAAACAAGAGTCTTTTTCATTGAAGCATCCACTCGAAATTTTCTGGAAATCTTTTAGGACAAGCGTTTCATGGCATAAAGCACTCGTTTGCTATGGGGTACAGCCTCTTTTTTCTCAATGGAAAAACGTTTGGAAAAAGCGGCTTCAAAAGCTTGTTCTGTAAAAAAGCCATAAATATTTTCCCGTAATCCAAGCAAGCTTTGGAACATGGCATCTTCAGGAGCAACATATTCAACGATTAAGTCCTGAGAGGTTAAGAGTGCAAAAAGTTCAACAATCTCTTGCAGGGGAATACGAGCAGCAACTAACAAATGATGAATAAGGGCAAGGGCAAGCAAACAATCAGCATTGTGACGCTTGATGAAAGCTGGACGCTCTTGGTTTAAATGTCCGCAACCTGGACTTGGATTCGTGATATCAATCCAAAGAGGAAGAATAGCGAGATTAGAATTGACAACCTCTCTGTAAAGTAACTCAACGCTATCGTGATCGCTGTCAAGGGCAAGCACCTGTGCCCCACAGTCAGCCGCAATTTTACTGTAGGTTCCAGTGTTTGAACCAAGATCTGTCAGCCGCTTCGGTTGAAGAGCTTTCAAAGTATTATAGACAAATGTACGCTTCATGCCTTCGGCTTCTTTTGAATAGCTATTGGTTTGGGCATAATCACTCCAGTCACTGCGAGGGCGATATCCGCGCTTCAGGCTTTGAAGTCTGTTTTCCAAACGATCCAATAAAAAGATCTGTCTCTTTTTTGCTTTTGCCTGGTCGTTCGGATTTCCTGAAGCCGGTGGTTTTTCTTCTAAGCGTTTAAGTCTTCCAAGTTTTTTCTTCTGAGCCATACGGGCTAATAAAGCTGGCAGCTTAATATCAAGGAAAACTCGAGGAAAGCACCAGGAAATCCAGGGGTAGCTTCGGGCTACTTGAATAGCATCAAGCCCATTAAGGTTCGCAAGAAAATACGATCGGGTCGTTGCCCGCCCATTTCGAATCAGCATCAAAGGATAAAGAAACATTGAAGAAAATTGCGCATAGGCTTGCCATACATCGTAGCGCTTTGGTCGTTCAATCGACGCAAGATCAATGAACAAAGGCTTTGTGCCTTGAAATTGTGTATTGAAAGCAGTGGCATCTTTTAAGCTATAGCCTTTCTCTAAGAGCTTTCTTTGAAGTTTCAGTTGAGAAAGACCTGCATCAGCCAGCATGGAAAGTGGCCATTCGTAAGGATAAGAAATAAAAGGGATACGCTGATGCTGGATAACACGCTTTGCTTCAAATTCAGATTGAAAGCGAAGGGTTTTGGTCTCTTCTGCTGGAAGGTGTTTTGAGCCTACTAGTAAACCCGCTGAAACAAGTTCTTGAATGAATCCCTGGGCTTCTAGCTCACCCATAAGGTCTGCATCTGTCTGATCTAAAAAAAGACGGTATACTTTCTCCTGGTCATGGAGTACAAAGCCAGAAGGATCTCGAAAAGAACCAGGATCTCGATGATGCGTCATAAACAATCCTTTTTATTGTTACTGATGACAACTCTTTTCACATACCTCAAAACGCAACCATGAATGCTTTTAAATACCCTATTTTTTAAAAGGGTTCTTTGGAAAACTTGATGAATGCTTGCGAATCCAGTCAAGCACATGAGAATTAACAAGCTCCTCCTGAACACTTCCCGTTTTTTCCTGAAAAGGAAGTTTAACCATTAAAGGGACATGGGTTGAACGGTCATCATAGCTCTTTCCTGGCTTGCGTGCACCATGATCTGAGGTAAAAACAATGGTTGAACGTTCATAGCGCCCTGCATCTTGAAGTTCTTTCATGAAGGCAGCTATAACTTCGTCAAGGTATGCCAAGTTATGTTGATAGTTGCTGAGCCCTTCGGCTGAGGTTTCAAGATCTTGTGGTGTTTCTGAAAAGCTTGCCAGCCCTTCGCTGCGAACACCATGGCGTCCATAAATAAAGGGAGGATGAGGTATCGGCAGGTGAATGAGCGCTATGCTGTTTTTGCCTCCATCGCGAAGTATTTTTTTTGTAGCTTGCAAGGCATCCCTGAGCTTACCGATCATACGCTCCCGCATTGCCGGTTCAAAGTCAACAACTGGACCAAAAACAGGGGTCCAGGCCTGGCTTAAAGCTGTAGTCACAAAGCTTGAATAGATAAAATGGAAAAAATCATCCTGCAAGTCTCCCTTAAAACCAGCGAGAGGTTGAGAAAGCGAAACATCAACCTGGTCTCCCAACATTTGTTCATAGTTATGATAAATTCCAACAACATAAGAAGGTGACCGTTCTTCATGCACCTGTTTAAAAATGCTTGGTAACTCTTGACTTGCAACAGGCCCTGAAGGAGTATCAAAGCTTCCCGTACCATCACTTTTAATTTGATAGGGATAATCATTCTGGTAAAGAATGCTTGGTAACGACTGGAGGGTTCCGTTACTTGGAGATTGAGCATTTGTAAAGATCGCGAAATCTTCGAAGTAAGGAGCGCTGGCACGGAAAATTCGCGGGTCTGGCTTGTCAGACTCAAAAGCATAACGATAATCCCACATATCAAAAACAAAGATAAAGAGAGGTCGCTCCTCAGAATCTGGCTGTGGCAATGAAGCTGGTAACTCAAAATCCTGTGAGGTCGAAAGATCGGGCTGCATGCCAAGGGAAACCATGCTGACAAGAATCAAAGGAGATACAATCAAACATACCATACGAAGGACTTTACGGTAAATTTTCCCAACCTTAAGATCGCTGGCTGCCAGACACCCGAATATCAAGCCCAAGATTGGGGCAGCATAACTGGCATAGGTCGATGCCTGTCTTGGCACAAAGCTTGTTTTGCGCTCAAGAATAGCAAAAGCCCAAGCGACAAGAATAAGACCAACTCCCATGGCCCAGGTACCGCTGCAAAAACGCACCAGTCGACGGAAAAAGGTTTGGTACTTCTCTTCGTAAAGCCAATGTCCCAAGCGATAGCACCCAAAAAAGAAGAGCCCTAAAATAAGGGTCATAGCTAGGACGAAAAAAAGATCTCCAGGCGAAAACTGTAAAAAATAACGACTATCCGAACGCGTGAGCTGGGCAACGTAAGGGATGAAAGGCGCGAAAGCCAAGAAAAGAGCCACAATAAAGGCCTTCAGGTTACGATGCTTTGGGGAAGGAGGTAATTCGTTCTCTTTTGGTAAGCCCTTAGAAGTTTGATTCGCTTCGCTCATACTTGCCTTTCAAGCTATTCTTTTACGCCAGATCTTTTATTTCCGTTTTATGAGTTTTTTTGAAGAGTTCAAAGCAGAAAATACACAGATTCCTGGATAGAGATCATACTTTCCCATTTATTTCTGGCTGAACATCTGTCTTTTAAAAACCTAAACCCCCTAAAAAATAGGGATTTTAGCTGGAAATAAGCTACAATGTTTCAGCTAAGCTTTTCTAATGAACCTTTGAAAAGCAAGAAAGGAGATAAAGAGATGTTTGATACGCTGCTTTGGATTTTAACGCTCACCGCTTCTGGCATCTTTGTCATCAAGCTTGTACTCATGCTTATTGGCGGCGATTTTGACCTTGAAGCCGAAACGGACTTTGATGTCGACGCTGGAGTTATGGGTGACTTGCAGCTGCTTTCTATTTTTTCAATTGTGATTTTCTTTATGATGGGGGGCTGGGCTGCGTTGGCAGGGACCCATTCTGGAATTGACTCTCTCTGGAGTTTATTCATTGGACTCGGTGTTGGTTTTGTAGCCATGTTCGTTGTGGCCTGGATTCTTGCCAAAATGAAAAAGTTTGAAGCCGATGGAACATTACGGGATTTTGATCCCAAAGGTCTGCGAGGGGAGGTCTACAGCCGTATTCCGCCAGCAGGTCAAGGCGAAGGCAAAGTGCGCTTAAGCGTTGAAGGACGCTTAAGGGACTTCAGGGCTGTTAACGAAGATGACCAGACTATAGAAAGCTTTGTTCCTGTAATTATAACTGGCATGTCAAAGGATCACGTGATGCGTGTGCGAAAAAGTGGTTAATTCAAACTCCTGAAAGCATCCATGTATATAAAGGAAATATTTAAGTTTCAATTTGCGCAGGTGTAAATCTCCAATAGGATGAATCGCTTTATGAGCTATCATAAACCCTGAATAAAAATAAGAAGGAAACTTCCTGATGTCTGACCTTATCCTCTTAAACTTGGAACCAAGCCTGTTCACACTTGCAAACGCTACGCCTTTTATTGCGGCTGCTGTCATTTTTGGCTCACTAATCTTTTTTGGCTTGCTCTTCTTTTTTATATCTCGTTACAAGCGCTGTCCTTCAAACCGCGTATTAGTCATTTATGGAAAAGTTGGAGGCGCAAGGGCTGCCCGTTGTATTCATGGTGGCGCTGCTTTTGTGCTGCCCGTGGTCCAGGACTTTGGCTTCTTAAGCCTTGAACCAGTTACTATTGATATCGATTTAATGGGTGCTTTAAGTTTTAAGAACATACGCGTCAATGTTCCCTCAACGTTCACCATTGGTGTTTCAACCGATGCTGAAATCATGGTCAATGCCGCTGAACGTCTGCTTGGTTTGAGTGAGAACCAAATTGGAGCTCAAGCCCAAGATATTATTATCGGTCAATTGCGCCTTGTAATTGCAACCATGACAATTGAGGAAATCAATCAGGACCGGGAAAAGTTCTTAGAGCAGATCAATCAAAACGTCAACATCGAATTGAATAAGATCGGGCTTGAAGTTATCAATGTAAACATTCGCGATATTACAGATGAATCAGGTTATATTGAAGCTATTGGTAAAAAAGCTGCTGCTCTGGCTGTACAAGCGGCAAAGGTTGATGTGGCCGAGGCCGAAAAAGGTGGAGCCATTGGAGAAGCGAAAGAAAATCGTGAAAAAGAAGTTATTGTTGCTCGTGAACAAGCGGTTGCAGCTGAAGGGCAAAAAGAGGCTGAACGGAATAAGCGGATTGCTTTAGCACGACTTGAAGCTGAAGGGGCGACGGGCGAAGCTGCTAGCGAGCGAGAAAAAGATGTTGCGATTGCTCGCGAAGCAGCAACTACTGCTCAAGGACAAAAGGAAGCTGAACGGAGCAAGCGGATTGCTCTTGCTCAATATGAATCAGAAGCGGTCAGTGGAGAAAACGAATCAAAAGCAACCATCGCTGAACGGAACGCAGCGCTTGCTGAAGCCGAAGCCGAAGCTCAAAGGCGTACTGAAGTTGCTCGAGCCCAGGCTAATAAGTTAATCCTGGAAGCTCAACGAATGGAAGAGCAAGCCCAGCTTGAAAAAGATCAAATTGTTCAAGAAGAGATCAGTAAACGCCGGCTTGAGATCGCTGCAGAAGCTGATGCAGAAAAAAATCGTCGAATCGCTCGAGGTGAAGCTGATGCTATACTCGCTAAATACCAGGCCGAGGCTGATGGAACTCGCCAGGTCTTGGAAGCCAAGGCCCAAGGGTATCGCTCACTGGTCGAATCATGCAGAACGCAACCTGATCTCGCTGCAACTCTCTTAATGATCGAAAAACTGCCAGAGATTGTTGAAGAACAGGTGAAAGCTATCGCGAATCTCAAGATTGACAAAATTACAGTTTGGGATAACGCCTCTGGAGGGAAATCGGGAAAACCTGGTACAACGGCTAACTTTCTTTCGAGCATGATTGGCTCACTGCCTGCGGTCCATGAGCTTGCAGAACAGGCGGGAGTTGAGCTGCCTCGCTTTTTAGGAAGCCTGAAGTCGCAAACTCCAGAACATCAAGACGCTGAGCAAGGCACAGAGAATCTTCCTGACGACAACCAAGCACCCCAAAACCCAGGTAGTGTGTAATGCATTCCCATTAAAATTTAAAGGTCTCTTTCTTTGCAATTTTATAAGAAAGAGGCCTTTCTTTGTTTTTTCTATTTTTACCTTAAGATTCAAAGATAAAAAAAATTTGCAGGGGGATCTTCTTGGATTTTCCCGTGTATAATTTATAAAGATCATAGATAGAGGCCTGAAGGCTTTTGTATTTCACTTTGTTTATACTTAAGCACGTTGATTGGAAATAAACATGGAAGATCTACGCATAGATAAGATGATGGCTCCTGAGCGCATTGTGATGGAACTTCAGGGCACAACAAAAAAAGAAGTTCTCTTGGAGCTTGTAGAGGCTGAGGCTCTTTCGGGCTTCATTACGGATAAAGCAGCCCTTGAAGCTGCTATACTTGAACGGGAAAAAATCATGTCCACGGGGATTGGTATTTCAATTGCGATTCCTCATGCGAAAATCCCAGAAGTCAGCGATTTCGTTTTAGCACTTGGGAGAAAATCAGAGGGCATTGATTATGATTCTCTTGATAACAAACCCGTTAAAATTGTGATTATGATTGCAGCTCCTGAAGGTGTTCAAAATAAGTATTTGCGGGTATTGGCAAAAGTAACTCACGTGCTTCGTAATGATGTTGCCCGCGAGAAAATCCTTAAGGCCCAAACTCCTGAAGAGATTATAGGACTTTTCCGCTAAGCGCGGCCCCCTGGCAAAGCCTTCTCTCTTAGCCCTTTCTCTTCAGCTTGATATTTCAGAATCTGATTCGAAAGAAATATTGATGATCGCTTGTTCTAAGTTGTGCTACCTTATTCTCTTTGTTTGAACTATAATGACCCTCCCCACGCCTTACCCCTTGTGTGAAGAAGAGCGTTGATTTTTTCAATGCTCAAGATTAAAGGGCTTATCCATGTCAGATACAAACCGGCTTCGACTCTGCTCATTTATGAACAATATGCCTTTACTTCGCTCTATTTTTTTTAACCTTCTTGCGGGCATTACCGTCTCATTCCTTGTGAGCGGCTGTTTATTCGGTGGGCTTTCTTCGGAACAAAAACAGGATCGTGACCACTGGGTTTTTCAGGCGAAATCCCAATATGAAGACAAAAACTACAATCATGCCTATTACTACGCCAACCACGCCCTTGAAATTGACCCCGAGGATCTTGGAGCTCAGATGATCCAAGCTTGGAGCTTGCTGCAGCTTGGCTTTTATAATGACTTTGAGAATTCCGAAACCAAAGAACAGATGGTTGGAGCGACACATTACTTCCGCACCATTTTAGAAGTAAGTCCACAAGAGTTCAGGGCTCGCCAGGGGCTTGCAACCGTTGCTTTTCGAGAATACTTCTTATTCATAGAGCGAAGCCAAACCTTCCAAGAGGCTTTGCGCAAAGCCTCTGAACTGGAAGAATCAGCAAAAGACATAAGCTTCTCAGAGTCCAGCAACCATGATGTTTTAGAGGACCATAAAAAACTTTTGGAAGAATGGGCTGCTTTTGAAGCTGGTTTTAAGCAGTGGCATAAAAGTGACCCTCAAGCCTTTGCTCAACCTCTTCTAGAAGGCATGGCAAGTGAGTACCCTTCGTTGCTCAGCGAAGAAGAACTCTCGCTTTTATTAAAAAATAGTGCCCAATACTTAAAAGCTGGCCATATGGAGCTCTTTAAACAAACGTTGAACGATATTCAAAGCAGGCTTGAACTATCAGGTGATGTTTGGGAGGGGGATGCTTTAAGAAGTCTTGAACAAGCGATTAAAGGTTTTCAAGGTTTGAAAAAAACCGCTCCAAAGTTCTTTTGGGCTGATCGTGATTTGGCGTTTGCTTACATCGCCAGGGGTCACTACCTGGTAGAGCGAGCATTTGAAGAGAAAGGGCTTGAGCTTCATGAAGATGCCAGGCTTGACCAGCTTGAAAATGCGCAGGCTGATACTGTTCGTGAATACTTTCAAAAGGCCCTGACACATTTAGAAAGCTTTATAGAAGCTGATGAGCGTTCCGAATTAGAGCGAGACGAGTTTGTCGAAAGCTATTTGGAAAAGCATTTTTGGGTTGGAGAAAAACAAAATGCCCTCTTGGCCGATGTTGGTCATAAGCTTCTGGAAACCAACCGAGAAATTGTAAGTGAGAGACAAAGCTATCGCCAATTGATGGCCCTTCAACTTCTAGTATTTTACACCTACCCCCTTTATGGTGTACAGGATCTCAATCAGGCCGAGTACTGGGCAAACCGCCTGGCTGATTTTGATGAAAAAGATCCCCTGCGCTTTTTTATCCGTGGAATCATTCGAGAACGCAAGCAAGAATATGATAAGGCTGCAGAGGATTACCAGCGCTACCTGGCTCGATCTTCTCTGACTCTTGATCATCACCGTCGCAGCTTTGCACGAGAGCGCCTTACGGACTGTAGCCTCAAGCTTGATACTGAACACTAAGGTTGTTCAGCGAACCAAGAAAACTTTCATAAGAACATAAGAGGTTGAAAATCATGCCACTTCTCACTGTCAATGGAAAGACTGAAAACTATGCTGAGGTTCAAACTCTTGCAGATCTTGTGAGCCAGCTTAAACTCCCCCCTGAACAAATTGCGACCGAGGTTAATAAAGAATTGATATCGAAGAAACATTACGCCGCAAAAGAGCTCAAAGATGGTGATCAGCTTGAAATTGTTACGTTGATTGGTGGAGGCTAAGTCCCCACGCAGAAGAAGGAGACTCTCTATGCCTGTTGATTTTGTAAAAATGCAAGGTATCGGAAACGACTATATTTATATAAATGCTATTCAAAAAGACTTCAACGATGTTGCTCCGTTTGTACAGGAAATAAGTGATCGTCATTTTGGAGTTGGCTCTGATGGCGTGATCTTTGTAAAGCAGGCAGATCAAAACCCCGCACACTATCGTATGGAAATGTATAACGCGGATGGAAGCCGAGCTGAGATGTGTGGAAATGGTTTACGCTGTGTTGCAAAATATCTTTTTGACCGAGGCCTTGAGTCTGAAAAAACCTTTCCCATTCAAACGGATGCTGGCGTTTTAAGTGTCGAAATTGTTGCTCTTGCTGGTGACAAAGCTTCTGATGTTCGCATTAATATGGGAGAACCTCGTTTAAGACGTTCAGAAATTCCGATGTCTGAGGCTGACGAAGAACATGCTTTGAATCAAAAGCTTGAAATTGCTGGAAAGAGCTATTCTTTTACTGCTTTAAGCATGGGCAATCCTCACTGTGTCATTTTTACACAAGATTATCCGAGTGATCAGCTTGTTCACTCGGTTGGGCCTCAGATTGAAAATCACCCCGCTTTTCCAAAGCGCACAAACGTAGAGTTTGTCCAGGTTTTACCATCCCCAGGCCAAGCCAAAGCGACCAAGCTTATTCAGCGCACTTGGGAGAGAGGCAGCGGAGAAACTTTAGCTTGCGGCACAGGGGCTTCTGCTGTGTGTGTTGCTGGAGTTCTTGAGGGGCGAAGTGAACGTAACATCGAAATTGAGCTGCTTGGAGGAAAACTCAAACTTGAGTGGAACCAAGAGGATAATTGTGTCTACAAAACAGGCCCAGCTGTTGAGGTCTTTACAGGCCAATGGCCCTAAGTTCTTGAATTATTGCCTCTTGCTCTATTGTTGAAACTCACAATTAAATCCACAATCAGATATAAAATTTTGAAGCTGAGATTTCTTTCTTCGAAAAGAGCGGAACGTTCGTAATTATAAAATTGCAAAGTATGATGTGCGTATATGAGTCCTTCGGGTTTTAAACACTTTAAATTTTTGATTTGAGTATAACGATGCAGATGGATCCTCTTTTAGTCATAATTTTAATGGGTGCCTGGTTCTTGCAAATGGGACTTCACGAAGGCGCTCATGCTATTGTTGCTGATCGTCTTGGAGATTCTTTGCCTCGTGCGCTTGGAAAAGTAACCGTTAATCCTTTCAGGCACATCGAGTGGAATAATCCTTCTTATGTTATTTCAGCAGTGGTGTTGCCTCTTGTTTTTACATTAAGTTCTGGCTTTCCAATTGGTATGGCGTGGGTGCAGCACTCTCCCATGAGTACGGCTGATGAAGCTAAAGTTGCCATTGCAGGCCCGATTGGAAGTTTTCTTGTCGCAGTCTTAGGGATCCTTCTTTACGTATTTCTTTTCCCTCTTTTAGGGACAAATCTTTTGTTTCTAACAACGTGTTATGCGCTGATTGCAGTCAGTGTTGCTTACGGAGTTTTTAATCTTGTACCTTTACCAGGGATTGATGGTGGCAGCGTTGCTTATCATTTTTTGCCTCCCGCTGGCCGCCAGCTTTTTGACCAGATCCGCCAATTCGGATTCTTTGGAATCCTTTTGATTATCATGGTTCTTTCCTATGGCACAGGTGGGCGCTTAAGTGTCTGGAGGCTTATTGAGCCTGTGCAGGCTTTCTGCATTAATGTCATGACAGAAAGCGCTGAAATAGTTTGGGGAGAAAATCAGTTCGAAGAACAACCCACAACCTGAAAGCTCTTTTCCTTTTTGGCAAGGATAGGAAACCGCTCCCATGCAAATTTCAATCGCTGACTCCATTGCTCGCTTAAACCCTTCCCCAACGCTTGAGCTTTCCACGAAAGCTGCTCAACTTCGCGAGGAAGGTGTTGATGTCTGTTCTTTAACTGCTGGTGAACCAGACTTTGACAGCCCACGTCATGTTTTAGAAACCGTTTCCCAAAGGTTGCTTCAAGGAGGAAGCATTTGTCATTATGCCCCAAGCAAAGGCCTTGCTGGTTTAAGGACTCAAATCCAAAAAAAGTTTTTGGACGACAATCAGCTTGAATATGATGATTCCCAAATCTTTATTGGGGTTGGCGCCAAAGAAGTCCTTTTTAATGCTTTGGCTTCGCTGATTAACCCTGGGGACCAGGTTTTGATTCCCGCTCCGTATTGGGTGAGTTATCCTGAAATGGTGCGAGCTCTTAAAGGGGAGCCCTGCATTCTTCCATGCTCCCACGAAAGAGACTTCGTGCCAAGTCCTCAAGTCTTAACCCAGGCCTTAACTCCAAAAACGAAAGCTTTGATTCTGTGTTCTCCAAACAATCCCACGGGAAAAGTCATTGCTCAAGAACAATATCAAGCCCTTTATGATGCGCTTAAGACAACAAATACCGTTGTGATCAGTGACGAAATTTATGAATACCTGGTTTATGATCAGCAAAAACATTACTCACCAGCAAGCTTGAATTCTGATGCCTACGAAAGAACCTTGACGGTAAACGGACTTTCCAAAGGCTTTGCTATGACCGGTTGGCGTGTTGGCTATGCGGGTGGCCCCTCAAGGCTGATCAAAGCCATGCGAACACTCCAATCCCATTCGACATCCGGCCCTGCAACCTTATGCCAACAAGGCGCGGAACAAGCCCTGCTCAAACGATCAACCAGTATAAGTTCAATGGTTCAAACCATGGATCAGCGCAGGCAATATGTGATGCAAAAGCTTGATCACATGCCTGATATCCAATACTTGCGACCAGAAGGAGCCTTTTATATCTTTATCGATGTTTCTTCATTTTTTGGAAATGCCATTCAAGGGTCTTCGGACTTCTGTCGCATTTTATTAGAACAAAAGCTTTTAGCCCTTGTTCCAGGACAAGCTTTTGGAAGCGACAACTTTGTGCGCCTAAGTTATGCTGCTTCACAAGAAACACTGGAAAAAGGCCTTGCTCGCTTTCAAGCTTTTTTACAAGACCTCAAGAAAAATCGTTGATATCAGTTCATTAAACTTCAATGAAACCCTAACAAAAGGTTTTTAGAGGTGAATAAAAGAACTCCGATCCAAAAAGTAAATAGCGCGCGCAACGCTTTGAACAATACTTCGCCGCCCCATTGGAAAGAGCACATTGTTCTATCGATACTCAGTCTTTTTGTTTCATGTCTTCTTTTATCAAGCACTCAGGCTTGTGTCAGTGAAAGCCATGTCACCGAAACTTCGCCTTTGAAGGAGCTCCCAACACTACCGGAAAGTGTCTGGTATGATCTCGAAAAAATTGTAGAGGCCAACTCCCAGGAGCCTGAAAAAGTTTTGTTCGTATTTTCAAAACGTTATTTGCTTCACATTGCAAGCCCTGAAAGGGGACTTGTGAAGTACGAAACCGACAGTGAAGAGTATCGCGCTCAACTCAAAACCCTTGAGCAAGAACTTCAAAGTGTTGCTTTTAAGCTTAATGGATTTGCTGAAAAAGTTGCCTCCTCGCTTCTCCCAGCCTTGGAAGGTGATGGACAGTTTTATCTTAAAACACTGCAGGTTCAAACTCCCTATAAAAACCAGCGTGATTATCCTGATGGCCCGAATAATGCTACGCTTTCATTGGTGTATTGGCCTGAAGGTTACGGACAAGGAAAAAAGGTAAGCTTTAGTCTTTATTGTATCCAAGAGCAAGAAACCTGGAAAATAGATCGTTTTTCTCCTGACCCATTTGAATACCTAAAAGCTCAATATCAAGGTTAGAAGCCGAAACCAAAGGAATCTCAATGATCAAAATACATCCTCATTTGATACCACTCTCTTTATGCTTGCTCTTGCTCTCTTTGTGTGGAAGCTGCAAAACAACTTCAGAATCCCCAGAAGAAAGCAACAATCCCGATGAAAACAATAATAATGAAACAACTGAAGAGGACCCATGGAAACGCTACTTGCCATTTAAGCTTGAAGATCAGCAACCGCTTGATGACGTGCGAGCTTTTCTTCAAGCGTGTCAGCAGAAAGAGTCTGAAAAGGTAAAAGCGTTTGTAACCGATTATGTTCAAAAAGAGATTGACCTTCAGTACGGCAGTCTTGAAAAATATATGGAAGCTGTCATTCAGCGCAACTTATCAACCTCCAGCCTTGAGTTTAAACCGGCGTTTGCCTATCAACGACCAGAAGACAAAGCAAAAGGAGGTTTTTTTGTTCAATTTGAAACGCCTGAAGAAGAAATGCTGGCCTTTTATTTTGTTGCAACCGCGCAAGACCAAAAAATTGATAACATCTTGAGCTCTGATGCTCTCTCTTTTCCAGACTCAGCGCCGGCTATTGGCGTTGGCATCAGCAGTCCAGAAGCAGCTCTTCCTCACTACTACTTCGGAGCTATTTTCGGCGAAATCATTAATGGAAGGCTTGAAGTATCAAGGCCTGATGTCCAAAATACTCAAGTTCGCCTGACATATTTGAGAAACGCCTGTACTCAAAACTTCATCGACTATCTTAAAAGTAACAATAAAAACGTTTTGAACTTTTTAGATGAAGGTCGGGAAATCCTGGGGGAAAACTACGATGTTCCCCATTTAGTCGAACGAAGCAAAAGCTCTGCCGACTATATTTTTAAGGGGCAGGGAAACTACCAGGATCTGATCTGGCGTTTTCATGTCGTACGGGAACACGGTCAATTTCGGATTGACCGGCAGGAAGAGGTGCTCCCTGACTATGAGTGAAGACAAATCTTAGGTCCTGGAAAATTTTGTGTTCTTCAATACCCCTGCAAACAACATTTCCTGAAGGTTGAAAAACTTACAAAATATCTTTTATCACAACAAGTGAAGCAAATGGTTAGCTTTCGGCTTCGCTCTCACCTTCCCCCCGCAAATGGAAAAAGGCAAGCTTGGTTGGGCCAGAAGAGAGCAAGCCTCCAGCTTTTTGAATGGCTTCATCCAATTTTTTCGCAGCTTGTCCAGCAAGTCTCATATGCTCATCAGGGTCACGAGAGTTTTCTGCTCGTCGGCGAAGATCATTAATTTCGTTCAGCACTTCCTCATAAAACGCCGATTTTGTGCGCATTTCCAAAGACTTGCGGTCAATCGCCTGGGTTTTATTGACTGTTGTTGCCAAACGATCTTGCAGAGCTTCATTTTGATGTTCAAGTTCCAGTATCCGTTCATGACGTTTCGTATTTTCCTGCTTCAAAGAACTTAATCGTTCTTCTAAAGCCTGTTGCTCTGTTTTACGATCCTCATCCGAGCGGTTTAAAGCTTTGAGAAGAAGCACCTTTTGCTCTTCGGCATTGGTTAACCGCTCTTTCAAGCTCTCATGTGTGCCTTGAAGTTTTTCAAGGTCTTCACGAAGCTTTTCAAGCTCTGTGTGAAGGCTTTCTCGTTCACTTCGGGATACTTCGGAATACTGCTCTCGTTCTTTTTCAAATTCTTGAATCCGCTTCTTCTGGGCTTCAGATTCTTCCTCAAGCCTTTGACATTTGGCTTGCATTTTTTCAAGCTCGTAACGAGTATTTTCAAGCTCCGTACTCAGCTTGTCAATCTCCTGCTCTTTATCTGCTAACTCCGAAGCTTGTTCTTGCAGTTCTTTTTCGAGTTTTTCAAGCTTGCTGCTCTGCTCTTGAAGCTCTGCAGCTTGTTGAGCTTTAAGCTCTTCAAGTTCACTTCGTTGGTTTTCTAAACCAGAGATTTTTTCTTCAAGCTGAGTAATTTGGGTACTTTTATTATCGACAACCGTTTCAAGTTCCAGTTGCTTGGCCTGAGCTTGTGATCGCTCTTCTTCCTGCTCAGAGCGAGTTTGTGTAAGCGTTTCGTCCAAGGTTTTGAGCTCTTGTTCAAGTTCCGTTTTTGCCGCCCCTAATTCTTCAAGCTTGGCTTGCTTTTCCTGAAGGTTTGTTTCAAGCTCAGCCTTAGCTGAAGCGGTATCTGCAAGTTCGCTCTGGCTGGCTTGCAATTGTTCTTCTAACTCTTGAATACGCTGGGCTTCGGCTTCAAGCTTGGCCTGCTTTTCCTGAAGGTTTGTTTCAAGCTCAGCCTTAGCTGAAGCGGTATCTGCAAGTTCGCTCTGGCTGGCTTGCAATTGTTCTTCTAACTCTTGAATACGCTGGGCTTCGGCTTCAAGCTTGGCTTGCTCCGTTTCCAGACTCGCTTGTTTTTCTGCAAGCTGTGCTTTAAGCTCTTCAAGTTCGGCTTGGTTCTCAGAAAGACTCTTGCCCTTCTCTTCTAATTCTTGTTCAAGACCCGTCTTCAGCTCTTCCAGCTTCTCCAGATCTTGCTCAAGCTCCTGACGGGCGCTCTCTGCTGCTTCAAGGGTTGTGTTTATGTTTTCAAGCTCAGAGCGATCTGCTGCTAATTCCTGCTCAAGCCGACTTTGCTCAGCCCGCGTGGTTTCAAGGGCTTCTCTATTCTGAGTCAATTGGCTCTGAAGTCGCTCCTTTTCCTCTTCCAAGTGAGTCACCTGGTATTCCTTAAAGCTCAATTCAACATCAAAGGTTGTGAAAATCTGGGCTTCTGTTTCAAGCTGCTGATAGGCAGAGTCCAGCTTTCGCCGAAGTCCTTCGCGGCTTGCTTCAAGATTTTCAAGCTGATAACGAAGCTCCTCGCCTTCATTGTTCGCTTCTTTTATAGTAAAGCGCGATTTATCAAGCTCTGACTCAAGCTCTGTTTTCTCATTCATAAGGTCAAGCAACTCTTCTTCAACTCGACCTTCCTTTTCTTGTAGTTCTTCGTAACGAGCCCGTAATTGATCATATTTTTCATCAAGCTCATCATCAATGATCGCAACCGCAGTTTCAGCTTCAAGCAAAGCCTCAAGCTTGCGTCGCTCCATTTCAAGCAGTTCGTTTGAAGCTTTTACCCGGTCAAGCTCCTCTTCAAGCACACCCTTACGTTGCCGTAAGCCCAAAAGCTCTTCTTCAAGGTGAGCTTTTTCTTCTTTCAAGTGCGCTGCTTCAGCAATGGCCTGTTCAAGACTTTCTATCCGAGCATCGGTCAGCTTGATTTCGTCTTCCAAGCGACCAACCATCTGTTCACGCTCTTGTTCCGAACTCTTGTCCTGCCACAAACCCTGAATTCGAGCAATCTCGTTTTCCCAATCATCAAGCTGCCCATAGCTGTTCAGAAGCTTGGAATAAACGAGCTCAAAACCTAAAAGCCACTCTTCGGATTCAGATTCCTGTTGGTTACGGTTCAGTGATTCCTCAGCACCCTGAGGATCTTTTTCCCGAAAGCGATCAAAACGATCAATCAAAATTAAGAGCAGGTGTGTAATGTTATCACATTTTTGCTCAAGCCAGGCCCCTCGGTTCAGTTCTTCTTCGTAGGCCTCTCGCAGCTCAAGAGCTCGCCCTATTTGATTGCGTTCAACCCGCGCCACAATTCCAGCATTTTGCCAGGTGCGCTTCAATACGCGTTGCTTTTCTCTGTTCTGAGAGAGCCCTGCTATAGTGTGTAAATAGTGAAAGGAAAGATAAAAAACATGATAAAGACTTTCGGTATGTCGTAAGACACTTAAAAGCTGGGAAAAATCTTTAACCGCATCACGAGATGGAGATTCCTTATCAAGCCCATAAGAAGCTTCCACTATTTCTGGCAGACGCTGCGGGCGATCAAGACAAGCAATCAGGTCACGATAATCGAGCTTCTCTGTCGTTTCAAGGTCCATCGCGCTTTCCCTTTTCCTCTTCGTGTTTTAAAACCAACGTTTAAAGCTTTTTCAAACCTCTCTCAGCAAGTCATGATACCATGGAGATAAAAATCAAAAAAGCTCTTGTAAGAATATCATACTCTCTTTTTATTTGACACGTTCAAGCATATACTTCACCCCCCAACCAAGGCATTTATAAAATTCTTATCGTGCTGATGTCCAATTGAGTTTTTGTCCATTGTGTTCTTCCAGCAAAAATTGTTTTTGCATTACATTATTAAAGGAAAGAGCATTTGGCTGATAAGGAGTTCTAAAATTTTTTAAAGGCTTTTCTTTTCAATAACTGGCACAACGCTTTCAGAGATATCAAAATTGATAATGTCCTGTAAACTTTGATCTACAACTACCCCGCCTATTATGAGCCTTACTCGAGATACACTGAAAAACTATGCCGGCATGCTTCTTGCGATCCCGCTGGGGGTTGTTGCTACCAGCCTTACTACTCATATGTTAGGCCCCCAGGGGCGAGGCATGGTGGCCGCAGCTTTTGTACTGCCAAATGTTGCCCTGACCTTTGGCTCTTTGGGTTATCCATCTTCTGCAAGCTATTTTATCAGTCGAAAAAAAGAGGATCCCAGTCGGGTAACCGCAACTCTTTTATGGTCTGGAATTATCATTGGGACTCTGCTTGCGCTCATTTTAGGCGGCCTTTATATCCTTTTCCCAAAGATCTTGCCTGCTGACGTTACAGCCTGGCAACACACACTCGTGCTCGCTCAGCTTCCAATGGCAAGCGCTTCAGGCTTATTAGCCTCACTCTACCTCTACAGGCGATGGTTTGGTTGCCAGGCTCTAACCCAGGCCATGAGCCCGTTAACTCGCATTTTAGCCGTTGCTTTAGTCGTTTTTCTGATTTTTCCAGATGCTTCGTTAAGCTACCAGATTACTGCCGCTTTGGGAGTTTTAGTTCTCTTTTCTCTTTTCAACCTTGGTTCACACATGCTTTTACTGCGGGATTGGTTGAAGGCTTTCGCTTCTTTCAAGCTTTCGCTTCAGATGCTGCGCTTTGGTGGCATCTATACGTTTGCTGCCGGAGCCATGTTTTTTCTACACTATGGTGACCAGTACCTGCTCGGGTTGATGCATCCTAATGGGATCTACCTTCTCGGTATTTATACTCTGGCTTATACGCTTCACATCAATGCTTTACTTGCCCCTAAAACCCTGGTTGGAGTTTTTTACCGAGTGAGTCTTGATTCGAGTGATGAAGAAAGTGATCGCCTGATCAGCCTTGTGGGACGGCGAGGTTTAGTGGTAACTTTTGGAGTCATGCTTTGTCTTGCCTTGCTTGCTGACCCTATTATTGCTCTACTGGCACCACCAGAATTTGCGGTTGCAGCTGACATTCTAAGAATATTGCTGCTGAGCAGTCCTGCTTATCTGATCTCTGAGTTAACCTCAAACGCATCATATTCCCGAGGCTACGTTTTCCTGACATCAATCACTCCTCCCCTCGGGTTAGGGCTCAATATCCTATTGAATATCCTTTGGATTCCGGAATATGGTATGTTTGGCTGTGCCTGGGCTACGGTTTTAAGCTTTTGGCTGATGGCCTTCATGCGCTGGACTATTTTTGCTTTTCTCGCAGGTCCAGCTCAAGCATCCAGAATGTTTCTTTTTTCATTTTCAGATCTTCTTTTTTTCCTTCGAAAAGCTTCTCGTTTATGGCATAAGCTGCGGCCTTTACGAAAGAAAGAAAACTCATGACTCCTGAAGCTTATGCTTACCAGCTCTTGAGACCTTTCAATCGTCAGGCTTCTGTCCCAAGCTTTCAAGAACTTGGGGCTGAGTCCAAGAAAATTCTTGCTCCCATCGTTACCGCCCTCTCCAGAGCCTGTGATTTCAGTGGTCCGCAAGATCGTTTTGGTAGACGCTCAGAAGACCATGAAAACCCGGATGCTTTACAATCAGAGCCCCTGCTCTTGCGCTCAGCTCGACAATTATGGGGTAACGATTTTCAGTGTTTAGAACCACGGCTTCACCTGAGCCACGATATCGATCGTCTCGGCTCAATTCCAAAGCCCCTGTGGCCTCGAACGAGGAAACAGATATTGCGACTTTGTTGTGGTCTTCGTTTTCAAGGAGCAGCTAAGCTCTTTAAAGCATTGAAAGAAGCTCAAAAACAACCAGGGATTGATGTCATGACTCAGCTCCTGGAGCTTGGCCAGGGTATTCCCCGCACGATTTTTGTTACCCAAGACTTTGATAATGACTTTGATGCTGAGCCCTTGAAAGATACCCCTGCCCACAGCATCTTGAAAAATGCCCTTGAGAACTCACCCGAACTTCATCTTGGCTATCACCCTGGCTTTGAAATAAATTCTCAGCAAGCTTTACGTAAAGGCAAGCAAGCCCTGGAAGCCTCTTATATAAGAAAAGTACAACGCTTGCGTTTTCACTACTTAAGGCTTGCCCGAGAACAAGCCCTATCCGACATTGAGCATATTGGTTGTAGATGGGATTCAAGCATCGGGTTTTCAAAATCCTGGGGCGCTCGCTATGGCCTGCATATTCCCTTTCATCCTGTGCTGAAGAGCGGCCAGGTGCTTCACCTTTTCGAGGCACCTTTGCTCTTTATGGATACCAGCTTGTCAGGTAAAAAAGACCCAATCAAAGAATTATATCGCTTCTTAGATTGGGTTCTCCACTTTGGCGCCAGAGGAAGCGTTTTAATTCACAATCACTCTTCGGCAAGCGTTGACTTGCTTCAAGCATTTTTAAAGGGCTGTAAGGAGCGATCCATTAAGCTTGTAGATTTTCCTGAACTCTCTCCTAAAGTTTAGGGCACTTTTGGAGAAGATTTCTTATAATGCTCTGAATGAAAATCAAGCAATATAAAGCGAAAGCCTTCTCTGTACAGCCCTAAGGCTTTTGTCTTGGCTTTGTGTCAATTGAGTAAAGAATTCAGCATAAGCAAAACAAAAAACTTTAAGTCCCAAACTCTTGATGTATGCTTCAATGATATTGACCTCTTTTGTATCGCTTCTTAAGGACAGCATTCATGGGTAATCCTCTTGAGCCAGTAGGCATTTTGGGAGTGGGGAGTTATACTCCTGAACGAATTGTGACCAACGACCACCTCTCAGAATTAATGGATACCTCCGATGAGTGGATTTTTTCACGCACCGGTATTCGAGAACGCCGTTACGCCCAAGACCAGGAATTTACGTCTGACATGGGCTACCAGGCTGCTCTTGAAGCCCTTAAAGATGCAGATTGCAGTCCTGATCAAATTGATTATGTTTTAGTGGGAACAGCTTCACCGGATAATGCGTTGCCCAGTACCGCGGCTCGTATTTGTAACTTGCTTGGGATTAAGGGGCCAGCTGCACTTGATATTTCAACGGCTTGTTCTGGTTTTGTCTATTCCCTCGAACTGGCTCACGCACTTATTCTTGCTGGTAAATATCAAAAAATTCTTGTGATTGGATCAGATAAGCTTACTTCTATTTCTGATTTCACTGATCGTACGACCTCCGTACTCTTTGGTGATGCCGCTGGAGCAGCCGTGATTGGACGGGGGGGGCATGAAATAATCGAAACCTGTTCAACCTGTGATTATAACTATGATGCGCTTTATATTAAAAGCGGAGGAGCACGCGACCCAGCAAAACCAACCCCGTCAGAAAACTTTGATCCTTATATTCGCATGAACGGGCGGGAAGTCTATCGTTTTGTCGTTTCGAAAGGGGTTGAACTGGTAGGATTCGCTCTTGATAAAGCAAACCTTAAGCCTGAGGATATTGATCTCTTTATTCCTCATCAAGCAAACTCTGTGATGTTAGAATACATGACCGAAAAAGTTGGTATCCCTAAAGATAAGCTTTTTCTCAATATTGAAAAATATGGCAACACCTCAAGCGCAAGCGTTCCTCTGGCACTTGATGAAGCTGTTAAAACAGGGCGTTTAAAGAAAAATGATTTGGTTTTACTCTTAGCGTTTGGTGGTGGGCTTTCGGCAAGCTATGGCCTTGTACGCTGGTAATATCGGGCGTAGCAAGATTGCCAACAAAAATCTTTACGACTCAAGCTCTTAAAATATTACACGCAGGTATCAAATATAGAAGACAAAAGAAATTTCAAAGGAAAAACTTCCCTGGCTTTGGACTTGCGTTCTTTGAGACCTCGGGTAGCATGCTGAATATAGTTTTTAGAATATTTGTAATATTCAAGAACTGCATTAGTAACTATGGAAAAAGATCTTTGCTCAATTGAATACCAAGGTCATCATATTATGTCTCGACGAAGAAAAACCACGCGTAAAAAGCAGAATGAAGCTCAGGAGTCCGACCTTCCTGAGAACCAGGTTGATGCTCCTCTCGAGACACCCGAAGAACTCTCCCTCGATCCTGCTGAAACAGAAGAAACAAACGACAAAGATCAAAGCCAAGAGAACGAACAAGAAGTGCTTATGAATGAAGAATTAGCTAGCCAGGAATATGAGGCTGACCAATTCGAACAACCTCAAGGTGAAGCAGAAAGCCTTGAACCGGAAGAGCAGCAAGAAGCACAAACAATGGTGAGCCAGGTTAAAGAGGATACCCGGCCAGAGCTTGAAAGAACACATCAATCAGAAGAGGAGTTCAAGGTGAGCGAAAACGGAGCGCCTGCAGGACGAGGATTAGACGTAGGCACAGCAAATTTAGTTGGTGCCCATATGGACGCCAGTGGAGAAATTCAAATTACTCCTGTCCGAAACGCTTTTCTGGATATTCCAGAAGACCCCTTTACAAAGAAGATGCTCTTGCAGCAGAATATACCCTATATCAAACGAGGCTCAAAGCTTTATGTCGTTGGCGAAGCGGCTTTTGAGCTTGCAAATATCTTCAATCGAGAAATGCGCCGACCTATGAAGAACGGCTTGATTTCTCCAAAAGATGCCGATGCTATGCCGATGGAAGTTGAGCTGGTCAAACAGGTGCTTGGGGAGCCTCGTGTTCCTGGAGAAGCAGTTTATTACTCCGTTCCGGCAGACCCGGTTGATTCAACCATGAACATTGTTTATCACCAGAATATTTTCTCTGGGCTTCTGGAGCGCCTCGGTTTTCGTGGCAACCCTTTGAACGAAGGTCACGCCGTTGTCTTCTCAGAACTTGGTGAAGAAGAGTTCACTGGCATTGGGATTTCCTGTGGCGGTGGTATGGTTAACGTATGTGTCGCTTTCCGTTCTATGCCTGTTGTTAGCTTTGCAACTTCTAAGGGTGGTGATTGGATTGACCAGCAGGCTGCTCAGGTTATGGGTTGTGCTGCCTCCAAGATCACAGCGGTCAAAGAGCGTGGCGTTACTATTGATAATCCCACAACTCCAGAAGAAAATGCCATCTGCATCTATTACCGCCATTTGATCAACTACTCCTTAACGAAGATCATTGAAAAGTTCAGCCAGCTTGAAGATGTACCAAATTTCCCGAAAGAGATTTCAATTGTAATCTCTGGCGGAACATCAAAGGTTGGCGGTTTCATTGATGTCTTTAAGAAAGAGTTCTCACAGCTGCAAAGCCAGTTCCCAATCAAGATCGGTGACATTCGTCGAGCAGAGGACGCCTTGAACTCGACAGCCAAGGGTTGTCTCTTAGCTGCTCTTGCTGAAGAGTAGAGCTCTTTCGGGGGATGGCGCTTTCGCTTTAGGCCTTTTCGTAATGCATAAGCCAGGGATAGCCTCCCTGGTTTGTGCATTTATGCTCTTCTCGGAGGCTCCTAGTCATACCACTAGAGCTAAGGTCTATTATGCAACCCTGTGAAGTGGAAAAGCTCTTAATAACAGGGAAACTTAGAGCCCTATTTTGCAACCACAGTACGGCATTTTTCAGCCGCCGATCAAGAGCCGTAAGTTGTTTTCAAAAAACAACTTACAAACGCAACCAAAAGTGGTTGGGTGGTTGCAAAAACCCATAATTATTTTTTGTGTAATTGCCTCAAGAAAGGGACGGCTTCTTTTGATTAAGGCTTCTCCATTTCGGTGCAGCTTGGAGGCTGCACCTCCCATTCCGAAGGGTTGCAAAATTCGTTAATTATTTTAGGGTTTACACGAATAAAAGCGTCTTCCCGAAGTATGACTTTTATCACTTTTTAGGGCGATCAAGACTCCCTACTTCAGGGCATGACTAAAGTCACATTCTAAGCCTCTATCACAAGCAAAGCTTCTTGATCTTATCGATAATAAGGTTGGTATCTT
>CAZJPQ010000024.1:0-46899 GCA_964548115.1 uncultured Planctomycetaceae bacterium
TAGCGCTTGGGCATCGCTGTCTTCCTTTAAAAAGGTTTGGCGGTAAGCGAAGCCGACAAAAACCTAAAACGAAAGGGCACGCCAGCCATCGCCCTCTGCTTAGGCCTACCACAGCCTCTACAACAAGCGAAAAGCCAACGTACCCAAAGGGTAGCTGTTTCTCGATGTTGTAGACGGCATGAAAACGTGGTAGTTTAAGCAGAGCCGCGTATATAATTGTCGCCGAGCACCGTTGTCCGACTTGGGAGCGATCTTAAACCAAAGGTCTAATGAGTTCTAAACCATTCTTTGGGGGAGTATAGAATTTTATAGCTCTGGGAGGCCCTAAGCTAAAGTGATAAAAGTCACTTTTTGGCCTCAGGTCAAGAAGAACAAACACCCTTGAAAACGCTTGTTTCTACGGAAATACTCTCATAATCTTTTTTATGATTTCACCATCACTTGCAGGCAGGATGATCAACTCATCAGCGCCACGGGCTCTTAGTTTTTTATGGTAGTCCTTATGAGTATTATCAGTGAACACAAAGAGCTTGGTTTTCGGATAACGCTTGTGAACTTTGCGATAGATTTTATCCAAAGTAGATTCATCAAGTAAAACCAGGCTGACCTGCAAGCCTTTGAATATATCTTCCAAAGCTTTCAGGGTGTTGACTGGGCAAATGAAATAATCGTAAGTATCAAGGGTTTCAAGAAGAGAAAGTTTGAGCTCCCTGGGCTTATAAGTCATCAGGAAATAACGCTTGGGCATCGCTGGCCTCCTTAAAAAAGGTTAGGCGGGAAAGCGATGCCAGGTGTTGCCAAAAGCCTCAAACAAAGAGGCCAAAACGAAAGGGTGCACCAGGCATCGCTCTACTTTCAGGCCGACCAAAGCCCTTCACGAAAACGAACATCCCAATGCACCCAAAAGTGCAGGGCTATTCGCAGTTCGTGAATCAAACGCAAAAGCGTTTGAAATGGTCGTTTGAAAGTAACCGCGTATATAATTGTCGTCGGGCACCGTTGCCCGACTTGGAAACGATCTTAAACCAAAGGTTTGATGAGTTCTAAACCATTCTTTGGGGGAGTATAGAATTTTATAGCTTTGAAAAGCCCTCAGAAAAAGTGACTTTTATCACACTTCGGAGCGAGAGCAGAGTGCCGGGGTTGGCACTCTGCGAAGTGGAGAAGCTCTAAAAAGAGCGAGAGCAGAGTGCCGGGACTTTGGAGTGGGAGGCGCAGCCCCCAAGCTGCGCTGAAACGGAAAAGCTTGAATTTCTGCGAAGTGGAGAAGCTCTAAAAAGAGCGAGAGCAGAGTGCCGGGACTTTGGAGTGGGAGGCGCAGCCCCCAAGCTGCGCTGAAACGGAAAAGCTTGAATTTCTGCGAAGTGGAGAAGCTCTAAAAAGAGCGAGAGCAGAGTGCCGGGCCTTGAAGTAACCAAAATCACATTAGGAGCGAAAAAAAGAAAACAGCATAACGTAAGAAGTCTTTCGGCCCCGTTTAAGCACTGCGCTCTCCACTCCACAGGGAAAGCGATGCTTCATAACTTATGAAGTTCCTGAAGAATTGGTTTGGTTTCAGTCGCCGCGGGAAGGCCAGGAGCTCCGCGAGTTTTCAGCTTTTCGTGGTAGTCAAGGGCATGGTTGAGAACTTCCAGATAAGAGTGAAGAAGCTGAGTGCTCTCGACGACTCGGACAACCATTTTTTCTCTGCGCAGGACCTGGTCAAAAGTAGTTCGAAAGATTTCGTCGAGATGAAAGCTTCTTCACTATGAAGGGTGCAAAAACCCATAATTATTTCGTTGTGTGACGACTTCGAGAAAGGGACAGCTTCTCTACGCCAGCTCAATTCTGGGGTAAAGAAGCTTTTCCACTTCGCATAAATTCAAGCTTTTCCGTTTCAGAACAGTCCCCCGGACTGTTCTTCTCACTCCGAAGTCCCAGCACTTCCTTCTCGTTTCAAAGTCTTCTCGCTGCAAAGTCTCACGCAGAAGCCCGATCCCGAAGGATTGCAAAAATCAATAACTATTCTGCTGGAACTTCCCAAAGTGTTTTTAAAACCTGGGCTTGCCCGCCAAGCTTCTGGTAAAGCACAAGCAATTCCTGGAATTCTTGCATGAGTGCCTGGTCTGGGCTGCTGGAAGATTCAGGCTTCTCTTGAAGTTGCTTCCATAGGCGACTTAAGTGATAAAGAAGCTCGAGTTCTTCAGACGAAGTGAAAGAGGTCTTGGTTTTAAGGTCTGGAAGCCGGCTCGCGAGCTCTTCCCTAAGGTCGTGTTTACGTTTATTATCAATGATTTGGAGGCCTTGTTTTCCGTAACGAGAAGCATTAAAGTTTCTTGTAATGGTTGAAAATAGAAAAAGCTCTTTGCTGCTTTCCTGATCTTTTGGAGAGTAATGAAGGTCACGGCTTAGTGCTTGAATAAGCAAGTCAGGCAGGATATCAAGCTGATTCGGATTACGCTTCCAGGCTTCCTTAAGAAGCAAAGCTGCTTGTTTAAATTGTTCAGCAGCTTTTAATTCAGAGGTTTTGTCTTTTTTATCATTGAACCGTGCTTGAGAAAGGAAAGCCCAACCAAGGGTTGTATAGCTGCTTGCGGCCCAGGGCCGCAGTTCTTTTGCTTGTTTCGCTTTTTCAACCGCTTCTGCTACTGTTTTTTGAGTCAGTAAAAGCGTGTTCGCCAGCTGGGTATGATAACGCCCATCTTCAGGGTATCGCTTTATGCGATAACGCCCAAGTTCTACGGCATTTTCAGGGTGACGAAGTTCAGAAAGTGTCGTAAATGCAGACATATTAAGGGGGGTTTCTTTTAAGAGCTGCTGGCAGAGCTCTTTGATGCGGTCATGGTGGGAAGCATCATGCTGGTGAGCCAAAACCGCCGCAAGAAAAGAACGAACCCGAGGAGAATCCCCGCCTGCTTGAAGATAGCTCTCAAGCAGGCTGATCGCTTTCTGGGGTTCTTTGTAGGCGTAAAAATGAGCCATAGCATAAAAAGCAGGACCAAAATCAGGCGCTTGCTTTTGCAATTCTTCAAATACGCTTTCAGCTTTTTCTTGATCCTGAAGTTTCAGGAGTGCCCGAAGTTGAGCATATTTCTTGCCCGTTTTGTCTTCTCTTAGAAAGCTTGTTTGATCCGTAAGCTGATAGTCAGTGAGCTCTTCTAAAGCTTCTAAGATATCTTTTTGTAAAAGCTTTAAGGCCCCTGTTTCCGGGCATGCTCTCTCTTTAGCTGCTGGTATGCTCGCTATTTTCATGCCATAGCGATAGCGATGGATAAGCCATTGGTTCTTTTCCGTTTGAAATTCTACGAGCACGAGGTGTCGAGCGTTTGCTCCAAGCAAAATGGTTTTAAGATCATGGGCTTCAATACTATTGCCTGCACGAGGCAGCATGCGATTTGCTTCAAGTGGGTATGAAGCTTCAAGCGCAGGGTTATGGTCGCAAAGATCGATGCCAATATCTTCTACTAACTCTGCTAACCAGGCTTGGTTTTTCCCAAAATTCCAGTCTTTATGCTGACGTACATTTTGAGGAGGAAAGGCAATGATGCTGCAGGCTTCTACTTTTTTTGCCTCTTTTTGATCAAGGAGTTGGCCTCTTTGGTGGTTTTTATCGTGCTTTCCCCATTGAGAGAAATCAGGAAGGACACCACTAAAGATTGCAACAATCACAAGTAAGAAAAAGCCAAGCAAAAGATACATGTTACGGCGTTGTTTTTGAAAAAGCGTTTGGGCATCATCTTTATGGCTTGAATGGTTGTCTGGGAAGGTCATGGTTGCCTTTCTATGAGTTTTGAAAGGTTTTATTTGAGTGATTTCGATACCAGGTTATAAAACGTTCAAGTCCTGTCTCAATTTTTATTTTTGGAGCAAAATCAAGAAGCTTTTGAGCCTTCGTAAGGTCCGCATGGGTACGAGGGACATCTCCAGGCTGAGAAGGAAGCTTCTCAATCAAAGCAGAGCTTTCAAGTTTTTCTTCGAGCAAGGCAACAAGCCGATCAAGCCGAACAGGATCATTTGCTCCGATATTAATGACCTCGTAACCCTTGCAGCGTTGAGAAGCTTTTATAACAGCATCAGTACAGTCATCAACATAAAGATAATCACGATAGCTTTTGGGGTCTCCAAAAAGAGGAATGGGTTTGCCTGTGCTGATCAAGTGGGTGAATTTGTGGATTGCCAGGTCAGGACGTTGTCCGGGACCATAGCACGTAAAGAAGCGCAAGCACCAAATGTCGATATCATAAAGGCTATGATATGTAGAACAAAGAATTTCACAGGCCCTTTTTGTAGCGGCATAAATGCTGATAGGCGCATCCACATCCATATCTTCCCGAAAAGGTACAGCATTTAAACTGCCGTATACAGAACTTGAACTTGCAAATACAACACGTGGTTTAAAGCTTCGAGCTGCTTCAAGCAGTGCCGTTGTTGCTCCAATATTGTTTCGTACATATACTTCGGGTTTTTGAAGGCTTGGCCGTACGCCTGCCCAGGCAGCGAGGTGAACGATGCTTGAGGGCTGGTGGTTTTTAAAAACTTCAGCAAGAAAATCTTTATTGCAAAGATCTCCCTCGAAAAATGAAAAGTGCTGAGATTTCTGGAGTGGTATAAGGTTTTGACGCTTGATTTCAGGACTATAGAAAGCGTTCAGATTGTCAATCCCAAGCACACGGCAGTTTTGCGCCAGGAGTTTTGAAGCAAGGTTTGAGCCGATAAAACCTGCGACTCCTGTGACAAGTATCGTTTCCATTATTGTCCTTGGAAAATAGTGTTAGAAGATCCCAGCTTTATGAATTCAAAATTTGAGCTGCTTAGTTTTCTGTAGGGAACTTATCAGGAACACCTCGTGTGCGTTCGGTGGAAAGGTGTTTAAGGGGAATATGCTCACGTTCAGATTCTTCCGGTGGAATCCACCATACGACACATTTTTCAATCACATCGTTTTCAAAAAATTCAATCTTAAGGTCATGCCATCCAGCTGAAAGCGAAATCTTCTTTTGCGTCTCCCTCGGGGAACGCCGAAAAGGGTAATCAACCACGACTTGATCATCAAGCGTAAGACGAACCCCATCATCTGATTGAATAATAAAAGTCCACTCCCCGTTTTCTGGAATCCGCAAGGAACCATACCATTCAACGCTAAAGCGCTCGGGCAGGAAGGGAAGTTGGAAGTCGGTGTTGTTATGAAACTCAAGGTGTTTATCAAGCCTTCGCATATCAGGAGATAATGATTCAACGTCTGGAATTTGATCTAAGGGGTTGTTGAAATCGTAGTAAAGGCCTGTTAGTCCACGGTTTGAAACGTTAAAAAAAAGTGGCTCTGATTGCACAAGTCCAAAGCGGGCTTGAAGCTTCCCGTGACCAACATGGTCGGGAACGGTTAAGCTGTACTTTTTAAAGCTTTTTTCTTCGTGGTGAAGAGGGGGGTCTGGAAGTCTTCTGAAGCTTTTTACGGCTGTATTATCAATGAAAAAACGAGGTTCGTTTTTGATGCCAGCAGTTTTTTCTTCTGTTGTTTCAGGAAAATAGGCGAAAAGAGTGAGTTCCTCACCAACTCCTGCCGCAGGATCTTTTGTCTCAAGTGGCCAGAGAATTTCAGGAGCTTCGGGTAATTCAAAGCCTGGTCGAAAAGCAGAATAGCGAGAACCTGTGTCGTCGTTTGCGTAATTACTCCCAGGAAAGTTGGGCTGAAAGGTTACGTTAAGATCTCTTCCAGATTTTTCAGGATCAATTAAGATTTCTACTGTATAAGGTCTCCAAATGGACTCTCCTCGAGATAGTCCATTGTGGGTTTTTTCGTGAGAATTGATGTCTGATTCCTCAAGTATCAGATTATCATTTATTGTGAAGCGAAGTGCCACGCTACGATAGAGAAGTTTAAACGAAATATGCTTGTTCAGGGCGCTATTGTCGTCTCCACTCTCTGCGCCTGCAACTTTACCTTCAATTCGAAGAGCAATAGGGATGTTTTGATAAGCTTGATCAAGTTTGTCAAGATTGAAGGGAAAAGGAACTTCTTCAAAAAAAGCTGAATCTGGGGTGCGCGAACTGGGGGCAGGGAAATCAAAGGCATAACCACTAAGATCCCAAACGCTTATGACAGCTCCAAAGGTCGTGGTAACTTCTAGAAAAACCTCATTGCTTGAATCTCGTGTATCACTGCCCTCGATCCGAACCATGCCACTGCCTGCCCCAGCAGGAACTTTCACCACAAAAACATCAAGCATTTCCCCGCTGGCCGAAAGAACACTTCGAGGTTTAAATTCTTGAGGCAAAGCAAGAATCCCGTCTATATAAATAGTATGTTCTAGAGCAGCAGGTGCTTCAGCAGAGGAAGATTTTTTAAGCAGGGAGGCCGGTGCAGGGTTACTAAAGTGTTTGCCATAAATTCGAATTTCTTCACCAACCTCTGCAGCACTTGGCTCAACATATTCGATTATAGGAGGAGTGGAGGTTGAAGACTTTGGGTTATAAAAAAGCCAATCGCCAGGCAGTACTTCTGCGGCACTTCCCCAATCTTTTTTCCAGAAAAGCATACAGGCAGCATTTTTCTCAGGATCATCGCCTTGAAAGACTTCAACGTATTCGATTGTTAATTCGTGGTAGCCTGCTTCAAGCTCCACTCGAGCATAAAGCTCTTCATACCAGAGAGGTGTTGTGTTTGCGATGATGACTTGACCGTCAATAGCAAGAGCTCCAACGGAATCACTCCCAAGGCCTATGATCAACTCTTGCTTTTCTTCAATGAGTAAATAGCCGTCCCAGCGAGCACCAAAGTTATCGGTCCGATAGGGGGGATAGGCACCATTGTCAAAAAGTCGAAATGATTCGCGATTCTTAAAGGCGATTGTTTCATCAACTCGGCGAATTTTGATGAGCTCTTCTTTGAAGAGATGGTTGTCCCCCCAAAGAAAATTTTCATAGTCGTCTTCACTGAAAATATAGTGTTTACCATAAAGTCCTGGGAGGAAGTCTTTTTGGGCATTTGAATTAAGAGACAGACGCTTATCCTGATTTTTAAGACGAGTCAGTTTAGGGGTGATATGCCCATGTCTTGTTTGGTGAAGCCTTGATCCCCTGCGGGCTTGTTTTGCCAAATAGCTTGATTCTTCGGAGCTTCTCTTATTTGGGGCGTCAGGTTCAGGCTCTTGAGAATCAGAACTGAAAATATCGAATATCGTTGAAGAGCGAGTCTGTTTTTTTTCTGGAGCTTCTAAGGGGGTTTCTTGGGTTTCATTTTTTTCTTCAAGAGGTTGTTTTTTTTGCTTTTGGGAAGACTTTTCTTGATTGTCATGTCTAAAGGGCGATTTGGTTTGTGTATTGTTGTTTTGTTCTTTGGAATTTTCTTGATTTTTGGGCTCGTGTTGTGCTTTGGTGGAGAGGCGTTGAGCATCATCATGAGAATGGTTTGAAGCAATCAAGAACAACCAGATAACGGTTGCCAGAAGCAAAACCAGACCTAGGGAAAGAAGAGCGATGACTCGAGGTTTCATGAGCCTTCCATTGATATTTCAAGGTCTAATAAAGTATTGCCAGAAAGATAAACTCCATGAATATTCAATGAGAGTGTTCTCTTCGCATTTTGACACAAAAAGAAGGGCTGGGCAATAAGCGTTTTGCTCTATCGAAATAATTCTTCGGAGGGTGAGCGTGAATTCTATGGAAAGAATAAGAAGCTGAAAATTCCAAGTTCTCAAGACTATTTGTTGATAGTAAGTGATTGATGGCTTGATTCTTTTTTCTCTTGGGAATCGAAATACACTTGAAGAATTTCTCCGCTGAGATCGGCTAAATCCCCACCGTAAAGCCCACTGTATTCGGCTAGAGCGACAAAAGCAACTTGTGGGTCATCGTAAGGAGCAAAACCAGCAAACCAGGCATGGTCGGGAATTTCGAGGAATTCTCCATTAGAGCTCCGAAAACGCCCATTTTGAGCAGTTCCAGTTTTTGCTGCTACTTTCAGTTCTTGGCAGATTTTACTTTTAGAGGCTGTTCCGTGGGCATCAAAAACAACTCCTCGCATACCGAGGTGGAGAAGCTCCCAGTGTTCTGGTGCAATTTTGATAGAGTGATTTTCTGGGTTACTTTCTAAAGCAAGATGTGGTGCATGAAAATTTCCTTTTGAGGCCAGAGTTGCCATAAAACTCGCGATTTGTAAAGGTGTGACAAGAAGCTTGCCTTGTCCAATGGATAAAAGAGCAAGTTCTCCAGCAGAAATAGATCTGGGATGAGGCAGGGAGCCTCTTTTTTCCCCGAAAAGATCTGTGCTTCTTAAAGAACCAAAACCAAAGGCCTGAGCCATGGGGAAAAGAGTTTGCTGGTAACGCTTGGCGGGGGTTTTTCCTGGCAACTCTTCTGAAAAGTACCAAAAGAATTCGTTTGAACTTCTTGTGATGGCCTGGATGACATTTGATACGCCTGCCGGGTGTCCTGTACGCAACCGAAAGCCTTTGCCCTGATAGACCTTTCCTTTCATATTAGCGCTTGAAGTTGGATCTTGTGGCGAAGCATTTTTTGAGCCAGCATCAATGGTATTGCTTTCAAGTAAGCTCAGGCTGCTGACAAGTTTGAATACAGAACCGGGGGCATACTGCCCACTGATTGCGCGGTTAAGCAAAGGGGCTTGCTTTAACCAGTAAAAGTTTTGAGGAAGATCATCATCACCCTTAAGAATCTGATCGCGGTAAGCTTCAGCTTCATCTCCCAGGCCGCGAAATTTTTCGAGATCAAAAGTAGGAAAGTTCAGTATCGATAGAATTTCTCCGCTTTTAACATCAAGCATGATGAAGCAGCCTCGTAGTGACCAGTGACTTCTGCCAACATGATTCCATGTTTTGGCCTGGGCGCCATATAAGCTTTTATTTTGAAGTATGGGTTCATAGCGGTTGACGATCTTCATTGCATTTCGCTGAAGCTCAAGATCAAGACTGAGTTCGAGTGTTTCTGCTGATGAACTTGGATAATGTTCTTCGGTTTTCCTGATTCTGCCATGGGCATCAATGTAGTTGACGCTTGCCCCAGGTTCGCCACTAAGGCGTTCGTCATAAAAGGCCTCCAACCCTTGGGTTCCAACTTTTTGTTGAGCAAAACGATGGAAAAAAGACCTTTGAAACTGTTTAAGATCATTTTCAAACCATCGTTCAATCAAAGGTGAAAGGCTTTCTTCTATGATCGGACGTTTGAAAATATCATTCTCAATTTTTTCCTGACTGGCAAGGCCAACATGTCCAACAAAATGATCCAGGAAAGAATTGCTTTCGTAACGTCTTAAAGAATGAGCTGTGCAGGTAATCCCCTGGAAAACATCTTGATAAAGTTTAATAATTTCAACCTTTTGGCGTGATACTCTTTGGGCGAGCTTAAGAGGATTGGGGGGAAAGGAGCTGCTGCCGTCTTCAGAGGAAACAAAAAGATTCTTCCAGCGGTTTTGGTAATCTTGTTTGTAGGGGGCAATAATTTGCTCTTCAAGTCGTTTTATCCTGGAATGAAGCCCAGTTATTGAACGCTCCTTAAGCCAGTTGAGGGCAGGAGAGGACTGGTCAATATCTTCTCCTTCAAGGACGTTGATAAAGTTTTCAAGCTTTTCAAGCAGTGAGTCCACGGATTGGATAGTGAGAAGCTCGGCGCACCTTGTTTCGAGCCATTCCCAGATCGCAAAAGCTTCATTGTTTTTTGTAGCTTGAGCGTGTTGTTTTTGAGGAAGGGTTTGATCTAAATAAGAATATTCAGGTGATATTTGAGCTGCTAAGAGTTTTTGTTGTTTTTCAGATTGCTTATGAGCTTTTGATAGAAAGTCAAGATAGTACTCGGGATATTCGTCAATAGAGTCATGCAGTGCCTCAAGCAGCTGAAGCAAATGCTGGCTTTGTTCCAATCGTTCATGAAGGACGGGCAGAAAGCTCAGAGATTTTGGATAGCGCCGGATGCGCTCCCAGTACTCGGAGTTCGTTAAGGCCTGTTTTGCCATAGCATAAGCTCTGAAGACCGTTGTGCTTGGAGCTTTGAGGGGGTCGGAGAAGCTGTTTCGCAGGGCTGAAACTTCATTGTACACGAGTTCAAGGCTTGCTCGAAATTCGTATTCATCAAGCTCTAATATTTGGACAAGGTGCTGGACCAGTACTTCGTGATCATGCTGAACGATCGGGTGAGTGCGTAAATCCCATTGCATGAAAAAAGCTCGAGCCCGAGAAGGAGAAGGATACGAATATTCTTGAAGAGGAATGAGTTGATTGATGTGGAACTCTTCTATCTCTTCGAAATCAGGGTAAAGTTCTGGGCTTCGCTGGGCTCGTTCAATGATGAAATCAGGACTGTTGAATTCAAGCAGGTTAAGAGCAAGGTCCCAGCTTGCTTGATTATAAGCCAGGGCCTTGCCTTTGCGATCAACGATTTTTGCTCGTGGCGGAAAGTGTAAAGCAATACGAGTTCGGATGCTTTCACTCGTAGCAAGATGGTTTTCTGTTTCAACGATCTGCAGGAAATAAAGTCGAAGCAAAAGGCATATGAAGCAGAGTACAAAAAACGCACCTAAGTAAAAAGCTCGAGTCTGAAAGTTTATATTCATACATGTGGGCTTATAAGCCAGAGTATAAGAATTATCGAAGAGAAGCTTGGATGTACGAAATTTTGCGGTATTGAAAGCCTTAAGCAGCCAGGCAGAGACTTCGCAATTATCTTTAATTATCTTAGCGTGTAGCTTCTAGGCTGCGCGAGCCACCGTTGTCTGTGAATTTGGCAATGGTTGGTTTCTTCCTTCAATGGCTTCATCAATCATAGTGTACATGCGTTTTTGAATGGATATCTCTCGTTCCTTACGGGCAATCTGGAAGGCTAAGCGCAGGCTTATATCATCTGCAATATGGGCCAGGGCCCAGAGAGCGGAAAGTCTTTGTGCAGGTTCTTTTCGTTCTGCCATTGCGGCTAAGATTTGAAGAGCAAGCTTACTTCCCAGAGAGTAAAGAGCTTTAGCAGCGTTTGCCCGCAAACGAGGATGAGGGCAGCGCAAAAGAGGAATCAGCGATTTTTGGAAAGTCGCTTGACCGATATCTTCGATTGCTTCGACTGCATTTGCCCGGATTCGCTGGTCTTCGTCACCTAAGAGGTTCAGCAGGGCAGCACTGGCTTCTGTTGTTTTCAATTCTGCTAAGAGAGTTGGGAGAAGTGATCGAACTTGACGGTCATTGTCGCGGATTAAGCGTACAAGTTCGGTTTGAAGCTCTGGAATAACACCAGTATAACGTAAGATCATAAGTCCTTTGACTCTTTCCTCTGGAAGCCAGGAATGAAAGCATTTTGAGAGTCCTTTGAGAACTTGGAGATCGATTTTTTTTATAATTTCAGCACTATACTTTCGGGATTGTTCATTAAGGGTGTGGAAATTTTTAACGAATCGATCAAAGTGTTCTTGCGCAAGACTTTGAACTGCTAAGCCTCGAATGCGTGAGGACTTGCTTTTGAGCTGATCTCTCATAAGATCATTTTTGCCTTGAAAAGAGCTCCTTGCCAGACAAGCTAAAGCATGAAACCGCACGGGTTCATAGCCATGCTCGCTGAGTTCAAGCAGCATGGTGCGTAATACAGGTTGATAATGGGTTTGAAAAATACGAAAGATCTTGGCGATAACTCGTTCATCTTTATAGATCAGGCAGCTTCGAAGCTGTTGGAGCTTGCGTTCAATATCAAGCCCTGCCTGTCCGAACTCATCAATGCAGGCTAAAAAGGTTTCGGGATTGATCTGATTCATGGCTTCCTGGCACTGAGCAATCCAGTTCAGTGAACGGGTGTTGCGAACGATTGAGCGAGCTTTTTCACTTTTCTGAAGGTTTATCGTTTCAATAAAAAGCTCTTGAGCATTACTCTTGCTATAGATTTTTATGGCATCTGAAGCGATGCGCCGCAGATGGGCTGAAGGTGTTGCTAGCATTGATAATATTAAAACAAGGGTTGTTGAACGAGGTCTTGAGGTGATTTCGCGAAGCAGAAGCTGAGATGCTTCTTTGCTTCCAAATTGCTGCTTGAAAAAGGCAAAGAGCACCTCTTCACCATTTTTGCCAAGACAAACAAGACTATCCACCACGTCGTTGCGTTCATGAGCAGGGAAAGCTTCAAGGGCTTTTCCAAGCATATAGAGTAGATCTCTATAGGTCTCGGCATCTTGTTCGGATATCTGATCACTGTAGGAACGAAAGCGAGCGATTGCTTGAGGAGTTTTGGTCTTGTTTTGAAATTGTAATCCCTGGCGATGAAAGAAAGTACGAACCTGGTTTTGCATAAGGTCTACAGCTTGTTGCGCCACAGCTGGATTTTCATCCGATACGCACGCGCCCAATAAGAGAGAAAAATCATTGGTGCTAAGATCTGATGCAGAACTTAAGAATTCGATACAATTAAAACGGGTTTGCTCGTTTTCACTCTTAATCAGTTCTCCTAGTGCGCTTCGAAAGCGTTTTGCATAGCCTGCGATTTCTTCTCGCACCTTCCAGGAAAAGCAATGGTAGTCTTCGACAATCTCCTGGAAAACGCTTTCATCATTAGACTCAAGCAAAGCAACCAGGGTGTCGGAGATGGCTTCGTCAGATTGAATTTTGAGTACGTTGAGAAGGGCTGAAATTGTTGACATATCAAGACCTCAAGCAAGAATTGTAGAGAAATGGAGCTTTAAAACGAAAACGAAGAAAATCAAAGATTTTAAGAGAGGTCCTTGTTTGAGCCTTAACAGGCATAAAGAACCGACGCTCTTTTGCTATCGGCACTATGGAAGTGCGCCTCAAGGAAAAGAGCTGAAGAAATCTGAAAGATTTTTGAATTGGAAAGAGCTTAAAGCTCACAGTGCGAAGAGAGGTTACTCCCTCTTGTCTGTGAGCTTTTTACGATGATGAATAGAAAGCACTTTTTTGGTTCCAGTATGGGTGTTGAAACCAGAAGAGAGCTAGAAATTCTATTGTAAGCTTAATGGTTTTTTTCAAGAGCTGCTAATTGCAATTGAGCATCTTTATACTCACTGCTTCTCACCGAGGCGTTTTCAAGAATAAAGCGCCATAGGGTTTCGGCTTTTTTGGTGAGACCCTCTTGCCAGTAAATGCCGGCAAGTAAAGAGCGAGCGGCCATATGAGGTTGGTTGTCATCTCGCTCTAGAATTGCTTCCAGCTGCTCTTTGGCATCTCCTCGCAAGCCTTCCTGAAAATAGAGGCTTGCAAGGCTATAGCGAAATGTGAGGTTGTCATCTTCCGCCTGGATAAGGTCCTCTAGGGTTTGTAAGGCTTTTTGCGTTTGTCCATCCTTGTAAAAAGCCAATGCCATATCATGTTCAATAGCATTGCGGTCTTCGTAAGCAGCGAGCTCAAGAGCGTTATTGTAAGCCCTGAGAGCAGATTGATAATCTCCTGCCTGATAGTGTTCCTGAGCTTCAGCCCAAATCCGTTTTACTTCTTTGGGATTCTTGCCATAGTCCGGGGAACGATATTCTTCGCCATAAGCAGTTCCATCAACGACTTTAAAAATGCCTGTAAAGCGAATTGCCTGGTTGCCCATTTCATCCGTCGCGACAGCCTTGATTTGGCACTTTCCAAGAGGCAGATCATTGAACTTGATAAAGGAACCATTCAGGGGTAAGCGATCTGAAAGCATGATCCAGGTTGGTTCTGCTGCCTCTGGGTTTGAAGAATAATAGAGGGCAACAGGACCACGCTCGTAACCAGGTTTTTCAATGAAGGGAATAGCATTGCGATCTGCTCCATCCCATGAAATATGATACTTTCCTGACTCCTGGTTATTTGGAATCATTCCACGATAAAGACTGTCTCCAAAAGCTGGTTGGTGAAGGGCAAATTTTGGAGAATCAGTGTCAACGTAATAGATGTCCGTTGGGCTTGAGATTCCTGCTACAGGGTCAGGAAGATTTGAAAGTCCATCAGCTGTTATAACCTGGTAGTAAAAAGAGATTTTCTTGTAGTTGCCAAAAGCACCATGGCGGCGAAAACCTGGGGGAAAGTAGACTTGAACTTTTCCATTATTCTGCCCACTTGTATTGTTGCCTCCAAACTGCCAGGTTTGCCCGTTGTCCATGGAAAACCAAATTCGAACAAGAGCGGTTGGGGAGCTCGTGTGGTTAGCGACTTCGTAATAAAAGTCAGTGTTTTCAAAATAGATTTTTCCAAGCTTTGGCCCAACAATCTTTATTGCCGGTTTATCACTGAGAAGAATTTTTTCACTGCGAGCAACTACAATATTATGAACCATAACCTGGCCAACTTCGCCTACAAGATCTCGAATACGAATGCGAAGCTTAATCGCTGCAGCTTTGTCTTGAGGAGGGAACCAGTCATAACTGCCGGTAACGGGTTGGTCTGTTGTGATGGGAACCCATGTTTCTCCGTCATCTTCTGAATAGTCAAGCGAGAAACCGTATGCCAAATCTGGATTATCATCATCACTCTGATAACGGATTTCTACAACTTCCCCTTTTTGATAGGAATTCCCTTCCTGTGGTGATTGCACTTGTACCCAGGGAGAGGTTGTATCAATAAAGGCTTTGCTTTGGATTGAGCCTGCATCCTGGGGTTTTGCAACATCAGGGCGGCGATAATAAAAGCCGTAAAGTCCGTCGCTTGGAGCATTGAATACGAAATAGGGTGATTCGCCAGCTTCTGGCCATTTGTTAAGAGCAATCACTGAGCGTCGCCAGCTGGCACCCTGGTCAAGAGTGTAAAAAAGCTCCGAATCCTCAAGCTGGTCCCAGGTGAAAAGCTCTTCTGTCCAGCTTACTGGTCGTAAGATGATCTTACGACTGTTGTAAATTCCCGTTCCATCAGCACGTGTAGGAATCGGAGTGAAGGTTTCTCCCTGAGCAAAGAGGCTTCCATGGGCCAAGACACAAAGAGCAAACACAAATAATATACGCATTTCTATCTCCAGCAGACACACCTTCACAAAAAATGAACTCGGTGGCAGTTAAAAAAGAATAGGCATTCATCCCTCATGATCGGCTTTTTCAACCAAAACCTGAAGGAAAATTCAACAATAGATGCAACAATTATAAAGGGACTATCTCTAGGCCTTTTGTACTTTGGTTTGATAAAGTCCTTATTTTTCAGCAGAATGCTCAAGAAATAAGGAAAAGTATGAGGCGTAAGACATTTAGTCTTAGGTGGTTCTGCATGTTGCTTGAGTTTTTGACAAAAAATCGGACGAAATGGGGAAAGTGGGTGCAAACCTGATAGAAAGTTATAAACATACAGGATTTAGTAGTGTTCGATTCTCAGCTTAAAGATTCCTACAATATAAGTGAAAGAATTTCAAAAGAAGCTTGAGAAAAAAGGATTCAGGCGTTAATAATATATCAACCTCAACCATGAGTTATCTATGCCAGCAAGATTTGTCTGGCAGGTTTGTTTGAGCCCAAAGATAACTTCCGATTTCAAATCTTGGGTGCTCCAGTCTCAATAAGGCCTTACAAATGATAAAAAAAGCTTCAAATTCAAAAGTTTCGACGCTAGCGAAAGAATTCACGCATCTTCACGTCCATTCGGATTACTCGTTTCTTGATGGTGCAGCGACTGTTCAGGGTTTGGCAAAGCGTGCTGCTCGACTTGGAATGAAATCGCTTGCTCTTACAGATCACGGGGTGATGTGTGGTCTGATGGATTTCAAGCGAGCTTGTGAACGAGAAGGAGTGAAACCGATTTTAGGCTCAGAGATTTATGTTGTGCCTCATAATCGTTTTGAAAAGGCCATGGTCAAGGGTAAGGAATATGCCCACATGGTGCTTTTGGCTGAAAATGATACGGGTTATCGCAACCTGACAAAAATCGTTTCTAAGGCTTATACTGAAGGCTTTTATCGTAAGCCACGGGCTGACTATGAGCTGCTTGAGCAATACCATGAGGGCTTAATTTGTTTGACTGCCTGTATTGGTGGAGAAGTTCCCCAGGCTTTATTGCAAGAAAAGCCAGAGGAAGCTGTTTGTAAGATTGAGGCCTATCGAAATATTTTTGGCAAAGATAATCTTTACCTTGAGGTTCAAAATCATAAACAGTCCCATGCTGGAGTGCTTGAAGAGCGGGTTGCAGAGGGAATGTTCAAGCTAGCTGATGAGATGGATGTGCGCTGTGTGCTTACCAACGACAGTCATTTCCTGGATCCAGATGACTTTTACGCCCATAATGTCATGCTTTGTATTAATACCGGGCGCTTAATGAGTGACGAGGACCGGCTTGAATATGGCCCAGACTTTTATCTTAAAACCCAGGAAGAAATGGCGCTTCTTTATCCCGGCAGACCGGATTTACTTTTAAATACTATGGAAATTGCAGAGCGCTGTAATCTTTCTTCAAATCAGGAGCAGAAGTATTATTTACCACGTTTTGAGTGTCCCGATGGTCTTTCAGACCAAGCCTATTTTGATAAGCTTTGTCGAGAAGGTTTGGTTAAACGCTATGGCGCCCCGCTTTCTGAAGAGATTATGCAGCGCTATGATTTTGAGTTTACAACAATTAAGAACATGGGTTTTACGTCCTATTTTCTGATTACAGCAGATTTAATCAATTGGGCTAAAGAGCAAAAAATTGCTGTTGGTCCTGGTCGCGGTTCAGCTACAGGTTCGATTGTTGCTTATGCCCTTAATATCACGGATATAGATCCATTGCGTTATAATCTGCTTTTTGAGCGTTTTCTCAATCCAGATCGAATTTCCATGCCTGATATTGATATTGATTTCTGCCAGGAACGGCGTGGCGAAGTGATTGATTATGTGCGCCGAAAGTATGGAGAGAAAAGTGTTTGCCAGATCGGAACCTTTGGAAAGCTTTTGTCTCGAGCAGCTCTTAAGGACGTGGGGCGGGTGCTTAATTTTCCAGTGAGTCGCATGAACGAAATGACCAAGAAAATAGAGGTTCGTCAAGGGAAGGTCCCACGTATCAAAGAAATTTTGGAAACTCACGATGAACTTCGGGAGGAATATCAGTCCGATTCTAACATCCAGGAGCTTTGGGATACGGCTCAAAAGCTTGAGGGTATGAATCGTGGTACTGGGGTTCATGCTGCTGGAGTTGTAATTGCGCCGGGGGATCTTGATGATTATTTGCCTTTAATGCGCCAAAAGGAGGATGGCGAAGGGGATGTCGTTATCGCCACCCAATACAGCATGATGGAAGTTGAAGACCAGGGGTTGCTTAAGATGGACTTCCTTGGGTTGCGAAATTTAACGATTATTCAGCGGACTCTTGAAATTATAAAACAGGATACAGACAAGCAGATTAATCTTGAAGAGCTTCCTCTTGATGACGAAAAAACCTATGAAACGCTTTGTTCTGGAGCTGGTTTTGGAGTTTTCCAACTTGAATCTGAGGGGATGTGTCGGCTTTTAAAGAGTATACGCCCTACGAATTTTGAGGATATTTCTGCTGTTTTAGCTATTTATCGTCCAGGGCCGCTGTCGGCTGGCGTTGATAAACAGTTTGCGGAGCGCAAATCTGGACGTCAAAAGGCTTATATGCCCGGGGAAGAAGAGGGGTTAGCTTCTCCTGAAGCTGTTGAAAAGCTGCAAAAGATTATGGAGGACACCTATGGTCTTTTGATCTACCAGGAACAGGCTATGCGGATTAGTCGAGAATTAGGTGGTTTTACCCCTGGTGAAGCTGATCTTTTACGAAAGGCTATTGGCAAGAAGAAGCATGATTTGATGAACAAGCTTAAGCCTCAGTTTCTCGAGGGGTGTGAGAAGAAAGGCTTTGGGCAAAAGCTTGGTGAGCACTTATGGAACCAGATGGAAGGCTTTGGTTCCTATGGCTTCAATAAATCTCATACTGTAGGTTATGGTCTGATTACATACCAGACGGCCTGGTTGAAAACTCATTATCCAGCACAGTATGCAGCAGCCCTCGTTTCAAGTCAGATTGGTAACAACGATGGCATTATTTATAATGTCCGTGGTGTGCGTAATATGGGGATCAAGATTTTACCTCCAGATATTAATCTTTCAAAAGCTCAATTTTCAACTTCAAAGGATAAGGTTGTCTTTGGGCTTTCGGGTATGAAAGGAGCTGGAACAAAGGCTATTCAGCATATTCTGGAAGTTCGAGATACAATTGGATCTTTTAAAGGCTTCTTGCATATGCTTGAAAATATCGATATTTCAATTGTGAATAAAGCAGTCATAGAAGCTTTGATTCGCGGGGGTTGTTTCGATTCTTTTCAATTGAAACGACCATCGCTTTTAGCATCTCTTGAAAAAGTTCTGCCTTATGTGGCTTCGCTTTCAGCTGATAAAGCGCGAGGGCAAGGCAATCTCTTTGCACCGAGTTCAAAAGATAATACGGCTGCAAAGGAGACGACCCTTGAAGAAGAGCATGTTCGAGATTTAGCTGCAATTGATGATCTTCCAGATTGGACCGAACTTGAACATCAGCAGGCTGAAAAAGAGGCTTTTGGCTTTTATGTGACCTCTTCCCCGCTTGATACGTATGCAGAACTTCTGAAGCGTTACCAGACTCATACCAGTAAGAGTTTGGAAGAGGAGAGCTCAGGCCGCCAGGTTTTGCTTGGGGGCATGTTGACGAAGCTTAAAAAGAAAAAAATACAAAAAGCAGGTTCTTCGAATTATGGGCGTACAATGGTGCGCTTTGAACTTCAAGATCATGAGGGCAAGGTCTCGGGCATTGCTTTTCCTGACCAGGCTGAAGAATACAGTGAACTCTTGAAGGAAGATAAGGTTGTGTTTTTGCGAGGTATCACAGAAGAGGGAAATAATGGACTGAACTTAACCTTGAGTCAGGTTATTGCTCCTGAAGAAGCTGAAACTTTCTTTGGTCAGGATGCTTTGCTTTGCTATGGAAAACTTTTTGGTATGTATAGCAGCCATCGCAATGATCAGTTCTTTAAGGTAACGGAGGGAACTACTGTACAGCTTGCAGGAGTTGCTCAAGGGGTTGCACTACGCCAATCAAAAAAAGGTAAGGAGTATTTGAGTTTTAATCTTGTTAATCTTGATGGAACAGTGAAAGCCCTGTGCTTTGGAAAGTGCTGCGAACAGGCTCAGCGGATATTAAGAGACCAACAAGGTGAGATGCTTCAAAATAAGGCCCTTGTCGTGCAAGGAAGCTTGCGGGTGGAATCTCGTGGTGCAACGTTTTTTGCAGATCGTGTACAACCCTTTGAAGAAGCTCAAAAGCATCTGACAAAAGCGGTTTGTATTAAGCTTGATGCTCAAAAAATAAATCGCTCACTTTTAGAAGACTTACGTTCTTTAGTGCTTAAACATAAAGGAAACTTACCTCTTTTCTTAAGGCTTGAGGCGACTGGCAGTCCACCTGATGTTATTGAAATTGGCGAAAACTATGGTATTGATGCGAACGGTGATTTCTTTTCTGAAGTTGAAGAAAACTTTGGGAAGCACTGTTTGCAGGTCCTTGCTAACTAAAGCCTTTCATAGTTCTTACTTCTCTTCTTAGAACCAAAGCGAGTCTTATGCGAATCGCGGTGCTGAATGACAAACATGCCGAAGGGGGCGCGGTCTCCTTAATGGCTTATCGTTTTGTCAAGGCTCTTCAGGATGCAGGGCATGATGCGAGTTTATTGTGTGGCCAGGGGAAGGATGCTTTGCCTGATGATATTCCTGTTTTCAGTTGGCAGTATCCCTCGCGCCAAAAAGGGTTTCTTGGCCAGCTTCGTTTTTTCTCTCTTCTTACGCGACGAAGTGGTGAAATTTTTCGAGCTTGGGTAAAGCAAACGAAAACGCTTCCGGATTTATGGATTCCTGTGGTGCCTCCTTCAGCTTGGGGGGCTTTTCGTTTGGGTGGTGGAGAACGTATTCCTTATTGTTATATTTGTAACTCTCCCTGGGGGCAGGAGTGGCTTTCAGATTATCGAGGCACGAGAAAATATGAGGCTGGTTTTTTGCAACGGAGCCTTCATTTTTTACCCCGTAGAAATATCGAGCGTCGTCTTGTTTCTCGGGCACAGGCTTGGTTAGCTTTAAGCCAGACCCAAGTTGCCTGGTTTGAAAAGGAACATCCTGGTTGCCAAAAGGTTCCGAAGTATATTCTCCCTGGGGCCGTTGATGCCCAGCTTTTCAAGCCTTTATTACCAGCTGAGCGAGGAGAAGTTCGTTCTCGTTATGGAGTGAAAAATCTTGATAGAGCGTTCTTTTTGTGTTCACGTCGTTTGGTTGCACGCACGGGTGTAGACTTACTTCTTCAGGCTTTAGCAGGGGGGAAATTTGATTTCTTTCTTGTGATTACGGGTGATGGTCCGGAGCGTCAGCGCTTGGAAACTCTTTGTCAAGAACTTCAGCTTAAGCATAAGGTTCGTTTTACGGGGTTTTTACCTCGCGAAGAGTTGCTTGCTTTAACTGCTGCTGCTTCGCTTTGTATCTTACCAACACGGGAACTTGAGGGCTTTGGACTTTCAGCAGCAGAGGCTTTCAGTGCTGGTACACCAGTAGTTGCAACCCCTGTAGGAGCGTTGGTTGATGTTGTTGGAAATTTCGATCGAAGGCTTTTAAGTCAACAAGCTTCTGCTGAATCGCTCAGAGAATGTCTTGAGAGTTTTATGCAGGAAGAGTTCTTTCAGAATGAAAGCTTTCGCGAACGTTGTCGAGAATACGCTTTGAAGCATTTTGACTGGTGTCAACACCAAGAGCGTTTTGTGAAAATTATAGAAGAAATGGTGTCTTAAGTTCTAAGCAGGCCTATGTGAGGAAGTGTTTCGAGGCTCTCACGTGCTCTTGAAAGGCTTCAAGTATTTCGTGAAGCTCCGGTCCAAAGGATTCCAGGAGTTGGCGCAGCTCTTTCTGGCGTTCCTGGCTTTCGCAAAGGCTCTCGCTGAGAATGCGATAAAGTGCTGTGGTGCTGGTTGGCAGGGCATAAAAAAGATCTTCGAATTCTTCAGTTTCCAAAGGTATCTCTTTATCAAGGCTTTGAATCACAAGCTGATTTTTTTCGTTTTTAATACAGCGGAGTTTGTTCATAGCTTTTTCTCGTGTTTATTTCGTTGTGTTTATATCAGGGAAGTTCAGGTTTGAGCGGAGTGAAGTCCGGGTTGATAATGACTTCAAGATCTGATTCCACAAAGACCTGGCACGATAAGCGAATATTTTTACCCTTGCGTGAGAGCTTTTGAAGGAGTGTTGCTTCAGCAAATTTTGGTGGCGGTAAAGTTTGATCAGCATTGAAAATATCAACATTACAGGTGCTGCAGATGCTATTTCCTCCACAGGCGTGCATGATCAAAATGCCAGCTTCTTCGATGGCCTGCATCAAGTTTTCTCCCTTTTGGAGAGAGAGTGTGCATTTCTTATCAAGAATAGTGACTTGAGGCATAAAAAGATTTCATGGCTGTTGAAGCGTGATATGAAAAGAGTAAATGGAAACGAAGCAGGCTATTCTTCTTCCGGCTTCTTCTGCTCAGGTGTGGAATTCTCTGAAGGCTGATCAGAAGGATTTTCATCAGGAGTTGTTGTTTTATCTTCTGTATCTGAAAGTGAATTTTCAGGAGCTCCATCGCAGGCTATGATGTTTTCAAGCCAACCCTCGGGCTGATCCTGAAGCCGTGCATAAAGAGGGCCTAAGAATTCTCCTTGAATAAAAGCATAAACAACGATTGGGGCACCACTTTCTTCTTCAGGAATTGCAATGCATACGACGGATTCCAGCATGTTATTTTCATCACGCTTATAACGCGTAATAGCAAGTGCTTGAGGTTGAAGATCTACCCAGGATCGTTCTTCCAGATAGTCTTCGGAGTGTTCTCTGAAGAGCTCAGCATTTGAAAGTTCTATGTTCCCGCAGGGCAAGGAGACGGTTGGTTCAACTTTTAAAAGAAAATCGTATGTGGCATAATAAAGTTGTTCGGCCTGGTACCCTAAGCCTGATTCAATTTCCCATAGTTCATTGTCAGATCCCAGCACTCCCATTTGCTGGGCTTCAACTTCTGTATAGAGCTTGGTGGGTACAAGCTCTCTTTGAGATTTAAAGCCTTGCTTCTCTGAAGCTTCTGTTTCTTCTTCTTCCTGGATAAGCGTCGGGCGATGAAGGTGAGTTGATTTGGAGAAGAAGGCGATTAAAGCTTCATCATTGTCTTGAGGCCGGCTGGCCTCTTCGGGAGCTTTTGTCTCCTGCGCTTCTTCTTCTGTTTCCTCTTCTTCTGTTGCATTTTCTTCTTGGTCAGGGGCAAGAGCTTCTTGTTCTTCTTCTTCTTTTGGAGGCTCTGGAATTATAATCTCATCAGGAGAAAGAGCTTCCGGAGTTCGAGCTTCTGAAGATGCACGAGCCCCATCAGAATTTTCAGTTGCGCTGTCTAAAGAATCTCTAACCTTCTTAGCTTTAATAGCTTCAATAATTCCCTGGAAAACCTCGGAACTTGCTATCTCAACGTTATTCCAGGAAAATTCGTTCTTTTCAAGTAAAGAGAGAGTGTCCACAGGAGCGTAATAGCACTGATAGCGATCTCGAACATTGTGGTGAGTATATGAGAAAAGCATGAAGCGGGTATCATTTGCAAGGGGAAGGTAGTAGAGATTGTCAGAGCGGCCGTAGTAATGGGTTCCAGACTTTGTAACTTCAAGTTTTGTCAGGGGTAGGCGACCGTTTGAATTGTAGAAGTGAATGACTTGTTCGACAAAATTTGAGGCATTCCAGTCATAATAATCGTTTCTTGATTCAAGCCGCCGAGATAAAAGCTGGATGAAGTCGCTTTCAGTCAGTGATACTTTTTCTTGAGAACTGTTCAATGTATTGTTGCCAAGAGATTTGTCTGGAGTTAAAGCTGTTACCACTCGGAGGCCGCGTATGCTTTTGAGTTCAAATTGGCGTTCAAAAGTATCCAGAGCCTTGCCCTCTGGAAAGAGCTCTTCAGGAAGTTCAAGCTGATTGATCTCTGTTATTTTTTTGTCTTCAGCATATTCTGCTTCAGCAATTTCTAGCCAAAGCCGAAAAGCCTGTTCCCAATTCCAGGCGTTACGAGCTTTTATGTAATTCTCCTGGTCTTCTCGTAGAATTTTTTGATGCTGTTGTGGAGAGAGCGTTAAACGGATGCCCTGAGGAGTAAGAAGGATGTCGTCCGAACTTCCAGCAACCCCGTCAGGCCCCACTGAAAGCACTTCAAAAACGCGTTTGAGAACCGATTCACTTGAGTTCTCAGAAGATGATTGTTCAGCTGGCTTTTCCAGATTTTCCAAGGAATCTTCATCGGAACTTTGTTCGAAAACTCTGTACTGGAGTTCAAATCCCCAGGGATCAGGCTCTATTACTGCGATAAGTTTTTCTTCGACGATTTCATCAAAACTTTCAGGGTAGTGATCGTAACGCAGGAGATAGCTGCGCAAACAAGCCCCATATTCCAGGAGCTTAAGCTTAAGCTGAGTGTTCTGCTCTTCTTGTTGAAGAAGAGCATATTCTTCTTCACTGATAAAATCATCTTCATCAAGATCAGCCTGACGGAAGGTAATAGAATTTCCAAACTCTTCACTGCTGATTTTGCCATCTTTGTTGGTATCTTTTTCTTGAAAGCTTTCTGCTTGAGGAGTTGTGTGCAAGACAAGAAAAGAGAGCACAAGTACAGCACAGAACATTGTTGAAATTTTTCTTTTCATATTTACACACCTCGGATCAGGAGAAGGGAGCTATTTTTTTGTTTTATATCACATTCTCTATCGTGATTTTATTGCATGATAGTGGGTTTATAGGGGTGCTACAAGTTTTTATCTCTTGATTGTCTCACGAAAGCCTTTTTCATAGAAAGAGGCTTTGAGAGTGATAGAGTTCTTTATTCCTGGGTTCTATCCAAAGAGTTTTTCTTTTTCGATAGCAGGGGAATCCACCAGACAGAAGTGATCCCAAAAACAGCCAGTAAAAGCAACCAGGGCCAGAGAATTGCAAAGCCGGCCAATGCCCCAAGAAACCCTCCAGCAATTTGAAGAAAGACAAGCTGTTCATTGGTTGCATCATGAATCATCGCTTCAAGTTCTCTCTCGTCTTGTTTCAGAATTTCTTCACGGATTAATTCAGAGAATTGGGCATTATGAAGCAAGGCTTCAAAAGCTTCAGAGAGGATATTCTCAAGGTTCTCCCCCATACTTCCCTGGTTGAGACCTTTCATAAGTGTTGATTGCAGAGCGGGAGCAGCTTTCTCCAGTAAAGGTCTCAGGCGTTCTGGGTTGGTCATAAAGTTTTCAGCTTTTTTAAAGAAGTGATCGAGTAAAGGAGTTAACGCTGGCATCAGCATTGAACCCATTGCTCCTGACTTCTGCTGGATTGTTTCCAAAGCAAGCTCACGGAGTTGAGACATGAGTTCCGGGGCTTCTTCTTTCATGGCTTCAGTGGCAGCGGGGATGAAGGAAGCTTGAATCTTTTCAATATCAATCAACTCAGGCAGTCGTTTTTGAATGCTTTCGATTAAGGGGCCTAAGCTTCCTCTATCTTCAAGCCAGTGGTGAAGTCTTTGGCCTGAGATCAGGTGTTCTTCTATCAATTCTGAGAGACGAGCAGCAAGCTCATTTCGTTTTCGAGGAACAACACCTTGGATGCCAAAAGTTTTTTTGCGAGGATGAAAGAGCATTTTAATCGCCAGCCAGTTGGTCCCAAAGCCTACATAACCAGCAAGCCCTATGGTATAAAGAGCATTTCCAAAGCCTGCACTTGAGGAACTCATGCCGAGAATAAACCCTAACAAAACCATCACCCCAAGTACTGCAATGGTGATGATAATTGCTTTATGAGCCTTGTTTTTGGAGGGTGGTGTGAGCTGTGCTTGCTCTACGGCCATGGCGGCTTAAACCTCATTAAAGAAATAGGGACGCAGGGGCTGCAGCTTTGCTTCGTAGTTTTCAGGGTCCATGAACCACAAGACTGCAGCAACTGAACTCAAAAGTGAATTACCATCTTGAGGTGTAAAACAAAAACCGTAGATATGAGTGCCGTCAACAACCCGTAGCGTTTCGTGGGGAATAACCGTTTGGTTCAGCAGACGTCCAAAAAAACCGTGATCACGACCAAAGCTAAACACCTGATTGGCTGATTTTTTATATGTAAGTGCCTGACGATCGTCCTCCTGAATAATCTTGACCAGTTCTTCCTGGGTGGTTGCTTCCTGAACCTCAATATGAAAGCGTACAATGTGCATATACTGAGAAGGGACTTTAACAGCACTTGAAAAGAGTTGTTTATATTCTTTGCCTAAGGTTTTGAGTAAGTGAAAGGCATCTCGGGCATGGTGGGTGCCAAAAACTTCATCCTTATGACTTCCAACCTGTGGCGAGGGAACGAAAGCATCGTCCTGGCTGATGTCATTGGCGCGTCGCATACAAACAAAGTCAGCGCCCACAAGATTATCCATAGCCTGATAGTTACGAAGCCCAAAAAGCTTGATCAATGCAGAAAGATTATGAGTATTACAGCTTACGATATGAAGAAAGCGATCTTCACCTGGAATAAGGGCCTGATCGTTAATCCCGCGAGCATACATCTTGCCAAAACCGAACTCTGATCCCTGGGCAATAAAGCCTTTTGTGTTTTTTGCCTTCAGGTAATAGCGTTCCTTATTGGCTAAACCTGCGCCAGAAGGTGTACAGTCGATAACAACACTGGCACGTTCAATAGCTTCTTCTGTTTCAAACGAAGGTTGCATCCCAAGTTTTTCAAAATCTGAAAAGGCTTCAGAGGAGGTTGCAAGCTTTGCCCCTTTCTCTAACAAAGTAAGAACCTTTGAGCGGTCAGTATGAAGAGGAGTCCGTTTGTTGAAGGTAACTTCGTCAATCTGAAAATCTTTTTGGAAATGGGTTAAGAGACCAATCAGGGGCTCTCCGATTGTTCCTGTTCCAATAACGTGAACAACATTTGCCATTCTTATCCCCCTATTGAGATGAAAGAAGGTTCTTTCTGAAGTGTTATAAATACTGGTAAATTTCTTAATAAGCTCAGCATACGTTGAGAATGCTGAAACGTGAAGAGCTTAAGAGAAAAACTCAAAGAAAAACAGCTTATTGAGCTTCCTGAGCGGCGGCTTCTGGTTGCTGCTCAGGCTTTTGGCCTTGATCAGAACTTTCAGGAGCTGCTGTCTCCGCTTTCACTTCTTCTGAAGCTGAAGCTTCTGGTTCCGAAGTTTCAGGTTCAGGAGCTTTTTGTTCTTCAGGTAGGGCGATGCGTTTTTCGTCAATGATATTTTCACGTCCCCGTTTCAAATCTTCGGCAATTCTGCCAGCCTTGCCGACGCGATCACGAAGATAATAAAGTTTTGCTCTCCGTACGGCTCCTCGGCGGGTGACTTCGATTTTTTCAATTTGTGGACTGTGGAGTGGGAAAACTCGCTCAACGCCTTCTCCACTTACCATCCGGCGAACGGTAAAGGTCTCCCGCAAACCTTGATGTTTACGGCTGATAACTGCGCCAGAGAAAACCTGGATCCGTTCCTTATTCCCTTCTTTAATTCGCACGTGGACATCAACAGTATCTCCCGTCTTGAAAAGAGGAATATCCTGTTTCGTAGTATTTTTACGTTCAATATCAAAAGCAAATCCACCCATGGTTCTATCCTTTTACTCTTTTGTCCTATCTGATGCGTCAGTTTCTCTGTGTATGAAAATTCCGGGAAAGCGAAACATTCTAACTCTCAACCGGAGAGCTTTCAAAACCTTTTCTTTCTCTTTCAGAAAGCTTTTATCCAACGAAGATAAAGAAGTCGGAATTTCATGCTTTATCTTTTTTATCACGAAAGAGGTCAGGACGGCGCTGAAGCGTTCGTTCCTGAGCTTTTTGCTTGCGCCATGCTGCTATTTCTCCATGATTCCCGCTTAAAAGAACTTCAGGAACATGCATATCCTTAAAACATTCTGGACGAGTGTACTGGGGGTATTCCAAAAGGTCGTCCTCAAAACTTTCGTTTTTTATGCTTTCACTTGCTCCTAAAGCTCCTGGCTGAAGGCGTGTAAGAGCATCAATGATAACCATGGCCGGGAGTTCTCCACCTGTGAGTACATAATCTCCAATGCTGATCTCATCCCATGGAAAGGCAGCGCGAATGCGTTCATCAAAGCCTTCGTAATGACCACAAAGGAGCACAATATTTTCTTTTTGAGCCAGTTCAGCAGCAACCCCTTGATGAAAAGGGCGGCCTTGAGGACTTGTCAAGACAAGGTGGGGGGGGGCAACATGTGTCTTAAGCAGGTTTTCCAGGGCTTCAAAAATAGGCTCACAACGTAAAAGCATACCAGGCCCACCACCGTAAGGTTCTGCATCAACTTTACGATGCTTTCCAAGGCCATAATCACGGATGTCAATCAGCTGGGTCTCGAGAATGCCGCTCTTTTGAGCTCTCCCAAGAATGCTTTCATGAAGTATACCATGAAACATGGCTGGAAAAAGTGTCAGGACTTCTATTTTCATTAAGGTGGCAGAACGTTCTAGGGAGAGATTGAAGTTGAAAGTTTTTTTGTAATCAAAGCTTATTATACGAAATTTTAAAATAAAGCGGATGCTCTCATTTTAGATTTTTTTAAAACGTTTCCTTAAAAAGAAAGTACTTAAAGTTTTGAAGGTGAAGAGTCAAAAAAAAACATTCTGCTCTCTGACAAGAAACAATCTAAGAGAGCAGAATGAAGGAGATCGGAGGTTCTTTTCAGCATTTAAAGTCAGCTGTTTGCAACGGCTTCTTTTGCTGGGGTCTGTTTCTCAGTTTGTTCTCCAGCATCACTATCTGCGCTTCGTTCAACAAGCTCGAAGAAACAGCGCTCCCCGCCGTCACCCAGACGCCGCTTGGCAAGCCTTAAGATGCGAGTATAACCACCTTGACGATCCTTATTGCGTGGGCCAATATCATCAAAAAGTTTTTGAATGATGGTGATGATAGCCTTATCCTCTTTGCTATTATCCCCTTCCCATTCGTATTCAAGGTCTCTATTTCCAAGCAGCTTTACGGCTCGACGAATGTGGTGCAGATCTTTTGTTTTACCGAGATGAATGATTTTCTCAGCTAAAGGCTGAAAGTGCTTCGCTTTGGGAACAGTCGTAATAATGCGTTCATGTTCTAACAAGCTTTGGATCATATTTCGCCCTAAAGCCTTACGATGGGCCGGACTTACACCAAGTTTTTTTCCTCTTTTGCGGTGACGCATAATAACAACCTCATGAAATCAAGTAGTTTTTCTTGTCTATTATTTAAGAAGCTTACGAAATTCCTACGGTTTCTTCCTCGCTCAGAATACCGATAGCTTCATCAACGTTCATACCAAATTTAAGTCCCATATCTTCAATTTTCTTCTCAACTTCGCGTAACGTTGTTTTGCCAAGATTACGGATGTCAAGCAGAGATTCCTTGGGCTTGCGAACAAGATCGCCAATGGTGTAAATCTGTTCTGCTTTCATGCAGTTATTGGCACGAACGTTGAGGTCAAGTTCCGTAATAGGAAGACTGAGCATTTTTCTTAAATTTTCGATTTCTTCACTCTTACGAGCTGCAGCACCAACCTCTGGCCCTTCTGCAAGATACTGTTGCTTGAGTTCGAAGTATTGAACAAATGGATTCAGGTGTTTACGGAACACTTTTGCTGCTTCGACTAAAGCATTTTCAGGAGTAACGGTTGCGTCAGTCCAAATTTCAAGAATGAGGCGATCATAATTGGTTACTTTTCCAACTCGAGTATTCTCAACCTTATAACGAACCCGCGTTACAGGACTGTAAATAGCGTCAACAGGTATGGTGCCTTGGGTTGGAGAAGGAGTGTGCTCTTCAGCACTGACATAACCCCGACCGCGCTTGACCGTGAATTCAGCCGAAAAAGGCTGTTTTTCTGTCAAGGTACAGAGTACGAGTTCGGGATTCATGACTTCAACTTGGGCGTTTGGAGTAATATCCTGGGCTCTTACTTCACCTTCTTTGTTGACATCGATCGAAAGTGTAGCAACGTCTTCTTCCCCAAGCAGCTTAATGTTAAGCTTTTTAAAGGCCATTAAGATCATAGGAGTATCTTCATATACTCCTGAAAGGCTGGTGAATTCATGGCTTACTCCTTTGATTCGAACGTTTGTAACAGCTGTTCCTTCTAAAGAGCTGAGCAAAATGCGCCGAAAAGAGTTTCCAATGGTTGCACCAAACCCCCGTTCAAAGGGTTCAACTGAAAAACACGCATAACGTTCCGTAAATGTATCGCTCTCGATTTGAACGTTATTAGGAAGCTCAAGACCGCGCCAACGAATTCGCATAAAACCTCCTCATTTCTCTATCTTTTTCTATTGGGCTTCAGAACAATATCTGGATTCAAGTTTTGTACTCTATCTTCTTTGAGGGGAAATAGTAAGCAATGAAGGCTGCGTTCGTATTGAACCCCGTAAAGTAAAATAACAATTGCTATACACGACGTTTTTTTCGGGGCCGACAACCGTTGTGAGGCAGAGGAGTGACATCTTCAATCGAACGAATGGTGACGCCTGCGGATTGTACTCCTCGAATTGCTGTTTCTCGTCCTGGACCTGGGCCTTGAACGCGAATTTCGATTTCACGCAAACCAAATTTTGTTTTACAAGCATCAGTGATTTCATAGGCTGCCCGCTGAGCGGCAAAAGGAGTCCCTTTTCTGCTGCCCTTAAAGCCCATGGTGCCGCCAGTTTTCCAGGCAATCACATCACCTTTGGGGTCAGTGATGGTGATTAAAGTGTTGTTGAACGTACTCCGTATATGAGCTATACCACGAGGTACATTTTTCTTGCCTTTTTTGCGTCTCGTTGGGGCTTCTGCTGCCGTAGCAGCCTCCGGTGCAGGTGCTGCAGGACTACCAGTGGTTTCTTTTAAATCTTCACCCATGCTTCTAACCTTTATATTTTTCTTCTAGAATAAAATCTTTAGTCTTTAAGTCGTTTTCAAAGAAATAGCTTTGAAACATTACATTTTGTTGCGTTAAGAGTACTCTAAACTTTTGATAGTCATCTTACTTCGCATGGTTACTTTAAAAGATCTCAAGAAATGCTTTGGTGTACCGAGGGGATCAAAATATTTGAATATTTTTATCTCGATTTCAGACCAAAAAACAAAACCATAACCACAAATTTTATTTTGTAGCCATCTTCTTTCCGGCGATTGTTTTGCGTGGTCCTTTACGGGTGCGTGCGTTTGTTTGGGTGCGTTGCCCACGGAGAGGTAAGCCTGCACGGTGTCGAAGGCCACGGTAGCATTTAATCGTTTTAAGCCGATTAATATTTTCAGTCCGCTGACGGCGGAGGTTCCCCTCAGCGGTATGGTTCCCTTCGATATAGGCTGTTAAGCGGGAAAGCTCGTCCGCTGTCAGAGTCCGTGCTTTTCGAAAAGAATCAAGATTGACTTCTTTGCAAACAACAAAAGCCAGATTCTTTCCAATACCGTAGATCGACTGCAAAGCAATCCAAATTTGTTTATTGTCAGGGATATCAACCCCAAGAAGACGAGGCATACTTCTTTCCTTCAGCTATCAAGTTTTATGAGTAAATTTTTATGACCTTTAAATAGAGTAGTGCAAAAAACATATTTGTTGGAGCGCTCTTATGCCAAGAGCTGCACCTTAGTTCTAACGTTGCCGTTGTTTGTGGCGGGGATCCTTGCAGATAACACGGATCGTTCCGTGGCGCCGAATAATTTTACAATTTTCGCAAACACGTTTTACCGAAGATTTTACTTTCATTATTTTAATCCCTATTAAATCTCAAAAGGCGTTTCTTCAAAATCCCTGGAAGCCTTATATGCAAGGGGTTCCAGCGCCAAATACAGGTTTTTGTTACAAAGAGCACGTCTTATGCGAAACCAAACAGTATAGAACTCCTCAAAGACCTTTCAAGCATTAACCAAATTTTTCTGGGTTTTCATTTGGAAGTGTCAAAATTTCATAACCTGTTTCAGTGACAAGTACATCATGTTCAAAATGTGCACTTAAGGAACCATCCTGAGTTCGTACAGTCCAGCCATCAGAATCTGTTTTAACGTGTTCTGTGCCGATATTGACCATTGGCTCAATGGCTAATATAAGGCCAGGCTCAAGTTTCAGATCAAGATCCTGGCTTTTCCATTTCGGAACGTAATTTGGAACCTGCGGGGCTTCCCACAGGCTTCTTCCAAGACCATGGCCAGTGTACTCTTTAACAACCCACAGGTTATGTTCTCGTTCTACAAAATGCTGAATTTCCTTGCAAATTTTTCGAAGCCGAATGCCTGGACGAATTAAACGAATGGCTCGCATCAGAGCTTCATGGGTAATATCAATGAGACGCTGGGCTTCTTCAGAAATTTTTCCAACTCCTACGGTAATAGCAGCATCTGAATACCAGCCTTCAAAAATTGCGCCTACATCACCCTTAAGGATATCTCCCTCTTGAAGAGTCTGTTCGGAGGGCAAACCGTGCACAACCGCGTCATTAATTGAGGTGCAGACAGTATGTCCGAAAGGGCCAGGTGCACCAGGGGCAATAACAGGCGAAAAAGCAGGTGTCATGCCAGCATCTCGAATAATTTTTTCACAGGCCTGATCAATTTCCAAGGTCGAAATGCCTGGCTGGCACATTTCTCGAATAGTCTGATGGCACTGAACAACAACAGAACAAGAATGTCTCATTTTGTCTTGTTCTTCAGGAGATTTAAGATGGATGTGTTCAGAGCGCGGCATATATTTGTAGTATAGGGTTTTTGCTGATGGAATCTCCAGATGTGCTACAAGGAGAGGCATGCAATCAACAATCGGATTTTTTGGCTCCAGCTACAGTTAATTGAAAGACCTCTCCCGGAGTGCCTGTTGCATCAATTTCCAAGAGCTTTCCTTGTTCTTTATAAAGACTAATCAATGGGTAGCTTTCTTCACGGTAAGCTTTCAAGCGTTCTGAAACAGATTTTTCATTATCATCACTTCGTTGGTAAAGTTCAGAACCACAGAGATCGCATATATTGGGTTGAGAGCTTGGTTTGAATTGAACATGATAAACCGCATTACAGCCACTACAGATGCGTCGACCAGAGATGCGCTCAATAATCACAGGGTCCGGAGCATTAAAGAAAAATACCCTATCAATAGATTGCTTTCCTGCCTCAAGAGCAGGGGTTAATTTTTCGTACTGTCCGATAGTGCGTGGAAAACCATCAAGAATAAAACCTTGGGAGCAGTCTGCGCTGGAAAGTCGGTCCTGAAGTAAAGAGAAGACCAGCTCACTGGGCACAAGCTTTCCCGAATCAATAAATCCTTTTGCTTCTAAACCGAGGGCTGTACCCTGTCGTACGTTTTCTCGCAGGATATCTCCAGTGGAAATATGGGGAAGTTCTAACTCGCTGCTGAGACGAGCTGCTTGAGTGCCTTTGCCAACTCCAGGGGGGCCAAAAAGAACGAAGTGTTTAAACCACATTAAGGCCTCCTGCGAGTTGCAACATATGTCAAAAGCTTAAAAAGCTTGCATTGAACTAGCGGCGTATTCGGCGGTTATTCTCTGCCTGTCCAGAGGTGTTGTCGTATGAACGTGTGATCAGTTCAGCTTCAACTTTCTGAACAAGGTCAAGGGCCACACTCACCACAATCAAAAGTCCCGTCCCCCCAATAATTCGATAAAACAAGCGGTTTTCTTCCAGTGCTTGAGAATCTCCAAAAATTAAGCCCGCAAGATGTGGGAAAAGGTTAGGGATGACAGCAACAAGGGCAAGAAAGACTGCACCAGCTAAGGTCATCCGTTTCAAGACCTGGCTAAGGTATGCGACTGTATCAGAGCCAGGACGCACGCCGGGGATATAAGCACCCCATTCTCTCATATTTTTTGCTAATTCTGGAGGGCTGAAGGTTAGCTGAGTCCAGAAATAGGTAAAGAAGAAAATTAAAGCAACATATGTTAACTCATAAAGCCAGCCAAAACCGTTATAGGCGCTGGCTATATCCGTGCTTAAGAGATGGAAAAAGGAAAAGCTTCCTTCGGCGGGTAAGATTTTAGCTAATTGACCAAAAGCAAGAGCCGGGAAAACGAGCAGAGCCGCTGCAAAGATAATGGGAATAACCCCAGCTTGATCAACTTTAAGAGGAATTGTTTGACGGCGGGCGATTCCAGATGCCTCTCCACGCGTATGCTTCTGGTGCTGAATTGGGATTTCTCTACGCCCCAGTGTGATCATCACAATTCCGTAGGTTATGGCTACAAACATCACAACCAGAAGCAGAGATGCGACAAAGTATTCCACTTTTGTTTGTGGTGAAGCTTCTGGAGCAAACATGTTGCCCGCAAGCTTAAGAATTGTTTGAGGGATTGAAGCCAAAATCCCGGCTTGAATAATGAGAGAAACTCCGTTTCCAAGACCTTTTTCAGTAATCTTATCGCCAAGAAAAATCAGAAAGAAAGTTCCAGCAGTCATGGTGATGGTCGTGGAGATATAGAAGAAAATCCAGTTTTCCCGAAGCTCTGGCACCACTGTCATCCAAAGATCAGTCTGGCTTCGAAGCAGACTGCAAACAAAAATGGCTTGAAGCACACAGATTACCAGAGTTGTAAAGCGAGAATATTGTTTGAGTTTACGTCTGCCCTGTTCGCCTTCTTTCGAGAGCTCTTCAAATTGCGGGATAACCTTTGTTAAGAGCTGGAAAATAATTTCAGCACTAATATAAGGCATGATGCCCAGGGCAAAAATCGTAAACTGCATGATTGAGCCAGCAGAAAGGGTATTATAAATACCAAGCAACCCTGCAGCCCAGGAGTCTCTAATTTGATCTTCAAAGACACGGTTAAACTCTACAGAGTCAATCCCGGGAATTGGAATTGCGAATCCAACTCGGTAAATAGCGAGGGCAAAAAGTGTAAAAAGAAAACGTGAGCGAAGCGAGGGTATCTTGATCAGGTTCCCAAAGAGCTCAGAGGGCTTGTCTACTGCCATTGACTTCTTCTTCTCCTCTTTTCACGTTTCAAATGGAAATATGATCTTTAAAAGCGTTGCAAGACTATAAAATGTTTTGAAGCAAAATTCGAGCAAGGCTTTCATGATTACGATAAAGACCCTGGCTCTTACGTTTCTATAAATAGCCTTTCAGCGTACAATGCGATTCAAAGCTTACTTGTCTTGTGACTGGTTTGGACGTTCGATGACCACAGCTTTGCCACCAGTAGCCTGAATTTTTTCAGTGGCAGCTCCGCTAAATTTATGAGCATGAACAGTAAGCTTATGGCTGAGTTCTCCTTTAGCCAGAACTTTTACCCCGCCATCGAGAATTCGGTTAATAAGCCCTGCTTTCAAGAAATCCTTGGGACCAACATCTGAACCTTCTGGAAAGGCTTTTGCGATATCAGCCACGTTTAAAACAGAGTATTCGCGGCGAAAACGATGGTTGTTAAAACCATGCTTTGGAAGCTTACGCACAAGGGGCATCTGGCCGCCTTCGAAATAAAACTTCCGAGAAGAACCCGTACGTGATTTTTGTCCCTTATGTCCTCGTCCAGCAGTCTTTCCAAGACCAGAACCCGGGCCTCGCCCACGACGAGTACGATTCGTTTTCTCTTTTGATAATTTAAACGGTATTTGATCCATTATATTTTGACTCCACGCAGACGCTCTACTTCCTCGCGGGAACGAAGCTGAAGCAGACCATCAAAGGCTGCCTGAACAACGTTCAAAGGATTATTCGAGCCATAATTCTTGGTTAAAACATCTTCAATCCCAGCGGCTTCAAGCACAGCACGAACCGTTGCGCCAGCAATAATACCAGTACCCGGGCTGGCAGGGATTAACTTCACTCGACTTGCCCCAAAGCGACCCAAAACCTCATGGGGAATCGAAGTATTCTTACGAGGAATACGATAGAGGTTTTTCCGAGCACCTCGGACAGCTTTATCCACTGCAAGAGGAACCTCTCGGGCTTTTCCAAGAGACCAGCCAACAGTATCCTTGCTATCGCCAATCACGACTAAAGCAGTAAAGCTGAAGCGTCGACCGCCTTTGACTGTTGCAGCGGTACGGTTTACATTTACAACTCGTTCTTCACCCAGATGGATATCCCGTGGGTCCACAGGTTCTGCCACAGCTACGTTCTCCTCTTGTTTTCTACTTTAAAAAATACAATGCAGTACTCTGCACTTTTCTTCTCTTTATTCAAAGCAAAAATGATACTCTTTTGCTTTTTAAACACTTTTATTCTTTGCTCTTTTTCCCTTAACGCAATAACCACAGAGTTTAGAAGGAAAGACCAGCCTCGCGAGCTGCATCTGCAAGAGCTTTTACTCGTCCATGAAACCTGAAAGATCCTCGATCAAAAGCCACTTCTTTGATGCCTTGTTCAAGAATGCGCTTTGCGATCAAGCTTCCAAGGGCTTTTGCTGCTTGCGTATTTCCGCCCTGTGGGTGATCCTTTTTCATTTCTTTTTCAAGCGTCGAAGCAGCCGCAAGAGTTTTTCCAATACGATCATCAATCAGCTGAGCATAAATATGTTTGGCCGTTTTATGAACGCTCAACCGTACACGATAATTGCGTGAAGAACGGATCGCATTACGAACAGCCATTTTACGGCGAAAACGATTCTTTCTCAGCTTTTCATAAGGTTTCATGATGCTTGTCTTTCTTCATTTATTGATACAGGGCTGACTTTGTTACAACCTATTTACCAACCTGACTCTTTCCAACTTTACGGACCACATGCTCATCAACGTAGCGAATACCTTTGCCTTTATAAGGCTCTGGGGGACGAATCTTGCGAATGCAGGCGGCAAAATGTCCTACCGCTTGTTTATCTATTCCAGAGATAATAATTTTTTGGGGCTTCGGAAGATCAACCGTGATACCTTTTGGAATATCAAAGTCAACGGTATGGCAAAAACCAATTTGCAGAACCAGTTCCTTGCCTTTCATTTTTGCATTCCAACCAACCCCAACAATATCAAGCTCTTTTTTAAAGCCTTCTGAGACTCCCTGAATCATATTGCGCACAATACTGTGGGTAAGACCGTGCAAGGATTTGTTTTGTTTTGAATCGCTTTTGCGAGTGAGCTCAATGCTTCCGTCTTCAATCGTAATGGCAATATTAGGATTGAAGTCAAAACGAAGCTCTCCGAGCTTTCCCTTAACCTTGACTGTAGCCCCTGCAGTGCTGACTTCTGTCGAGCTTGGGATTGTTATTGGACGTTTTCCGAGTCGTGACACGAGCTTTACCTCATAAAATGCTTTGTATTTGAAAAAAAATAAACCTGTTCTACTTTTAAATTTTTCTACTTTTAAATTTTTCTACTTTTCACTTCTTCATAGGGAAACACTTTTGAGTTTAAGGTTGTTTCAAGCGATAACAAGCTCCATATAAGTCTATCTCAACATAAGATTCATCAGCCCACCAGGCATAAAATCTCGCCGCCAACTCGTTCTTTCCGGCATTCCCGATCACTTAAGATTCCCCGGTTTGTAGAAAGAATCGCACAACCCATGCCACCAAGAACTCGAGGAAGAGTTGTCACACCTGAATAGATGCGCCTTCCAGGTTTACTGGCACGGTCAAGGAACTGGATAATGCGTTCACCATCAGGACCATAGCGCAAGGAAAGTCTCAGGGTTTTATGGGGCGAATCTGTTTGAGCCTGGGCAACTTCAAAATCATTAATAAACCCTTCGCGTTGCAAAGCCGCAGCAATGCCTTCCTTCATTCTGCTGCTTGGCATTGCAACAATCTGAGCGCGATTGCGGTTCGCGTTACGAATACGTGTAAGCATGTCTGCTACTGGATCGTTCATCGACATAAAAGAATTCTTCCTCCTTTGCGCTCTTTTTTCAAAGAGGGGGGCAGAGATGATTGTTTTCCTGTTAACCCTTGCGAATTTACCAACTGGCTTTTCTTAGCCCTGGAATTTGACCTTCATGGGCCATATTTCGAAAGCAAATTCGACAAATTTGAAACTTTCTATAGTAAGAACGAGGACGCCCACACAGCTTGCAACGATTGCGATGGCGGGTTGGAAACTTTGATTCTCGTGCTGATTTTACAATAAGGCTCGTTCGTGCCATGTTTTAGTTCTTTCCCTTTTTAGTATCATGTTTAAGCGGAAATCCGATTCCATATAAAAGTTCTTTGCTCATATCGTCTGAAGCACCAGAAATTGAGAAGCAAATATCCATGCCCTGCTGACGAGCAATTTTATCAAGTTTAATCTCTGGAAAAATTGTCTGGTCCTGAAGCCCAAAAGTGTAGTTGCCACGACGATCAAAACCGAGCTTAAAGCCATTGAAATCGCGAATACGAGGAGCTGCGATATTAACGATCTTTTCCAGGAAGTACCACATGCGGTCTCCCCTCAGGGTGACCTTAAGACCAATGGTGTCTCCCTTGCGAAGCTTGAAAGTTGCCGCTGAACGTCGAGCTTTGCAGACAACAGGCTTTTGACCTGTGATTTTGGCAAGCTCTTCCTGATGGCTTGCTAAAATCCGCTTGTCTTTTCCTGATTCTCCAAGCCCCATATTAACCGTAATTTTCTGGAGCTTAGGAATTTGCATAGGATTTGAGAGCCCAAACTTGTCCTTAAGCAAAGGCGTAACTTCGGAAACGTATTTTTCTTTAAGTCGAGGAATAGCAGTCATAGGAAAACCTTTTACTTCATTTCCAGTGTTTCATAATTGAGTGTTATCTTTTCGTACAACAATACCTGAGCTTCTCTTGTGTTCGTAACCCCAACAAGCTACGAGATAATTTTTCCTGATTTTTTGAGGTAGCGTACACGCTTGCCCTTTTCTAATTTTATTTTCACCCGTTCTCTCTCTTGAGTGTCTTCGTTAAAAAACATCACGCTTGAGAGAGGAATTTCAGCCTCAAACTGCACCCGACCACCAGGATTCTCCGGGCCGCTGCTTTTCTTGTGCTTCCAGACAAGCTTTTTGCCCGAAACCTTGCAGGTTCCACGCTCAGGGTAAACTGCAATCACTTCGCCTGAAGCCATTTTTTTCTCTTCAGGGGTCTGGGGCTTTTCAGAGCCACGAATGATCTGAACCTTGTCGCCTTTTTGTATTAACTGCATGAAACTTCACCTCTACATATAATAATTTTATCTATCACAATTGTTGCTATGGTCTCAAGCCAGGCCTAAACAACCTCTCCAGCTAAAGAAACGATTTTCATAAAGCCTTTTCCACGAAGCTCGCGAGCAACAGCCCCAAAAATACGGGTTCCACGAGGGTCATTGGTCTGATTCACAAGCACAGCAGCATTGCGGTCAAAGCGGACGTATGAGCCATCTTCTCTGCGAACGGCTTTCTTTGTGCGCACAACTACTGCTCGTACAATTCGGTTTTTCTTATCCTTCTTCGTTGTCTTTTTAAACAACTCGCAGGTTGGGGTTGCACTTTTAATAACTCCAACAATCACATCGCCCACACTGGCATAACGCCTCTTTGAACCCCCAAGCACTTTGATGCATTGCAGGGTCTTGGCTCCAGTGTTGTCCGCAACATCAAGCATCGTTTGTTCCATTATCATAGTCGCTTCTCCTCTAGGGGTGCTTCTTGACGTCTATTTTGCTTTCGTGGTTGAAACTGAAATGGTTCAAATCCCAAAAGGGATACAAAAGTCCTTATGTGCTTTTAACGAGCAATTTTGCCTTCACGAATAACTCGAATAAGATTCCAGCGCTTGAGCTTCGATAGGGGGCGAGTCTCCATAATCTCAACAAGATCACCGACATGGGCCTTGCCCTCTTCGTCATGGGCATGGAGAGGAGTCCTTCGGTTCACAAACTTGCCGAAACGTGGGTCGCGAACTTTTCTTTCCCATTCAACGCGGATGGTCTTTTGCATCTTTGTCGAAGTAACAATGCCTTGAATAGTACGGCGCTTGTTTTTTGCAGGCTTTGCTTGTTCTTCTTTCATACGGGTTTGCTTTCACTTTTTATCAGAAACATTCTTCTACAACTTAGGATTCTTAAAGCTTGTGAGTTTTAACGAACTTCAACACGGGAAAGTTCACGAGCCTTCCTTTGAAGCTCTTTTTTGCGTTTTTGAAGCCGAGCGTTCTTGCTTTGTTGTTTCAGGGCTTCCTCAAGTTGACTTAACTCTTCCTTGATGGCCTGGCTCAAGCTTCTTTCCTGTAAGACGGTTTTAATCCGAGCGACATCTTTGCGTATTGCATGAACCTCTACGCCTTTTTGAGGGGTTAAGCGTTCGCTGATACAGCGAATTTGAAAAACCTTTTCCGCAAGTTCCCCTAAAAGGAGGACGAGGTCTTCGGATTTTTTTTCTCGTATTTCTTTGAGAGTCATTGTTGCCTCTTCTCTACAGCTTTCAAATATTCGTTAATCATTCAAAAAATAAAGACTCTGCTGGATACTTCTTGCATTGAAAACCTTTCGGGGGACAAAATTTCGATCTTTCTCAAAATTGAAACTCATCGGAAGATTGAAATCTCGAGTATAAAAGTCTCCACAGGTTTTCCAGCATCTGTCTGGTATTCGATTTTAAGCTCTTTTACGTAACCCCTTTTGTGTTCTTTTTGCGATACTATAATTTCTTATTTTTGCAACCATCTACTTTCTTTTGGTTGCGTTTGTAACTCATTTTAAAGCAAGTACTTACAGGCAGAAGATTGGTCCCCAAAAAAGCCCGACTGTGGTTGCATAATTGCTTAAGTTTATACTCTTTCAAAACCCCTTATTTGACGTAAGCCAATACAACTTTAGTCCTGACGGACTGCCAGTTTGCAACGAACAGGGAGCTTGGAAGAAGCTTTGCTCAAAGCGAGCCGAGCAAGCACTTCTGAGACCCCTCCAATTTCAAAAATGACGCTGCCAGGTTTTACGATAGCAACCCATTTATCAGGTTCCCCTTTACCCTTGCCCATTCGAGTTTCCAAAGGTTGAGCGGACATAGGCTTATGGGGGAAGACGCGAATCCAGTACTTTCCACCAGCGTCCGAAATCGTTCGGTTAATCGTGACACGACAAGCTTCTATTTGACGACCTGTGAGAAAGCCAGGAGTCAATGCTTGGAGGCCGTAGTTCCCAAAGGAAACACGATTGCCGCGGCTAGCGTTACCACGAACCATCCCCCGCTGGGTTTTCCGCCACTTTGATCGTTTGGGCATGAGTGCCATAATAATGCCTTCCTCAATATATGAAGAGCTATTCCTGCTCTGTTTCTTCCTGGGTTTTCATCTTGCCGCGATAAATCCAAACCTTTACGCCGATAATACCATAGGTCGTTCTGGCTTCGGCAAAACCATAGTCAACGTCAGCATCAAGGGTCTGCAGGGGAACGCTGCCCCAAACAACCTTTTCTCTTCGAGCAAGCTCAGCACCGTTCAGTCGGCCTGCAACCAGAATTTTTATGCCTTTAGCGCCTGCTTGCTCCACGACGTCTTTTTCACGCTTTGAAGCACGGCGAAAGTTCACGCGCCGAACGATTTGCTCTGATATCCGCATGGCAGAAAGCTGAGCATCAAGTTCAGGGTTAGCAATCTCAATCAGGCGCGTATCAATTGTCTTTCCACCACAAAGATCACCAAGCTCTTTCTCAAGCTCCGTCAAGCGGTTAGTCTTTTTGCCAAGCAAGGTTCCAGGCTTTGCCGTATGGATAAACACGGTGATTTTATCTTCGCCTTTTCGTTCAATTTCAATGTGGGGGATGCCGCTGTCGCGATAGTTTGTCAGAATGTGCTTCCTGATCCGCGCATCTTCAATCAAAAGGTCTCCGTAGCGGTGTTTGTTCGCATACCAGCGAGAACGCCAAGGACGAGTAACCCCGACTCGATATCCATATGGATGAACTTTTTGTCCCATAGCTTTCGCCCCTTTTAATCAACGTCTTTCAAAATTTTGTTCAAGTTTCAATTGCTTATCTTATAAAACCTATTCTTTAGTCTTCTGATTTTGATTCATTGCCTGCTTCTTCTTTTGCGTCTTTTTGAGGAACCGCTTTGGCATCTTCTTTCTTTTGAGAAGCTGAAGCCTGAACTCGTTTCTTCTGGCTTTTGATCGCGCGAAAAGCTTTCAAATCTTCAAGGTCTTCCGGGCGGCAAAGCTTAACATGAAAATGACAATGGCGCCGTTTAATAGGATTTGCCATACCTTTTGAACGTGCACGCCAGCGCTGCAAGGTTGTGCCCTGATCTACTCTTGCTTCGCAAATCACAAGCTTTTCAGGATCAATCTGAACTTCACCTTGATTTGAGAAATGTTCGGCGTTTGCAAGCGCAGAACGTAACACTTTTTCAATATGGCGAGCTGCACGGTTATGGGAAAACTGAAGCGTTGCCAGGGCTTGTTGGATATTCTTGTTGCGGACAAGATCCATGATAAGACGCGCCTTCTTCGGAGACTGCCTGAGGCCTCGATAGGTTGCCTCGAATTGCCGAGGTGCTTGTAATCCTTGATTTCCCATGATTCTATCCATTGTCTATTAATGAAAACCGTAAGCTGATATCTATAACTCTCAACTGAGTTCTTGTTAGTTCTTGCGGTGTCCCGTATGTCCTGTGTATTTGCGTGTTGGTGAAAATTCACCGAGTTTGTGACCCACCATATCTTCAGTAACATAAACCTTAAGATGTTGTTTCCCGTTATGGACAAGAAAAGTGTGGTTGACAAATTCAGGAATGATGACGCTGCCGCGAGACCAGGTCTTTATCATTTCCTTTGCCCGATCACCTGCATTCATCCCGAGAACCTTTTTCAGTAATTTAGGATGTACAAAAGGGCCTTTTTTTAACGAACGTGCCATTCTACTCCATTCTTCATCAGCATAATACTTCTACAAAATCAAAAACCTGTTTCAGATATTTTTAAGCTTAAGCCTTTGAGCGACTCTTTCCTCGACGTGAACGAACGACCATAGCGTTTGAAGGCTTACGGTTTTTGCGGGTTCTACGCCCTTTTGTGATGCGACCTTTGGCATCACAGGGTTGACGACCACCACCACTGTGGTCATTCCCTCCACCCATGGGGTGATCAACAGGGTTCTTTGAGTTCCCAGAAACTCGAGGGCGCCGACCAAGCCAACGATTCCGTCCAGCTTTTCCAAGCACAACATTCATGTTGTCAAGGTTTGATAATTGACCAATAGTAGCCCTGCAACGATGAAAAACCTTGCGGTACTCACCAGATGGCAACGCTAAAATAACATAGTTCCCGTCTCGGCCCTGAATTGTTGCAAAGGAGCCAGCACTTCTGGACAACTTTCCACCTTGACCAGGGTGAAGTTCAACGCTGTGAACCTGAAGCCCAGAGGGAATATTCCCAATTTCCATACAGTTACCAAGCAGAGGCTCAACCTTTTCACCTGAAATAACCTCTTGCCCAACTTTGATATCGTGAGGAGCCAGGATGTAGCGCTTCTCTCCGTCAGCGTAAGAAACAAGTGAAATAAAAGCACTGCGGTTGGGATCATATTCAACGCTTTTAATCACACCTTTGACGTTATCTTTTGAACGACGAAAATCAATTTGACGCAGACGTCTTTTGTGCCCGCCTCCACGCTTGGCGTTCATAGCGGTTACACGGCCGAAGCCGTTACGACCACCGGTTGACTTCTTCCCAAACGTTAAGTTCTTTTCAGGCTTTGAACCCGTGAGCACAGAGGCATAGCCAACGATTTGTGTCTTACGAAGACTTGGGGTAGTTGCTCGGTATTTTTTTAAAGCCATGGTGCTATCCTCTTCATTATTGTGGTGTTACGGTATTATGGTCTGCAAAAAGCATCTTACTCAAGGAGGTGTAAGCCGTTACCCTAAGCGATCTCTATGGAATACCCTTCTTTCAAGGTGACATAAGCTTTTCGTTTGGTCTTTGTTTTAAAGCGGCCAAAGCGATTGCGTCGTTCCTCACCCTTGCAGTTCATAGTGCGGACTGCCTTGACCTTGACATTCCAGATCGATTCAACAGCTTGTCGAACCTGTATTTTATTGACCTTGGGTGCAATTTGAAAAGTATAGACATTATCAGCCTGCGCATTAGAACTTTTCTCTGTCAGCAAAGGGCGGACAATTACATTGTATTGTTCAGGAGCAAGTGCCATATTTTTATCCCGTCATTTCTTTATCTTGCAAACCAAATCCTATGCCGACTTTTCAGCGCCTTCAGAAACAAATGTCTTTTTATGATCACGAAGATTTTGGAATGCCTCAAGCGTAAGTACTAAGTGCCCCTTGAAAAGCACGTCATAAGCGTTGAGCTCTCTTAGCTCACAGGCTTCTACTTTTGGAATATTGCGAACGCTTTTTGCGAAATTTTGATCATAGCCTTGAAGAGCAAAAAGAACTCGTTTGGTGAGCTGGCTTGTTTTCAAAAAGTGAGAAACTTTTGAAGTGCGAGGGGCATCGGAAAAGTCAAGACCTTCTACAACTGAAACTTTTCCGTCTTTAAATTTATGAAGGAGAGCAGAATCAAGAGCGGTGCGTCGGAGACGTTTTGGTATACGGCGCCAGTAATCTCGTGTATGGGGCCCATGAGCAGTACCACCACCACGCCAGTGGGGCGGACGACGATCGCCTACTCGGGCTCGACCAGTTCCTTTTTGGCGCCAAAGCTTGCGGTTTGAACCTGCAACAAGAGAACGTGTTTTTGTTGAATGGGTTCCCTGGCGCTTGTTACGTATATACGAACGAATAACTCCACTGAGAGTCCGACGCAAAACCTTTTCTCCAAAGATGGACTCATCGAAGTCTTCCTGACGAAGCTCTTTGCCTTCTGCACTATAAACAGGAACCTGTACCATTATGCTTAACCTTCTTTAACTGTTCTCACTTTACTTCCAACGTTTTACTTCAATTCTTGGGTGCTCCAAAACTTTCTATAATTCTTCATACAGAACCAATAGCTAAGACTTTGCTTTCTTTCTCCGGCTGCCAGCAATTCTTGCTCGGATGAAAACTTCTCCATTGTTATGACCAGGAACAGCACCCTTAACAAAAAGAAGATTCTGTTCTGTATCAATTTTTACAATTTCAAGGTTACGGGCTGTGATCTGCTTGCTTCCCATATGACCAGGCATACGCTTGCCCTTGAAGACTCGGCCAGGAGTTGTTGCTTGGCCTGTGGATCCAGGTTCACGAACGTTCTTGGAACCGTGGGATCGTGGTCCAGACTTAAAGCCGTAGCGTTTCATGCCACCCTGAAAACCGCGTCCTTTGGAGCGACCTATAACATCCACTAAATTTCCAACCTCAAAAACATCAACATGAAGAGTTGTGCCAGCAGAGATTTCTTCGCCCTGCCCTGAAGAACGATACTCTTTTAAACGACGCTGAGGATTCACACTGTTCTTTTTGAAGTGTCCGAGTAAAGCCTTTGAAACACCTTTATTTTTTTCTTCAAAGCCTATTTGGTAGGCCGAGTAACCATCCTTACCCTCTACACTTTTGACTTGAGTGACCACGCAGGGGCCAGCCTCCAAGATTGTGACGGGAATCACCTTCCCATTCTCATCCCAGATTTGACTCATCTCGCGTTTGCGTCCAAGCAGGGCCTTAATCATTGCATTTCCTCATTTTACTTTGAAGAGTTTCTTCTTAGAGTTTCTTTAAAACAAACGTTCGCTATTTTACTATAAAAGCAGCATTACAATATTTTGTCTCGTTAGCTTTTCAGACGAATCTCTACGCCAGCAGGCATATTAAGAGATTGTAGTTTTTCCATTGTTTTTGCCGTTGGCTGCTCAATATAAATCATTCGCTTATGGGTACGAATCTCGAATTGTTCACGACTTTTCTTATCCACGTGAGGAGAGCGAAGAATCGTATAACGTTCGACATCTGTTGGAAGCGGAATCGGCCCTGAAACAAGTGCCTTCGAATCTTTTCCTGCTTGAACAATTTGCGCCGCACTTTGATCAAGGACTTCGTGGTCGTAGGCTTCCAAGCGGATTTTAATTTTCGTTGCATCCATAAATGTGTTGCTCTTTCTTCTGCGATAAGAGGGTCTGAAATCTTTCTTTATGACACTTTTGAATCTCTTTTATAGAATAGCATTCCTTGTTGTTTACGTTTGCTCTCACGGCTTAAGTAGGATTTGAAACGGAGAAAGGGTTCGGAAGATACCTCTTTCTCGGGGGTTCTTCAAGTCCTCAATTAAAAAATATCCATAAAATAAGTATTCGTTGAAATCCTTGTTTAGCGGTTTGCCTCGGCGATAAGTTTTTCCTGAACATGGGGTGGAACTTTTTCATAACGGTGAGGCTCCATAGAATAGCTTGCTCTACCCGTTGAAAGAGAACGAACAACCGTTGCATAACCAAACATTTCAGCCAAAGGAATGAAAGCTTTAATCAGGCGAATATCATTAACCGTTTCAAGCTGATCCATAATGGCCCGACGACTGTTAAGATCCCCCATGATGCTGCCAACGAACTCTTCAGGAGTCCGAACCTCTACCTTCATAACAGGTTCAAGCATCGTTGTGCCAGCCACTTTTAAAGCTTCTTTGAAAGCAATTTTGCCAGCAACCTCAAATGCAATTTGACTTGAGTCAACATCGTGATAACTGCCGTCATAAAGCTCAGCCTGAAGGGCAACAACAGGATAGTTCGCGTTGCCACCATTCTTCATGGCTTCAACAATACCTTTTTCAACCGAAGGAATATATTCTCGAGGAATACGCCCTTGGGTAATCTTATTATCAAATACAAAATCCTGCTCAATGTCGTCGGTATCAAGTGGTGCAAAACGAACCTTACAGTGACCGTATTGACCAGCTCCACCACTTTGTCTGACAAACTTGCCCTCTACATCGCAAGGCTTACTTAAGCACTCGCGATAAGCAACACGAGGACGACCAACGTTAGCATCAACTTTAAATTCTCTTAAGAGACGATCCTTAATGATTTCCAAGTGAAGCTCTCCCATACCAGAAATCACCGTTTGTTGAGTTTCTTCGTCACTGTGAACTCTGAAAGTAGGATCGTCTTTTGCCATCCTGCGAAGAGCCATTGCAAGCTTTTCTCGATCAGCATTTGTTTTTGGTTCAATTGAAATCGAAATCACCGTTGCAGGAAAATCCATAGCCGACAGAGCAATAGGCGCATCTGGAGCACAAAGAGTGTCACCCGTAGCCACATCCTTAAGCCCAACGATGGCTGCGATATCACCAGCCCCGAGATCGTCTACTGCTTTGCGATCCATAGCGTGCATGCGATAGATGCGAGCAATCCGCTCTTTCTGCTTGGTCCTTGGGTTGAGATAGGCTTCCCCTTGCTTGAGAACTCCAGAATAAACCCGAACGAAGGTTAATTCTCCGTGTTGTTCCGTTTGGTTTTTAAAAGCCATCAAAGCCATGGGCTCTTCCAAGGATGACTTGCGAACAACCTCTTTCTCTGGGTCCTTGGGGTCGGTTCCTTTTATCTCTGGAATATCAAGTGGGTTTGGAAGGTAGTGAATGGCAGCATCAATCACAATTTGGACGCCAACATTCTTAAGGGCAGAGCCACAAAAAACAGGGGTGAATTTTCTTTCAATGGCGCCCTTGCGGATGCCTGCTCGAATCTTTTCAGCGGGAATCTCATCCCATTTTTCTTCAAGGGCAAGCTCCATGACTTCATCATCCATCTCAGCCGCAAACTCAATCATTTCAATACGAGCTTGTTGAGCATCATCCAAGAGCTCTGCTGGAATTTCCTGCTCAATAATGTCCTTACCTTTTTCACCTTCAAAGGTGTAGGCTTTCATCTTAACCAGATCCACAACACCCTTAAGTTCAGACTCTTCACCCCAAGGCAAAGTCATTGGGCAGGGACGAGCCTTAAGACGATCAATCATTGATTGTACGGCTCGTCTGAAGTTTGCGCCAATTTTGTCAAGCTTATTGATGAAGGCGATTCGTGGAACATCATACTTATCTGCCTGGCGCCAGACGGTCTCAGATTGAGCTTCAACCCCTTCTTTGCCATCAAAAACACCAACTGCACCATCAAGAACACGAAGAGAACGCTCAACTTCAGCCGTAAAATCAACGTGTCCGGGGGTGTCAATAATATTAATTTGATATGATTTGTCGTCAACGCTCCATGGAACG
>CAZJPQ010000025.1:0-45010 GCA_964548115.1 uncultured Planctomycetaceae bacterium
CACACAGCCCAGACAAAGTAAGGCCTGGTATTTCCCGCTTCGCGCAAGCTTGTCGGAAACCAATGGAATTTCCAAAGCGCCAGGAACGTATACCACGTCAATTCGGTCATCCTCAACCCCATGGCGCACAAGCGCATCCACCGCACCATCACGAAGCTTGGAAGCTATAAATTCGTTGAAGCGCGATACCACCAATGCAAAGCTTCCATCTTCCCCCTGAAAGGAGGCATGTATTTCTTGTACCATACCCTGGTTTTCCTTCTTCTCTTTCTTCAATTATCAAGGCTTACGATTATCAGGACTTACGATGCCAAAGCATGAGACTTTGGAGCAGCCCCAAGATCTTCAAGGGCTTCACGTTCCTGGTCAAGCTTGCCGCTTTGAGCATAAAAATTAAAGGGATTATCCCAGACAACCTCTTGAATCGCTTCAGTCTTAAAGCCTCTGCGCAGCATTTCGCCAACGGTTTTAGGCACATTAGTACAATCAGATGGCCCCCAATCCGCTGAACTATTAATCATCATGCGTTCAGTTCCGTACTTTTGTAAAATATTACATGCTCGTTCAGGACTGAGTTTTGTTACCGGATAAACCGTATGTCCGGCCCAAAAGCCAGCTTCTTTAGTGATCGGAATGGTCTCTTCATTATTATGATCAATCAAGACGTGCTCTGGTTGGTTCCCAACTTCCTGAGCAATCGCAATAATCCGAGCAGTCCCTTTGAGCTTCTCACGATGAGGCGTATGCACCATGACAGGAAGATTCTTTTGCTTAGCCAATTCAAGCTGTTGACGCAAAAACTCCTCTTCCTTAGAAGTATGAGAATCTAAACCAATTTCTCCAACCGCAAGACATAAAGGGTGGTCTAACCACTCTGGCAAAATCGCCATGACATCTTTATTGACCCTGTCTTCGTTAGCTTCTTTAGGATTGAGCCCAATAGTACAAAAATGCTTGATGCCGTAATCTCCAGCGCGTTGGACTTCGTACTCCGTCAAATGCTTGAAGTAATCAACAAACGTTCCTACAGAGGTGCGAGGCTGCCCAAGCCAAAACTGTGGCTCACAAATATGGGTAATCCCGGCAGCAGCCATCTTCTCATAATCTTCTGTGACACGACTAATCATATGAATATGGGGTTCAAAAATGCGCATACTTCTTCTTTCTATCAAATATTAAATGCTGAAACGTAAAACGTCTTGCTTCTGTTCGCTTCTCCCTGAGAGTTCCAAGTGAAATCTTCTCCAGCCATTGTATTTTCAAGCTTCACTTTCTCAACCCTATAAAAATAAATGCTTTGAACCAAAAACTAGACTCGCATCCCCACCTTAACGATCAATATCAAGGTAGACGAAATGAGAAGTGAAAATATATGAAAAAAATTAGAAGAAAATAAATAATAGAATCATTGGAACTTATGCCCCCCTTTATGCGTATCATGTGTAATCACATCGTTCTACAACAATAGGGCTTTGGATTTATTCTATCAATTATTATTCTTAAGGAGAAACGACTGATGCAAAAGGTTTTTGTTCTTTCACTCATACTTTTTACAAGCTTCTTTTTTATCAATTGCTCCCAAAAGCAAAAAAATAATCCCACTCAATGGGACGCCAACGCTTTTCCAAAGACCTATGACACTCTACCTGAAGTCTACCGAACAACCCTGGAGCAAGCTGATAGCTTTGAGCTCTTCTCTCTTCACCCTGAACCCCTTTCTGGGAATATTCGCAGAGGAAGAAGCAAAGACCCTCTACCCTTTATTGGGCACTTTCACGATTACGAGATACTCGCAGATATTTCAGTGAGAGAAGTTGAAGATCGCAAGAGCCTGATCAGCGCTTTTTATCAAAGTATTGAAGAAAACGATGGAATGGCAGCAGATTGTTTTAACCCTCGCCATGGCATTCGGGTGACTCAAGCCGGTAAAAGTGTTGACTTCTTGATTTGCTTTGAATGCTACCAATTTAAAGCTTTTAATGGGAAAGAAAAGGTTGGTGGATTACTCATGGATAGTGCAGCACCCGTTTTTAATCGTTTTTTTAATTTAGATAAGGAAAGTAAGTGATGCAAAAAATCTATACTCTTTCATTGACACTTCTAGCTTGTTTATTGCTAACGCATTGTTCTCAACCCTCTGAGAATAAACCTCCAAGAAAAGAAGGTTCTAACGATCAACAAAAAGCCTGGGACGCCAACGCTTTTCCAAAGACCTATGACACTCTACCTGAAGTCTACCGAACAACCCTGGAGCAAGCTGATAGCTTTGAGCTCTTCTCTCTTCACCCTGAACCCCTTTCTGGGAATATTCGCAGAGGAAGAAGCAAAGACCCTCTACCCTTTATTGGGCACTTTCACGATTACGAGATACTCGCAGATATTTCAGTGAGAGAAGTTGAAGATCGTAAGAGCCTGATCAGCGCTTTTTATCAAAGTATTGAAGAAAACGAAGGGATTGCGGCAAAATGTTTTAACCCTCGTCACGGCATTCGGGTGACTCAAGCCGACAAAAGTGTTGACTTCCTGATATGCTTTGAATGCTACCAGTTTGAAGCCTTCAGTGGTGAAGAACAAATATACGGCTTACTCACCGATAGTGCAGCACCCGTTTTTAATCGTTTTTTTGAAGCGAAAAAATGAGGCAACAGAAACTCTAATCCTTGCAACAAAGCAGCCTGCTTCCATTCTCAGTAGCATAGGAGCAATTTATGTTTCATAAGACCTTGAGGTTTAAGCCCCTACTCTTTCTATTCATTGCAGCAGGTTCTTTGAGCCTCTTTACGGCTTGCAAGAGTTCCTCGGCAAAAGCTCCGAAAAACATCCTTGGGAAAGCCCATAGTATCGAAGTTTTCTCATTAAACCCACAAGGACTTTCTGAAGAGCAACTCGGCGAAGCCAACGCTCCCCTCACATTTCATGGCTTTGAAATTCTCGGCACTCTGGATATCAAAGAGCCTGCGAAACGCTTAAAAATCGCAGAACTTATTACCACAGGGATTGAAAACGCAAACCAAGATATTCATTCTAATTGCGAATTTTTTCCGCGCCACGGGCTACGAGTATCTTCAGAAGACAACAGTGCCGACTTCATTTTATGCTATCAGTGCGGCGAACTTTTAATCTACAAAACCAGAAAAAATGATATTGGCTTTCCTACTGACACCATGCTGAACATCACAGAATCAGGAAAAAGCTATCTCAACAAAATTCTCAAGCAAGCAGGCATCAATATTCACCCTTAAATATCAATTAATACTGTCCATCAAAACGAACCCTTTTCTCGAATAGTGCACAACTCTTCAAGAAAAGGGTTGCTCTTTTTCTGCTTCAAAGCTGAAGTAAAAGGCTTCCAGGAGGTTCAAGAATACGAGAAAACAACCTTATATATGCTCAATGACACCCCCCAAGTTCTTTATATCGCAAGCTGCGGACGCAGCGGCTCTACCATGCTTGAGCTGCTCCTTAACAACCACCCAAACATCCACTCCCTGGGTGAAGCTGATATTGCGGATCTGATTATTCAAGGAAAAGGTGAGAATTATCGCTGCACATGCGGAGCCCACATGAAAGCCTGTTCTTTCTGGTCAGAGCTTGGCAAGCAAGCAAAAGAAGCATTTCAAAGAGAGGCTCAATCAAAAAGGTTCTTCCAAAAAGAAAATAGCGAGGCCGAATTAAAACTCGAAGAACTTTTATGCAAGCACAAAAACATGGGGGTTGCCCGCTGGAAAAGAAAACGTCACGCTCGCTATCATCAGAAGCTTCTTTACCTTGCAGCGCTTCACTTGCCTCTTCAAAATTTTCGATCCTTTATGAAGCTTTTTGCCCATCGCTACCAGCAAGCAGGGGAAAATGCCTGGTTCTGGTTTCGACTTACTCAAAAAATCAGTGGATGTAAAACTCTTGTTGACTCAAGTAAATCTCTCTTACGCTTTAGAATACTTCAGGCCTTTGAGCCCCAAAAGCTCAAACTTATTCATCTGGTCCGTGATGTTCATGGGTTTTTAGCTTCTCAGCGACGACTTGGTCAAAGCTCTGCTTCTACTGTGATCAAGCGATGGCTGCGGGTTAACCAACAAATAGACAGACTTGCCCACAAGCTTGCTCAACGAGAAGGAACAAAAATTCTACGGGTTGGCTACGATCAACTTTGTGCAGAGCCAGCACAAAGCCTTAAAAAAATATTTGAATTTGCTCAGAAACAACCGCTTTCAAAAGCTGAAGACCCCGAGAATAACACGAAACTCTTACTCCTCAATAAGCAACTTTCCCATGCTCCTTCAGGAAATCCCATGCGTTTTCGCTATCACGAGCAAAAAATTCAGGCAGATAAACGATGGCAAGAAGAACTTTCAAAAAGTGATCTTGCAATCATTGAAAGTACACCTGGAGTTCAACACTTCAATGCCATGGCGCATTCTTCGCCATATCTCATTACAGGCTCATTGTAATGGGAATGATTTAAAGAATACGCTTTCCAAGGGCTGAAGTAATAAGATCAACAGCAACTTCAGCGGTTCGATTTCTTTCATCTAAGATCGGGTTGACCTCAACCATTTCAAAACTGGTAAGGCGCTTTGTCTCCGCAATCATCTCCAGAGCAAGATGAGCTTCACGATAAGTTAACCCTCCGAATTTTGGAGTTCCCGTTCCAGGAGCAACCCGAGGATCAAGACTGTCAATATCAAAGCTTACGTGTAAGAGATCTCCATCTCGGAGCACCTTTTCAAGGGCTTCTTCAATAATGCTTGCAATTCCTCTGCGGTCAATATCAGTCATAGTATAAGCATGAATGCCTGCATTTTTTAAGAGCCCCTTCTCATGCTGATCAACATCACGCAAACCAATTTGAGCAACTTTATCAGCTTGAAGTTTCTTTCCAGCAAATCCAATTCCTGTAAGCTCTTGGGGACCTTTTCCAAGCAAGGCCGCAAGGGGCATACCATGAATATTACCACTGGGAGAAGTTTCTGGCGTATTAATATCAGCGTGGGCATCAAACCAGAGAACGGCAATGCCTTGCTCAGGGGCAGCGTCTTTCTTTTTCTCTGCCAGAAAAGAAGTCAAACCCGAAATACTTCCAATTGCAATGGAGTGATCTCCCCCCAGAATTAAAGGAAAGCCTCCTTGCTGACAAATGTCCTGAACTCCATAGCAAAGCTTTTCGCACGTTTTTGTAATCAGCTTGAGATAACGGGCATTGCTTCCCCCCTGGCTTTCCGTCTCAGGAGCTGGAATTGCGATGTCATCACGATCCACAACCTGAAAACCAAGTTGAGCCAGAGAACTATGTAACTTAGCAAGCCTTAAAGCACTGGGCCCCATACCAACACCTCGACGTCCAGCACCGTGATCAAGGGGGACTCCAATGACATGAACTTCTTGATTTATACTTTGAGACATTATTTGGAAATTCTCCTCAACAAACCTTGTCTATGAATACACTCATGCTTCAGCGACCTGCGCTCTTTTATTCAAAGATCCGGGATCTCTTCAATTCGATCCAGCCACCAGGCAAGGTATTCCTCTCCCGCCACTTTCTTTCGCGTTTGACCAGCTCGTTCTGGAGCAACCCTTGCAACTTCGGCTAAGCCTTCATAGGCTTTTTCAAGCAAACCTTTTTCAACCCTTTCATCAACACTATGCCGACCATTGTAAAGAGCCGTTAAGAGCTCATGAATCTTTGCCGCAACCAAGCGCGAGTCTCGATGAAAAAACTTTTGCCCACTTTCCAAATCGGTTATGGGCCGTCCAAGGTAAATCAAAGAATCCAGCATAGCATGACGAACAAGAGGATCATGTTCGGTATATTCATAATGAGACTCAAGGATAAAGCGCTGAGAAAGCTGATCGAGAAAGTTCTTTGTGCGCCCTTCTTCAGGGTTGCCGCGAAGCAACTTAGCAAGCGCAATTACACATTCTCTGCGTACATCCTTATTTTCGTCAGCAAATCGAGATAAACTCTTCTCAAAAAGCAATTGGTATGAAGCCTCTAAAGCTCCTAAATCTCCAAGGTTCTGAGCTGCCTGCCAACGCATCACAGCATTCTTCGAAAGGGCATCCCGCCCCTCAAGAATAGCTAGATTATGTTCAAGGCTCGCTTGATAACTTCCTCCACCAGCTTCACGAAAAAGTGATTGGTCTCGAAATTGAAGGCGATTTTCCTCAGAAGGGTGTGAACATCCTAAAAGGGCGACCAAACAGAAAGAAAAAGAATAGAATCGAGTGAAATTCATGCTTAGCTTTCTTTTCTCTTTTCTTCTCTTTCTTCGAGCTCTTACAAACTTTCAGCCCATAAGATCTGACGAATAGCGAAGTCTCTTCAAACAATACCATAGATTATAAGCAAAAGCTTCCTTTCCTTATACTTATTCTTTTGATTTAGCCCTTGAGAAAAGCTGAGAAAAAACTGACTTTATGCTAAAATCTGGTTTAGAAATGACTGGTCTTTTTACCAGGACCTATGCTTAAGCCCAAAGTATAAAGCCATACCTACATACATATAAAAGAGAATGAAGAAAGGAGGTTCTGTTTCTGCTATGCCAACGGTCCTTTTTATTGATTCTCACTTCAGTACTCGAGCGCTTATTCGTGAGCATTTTGCACGTAAAGGCTGGACACTGCTTGCCGCAAGCAGCGTTAAGCGTGCTTTGCAAATGATGCCTGGCCGACATATTGATGCAATCATTACGGATATTCATCTTTCAGGGATCAGTGGGCTGGCTTTTGCTGTGGCTCTTAAAAAATTTGGGCTTCACTCTGCCTTAACTATCGGGCTTACTGCTGAACGAACCTCTCAAGCAGAAGAGCTAGCTATTGAAGCAATCAAGCCCCATCTCTACCTTAAAAAGCCTTTTACTCCCGAAGATCTTTCAACAGCCCTTGAAAAGTGTTTACCGGACTTCCAAACACAATCTGAAAAACAAGCTACCGCAAAAGTTCAAAAGCAAAACTTTGAAAAGCCGAAGCTTGAAAAGCTTTTTCGTGATATGCAAAAGGCTCAAGAACTCTTCAAAAAAGGGGATACTCGGGCTATCTCTCGCTTTGCAAACGAAGTGGAAGAAGAAATTCAATCTCCAGAAACTCAAGGCAATCCATCTTCAGAAAAAAAAGACAGGATCGTTTCAACTCAAAATCCAACCTCTGCTTTTCAAGCTCAAGGTGTCCTGTTCAAAGATTCACAAGGCTTCTTAGCCTCGGAAGAAAAAGCGTCCAAAATTTTAGATAAAACTCATTCTTATCACCCCAGACAACACAACATTTCCACCCAACAAGCTTCTGCTCAAAATTTCGAAGCAAAAAAGCCCCAGTTTGAAACAAGACAAAAAAAGGACCCTCAAAAAAATATCGGGATTTCCCCAAAATCACAAGCAAGAGAAAACACTCATTCCGATGATTCCTTTGTCCTTTCTGAAAACTCTTTTGATTTTCGGTCTTTTTCAAAAGATTCAGTAATACACCCAAAGGATTATGCCCCTTCTTCAAAGGCAGATTTCCATAAGGAAAAAGATCAGAGCTCCCCTTCTTTAGACTCTCTGGATGATCTGCATACAGATGCTCGACCTCCTCGAAAATTTCAACTCAAAGCTACGATTGCAAATATCAGAGAAGAAATGCGTAAAGCTCGAAATGCCGGAGGCCCAACCATCAAAACAAGTCCAGGCTTTGAAAGAAAATATCAGGAAAAAGAGCGAATTGTAGAAACAAAGAATATCCCACCCTCAACCGATTCTCAAAAAGTTGAACACACCCAAAGTACTGGCTTCAAAAAAAGAATTGATCCTGATTTTAATTTCAGCTCAAAAGCAACGATCAAAACTTCTCCTGCTCGCTCGCAGGAGAAACCTGCTGGCTCAACAATTAAAACAACCCCACCACCACTTGCCCCAGAAGGTCTTGTTGGCTCTAAGGTAACAGACTCTGGGCGTTATCGAAAGCTAACCCAGGAACAAGACCTGCTCAAAACTCAAAAACTTCCCCAAGGCTCAAAAGATTCAAAGAGCCATAATACAACACCTTCTCAAACAGCGATTCCTGAAAAAACGATCTTGTTCAAAACTTCTGCTGGGCTTTCTGCTCTCTCTGAGAACCTTTCAAGCAAGATCAAAGAGCATCGTAATCCACTCTCTTCAAACCAGGAAACAACAAAGGTTTCAAACTCCTCTCAGGCTCAGCACTCCTCTGAGGATTCCCTGCACGGCGCCTCCCAAACAAAAGACCACTCCTCTGAGTCAAAAATTTCAGCTTCTCAAAACAAAAAAGATCAAAAGAACGAAGATAAAATTAAAAGTACGGATCAACCCCAAAACGCTTTGGAATCCGATACCAATAAGCTAAAGAAACCTCAACAAAAGAAGCATGCTTCTCAGGAAAAACGAGACAAAGAACGCAAGCAAAGGCAAAAGGCAAAACAAGAACGAGAGCGTTGGCACAGAGAAAAAAGACAAAAAAAACGTGCCTTCAAGGACCTTCAAGACCTCTTAAAACAAGCCTTTGAGGCTTATTCTTTCCCTCAAATTTCCCAAGCCTTAATTGACGCAGTTTCCAGCAATAAAAGCCAACCTGAACAGATTGCTGAGATTATGGTTGATGCGCCAATACTTGAAGATCGTTTGATACGCTTTTTAAATACTTCCTTTTACAATCTTGAAAATCCGGTCAAAAATACTGAAGAAGCAACCCAAGCCATTGGAGCTGAAGGCATACGAGACCTGGTGCTTGCGGCAGAACTCTTTGAAGAGTTTCAAGCCGAAGACGACCCTGGGGGTATTGATCGCAAGCGTCTCTGGCTTCACTCTATTGGTACGGCCCTGGTTGCTCACCGGCTTACTCGATTAGCCTCAAAAGCTCGTGTCTGCCCTGAATCCCTTTTTTGTGCAGGCCTCCTTCATGACATTGGTAAACTCCTCTTCGACGACCTCGCTCATGATGATTATACTGGGATCCTTGAACGGGCACACTCGCTCAACCTTGACCTCAACGACGCAGAAATATCTTTCTTTAAGACAGACCACCCAACAGTTGCTCGTTTACTCATGCGACAATGGCATATTTCAAAACAGATTTATCAATCCGTTGCCTGCCACCACTTGCATATCGATAATTATGCATCTGATGCCATTTTTGACAAACAGGCGGGAGCACTTTTGATTGTTGCCAACCGCTGGGTTCATGGCTTTGGCTATACCGATGTTGCTCACGACCGTCTGCCGCAAATAGAATGGGAATGGCTTACTATTGCGGAACTTTCTGAAGCAACATGCCGAGTTTCGACCCAAAGCTTCTATCAAGATCTGCACCATACGCTTGAATACCTCAACGCATCTTACTTGCTTAAAAACTGGTCGACCTCTTATCTCGATTTTCAAGGCAAGAAAGTCCTTTTTGCCTATGGACCACAGATTGCTCTTTGCAGCCTTGAGGAATATCTGCGCCAACACACCGACGAAGAACCTATCCGTATCCAACGGGAAAAGCTTGTCCTTAATCTTGAGAAATACAATCCCTCATTTGTAATACTTGATGTCCGCGGATTGCTTGAAAAAGAAATGCGCCAACTCTTTGATCAGATCAGCACATCAAACTCCACAATAGAAAGAACGGTTGTGATTACGGAACAAGAACAACCCTTTTTTGATGATCATAACCTCAAGCCATTGGTTTGGAAAAAACAAGCCGCGGGTGTTGGTGACATTCTCGGGTTGACATCAACACCTTATGCAACTTCTTTTACTCATCAGAAAGATCCAGAAGAAGAATAAAAAGACCCCAGCGTTCATAACCTAGCCCAGCAATAAAAGCCTTTATTTTGTCAAGAAGTGAAAAATATCTGGCAGCCAAGCAAGAGTCACTTGGAGTTTGCTTATCTCCAATGCCATACTCTTTTTTACTCAAAACAAAAAAGCAAACGAAAAGAAAAGCTTGTACAAGCCCTGAGTTCTTCGTTTATTCTTAGTGGTGCTTTCTTGTATGATCATAAAGCAGCTGATGAAACTAGAATCGAACTCTTTGAACATACTTTACAAACCATGGACCCAACGATTACAGCCCTTATCGAAATCTTCATCATTTATGGTGGACTTTTAGTTATTTATAGTTTTGTACGAGGTTCCACTGGAGATAGTGCTTTAAAAGGCATTGCTATTGTACTTGGAGTCATGTTTGTTATCTTCTACCTCGCCGCTAGTCTTTTTAAGCTTTATCGCATCGAATTGCTTTTAGAAAAACTGATTGACTACCTTCTCTTTGGGCTTTTGATTATTTTCCAGCCAGAACTTCGAAGAGGTGTCATTCGTTTAGGCCAAAATCGATTCTTCAGCACCCTTGTGAAAAATAAAGAAGATGTTATTTCCTTGCTCACCCAAGCAACGTTTCGCCTGGCTCGCTTAAGAATTGGAACACTCCTGGTGATCGAAAGAGGTGTTCGCCTTGGGAATTATGCCGATCGAGGCACGCTGCTTGATGCCAAACTGACTCCTGAACTGCTTCAAAGCATTTTTCATCCTGGCAACGCACTCCATGATGGGGCTGTTATTATCAGGGGTTTTCGAGTTTTATCAGCTGGAACACTGCTTCCTCTCACTGAAAACGTAAGCATCTCAAAACACCTTGGGACGCGCCACCGGGCAGCTATTGGAATCAGCGAAGAATCAGATGCCATCAGTATTGTTGTGAGCGAAGAGAGTGGAAGAGTTAGTCTCGCTTCCCGAGGACAACTCTTCGAAGATCTTGACCGTGAGACCTTGGAGCAAAGCTTACGCTCCGCTTTGGAAGATGCCGAGACAGGCTCTTCTGAAGTATGGGAAAAAGCCGAGGTTTCTTCATGAAAGACAAAAAATCGACCTCCAGATCAGAAACATCACGTGTACGCAAACGTGAGACATCAACTGCTGCGACCAAGAAAGCTCCTTTCCTTAAGATTGGCTGGCGTATCCACTTCATTGTTTTTCTCTTAGCATCGCTGATTTGGTGGGGTGTGCGCCAAAGCGTTTCAAAAAGCCAGATCCTTGAGAACCAGGTAAACCTTGAGGCTGTGCTTGATCCCCATGACCAAGAGCTCAGAAAGGACTTTAGGGTTTATTCGCAACCAGATTTCAAACCACCCTTACGTCTTACGGGTCCCCAAGACGAACTGAGTCGTTATCAGGAAATACTTGAACGAAAAGAACGGGGAAGTCTTTACCAATTCGTTATCACAAAAAACGATATCGGGGAAAAAAAGCCTGATCATAACCATCAAATTGTTCTCGATCTGCAAGTACAGAAGTTTCAAGCTACGAAATTTGAAACCCCAAAAGAAATTGACTCGGAGCTTATTAACTCTGAGAGAACGGTAAAAGTCGTTCTTGAAAAGCGGGTCAAGAAGGCTGTTGATTTTGACCCGCAAAAGCTTCCTATTATACTGCCGCAGGGCTACAAGGCCCAGGTTGAAATTAACACAGAAGTAGACGCTTTCGGTCCCTGGTCCTATCTCCAGAAAATTGCAGACCCAAAAGGAAAGCTTTTTCCTGAGCTGGTTCCTCTTGATCTTACTTTAGAGCTCTCTGAAAAGCTCCAGAAGATGAGTCCCGAAGAAAAAGAAAACTTCTTTTCACAAAGTCATCCATATCGTATGGCCCTTCAACCCCTGGAGGGAGTCGAATTTCTTAATTCAAAAAAAGAGCCTCTGAGTGCAATCAGTATCACCTTAACATTCGGGCAGGATGTTAAATTTGAAGACGTTACTCAAACAATTCCCATAACAATCTTAATGCCCTATTGGATGGTTGAAAAACGAGTCGAATTCGTAAGTACGTCAAGTATAAAAGACTTCAAGCTTCGTCTGCTGGTCAATCCCCAGCAAAAATCTGCTTTTAATGCTGAAAACGTCAAGCTCATTCTTGACCTTCACGATATAACTCCAGCAAAACTCGATTACGAAGAGCGGGAAGATGCAGATCCACTATCACGAGTCGGCAGGATTACAATGGTTCCCCTTCGCTTGGAGGTCAACCGAGAAAAGCTAAGTTACCTTATTCCTCCTGACATCAATGCCCGAGCAGAACGTTATGATGTTTATGACCTCACCATACTGTGGAGAGAATAGAAATATCTATGTATAGTCTGAAGCTAATCTATTTTTTAAGCTTTCTTTCTTTATGCTGCCTCTCTCAACAGCTTAAAGCAAAAGCGTATTTCAAAACACCTCAACAGGAAGAAGCCGAGTTTACCCCTGTCCAAAAATTAGAACTCCCTGAAGCAGATGTTGAGTCCCTTGAGATCATGCTTTTGGAAGACGGACAGATTCAAGGCATCGTTTTTGGCGGTAAAGGCAAAACAACCCCTACAGGCGAAATTGAAGTCCATAAAGCCCAGCTCTATCTTTTTCAATTTCAAAATGGAGATAAAGATAACCCCGAACTTGAAGAGTTTGACCTTGAGCAAAACTCCTTTTTCTCTGCACGTTGTGATCATATTCTTCTCGACACAAAAACCTATACCCTCGAATGCAAAACTGAACTCATAGCTGAATTTGAAACTTCAGCTTCCGAAAAAGAAGAAACTTTTACCATGAGTTTTCACTCTGGAGTTCTTCACTATGACCACAAGCATTCAGTAATGACAGTCTCAAGAGCTCTTGACTTTCAAATCACCAGCCCATTTGTAAGTTTCGAAGCAAAAAGTGCACAAGCAGAAATCATGTTTTCTCCCCCCCCACAAGACTTCGATTCTTCCCCCAGCTCTTCTTCCCAAGGAGTAAAAAAGCAACACTTTCAAAAATTGGAAGTCAAAACAGAAGGGATGAACGTCTTAGAATTCTCACGTCACGATTCTGCTCTTTTCGGAAAAGAAACAACAAAGCTTCGTGTCCGCTGCGAGGAATACGCCCGCCTCCTTCTAGAAGTTCCCGCCTCTCAACATGAAGAGAAGCACCCCTCTGAAGATTATGGTTTTGAACTTTATCTTAAAGGTACAACCCGCTTTGAACAGGTTTATGAGAAATCTTCCAAGCTCCTGCTTTCAGCCCAGATAGCAGCCTTTAAAGGCAAGTTCCAGCAATCACAAGATTCAATTCCTGAAGATCACAACGCTCCTTCTCTCTTCGCTCTAAGATCCATGGAAGCCCTGGGCAATATTTATCTGGCGTTTATGGGAATTCATGCGCACGCGGAATCACTCTCTGTTTCAGTAGACGATCAAAACAAAGAATCCTATCTCTTTGAAGGCTTTCCTGTGGTACAAGGAAGCACACAAAAATCACACAAGGGAATTCCCAAAGATAACAACCCCACCGTTTTTTATTTACGTTCTCGGAAAAGTATTCTTTTTAACCATCAAGATCAAACTTGGTCTGTTGAAGCAAATGGTCAAGCCCATGCGAAATTTGATTTTCTTGAATCAGGCAGCCTTGAGTTTAATGGAGATAACCTCAAACTTTCGCTCGAAGATAACTCTTCACAAAAGAGAGACTCTTCTTCGAAGAAAACAAGCGAACACCTCCAGAATTTCACAACGATTCAACCTCAAATGATTAAAACTTTTCATTGCGATGGTTCTGGGATCTTACCTCGCCTAGCATTTTTCAAAGAAGACAAACGCTACACTGCACTTTTCTCTGATTCTGTAACGGCGCATCAAGATTCTGATCAACTTAAACTCCAGCTTCTTGGTCAAGAAGTTCGCATAACCCTGGAAAAAGTAACTTTTCCTGGAACATCCAGTCTTTTTTCATCCCTGGAGAAACGTTTACTCGATAAAGAACTTTCTTCTGATGAAACCTCTCAAAATCAGATACTCCATTATCAAGTTACGACTTCTTCACAAGTAGATATTCTGGCCTATCGTTTTTTTGCTCTTCAAAAAGCGACTCAAAAACGTCCGAGCCTCACCATACAAACCACAACAAAAAGCTTTATTGATGAAAAGAATATTCACACTCCAGCGAAAAGCTACCTTGAAGCTGGCTCGCTATCACTCTTTCTTGAATTTAAGCCAGCCCTGGAAAACCCTTCTCCTCAGGCATTTGAGGTTGTGAAAGCCTCACTTAAAGCACAAAGTGCAGGCAAAGAGAAGGTCTTCTGCGCGTTTGGTCACGATATTATAGAAACCTCTGAGCTTACGCTTTCTTTTGAAGCATCACTTTTTGAATTACTCTTCCAGGCCCCCTTTACTTTAATTCTGCGTTCTGAGAGTTTTATGAACCTCCTTGACAAGCTTCTTGTTTCTCCACTGCTTGATTCGTTGGGCTTTCAAGAAAGATCCTCTCTTTTACTCTTTGATCACCTGATATTAAAAAGCTCCGGAAGCTTCTTCTTTTCTCTCAAAAAAGATAAACACCAGGAATCAATTTCACTGCTCCTCAACTCTTTCTTTTCCCTATCATTTCAAAACTATAAAATTTTGCCCCGGCTTTATGGACTGGGAACAATTCGGGAATGGAAAAGTTATAAAGAACGAAGCTCTGAAAAATATCTTATCTTAGAAGGAACTCAACTTGAGTTGACTCTTCTTCCAACACAACAAACCCAAAAAAGCTCAATTCTTAAAAATAATAATCTGTATTTTGAAATTCCTGGCCAGACCAAACTCTCATTGCCTTTTCAAGCCCTGGAACTTTCAACACAGCGCCTTATTTTTAAAAACGAAGAACACCAAAAAGTGCTTCGGCTGAAAGGCATGACTTCACTCTCAGGCTCAGAACAAAGCATACGCTTTCTTGAGCTGCTCATGACCTTTGACCAGGTTTTGGATCGTTATCAAGCAGGATTTCTCCTGGAACTTGAAAGCGGTCTCCTTTTGCGGCATAAAAAACCAGAGAACTCAGCTTCTCAAACAAAAAACCAGCAAGTTAACGCAACAGAGCTGGAAATAGAATTTCCAGGGGCTTTTTCTTTTTCGGCTTATCAAAATAACCAGGAACAAAACGGGGCAAAAACACCTGTTGACCATTTTTCCGGGACAGGTCTCTTTGCATCTTTTACTCGCTCTTCGAATAGCAACGATACAATTATTTTTGAATCCCTCCCCTGGCAGCTCTCTTCTTTTCAAATCTCGAAAAAAGTCCAACTTCTTTACGAAGATGTCGTTTTGCGAGGAAGAAACTTGCATTTCGATGGTGAAACAACATGCCTCTTTCTTAATACCCAAGGTCATAATTTTGAACTCACTCAAAATATTGAACTCGAAGGTTCAGAAGTTTTAAAAATTGACCTTTCGCAAAAGAAGGATAAGCTTGGTCACAAAACAAAGCCTCTCGTCAACGTTAAAGGACAAGAACTTAGGTTTCATGTTAAGTCACGAAAATCTTCAAAGAGACGATAAAGAAAGAATAACAATAAAGCATCAAAGTAAAGGAAGTTTGAAATCATGACATCACAAAACGAAAACTCTGGACCAACGCGCATTATTACGATTGATGGGCCTGCGGCATCCGGGAAAAGTACTGTCGGTAGAATTGTTGCTGCCCGTTTGGGCTTTCAATTTCTTGATACAGGAGCAATCTACCGCACTGCAACTCTAGCGGCAATGAACGCTGGCATCGATCTGCAGGCAGAAAGAGTTGATTTCCAAGCCATTATTGATGCGGTTGATAACTGCAAGCTTGAAATGAACTGGCAGGAAGATGCCCCAGTTATCGTTCGACTTGACAACAAAGATGTTACCCAAAAAATTCGTACCGAATGGGTTACAGAAAATGTCCGCTACGTTGCTGATTTACGGGAAGTTCGAGAACTTGCTTCAAAGCTTCAACGTCAAATTGCTGAACCTGGAAACTTTGTATCTGATGGACGGGATCAGGGAACAGAAGTTTTTCCAAACGCTTTCCTTAAAATCTATCTATGGGCAGCTCCGGATAAAAGAGCTCGCAGGCGTTTTGAAGAAATCAAAGGGACTTCGGAAGAAATCTCTCTTGAAGAGCTTGAGCGTAAGATGCGCAACCGCGATCGCCTCGATATGTCCCGAGAGGTTGGCGCACTCAAAAAAGCTATTGATGCGGTTGAAATAGATTCAAGTGATCTCACGATTCAAGAGGTTTCCAACAAAATTGTGGAGTTGGCTGAAGAGCGACTCAAAAATCTCTCCTGAAGACTCTTGGGTTGTATCACAAAAAAACGTCACTTTCTTCTATACATACCCTACATGCCTGAGTTTTCATGCTTCTTCTCTATATAGCTGGTTTGCCAGGAAATGCTTCAACGCTTTTGCAGCATCTTCTTCAGAATCACCCCGAAGTGTTTTCAATTGGCGAAGCTGAGGCCTTGCCTTTTTATGCCCGCGGCTCCCGACACCATCAGCTTCATTGCAGTTGTGGAAAGCTTTTCCACGCTTGTCCTTTTTGGGAATCCTTAGCCGCCCAAGGCAAAAGAGTTTTTGAGATTAAACACAAAGACACGATAAAAAACGCTTTCAAACTTTTCGAAACCTACCCCACAAACGTATTGCAACAAGCCCCGTTTTCCTGGTATCAAAAACATAAAGAACGATATTTACGCTGGTTATGCACAAAACAAAGCCCTCTTATGACAAAAAGAACTCTGCCTCTTCTTGATCGAAAGACCTATCAGAGAGTTCAAAATAGCCTTTCCTGGTACCAGGCACTTCACGCTTTCAGTGAAAAAAAGGTCTTGGTTGACTCGAGTAAAAATATCTTTCGCCTCTCACTCTTGAGGAGTTTTCTCCCTCAAAAACTTCGAGTCGTTCATTTAATACGGGATGGTAGAGCTTATCTTGCATCCATGAAACGTAAGGGAAGCAAGCGATCGTTCCAGCACCTGGCTGAAGCCTGGCTGAAAGCCAACATGGCCATAGTCAATTTTTGCCAAGCCTACCTCCCAGAAAGAACCCTGCTGCTCTCTTACGACAAACTCTGCCTTTCTCCTCTTCAAAGTCTTCAAGAAATCATAGAATTTCTTGGCTTAGCTTTCCCTCTTTCTCCAGCTCAAGCACACCCCATGCTGACGATATCTCGAGATCACTCCCATGCCATTGGAGGGAATCCTCAGCTCTTTGCCGCAAAGCCAACAATCCAACTTGAGCAACACTGGCGCCAGGAACTTGATGCTGCTACGACAAAAGCATTCTTTGAAATTCCAGGAATGAAAAAGTTTTATCATCGCTACTTGCCACAAGTACAAGACCTGATTTAAAACATTCTCTCTTTTGCCAACACCTCCTCTTTTACTCCTTTGCAATCTTGGGCTTATTAGCAAAAGGTTTTTTGCAATAGATCCTATGAAAAGCCAGAGAATGAAGCTAAAATGTGAGTACATAGCCTGTATCTTAAAGAGATGTTTCCAAAAAAGCTCTCCGTAGTGTTTTAGAGCTTTATCACTTTCAAAACATAAAGGGGAAATATCATGAATATTCAAGCACAATGTCATTCCTGTGGTTACTCCCAGGGTCTTAGTGAATTTTATCTCGGAAAAAAGGTTCGGTGTCCCCGTTGTGGAGCTATTATTTCCCTGGCACAAAACGAGCTCATCTACGATATCGTTGAAGTTCCTGATGTTTCAGGACTTCATGATCTCAGGCCGACTGAAAACCCAACCCCTTCTTTTCAACAACCAGAAGCTGCTATAGCTCCGACCACACCTCCACCCCTGCCTGAAGAAGCGTCTTCGAGCAACCCAGACTACGATCAAACTTTTGAAAAAGGAAGCGCTCGTCCTCATGATGGCTATCAAAGCCACACCGCCTTTTTTCAGCCGCATAATCAACCTGGTGGATCGAAGCAATTTCAAGATATTTTTCACAAGCCTGGTTCTCGGAAAAGAAAAAGTGTAACGCTTTGCACAAGCAAAAAAGTTTCCTTCTTGAATTCTCTAGGGCTGGTTGGACTTTCAGTATTCGCTCTTGTGGTCTCCGAACGTTTATGCTTTGGGCATATTTTGGGCTTTATGACGCTTGCTTTGAGCCTGCTTCATATATTTCATTTTCGTTCATGGAAGCATACTCTACCTTTTGGAATCATCGGAGTGCTTATCTCGGTTTTGGCAATCGCAGGCCCCTCAGGTTTAGCTTCCAAGATAAAGCTTCCATCCATGAAATGCAGCTCCTTTACCTCCAGCCATGACAGAGATATTTACAAGCATACTTCGGAAAACATGGAAAAAGTTGCGGATAAGATTATTGCTTACCGCAATGAACATGGAAGGCTTCCAACGGCCTTCAAAGCTCGACTCAATTCTACTTGCAATGCCCATGGCTGCTTTACAGAAAGTTCTCAACAATCATTTCTATACGAGAAGAACTCTCAAGGGTTTTCTCTCACCTACCCTGGGAAAAATAAGGAGCTTCAAAAAAAGGTTGGCACCTTTGTTTACAAAGTCCGCTGGCTTGACAATGGTATTATCGAGAAAAAGCTTGAACACTCCCATCACTCAGGCCATAAATCTAAAATAAAAAAACAATTCACCCCTGAGCCTTTCAGCTTCGAAAGAACAAAGACAAAAGAAGAACAAAGTTTTTAGGCTCGTTTTTTTCGTAAAAGATTTTGTCTCATAAGAACCTGAAACCCGTAGCAAAAGCTTATCTTTCTACGGGTTTTTGAATTTTAAAGCTTGAGCTCTCTCTTAATCACTTCTGGACTTCTCTTAAGACAAACTCTCCATCCACATCAAACCTGAAACTCTTCCATCAACCTTTTTGGGAGATCGATAACTATAAGCTCAGAAAGAAAGAGCAGAAACTCCCCCTCTAGAACGACACCTGATAGACCATCCCCTCCATCAATACGCTTTAACTCTAACTTGCAAGAGATTTCATATAAAATAAAGGCCTACTCAGGCTTACTGACGAATTTTACCTATATGACATATTTTGCTTGTTTGTTTTATTATGTATTTTTTATATTTTTTGTTGATCGCACACAAAAAAGCTGTATATTTAAACACATTCTTTGGCAACAAAGAAGCTTTTGGCTTTGCTGGGTCACAGGGGAAAATATCTCGTTGCGAGGAAGAATCGTGCACGTTTTTCGGGTTGAAATTCCTTCTCAGGTACTTGAAGAAAAATGTTTCGAAGAAGATCCTTTTAAAAAGGTTTTTTTGAACCTTGGTCAAGCGAAGCATTATGTTAAAGAGCTTCAAGAAGAATATGCTTTAGTTCAAGGTAAGAAAAAAGAAAGTCTTCGCTGTACGATCCGAAAAGTTGAAGTTGTGGATAACGGTTTTCTGACAGCAGCCTTGCTGGCAGAAAGAAAGCGCTCTTTTATACTTTCTGCGCTCTCTTTTCTTTGTTTAATTGGCCTTCTATGTGCTTTCACTCTAAGAATATCTGAATTAGATAGCGCCCTCGCAAGCTTTGTTTTTCCGCCTGCTCCTTTTGAGATTCCTGAAACCCGTGAAATAACCGCTAAGCAATTCCAGGTAATGCGTGTTGTTGACGGTGATACCTTTGAAATCATCTATGATGGGACCCCAACAAAAGTAAGGCTTGTTGGTATTGATAGTCCTGACAAAGGAAAGGAAAGAGAAGACTCAAAAAAAGCTTTAGAAAACCTTCTGATGCCTGAAAAAAAGGGAAAAACCGTTCGTCTTGAATTTCCCACCAAGAAAAAAACAGGGCAAATTGTCAAACGAGGGAACTTTGGAAGGCTACTGGCAAAAGTTTATGTTGATGGGCTTGATGTAAACTCTTACATGCTGGAGAAAGGCCTTGCGCTCCCGTATAAACGTTAGGCCAAATGCTTTTATCCCTGACCTCGTAATGACTCAAAATACATTCATTTTTGATGCTTATTCAAAACTCTGCTGCTAAAAATTATTCAGCTATCAAGCCCTAATGTGTTATACTCCAAGCTTCATTTAAAAATTGCTGGAGCATCCTGAGCACAGACTATGGCTGATAAAAAGAATCCATCTATTTTAGTTCTTTCAGCACAAGACTATGCTTGTCCGCACTGCGACTCAAAGTATTCCCTGCAGGAAATCCAAGATTTCCTCGCCGCCCAAGAACATAACCCAAAATGCAACCACTGCAACCGTCCTTTTTATATCCCTTTAGATATTGAGAAAGCCTCGCTTTCAAAGACAACACCAGTAGAAATAACTCCTCAAGAAGAAACCCTCTTTTCCCTTGAATCAACACCGGCACGTTCCACGACTAATGCCAGCAGCAAGGAAAAAAAAGTTTCCTCTTCTTCGACCATTCATTTTCCTCAAATGCCTGGGGCGGGAGTTGCTGCTCAAAAGCGTCGAACAGATTCTGTTATTAATGCAGCCATGCGGCGGGCTCAAGGTGGCAGCCTGGTCGGGTTTACGCTTGGCCAAATTGAGATCAAAGAAGTTCTTGGCAAAGGTGGGATGGGTGTTGTTTATCTAGGACATCACCTTGATCTTGACATTGATGTTGCTGTCAAGGTACTGCCAGACGACCTTGCAACTGATGAAATTCTTGTCCAGCGTTTTTTGCGAGAAGCTCGTTTAGCTGTAAAACTGAACCACCCTCATATCGTTCGGATCTATAATGTAGCCCAGCAGGAAGGCGTTTATTATTTGAGCATGGAATACGTTGCGGGTTCTGATGCTGCTCGTATGCTTCGAGGAGGGAAACGTTTTGCCTATCGTAAAACGCTTGAAATTGGCCTTGCTGCAGCAAGCGCTCTTGAGTTAGCTCATAACGAAGGTCTCATTCATCGCGATATTAAGCCCCATAATATTTTGCTTGCAAAAGATGGTAGCATTAAGGTGAGTGACTTTGGGCTTGCCTGTGCGATGGATCACCAATCTGGCCTCACTCTCAGTGGTCAGGTTATGGGGACCCCTCTTTACATGAGTCCTGAACAGGCTGAAACAAAAGCTGTCGATGGACGGAGTGATATTTACTCCCTGGGAATTACGCTTTATCATATGATGAGGGGAAAACCTCCCTTCAGCGGGCAAACCCCGATTGCTATTGCTCTTGCTCATATCCAGAAAGAGGTGCCTTTTCCCAAAGAAGTATTCCGTTATTTCCCAGAAAAAATGGTTTCACTTCTCAAGAAAATGGTCGCAAAAAATCCTGAGCAGCGGATTCAGAATGTTCAAATGGTACGTGAGGAACTCCAAAGGCTGCTGGCAACGGCACCATCGGCAGAAATCCGTGGAAACATTTTACCCGAGGTTCTTTCTGAAGACGACATGCTTGCTTCCAATACTCCTCTTTCTCCTGCAGCTTCTTTGGTGAATACAACGCCAGCAATGAAAGAAGTTCTCTCAACATCAACTTTAGCAGAGTTTCCAAAAGCTCAAGGCTCTGAGGACAAGGCCCCCCCAGAAATTCAAAAGAAGAATTTTTCTCCTCCATCAGAAATCAACGGTGATAATTCAGTAAAAGCTCCCTTCTTTCAACGCTTTCGCAAGGCCTTACGCTTAGCCACCTTCGTAATCGTTCTCCTTTTGGCACTGGTAGGGCTGACTTCCATTTTACAAAAACAGAAGCACAAACAAAAAAAGCCAAACCCTGGAATTCAAGCGCGTTCGGAACCGAATACACAAAAAAAATCTGCCTCTTCAGCAAATAAAAAAGACTCCAACAAAAAAACTCCTCCTTTAGACGAGCCTAAGAATACTGACAACAAAAATGCAACAAAGGAAAACAAACGAGAAGCTCAAAAGCTTTTGGATCAAGCTGAAGAAGCCATTAACAAGAGTGATTTTCGCAAGATAGAACGCTTCTTTAACAAAGCTGAAAAATCAAAACTTTCAGCCTTGGAGCAAAATCGACTTAAAAACCTGAAACTTTTAGCGCTTGGACTCAAGGCAAAAAAATTAGAAAAAGAATTCAATGAAGCATTAGAGGAAGAAAACTTTGAGCAAGCACAGGGGGCTATAAGCACGTTCGAAAAGCTTATAGAGAACTATCCTGAAAAGCTCTCTCAAGAAAAACTCATTGCGGCCAAAGAAAAATACCAAGAACAATTCGAAACCAAAGTTGATCATGTTTTTCAAGTTCTTCTTCTAGATGCAGAAAAACAACTTCATGCTTCTGAGTTTCATGCTATTGAACTAACACTTTCAAATATCCCATATCAATATCTTAACTCAGAACAAAAAGAAGAACTTGAAAACCTTCGTGATCGTATTCCAGAAAAAGTAAAGAAGCTTTTCCAAGAGCTTCAAAACGAAATTTCAGAAAAGATTGCTCAAGGGGAAATAGACGAAGCTTCAAAACTGCTTGAAGGCTGCTCCAAACTTCCATTGAATAAAGAACAAAAAACTCAGCTTGAAGCCTTTAAAAGCGATATTCCTCTTGCTCAGGAACGCTTGGGATTACTGCTTGAGCTTGAAGAAATTTATAAACAACTCTTACTTGGGGAAATTTCTGATCTTAAAACAAAACTTGATACGCTTCTCTTAGATTCTGATCAAGAAATTCAAGAGCGCGCACAAACATATCACAAGCTTCTTGAGCACGCTTTAGCTTTTAAAACGTATATTGAACAACGAAGCATTGCCGAGGCTCAAGCAGAACTTGAAAATCTCGAGACCAGCTTAGAATCAATTGAAAGTTATGAAAAAGTACTTCAGGAAGTTTCAAGACTTATCAATACAATGGAGCAAGCTCTCGAAGAAAATGATCTTGAACGTGCTGATGAAGTTCTCCATAAGCTCCAAAACTTGAATGTTCATGTCGCTGATTATAGTTCAAAGATTGCAGCTCTCTCAACCCAGGAAGCCCGTTGGCTAAGAGAAATTCAAACAGGAAAGTGGTATGACGTTCAAGAAGAAATTGAAGCTCTCGGTTGGCCTGAAACCCAAGAAACACTTTCAGAACAGGAGCAGCTTGTTCTTGAGAAGCTTGAAAATATCGCCAGTCCACTTTCGCGCTATACTTTTGAACATGGCAACTTTATTCAAGCCAGCGCTTTTTCAGCAAACGGAGCACACACCGCAATCGCTCTTTCAAGTCAATTAAAGCAAAAGCTTGAAATTCGTGATTCAAAATCGCTTGAGAATCTCAAAGCAAGCACAACAATCCACACCGAAGGGCGTGTCACTCAACTTGCTTTTGGTCCCAATCAAGAGACGCTGATTGTTGCTAACGGCAATGGTTTTTTAATGAGTTTTCAATTAGACGATTTGTCCCCGATTCACAAGGTGCAAGCCCATGCAGAAAAAATTAATAGTTTTACTATCGAGCCTGGTCAGGAGGAGCTCATAAGTGCCGGCGAAGACGGTTATATTCGTTGCTTTTCGTTGCCTTTCTTTACCCAAAAATGGGAACACCCCTTTGGAGAGCCCGTAAACACATTAACAGTTTCGGCTTCTCATAACCTCTTGATTGCTGGCGGCGATGATGGGAAAATAGAGATGCTTACGTTGAGTACTCGTCAGTTTCTCTCAAACCTTGAATCGTATCGAAGTTCTATTTTTGACCTCGCTCTAAGTCCTGATGGAAAGTATTTAGCCTCTTGCGGAAGGGCCGTAGGTCTTGTCTTTGAACTTGACACCCAAAAAATTGTCTTTCGTTTACCTTTCTCTGACTTGAAGGCTCCCCGCCAGGTTCTTTTTTCTCCCCATGGCAAGCTGGTTGCGTTTGCAGGCAATGGCAACCGCAGAATCCTTTTTTATGATTATCTTAAAAAGCAAAAGGTTTGCGAACTCAGTGGCCACGCTAAAAATGTCCAAGCCCTCTTTTTTGACAGAGAAGCAAAAGTCCTTTTCTCAAGCGGCGGCGACCAAAGCATCATAACCTGGAACTTCAGCGATCAGCTGCCACCACAAAAAGAAGAAGAATAAAAAAGAAGAAGAAAGAAAAGGAATAATCTTTTTCGGCTTAAGCTTGAAGGCAGGTCTAAGGGGTAACAACAACCCTAAGCTTTATGCTGCGATCAAAATTTCCCGTCAAAGTTTGGCCATCTGGACGCAAGCGTATGACTATTTCGCAGCTTCTCCCCGGCAGTGCACTCTCAGAAACTTGGATCCGACCTGGTCCAATAAACTGGCATAAAGCTAAATCTCCAGAGAGAGCTTCATAGCGGCTGACACTTGGACCATCTGAACTGACAACGAGATAACGAGATCCTGCCAAACTTGAAAAAGCCCGAAGCCCCAGCTGACGGCTTTCTCCAGGAGCAAGACGAAGCACGCTTGACTCCAGTGAAAGCTCTTCCATCGTTAGGCTAAAATCAGAAAACCGACGCTCAGTATTGAGAAAATCAAGCTGGGCCTGAACTCCACTGCCTGAAAGGGTTATACCGCTTCGATTCTCAAAATTTCCTGGAGCAAGGTACCCTAATTCCAGCAACTCTTGCCCAATTACGTTTTGTGATTGCAGTGAAGGCAGAAAAAGACTGCTACCTGGAATTGGGATAGTCAGAGAAGAATTTAATTCCCCATCATCACGAATATCAAGACGTAAGGCTTTCCAAACATTGGCACTGGGGACCCCCGCTTGTAAAGCAATCTGAGCAATTGCAGCAAAAGCAAGGTCTTCATTTAAGGCATCTTGATCTCGAAAATTTTCCTGCAAAAGGTTGTTCGGCAAACGCCTGCGAGCTTGTAAAAGGCCAAAAAAAGCGCCGACCTGTCGCGCAGCAATATTAAGATTGCCACTCGAAGCTCCCCCAAGAAAAAGAGCCCTTTCAACAACCAAAGTTGTAAGAGGGCTTACCACTGGAGTGGTATTTGAGAAAGGAAAATCAAGCACATAACCAAGAAGTTCGGCTTCTTGATCAAAAGATTTGTTTGGTGCTGAAAAAGCCCGGGCCGGGTCAGCATAATAAGAGTCTGTTCCCGCAACCTGGTTTGAACGCAAAGCTATAATAACTGGCCCTCGGTATGCTTTTCGTAAACTCACCGAAAAACGCGAGGCAATAAGGCGTCCCTCAGCTTCACTTATTTCTTGTCCAGAACTGCCCGGCGAAGGTTTGAAGTCAAAACCCAAAGCCCCCGAAGTTAAAGAGTCTCCTAAAATGCTCTCCTCATCCTCAAGGACATTGCCTTTTTCATCAACAGGGAAAAGAAGAAGGCGTGCATTTGAAACGGGCCCGCCAGTAGATGCAAAGCCATGAAGTGCCCCAAAAGGACTTTTTCCTGGATTTGAGTTAATTCCTTGGAAAGCGCTATCAAGTGACTCTTCTACACTGGTTCGAAGGCGCTGATCAAAGTCTCCTTCTCCACAACCCAAAAGCCCCACAGTAGGCAATACAATAAGAAATCCAAGGTAAGAGCATAAGCGCATACCACCTGAGAGTCCGGCTTTTATAGAATCGAAACAAAAAAAGTGAGACGTACTTTGGAAAAACACCTGTTATGACTTTCCATTTTTTTATGAAAATAAAAACTAATCCTCAAGCTCATGGCGTTCAACAATGACTTTATCTACAAGCCCATACTTTTGGGCTTCCTTGGCTGGCAACCAAAAGTCCCTGTTAACATCATTTTCAATCGTTTTAAGCTCACGCCCCGTTGCTTCAGCAACAATTTCATTATACTGTAGCTTCAACCGATCAACTTCTCGGGACATAATCTCAAGATCACTGGCTTGTCCCATACTGCGCATACTTGGTTGATGCAAAAGAAAACGAGCCGTAGGCGTACATAAGCGCATTCCCTTATCACCCCCAAGAAAGATCATAACGCCCGCAGAAGCACAAATTCCCATACTAATTGTTCGAACAGGACAAGAGACGAAACGCAAAGCATCATAAATCGCAAAGCCAGAATCAGCAGATCCCCCTGGAGAGTTTACGATTACCGTAATAGGTTGCTCTGAATCCTGCTGCTCAAGCACAAAAAGCTGGCTGATAACAGCAGTTGCAAGTTTATCATCAACTCCCTTTGAACAAATAATTGTCCTTGACTTCAAAAGTTCATTCATAAAAGAAGCGTTTGCATCTTTATCTTTATCTTGATCTTTTGATTCGTCATCGTCGAAACGGAGTTGCATAGTTTTCCTCCTCAATTTGCCTTAAACAAAGTTGATTCTCTTTTATTGATCTCATCTCAATACCATAAAATATTGCTTTATAAGATTCCCTGAAAACGTCTTTCTACTTTATAGTTCTTATTGCCCCAGAAAGAAAAGAAAAAGTCGAAGCTTTGAAAAGGGCTTTTCGCATAAAATATTGAAAGGCCGAATAATCAGACTCTTTGCGAACACACCCCACCTACGAGCGTAACTCATATTTAAAGCTTCAATTTCAGGCTTAGCGGATTCTGAGCTATGGAAAAATTGAAAAGAGCCTGATGAGGAGAAGTAAAGATGGTGCACCCGCCAGGACTTGAACCTGGAACCTTCGACTCCGGAAACCGACGCTCTATCCAGTTGAGCTACGGGTGCATAAGGCAAAGAACCTCATCTGAACGTATCTTATTTCACAACCTTAAGCTCTTATTTTCAATGAAAGCCTCAAAAATTCAGCGTTCTTCCCAGAAAGTATCAAGCTTTTTATAACAAATAAACTTTTCACCTCAAGAACTCTCATTTCAGAGTAAGTTCAATATCTTGTATAAACGTTATAATCACATCAGCATAACGTTCAAGTCGGCGCTGCCCAAAATCAGGAATTTTAGATATTTCATCGATATTTACAGGCAACCCGTAAGCAATTTGCTTTAGAACTGGTGTTGGCAAAACCCCCTGAATCCCAATTTCCCTGCGTTCGGCCTCGTCCAACCTCCATGATTTCAGCTTTTTTAAAGCTTGTCTTTGGGCATGGAGATGTTTTGGTAAGGTTGGACGAAAAGCTGATTCAGCATCTTTTCTTTTTGGTTTTGGGCGAAGACTCATATCACAGGGGTTGGCTAACCCAACCTCCACAGCCTCAATAAACTCAGATCCGTGTTTTTCAAAGATCTGAGAAGAAAGCTCTTTTGTCCCAAAAAGTTGATCAAGGCTGGCAGGTTTTTTCTGTACAAGTTTTAAAAGCAAAGAATTTGATAGTATTCGAAAAGGAGCCTTATCATATTTTTGAGCAAGCTTATCCCGCACTTCCCACAAAGCCTTTAATGCTCCGCGTTCGGAATTTGTAAGACTCTTAATCCCTTTCAAGCGCCAAAAAGCGTTGGTATTTGGAGGCTTACCAGCACTGACAGCCTTTAATTGTTCACATCCAATTGCAAACTCTTCAAGGAGATCTTTCGCTTCAAGCTCTTCCATGAGCAACGTTTTCAAACGGAAGAGATAACAGGTATCCCCAATCAAATAGGCCATATGCTCTTCGCATAAAGGACGCCGGCTCCAGTTATAACGCTGTAATTCTTTTGGAAGTTTTACCCCACAGTAATGCTCCACAAGACTTGCCAGCCCTAATGATTCATGACCGAGAAGCTTAGCAGCTTCCAGAGAATCAAACACATTTGCAAAGGTATATGAAAAATCACGCTTCAAGCTTGCAACATCATAGCCGCCTGCATGAAACAAAACCAGCCTATCGGGATCAGAGAAAAGCGCCTTCAAGCTGCCCATATGCTCCCAAAGCTTAATTGAATCAATAATAAAGGTGCGCTCTTCTGTTGAAACCGTAAGGATACAAGTCCGTTCAAAATAATGGTAATAACCGTTTGATTCTATATCAATAGCAAGAAGAGAAGCCTTTGAAAGCTCTTCTCGAAGAGCTTTAAGGTCTTCAGCTCGATCAATCAACTGGTAATCTTTGTTTAAAGGTTCATACATGAATCAGTCCTGCCCAACTCTTCCTCACGAAACTCTTTAATCTTAAGTGAAAACTATGAGCCTCTCTGTTTAAACCATTCAAAATCATTATTCAAAGTCTCTTCAATAATACGGCCCTCTTTCCAGCTTAGAGTCCGACAATACTTGAGACCTTAAGTTAAGAGGCCTGAAGCACGATAGTCTCCAGAGCGCCCTCCTTCTTTACGGTCAAGATAAAGCCCTGTGATAACCATGCCCTTATTTAAAGCCTTCAGCATATCATAAGCACTCAAAAGCGTTACTGAAGCAGCATGCAAAGCTTCCATCTCAACCCCTGTGCGATCAAGCGCTCCAACATGACTTGTCACTTCCAGTGCACCGCCGTTTTCAAAAGCCTGAGACAGGCGCAATTCTTGAGATAGCTCAGCCCAGGCAAAAAGTTTAAAGTCGATACTGACATGGACGACCTTAAGAGGATGGCAAAGAGGAATGCTTTCATGGGTTTGTTTTGCAGCCATAATTCCCGCAATTCTTGCCGTTGCAATCACATCTCCTTTTGGAATACTATTATCCTTAAGAGCTTGAAAAGCTTCTTGAGGCAAAAGTAAGTACCCCTTGGCCCAGGCCTGTCGAGCAGTGACAGCTTTTTGTGCGATGTTAACCATCACAGCTTGGCCCTCTTCGTTAATATGGCTGAGTAAAGCTTGTTCAGCTTGAGGCTCTTGAGACATCCTATTTCTCCTCAACTTTTCTTTTCGTTTTTGAGCATACCTCTTCTTTTTGAGTACACCTCTTCGCGCTTCGTTTTACTCATACTTCAAAAAGCCCCTTTCCCCCTCATCATACATTAACGAGTCAAGGTTGAAACAGGTGCCTGAGCATTGAAAATTGCCAATGGGTCTTTGAAAATAAAGGGACCAAAACTACGATAAGCCTCTGCATGAATAACTCCTGAGCGCAAGCCCTCTCCCATACCACGTGCCAGCAACTGATCAACAAATTTGGGGTTTGATAAACGGGTTTGAGGTTCTTCGCCCTCTGGACGAAATTGAGAGCCATAGCACTCAATAGCTTTTCGCTTGATTTCAACGACCTCACTTACATCAACATAAAAACTTGCTTCAAAAGGATAACTATAGCGCGCATGAATCAACCCTGCAACATTATGAGGTTTCCCCAAGGCCTGATATTTTTGCTTGCCTGCAAAGTGAAGAGCACGAATCACAATTTTAGCGCTCTCTTCGTGATCAGGGTGATGACAAAGAGGGTAGGGAGCAATCACAAGACTTGGACGAAAACGACGAATAGCCTCCACAACCTTATGAACACTTTGCTCATCACACCAGATATGCCCATCAAGAAGCCCAGCAAACTCCACAACCTGAAAACCTAAGACTTTTCCTGCAGCTTCTGCCTCTTCTACTCTTTGCTCTGGGCTGCCTCGTGTTCCCATCTCACCTTTGCTCAAGTGTAAGGCTCCTGTTTTTTTACCTTCTTGGGCAGCAAGGGCAAGGTAACCCCCAGAAGTCATCTCGACATCATCTGGATGAGCACCAATCGCAAGAATATCTAATTTTTGCTCCATTCACTTCTTTCCTTACCAATTCTTGTTAAAACGACGTCGACGCTTTCGAGGCATACGGTATGCTTCATCTTCGGTTGTTCTTTGCCCACTCTCTGCTCCATGCCTTTGCTGAGAAACTTCCCTCAAGAATTTTCGTTTGCCTGGTTTTTTCTTAGCCCGCCCCCGACCAAAAGACTTCGGAGAAGCTTCCCCTGCTGCCGGTGCTTTTTGCACTTCTGGCTCCAGAATTGACTTTATCCAACTCACAAGCTTTTTTGCGCTTTCAGGACGATCACAAGGATCTTTTTCCATCATGGCATAGAGAAGCTTGACAACCCCTTCGCTCAGATCTGGATAAAACTCCCGCGGATCTGGCAACGGCTCATGCACATGCTGATACATCACTGCTTCCATTTTTCCCTGAAAAGGCGTTTGTCCTGTCAGCATTTTAAAAAGGGTTGCGCCCAGTGAATATATATCTGAACGAGTATCGATCTCCGTTTTGCCAAGAGCCTGCTCAGGGGCAATATAGTTTGGTGTTCCAACCGCAGTTCCAGGCGTTGTTTTATTTGTATCTCGAGAAGCAAGCCCTATTTTTGCGAGGCCAAGATCAAGGAGCTTTGCTGTTTTATTGCGGTTTACCATAATGTTATCAGGCTTAATATCACGATGAACAAGTCGATGATTCTCGGCATGTTCCAAGGCTTGAGCAACCTGATAAACAATTTGAAGAGCCTGTTTCTCAGCTATTGGTCCTCGCTTTCGAAGGATTTCGCCAACACTTTGCCCTTCAACAAACTCCATAATAAAGTAACACAGCCCATCAATTTCGCCAGCATCAATACCTGCAATCACATTAGGGTGGTTCAAACGAGCGGCAGCACGCGCTTCTATCAAAAAACGCTCTTTAAGTTCAGGGCGCCGAGCAAGTTCCGGTTTAAGAATTTTAATCGCAACCCAACGCTCCAATTGGACCTGCCAGGCCTGGTAAACTGAGCCCATTGCCCCACTGCCAAGCAAACGCACAATCTTATACCCCGGAATGGCCTTATACACTGAAGCAACTTTTTCAAAGTCCTTTACCTTCGCAAGCTCCTGGCTTTTCAGGTACCCTTGCTTGACTAAAAAAGCTTCAAAGTATGAATCGCTTTTGCTCTTATCCTGATCGCGTTTTTGAATGAGCTGATCGAATGATCGTTTTGCCTCTTCAAGTTTCTCTAAATCAAGTATCCCTAACTTGATAAGAGCCTGCTTAAAGCTTGAGCGAAGTTGAAAAGTTGAAACATCGTCCCTATTTTCACTCCCTGTCTGAGGCTGGGAAGAAGTATTTTGCTTAGCGTCTTTGTCGTGTTGCTTTCCCATACAATCTCATTAACTTCCTCTTTTACACACTCACAACAAGGGATATTCAACATCTATCTTGAAATGGTTTATGATTATAACCTCTTTTTACTTTAATGCACGATTAAACACCTTTGGTAACCCCTCTTTCAGTCTATCTTTAACCTTATTTCCACAAAATCAAGATTCTCAGGCTCTCGGCTCTTTGGTTTAAAAATATCCCATAAAGGTAATAAAAATATATTTTCGCTTCTTTCTTTTGAAGTGCTTCTTTTCATACCAAGCAAACTTGTGCTAAAATGATTTTTCTATAAGTTCCCCTATTCTGCTTCTTTGCTTAATGAGAAAGATAATTTCCATGAAAATGCCCTATCGCTTGCTGATATTACTCTTTACACCTTTTACAATAATGGGCTTTGTTTTTTTTCTTCAATATGCAGACAAGCAGCATGCCCAGGAAAAGGAAGCTTCAAACTCTTCTTCTCCTGAATTGCCTGAAGGTGTCGTCATCAAAACAGGCACGTACAGTGTACGAGCTGAAGAGGTATTGGCACGCATTCAAGAGATTGAGAGTCTTTTAGACCCCAAAGATCGCCATCTTCAGCACGCTTATGAATACCTGATTAATCTTTCTTTATTGCGTTCAGAAGCTGACCAGCTGGGCATTAAGATCAGTGATGATGAACGGCATGCACTGACTGACAAACGTATCGAAGAGCTCAAACAGCAGCTGAAGGAGAATCATGGCGGCTTGCTTTCCTGGGAAAATTTTCTTCAAAGTAAAGGATTAACCGAAGAAGGGCTTCGTAAAACAATCTATTCCAGCAGCCGACAAATACTGCTGCGTCGCCACGTCATCCATTATTTCGAGATGACCCATACGATGGCAAACTATTCACAGATAAAGCTGACAACCTATAAGGATGCAACCGAGGCTTTAGCAAATATTGATGCCGCTCGAGAAAAAGGAGAAAAGGGCCAAAGCGAAAAAACCCTCTGGGAAGAGTTTCAAAGACTTGCGCTCCTGACTTCGGTTGATCACAGTATTATGAAGAAAGCTTTTCGCTATCAGGGGTTGGCTCCAGGTATTGAAGAACTTCTTTTTGAAACACTTGAGCCTGGGGAATACAGCGATGTTATCCAGGTTGCTCCCCATGATTATCGTATTGTCATGCTCAAGGATCGGACGCTGCCAAGCACTCTCTCCTACCAGGAACTTCAACCCCAAATAGCGGAAACCATAGCCCAAGCTGGTGAAGTAAGTGATGAGCGCTTACAGCGCTGGGCAGCTGTCATGCAAAACAGTCAAAAACATCATGTGATCTATCAAATCCCCGGAGAGCCGTTACAGACAACAGGGTTTCAGCCAAAACGTTAGGCTCTATGGAAAGATAGTGTATATTTACAAAGTCATGCATCATGTTTTAAGCAAACACTCTCAGGTCATTTCAAAGCCCTCAAGGGTTTTGAAAGACTTGCCTTTCCAGTTTTTTTTCGTAAAAGTCAAGTGTTGCCTGGTCCAAGGACACTTCATGCGAATCTCAAAGTTTTTATGATAAGGCTTTATCCCCAATTATGTGTGGCCTGTGACCAATAAAAAGCAAAAGAAGAAGAAATAAAAACAAGAGAGAAAACAGCAAGAGAGAAAACAGATGGAAGAAAAAGCTTCAGAAACAAAACCCTCCCCTGAGCAGGAAGAAGCTTCTCCTCAAGTTCAGGATTCGGATCAAAATCTTGAAAGTCTGGCCCTGCGTTTAGAAGCATTACTCTTTGTTTCAAACAAACCGCTTTCTGCACGCAAACTTGCTTCTCTGCTGGATCTTGACAGTATTGTGCCTCTTCGTCAGGCAGCAGAAATCCTTGCTCGCTGCTATGATGGCAGGGCTTTTGAACTTTGCGAACGGGCAAATGGCTACCAGCTTGCAACTCGCAAGGATTTTGAAACGGATATCCTTAAACTTCAGCGTGAGAAAAAAGCCCAAAAGCTCACTCCAGGAGCACTGGAAACACTGGCTGTAATTGCCTATAAACAGCCGGTAACACGCCTTGAAATAGAAGCCATTCGGGGCAGCCAATCTGATCATTATTTACGTATTCTCTCTGATCGTGACCTGATAAAAATCACTGGGCGCAAAAAAGAAAAAGCAAGTGGCAGCGGTTCAGCTTTGTACGGCACAACGACCACTTTTCTCAACAGCTTTGGAATCCAGTCTCTTAGCGAACTTCCCCAAGAGGAAGACCTCAACGCTTTGGCTGAAAGTTCTGAGAACAACCAAAGCGAAAACGAATCGTAAGTTCAAGCTTTTCTGCTCTGGCTTTAAAAGCGACTTCAGTCACTTTATGAGGCAGATGCTCCTTTTATTTGCAATCAAAGCTTTTCCCCACTTCTTCTTGAATGGCGTCCCCCTGAAGTGACTTTTATCACTTTTTAGAGTGGTAAAGCGCAACTCAGTAAACGAATTTGGGGTCGTGCTTCTCGCTGTGAAGTCTCACGACAAAGGGGGATAAAAATCACTTTTTCTGAGGGCTTCCTAGAGCTATAAAATTCTAAACTCTCCCAAAGAATGATTTAGAACTCATTAGACCTTTGGTTTAAGATCATCCTCAAGTCGGGCAAGAGTTGCTCGACGACAATTGTATACGCGGTCAGCTTCAAACAGCTATAAGTACCTACCGGAGGACTGCGAACTACCACCACCTATTGTGGGTGCGTTGAGTTGTTCGTTTCTTCCGTGGGCTATAGCTGGCCTGAAGCTGGAGCGATACTTGGCGTGCCCTTTCGTTTTAGGCCTCTTTATTTAAGGCTTTTGACAGCACCCAGCTTCGCTTACCGCTTCACCTTTTTCAAGGAGGCCTGCGATGCCCAAGCGCTACCTTTTTACCCTTTATGGCTATGAATTTCTTCATGACCCTTTCCTTAAGGCTTTTGATCTCAGCGAATGCCTGATTCTGCCAACAGCCAGCCCAGAACTTCTGGAAGCGATGCTCGAAGTTCTGCCTCTTGACCTTGTAATTCTTCATGAGGACCGCCTGGATCAGGCCCACAGAGTCATCAAAAACTCTGAATACAAGGTCAAAGTGCTGGCAGTCACGGAGGCTCCATCCAAGGCCCATCATAAAAAGCTAAGAGGCCGCGGCGTCGATAACGTGCTTACTATCCCAGATAAGAGCGATCGCATAATGACCAAGATCAAGAGGCTTTGTCCTAAGCCAGACTAGTAAAGTGGCAAAAGTCACATTTCAGGGGGGGAGGCTTTTCTTGCTATAAAAACGAGAAATAATTATGGGGTTCTGTAACCCTTCGGAATGGGACTTTGGAGTGAGACTTCTTCGTTCCAGAACAGTCCGGGGGACTGTTCTGGAACGAAGAAGCGACTAAGTTGTCTTGAAATGGAAAAGCTTCTTTACCCCCAAGCTGCACCGAAATGGAGAAGCCTTAATCAAGAGAATCCGACTCTTTCTTGAGGTGATCACGCAACGAAATAATTATTGAATTATGCAACCGCCAAAACATTTCTGGTTGCGCTCGTAAATCATTCTCTCAAAAGAACTTACAAGTCAAAATTAGCGCTTGAAAAACACCCGACTATGGTTGCATAATATCTTAAATTTTGAACTATAGCTAAGGGATTCCCAAGGCAACACCCCCTCTAACAGCCAAGCAAAAGCCATTCCACAAGAGGATCAATACAAATGCCCCTATCCCATAACCAACGACGGCTCAAAATACTATGGCCCTTTTGTATCCTTGTTATTCTCGCATGCAAAACCCCGCTTCTAAGCCCAGAACAGGAATGGTGGACTCAAGCCCTGCGTATCCTTGGGCTTATTCTTGTCAGCCTTGGCGTCTGGGTTCGCCTGTGGGCTTTGGGGGTTATCCTTAAAAAACGAGAGCTGGCCAGCTCCGGGCCTTACGCTTTTGTTCGCCACCCCCTTTACCTCGGAACTTTACTTCTCTGGTGGGGTTTCTTCTTTGCAAGCTCCTGGCTTTTCGGCTGCTTGGCAAGCCTGCCCTTTGCCCTTGTTTACTACCTCTTTTATAAACCCCAAATTACCCACGAAGAAACGGTACTGATCAAACTCTTTGGCCAAGACTACAAAGACTACCAAGATGCTGTTCCAGCGTTCTGGCCTCGCTTTCGCCTCCTAAAAAGCCAGCAACCTGGCTTTTCTTTTAAACGTATGCTCAAGAATAAGGCGTGGCAGCTCCTTTTAGGCATTTTTATCATACTTGCGCTTATGGACTTCTCTTCAGGAGTGCTTTGGCCAAGTTTCGAAAAGAAGCATCGTTTCCTCAAAACCCTTGAAAAACACTACCTTCAAGGCAAGCCATTCACAACTGCCCCCTGAGTCACCACCAACAAGCCTTTCAAATAGGGTTGACTTCCAGAGCTTTACAAATCATGCTGGGATAAACTTTAATCTCCAAGAGCTCAAAAAGATCTGAGTGGAATCTGAAGAGATTTGAGATATAAGTAAAGAACACAAACAAAACAGAATCAAAAAGCACTGAGATAGAAGCATGAAAAAACTGGCAGACGCACCTCCCCTCAAAGGAGAAACTTCTCTAACACAAGACCAACAGCTTGAGCTTTACCGTTGGATGTGTTTAAACCGCGCCTTCGATGATAAGATTTCCTTGCTCTATCGACGTGGCTTAGTTGTCGGAGCAGCTTTCAGCTCGCTTGGCCAGGAAGCCCTTTCCTGCGCCTCAACCTATGCCCTTGAAAAGCCTGACGTTATTGGCCCCATGATTCGTAATGGCGGATCCATCCTTGTTAAAGGCCTACCTGTTCGTTCGTTCCTTGCAAACTATATGTTTCGGGCAAACTCCCCCACTGGCGGGCGAGATGGCAATACTCACCTTGGCGATTTACGCCATGGCATTATTGCTCCGATTTCCATGCTTGGGGCTTCAATTGCATTGTGCTCTGGTTATGTGCTTGCCGCACGTATGCGAGGGGAACAACGAGTTGCGCTTTCCTGGATTGGTGAGGGCTCCACGTCAACCGGCGAGTTCCACGAAGACGTAAACTTTGCCGCGGTTCTGAAGGCTCCAATGGTTCTGATTATCGAAAACAACCAATACGCTTACTCAACGCCTGTTGAGAAACAGTGCCGAGCTTCTTCTTTTGCTGATAAAGGCATTGGCTATGGAATTGAATCCTTTACCATTGATGGCAATGACGCCCTTGAAGTTTATGAAGTCACAAAGAAAGCTGTAAACAAAGCGCGCTCGGGCGAAGGCTTCCAAATGTTTGAAGCATTAACTTTTCGTCGTAAGGGCCATGCTGAACACGACGATGCAGGCTATGTTCCCCAAGAAATTAAAGACTACTGGGAAGCTCGCGATCCTATTGCACGCTATGAGCGCTACTTGCTTGAAGCCGGTTACCTTAACGAAAAGGGGATTGAAGAGCTTTGGCAAGATGTGCGAGCAGAGGTGGAAGAAGCTGAAGAATGGGCCAATGCTCAAGCAGGACCAAACCCTCAATCAGTAACACAAGGAGTCTATGCCCAACAACCACACCCGGCACACGAAGACGATGATTTTCTTTATGCCCAAGACTTCCGCTAACCCTTTATGTTTGTCACCTCATAAAGATATCTAAGGACAACTCCACCAGACCCAAATTTTAAAGAGTATTTTTATCGAAAGAAACGACCCCTATGGAAGCGGTAACCCTCCTTCAAGCTATGAACCAGTGTCTCCATGAAGAGATGGAGAGCGATAATCGTGTCTTTTGTCTCGGCGAAGACATCGGTCAATACGCTGGTGCCTTTCGGGTAACAGCTGGTTTACTTGAAAAATTTGGAGAAGAACGAATTTGGGATACCCCACTTTCTGAAAGTGCCATCATTGGTAATGCTATCGGAGCAGCTCTTTACGGCATGCGTCCCATTGCTGAAATGCAGTTTGCTGATTTTGTTGCCTGCGGTTTTAACCAGCTGGTGAATAATGCAGCTAAGATCCACTATCGCTGGGGACCGAATGTTCCAATGGTCGTAAGACTCCCTTTTGGGGCTGTCGGGGGCGGAGGCCCCTTTCATTCAGCATCTATGGAGGCCTGGTTTTTTCATACTCCTGGGCTCAAACTTGTTTGTCCCTCAACTCCGAGCGATGCTAAAGGACTGCTGCGATCAGCGATCCGGGATCAAAACCCTGTGCTTTATTTTGAACATAAGCACCTCTACCGCGATCCAAAAATTAAGGAAAAGACTCCTGATGACCCCGACTTCACGGTTCCCATAGGAGTTGCTCGAAAAGCTCGCACAGGTAAAGATGCCACCGTCATAACCTATGGCTTGATGGTTCATAAAGCTCTAGCAGCAGCAGAAGAATTAAGTCAGGAAGGGGTTGAAGTTGAAGTGATTGATTTACGCTCCCTTTTACCCTTTGATTCCGAAGCGATCCTTGAGAGCGTCAAGAAAACAAACCGCGCTCTTGTGCTTACAGAAGCCTGTCTGACCGGAAGCATCAGTGGTGAATTTGCAAGCATCATTGCTGATCAATGCTTTGAATTCCTTGATGCTCCTGTAAAACGCCTGGGTTCCCTTGATATTCCAGTTCCCTATGCTCTGCCACTTGAAAAGGCTATGCTGCCGAATCAAAAAAAGATCGTCTCCAGCCTGCGTGAACTTTTAAGCTATTAGCACCTTTCGGTTGATTGGCACTAAGCCTCTTTGGAGATAAATCAAGAAACTCTATGAGCTCTCGTTTTTGTGAAAGAGTGAAATAACTCCACGAAAAAGAAACTCTTAAACCTCTTGGGATCCTCCCCCTCTCACACCTTCAAAACAAGCTTATAACCTTCAATCCTTTAAAAAGGCCTCTTAAAAGGCTTTACTTCTGTGTACAAAAGCACCGAGCCTGAGGTTTCGTTCGAAATGCAACTATTTTGCATTTAATATTTATTTTATCCTTTTTATATTTTTATTTGTATTCTTGGTTCTTGTACGTATAATCAGGTGTATAAAGAGCTCGAAGCTATTCCACATTTCTGTGGGTTCCCGTTGCTGCCACAACGTGCTTTGAGCTTAGATGAAACGTCGCCTATGTCCCCCTGGCGGCGTTTCATTCGTTTTAGCCCTACAGTTCAGGCAAAGAACCTTAGGGTCTTTTCTTGTTTTTTTCGAATTCAACCGAATGCTTAAAAGCTTTCCAAAGCTTCGCTTTCTTTTTGCGTCAAACCCTGATTTTCTTTTTTCTCAATTTTCTCTTTATGTTTTCAAATAATTTACCGACACAACTATTTGTCAAGCTAAGGCAAAACAAGCGTTACGTTTCACAAGCTTGACTTACAAGATTATTTCATAAGGTTGTTTCATATCATTCAAAAAGTATTTGTTTTTAGAAATCTATAAATCAATTCCCACAAGCCACAAGCATTAGTGCTGGAAAGGATATCAGCGTGAAAGCCTCATCCATTTTCTTCGAATGCCTCTTCATAGCTTTAAGTCTCTTATTCTTAGCAACGCTCACCTCGTTGTACGCTCAAGAGAAAAGCTCTCTTCTTTATGGAGAAGTAAACGCCTCATCAGTCAGACTTCGGAGTGGTCCCTCAACTCAATACTTTACCATTAAAGTTTTGAAAAAGAGTGACCTGCTCCAAATCCACAGCACCAAAGATAATTGGGTCGAAGTTGGGCTTCCAGAAGACGTATCATGTTGGGTTCATAAAAGCCTGGTTCAAAACCAGGGCTCTGGAAAAGCCCTTATCACCGGAGACAACGTCAATATCAGAGTTACGTCTGATACTGCTCATTACCCAATCGGACAGATCAGCCATAAAGAAGTAACTTTAAAACGCAATGATGCTGGACAAGTGATCGAAGAAAATGGTTTTCTTGCATTGGTTCCTCCAAGCGAAGCCCGTGGTTGGCTGCACGCAGACTTTATTACGAAGCTTGAAAAATTACCGCCTGAGCTTCTCTCTTCTCTAGCGGAAAACACAAAAACAAAAAATACAGAACCCGCCAAGGAGCATTCCCAACCAGGAGCTGAAAATCCAGGAACTCAAAATATCGAACAACCTCAAACAAAAGAAACGCAAGCAAAACCTGAAGTTCAAGAAGTTCACAATAAAACAACCCAATCCGAAAACCTTAGTGTAGAAGAACTTCAAAGTGAGCTTAAAGCCTTCCAAGAATTGGACAAGCTCTTGCTTGAGGAATTTAAGAAAAGCTCAACGAAACGAGACCTGGAAGAAGTCAAGGCTCTTTATGACCAGTACGCTCGTTTTGCTCAAAACGAAAAAGTTCGTTCTTCAGCAAGCCTGCGCGTTCAACTCATCCAGCGTACCATTGAAAAAATTGACGCCATCAAGGAACAAGCTTTATCAGAAAATGAAAGTTCAAAAGAGCAAGATGTTCAGATTCAAGAAACCCTGAAAAAAGCACAACCTTCTCAAGCGTCAACAATTGGAGAAATCAGCCCTGAAGAAGCTCTGAATTTCCTGGTCCAGGGAAAAGTCGCTCACCATGGACGCAAGGCCATTTCGCCTGCCAGCCATGCTCTTCTCGATCAAGACGGCAACATCATTTACTACTTGCGTTGGCTTGAAGGAGATCTTGACCGTGTATGGAATAGAAAAGTTGCCCTCAACGGAGAACTCAAAAAATACGAGGGTTGGGAGAAACCTGTCCTCTTGATTGACAACTGTTCAGAAATCATTGAAGAAGAAGTCCTTGAAGAAACAGTAACTGGAGCTTCTCAAGAATAAAGACAAAACAAAAGCTTCTTCATTTTAAATTCTCACTTTTGAATTACTCCAAGGAACCTCTCACCTAGAGGTTCCTTTTTTTATTTGAAGCGACTAGACACGGGCCCTTGAAACAACCCTCAACTTCAACAGGCTTAAAGACGGTGTTGATAGCCGGCTGGTAAAAGTGGAACTTCCTGATCTGATTGTACAAGATAAAGACCTTCGCCAGGCTTACGCTCTTTTGTCCCTTCGAAGTGATAGGGTATGCATTCCCCTATAGCTTGAAGCCCTGTTTCAAAAGGCCAGCTTCGTTCCAGCTCCTGACTCTTTTCAGCGGCAACACCAAAGAGTAATTCAAAGTCTTCTCCATCATGGAGAGCGTGTTCAAAAGCGTGCTGCTGGCTTGTTTGTGCGAGCTGGTAAGCAGCTTCAGAAATAGGCAAGTGCTCCTGGATAACCCTTGCTCCACAGCCACTCTCTCTGCAAAGCTGCCAAAGATCGCTCGAAAGACCATCAGAAAGATCAATCATACTTTCTACCCCAAAACTTCCCAGCCATTCAGCTTCTCTGACCCTTGGTATAAAATCAGCATGCTTGCCTAGAATTGATCCGCCAAGCTCACCTGTCACATAAAGCCTTTGTCCTGGCTGAGCCAAAGAGCGTAAAAGAGGCTTATAATTATTTCTGATTTCTCCAAGCATACTCACGCTGAGACAAAGCCCTTGCTCAGCCTTCCAGGAAGCGGTATCCCCTCCTACAATCTTAAGTTCAAAGGGCTGAGCAGCCTTTTGCAAACCATGGAAAAGGTCTTGCAACGCCTGATCTGATTGAAAAGGATGAGATGCTGGTAAGTATTTGCGCTTCGGCAATGCTACAGCCACAAGTGCAAAAGAAGGCCAACCTCCCATAGCTGCAATATCACTGATCGTTCTGGCCATAGCCTTATAACCGACCTGTAATGGCGATAAAAAAGCTTTCTCTTCTGGACTGTGAAGCTGAAAATGGGTTGTTTCAAGTAACGAATCAACTTTAAACAAAAACTCTTGGGTACTCCCTTTGATCAAAGCACAGTCATCACCAAGTCCTACTGGCACGCTTTCACCAGGAGTACCAAGCTGTGTACGAATCCAATCAATAACGTTCCACTCGTTCATACTCATCGCTTTTTGTTCTTTTTTAACGTTTTTGAATCACTCCAGAAATAGCTTTGAATAGCCGGCGTCCCCTTAAAACAAGACTTCTCAAAAATCCCGCTTCAGGCTCTGCATAAGCATCAAGCAGAATTTTTCGTGCCGGCCAGGCCAAGTGCCAAGCATAACGAATACGTGCTGCTGGAGGCATCATAAAAGCAGTTAGAATTAAAGGAGCTCGTCCCCCTCTCCCTTCAGAAACCAGCTTTAAAACCTTTTCAACCCGTGAACGCTTCACAAAACCTCGATCAGAAGGACTTAAAGGAACCTTGCTCTGATCTTCTTCTGAAATCAGCCCCCAATCTGAAAGCACTTCAAGCACACAAGCCCAAACCTTGCCACTCGAACTTCTCTGAATACTCTCTTCAAGCAAAGCAGCATCAAAAGGACGCTTAAGCAAAAGCGGTAACTCCAATCCATGCTGAAAACTTGAACAATAATGCTTGAAAAAATGAATGACACGATTATCAAGTAAAGCTTCAGGCCTTAAAACCTTGGTATGAATCGGAGTTCCAGCAGCTTGATAACTCATAGCAAAAAGATCTTGAGTCCTTTGAACATAAGCTCGGGCAACACCAGGAATACGTGCCTCTTCTCCAGGGGTGGTATGAAGGTCAAGTTCAATTCCATCACGACTTAAAACCGGATGCCCTGCCAACCGACTCCAGCCCTCTTCTTTAAGCAAACGCAAAGCTTGAGAAAAATCATCTTTATGAATTAAAAGATCTATGTCTTGCGGAATCCTAGCAGCCGGATGGCCAAATATTTCTGCGCTGTAAGCTAAACTTCCAAGACTTAAATTTTCAATCCCAGCTTGAGCCAACTGCTCTGTAACCTTTTCCCATGCTTGATTAAGCTTAACCCGTCGCTCAAAAGCATAAGCAAAATCCGTAGCACAAGCCTGACGCAAAGGATGAGCACGCTCTCCCAAACGCAGATAAAAAAGGGCACTCAAGCGATTATCACGTAAAAACTTTAAAGAAACACGGGCTGGAATATCTTTGCCATAAAGCAAAAACTTAAAAACGTCACTCAAAGTTTCACGACAAGCCTTGAACGTTTCAGAGTGAGATGACTGAGCTTCAGATAAAGGCCTATGCTGCTCTAAATCCATAATAGCCAGGAGCCTTACCCTCCACGCACCACAAGAGCTCTTCTTTTATAGTATTTTTATGCTTCTATGTGTTTTTCATGCAAAGCAAAACTTATGAGATAGAATTACTTTAATTATAGTGCTCTTCAAGTGCTTGAACAACTTTATCAATCAACCAGTTCGGAGTCGATGCCCCAGCAAGAATTCCAATTTTTTGAGCACTTTGAAACTCCTCAAAGCAAAGTTCTTCAGGACCTTCAATCAACTGAGTCCTTGTCCCAAAGCCTTCTGCCACAACGGCAAGCTTCTTCGTATTCGAACTTTGCTTACCACCAATCACAATTACAAAATCATTTTCACGAGCAACCAGTTCAGCATCTTTCTGGCGCTCATCCGTCACATAACAAATCGTGTTAAAAACTCGAACTTCTTGAGCAATCTCCATAATTTTGGCCAACACCATATTCACCTTTTCCAGAATCATAGTCGACTGCACCACAACTCCAATGCGACGCTTATGCTGAGGAATACTCTGAACATCTTCCGGCCTGGAAACAACACTTCCCTCACCACCAGCATAGGAAAGGATCGATACAACCTCTGGATGAGTAGGATTACCGACAATCACAACATGATACTTTTCGCGATGAAGTAAAGCTGCATAGTTTTGAGAAACTCGAACATAAGGGCAAGTTGCATCAATAACCTCTGCCCCCCGTTCTTTGAGGGCCGCTTGCACCTCCAAAGGAACTCCATGGGTGCGCACGATAACCTTCCCCTTTTGAAATTCAGCAACATCATGAATAACTCTTACATCGTGATCTTTTTGAAGCTCTTCAATGGTTTGAGGGTTATGAATCAAGGGGCCATACGTTGCGACCTGCTGGCCTTCTTCTTTACTGGCAGCAAGGGTTTGATCATAAGCACGCTGAACCCCCCAGCAATACCCTGAATGTTGGGCAATATTGATTTCTATATCATTCGCCTGAAAACGAGTTTTTGAACGCAAGTCAGAAAAACCATCAATTTTTTTTGCTTGTTCAGCGCTGCCAATTGCCATCGATTCTCCTCTCTTATCCTTCTGCTCTTTTCAGCATCAGATTGCAAGTCTTGTTTCATAAAGCGCTGCTTTCATTCTCAATCATTCATCTTCCTTTTGCAAGTCTTGTTTCATAAAGCATATGTGTCTGCTTGATATAAAAACCAAAATCTGCACCAAAAGAGTCTGCTTCTACTCACACCCCCCTCTTATTATTTTAAAATTTACGAATATGACTATAAGAGATAGACCACAGCCTTAAGAAGAGCTGTTGCTTTCCAAAACAAAAAAGGTAAAAGCTTTAGAATAAAGAATAGCTCTTTATAACACCTGCAACGAGCCTTTACTCTTCAATTCTAGGATTGCACGGCAAAGAGTATTTTTGCTTATTCAAGTATTAAAATTTTAAAAGAAAGAAAACAATATGAGCTCAACACATCTCTTCACCTCTGAAGCTGTAGGAATGGGGCATCCAGATAAACTCTGCGATCAGGTTTCCGACGCAATCTTAGACGCTTTCCTGGCTCAAGATCAGAATTCACGGGTTGCTTGTGAAACCCTTGCCACCACTGGACAAATCGTCATTGCAGGTGAAGTCAAGAGCTCTGCCATGGAAGTCCTGTCCAGAGCCGATGAAATTGCCCGCAAAACGATTTGCGACATAGGATATACCAATCCTGATTATGGCATTGATGGAAAATCGTGCGGCATTCTGGTTGCTTTACATGGACAGTCTCCTGATATCAATCAGGGGGTAGACCGCCAGGAGGGAGATCAGGGGGCCGGTGATCAGGGCATGATGTTTGGCTTTGCTTGTAATGAGACTCCTGATTTCATGCCTTTACCCATGGCCCTTTCACGTAAAATTGTACAGCGTCAAGCAGAACTGCGAGCCGAAAACAAAATCACCTGGTTACGTCCCGACTGCAAAAGCCAGGTTACAATCGAATACGAAGAAGGCTGGAAACCAAAACGTGTTACAACTGTTGTTGTCTCCACTCAACATAGCCCCGAAGTTGAACACAAGACCATAGAAGAAGGCGTCATCGAAGAAATTATTAAACCGACCTTACCAGCAGATCTTGATACCAGCAATATCACCTACCATGTCAATCCCACAGGACGTTTTGTGATCGGCGGGCCCCATGGGGATACCGGCCTTACGGGACGCAAAATTGTCGTTGATACCTATGGTGGTATGGCACGAAACGGTGGTGGAGCTTTTTCTGGCAAAGATCCTTCTAAAGTTGACCGTTCCGCAGCCTATGCTACCCGCTGGATTGCAAAAAACCTGGTCGCTGCAGGGCTTTGTGAACGCTGTGAAATTGAAGTGGCTTATGCCATTGGGGTTGCTGAACCTGTTAGCCTTTTTGTTGAAACCTTTGGCACAGCTAAAGTTGAACCTCAAGTCCTCGCTGAAATAGTTCGAAAACACGTCAGCCTTAAACCGGCTGCAATCGCTGAGCGCTTAAATCTCTTACAACCCCTTTACCTCAATACCGCCCGCCATGGACACTTTGGCGATTTTGGTTTTGATTATCCATGGGAACGGCTTGATCTTGTTGATGCTTTTAAAAGCGAAATAAGTTAGCAAGCTCTCTTAAGAGAGAATGTTTTGAGTGCAAAGAGACTGAAAGACTTCAGTCTCTTTGTTTTTTGAGTGATGAACAAAAGCTTTTTCAATCGCTTCACATCCCCAAAGGCCTTGTATAAAAAGGATTGTCCATTACGTCTATACGCTCAAGTTAAAGCTAAGAACAAGGAAAAGCTGGAATGAGGCCTCTACTGATAGGCCTGTCCAAGGCGAGAGGTGCATGAATCGTCTTCTTTAAAATGGAAGTTCAAGAACATGTTTTGGACTTCTCCAAAGAAACCAAAACTCAAGGTTTTCACTAAGATCCTTAAACACTCAAATCAAGTTGCTTTATGATACGTTTATCGGACATATCAAGGCAAGGCCGTAAGCTATTCGTCTTCGTCAGCGAATGAAGGAAAAAACTATCTCCCACTTCTTTACGATGACTTGCTCAATACCCCCCCTCCCCTGAAAAGTAGACTTTCAAACGTAGCCAAAACTGCTCAAGGGTATATCGAAACCTTAGGTTGCAACAACAGGTTCATTGAGGCAGAGGCAAACAAACTATCACTAAGACAGGCCCCTTTTTCTGGGTTTGAACCTTATCGAAGGCTACGCATCCCATTTCCTTCCTGCACTTTTTTCGCCTTAAAGGGGAGAGAAACAACTCAGCTCCAGGTATTGAATATAAGACAATTGAAGCTATTTTCTCGCCCCCTCCTGTCGCCTCTTCTTCCAAAGAAAATTCAAGCTAAGAACGAAGATCTCAATAAAACCTCAAGTTATATATCACAAAAAAAAACTCTCTGAAATACCAACACACTTTCAGGAATATTTTAGCATCTTTAAAGTTGTGATTTCAAAGTACGGTTTAACGTTCTAGACTTTCCTAAACGTTCTAGACTTTCCTAAACGTTCTAGACTTTCCTAAACGTTCTAGACTTTCC
>CAZJPQ010000025.1:45110-45831 GCA_964548115.1 uncultured Planctomycetaceae bacterium
TAAACGTAAAAACCACCCTCAAAAATGAGAGTGGTTTTTAAAATTGGCGCCGGCGCTAACCTACTTTCCCCTTACGAGTATCATCGGCCTAAGAGGCTTAACTTCCGAGTTCGGTATGGTATCGGGTGTGGCCCTCTTAGCATGGGCACCGGCAAAATATCTATCTGAGTGTTGGCATTCTTCTTATTTTCAGCGCAGTGATCTCTTAACAAATCACTTCATTATCTTTGCACAGCATTATGTGCGATAGTGCCTATACTATCTTTTACTTTAACGCATCTTGCTCACAATAATTCTCTATCCCCAGAAAGAAAATAAAGGTTATTGCGGTCAAGCCAATCGACTGATTAGTACCAGTTAGCTCAACACGTTACCGTGCTTACACACCTGGCCTATCAACCTGGTCGTCTTCCAGGAGTCTCATGGGAATCCTTATCTTGAGAAGAGCTTCGCGCTTATATGCTTTCAGCGCTTATCTCGTCCAGACGTAGCTACCCTGCACTGGCTCTAGCAAGCCAACAGGAAGACCAGAGGTCTGTCCATTCCAATCCTCTCGTACTAAGAACAGGTTCTCTCAAGATTCCTACGCCCACGGAAGGTAGGGACCAACCTGGCTCGCGCCGGTCTGAACCCAGCTCACGTACCGCTTTAATCTGCGAACAGCAGAACCCTTGGGACCGCCTACAGCCCCAGGATGCGATGAGCCGACATCGAGGTGCCA
>CAZJPQ010000026.1:0-45819 GCA_964548115.1 uncultured Planctomycetaceae bacterium
CAAAGGCCTTAAGGAAAGGGTCTTTAAAAAGTTCATAGCCATAAAGGGTGAAAAGATAGGGTTTGAACATCGCTCGTTCTCCTTGAAAAGGTGAAGCGGAAAAGCGATGCTGCTGGACCTTGCTTAAAGAAACCTCAAAAAAAAGAGGCCTCAAACGAAAGGGCATGCCAGGCGTCGCTCTCACTGTAGGCCGACCAAAGCCCTCCCTAAAAGCGAACAATCCCAGCACGCCCAAAGCGTGTTGAGTTATTCGCGGTTTAGGGATCAAACACAAAAGTGTTTGAATTGGTCGTTTACAATGAACCGCGTATACAATTGTCGTCGAGCAACTTTTGCCCGACTTGAGAATGATCTTAAACAAAGAGGTCAGACACTTCTAAATGATTCTTTTGGGGAGTATACAATTTTATAGCTTTGAGAGGCCCTCAGAAAAAGTGATAAAAGTCATGTTGGGGGATGGTGCTTTATGGATTTCCTCTAAGTTTAAAGAAGCTTTTTCGCTCTGAAAAGTGACAAAAATCACACTTCGGAGCGAGAGCAGAGTGCTGGGGCTTTGGAGTGGGAGAAACGGCCACCAAGCCGTTTCGAAACGGAAAAGCTTGAATTTCTGCGAAGTGGAGAAGCTCTAAAAAGAGCGAGAGCGGAGCGCCGGGGCCTTGAAGTAACCAAAGCCACTTTTAAGGGGGAAGAACAACATAACCTAAGAAGTCTTCGGCCCCGTTTAAACACTGAACTCTCTACTCCAGAGGAAAGGCTATACTTCATAAGTTATGAAGTTCCTGGAGAATTGGTTTGATTTCAGTCGCCGCGGGAAGGCCACGATCTCCGCGGGGCTTCAGCTTTTCATGGTAATCAAAGTCATAACTGAGCACTTCCAGATAAGAATGGAGAAGCTGGGTGCTCTCGACGACTCGCACAACCATTTTTTCCTGCGCAGGAGCTGGGCAAAAGTCTTTCGAAAGATTTCGCTAAGGTGAAAGCTTCTCGCTTCAAATATGTGACTAAAGTCATAGTATGATAAAAGTCACTTTAGGGGAAGTATCCAATGGATTCCCCCCTGGCTTTAGAGGGACTTTTCCACTCTCAACTCAAAGAGTGACATAAGTCACTTTGGGGGTAGGCTTTTATTTGCACGAAAGCTTTTTCGTTCCAGAATGCTTCATGGCTTTTTCATAGCGTGACAAAAGTCACTTTAGCTTAGGGGTAAAAAAAGAGAAGAATATAACTTAGGAAGTTTTTTAAGCCCCATTCGAGAACCACACTCTCTACTCCAAAGGAAGCGCAACACTTCATAACTTATTGAGCTCCTGAAGAATTGGTTTGGTTTCAGTCGCCGCGGGAAGGCCACGGGCTCCACGAATTTTCAGCTTTTCGTGGGAATCAAGGGCATGGTTGAGTGCAAGCACCACAAGCCTAAGGTTTCAATACAGGTGGCTCGTCTTGAAAGCAACTCTCTGGAAAGTCTTTTCACTCACGATCAGGACATGGGTTTTCTTAAGCCTCAGGCTTTTCTAAAGCTCACGATAGGTCCCACCCCACAAGTGAAATAGTTGCAAAGGGGAAGCTTTAAACTCAAGATCTTAAGTGTCGACGTCCTGCCACAAGACAAGGATATTCTGGTTTTATCAAGTTTCGTAGCCATATTTGCCGCCGTTCCCTAAGCTTTAAAAAGATTAGGCCTCAATTCAAACACAGATATCAACAAAAAAGATTTTTCCTAAAATCATTGAAGTGTGTTACCTTACCGCTCAATACACGATAATTCTGAAAAAATACAGTGACAAAAAATTGATCAAAAAGAACTTTTAAAATTGGTTCTTTGATCCTGGTCAGGAAAGAGTAATACTCTTGCCTAAAAATCAGCAAGCATAAACAAGCACAAAAAAGAAACGAGGCAAGCATGTTTCAACGCATACCCTTGCGAAAGCAGGACTTCCCACAAGCAACCAAAAATCTTTATGACAACTTCCTCACTTTAATCGAAGAAAAAATTGAAGCTGGAATAAACCGCAATCTTATTTGTCGCGAAGCACTCAGAACCCTTTATACAGGAACTTCTGAGCTCGCCAATTTAACCCTTGATTCCGACGCCACGGTCTGGAGCGATAACCTTCTTGCCGCTCACTACGACCCGCGCAATATTCGGCTTGAAGCCGAGCGTTACGGCGATGCTGATCCAGAAGCCTATGAGCGTGTTAAACCCTTGATCTGGTTATGGTATCTCTTTGATCGTTCTGCTCTTGGCATGAACTTAGAGCTTGGCTTTCCCCTACGGCGTTTGCTGGCAAAGTACATCTTCAAAAAATGCGGCAAGAACCTTAAGGTTTTTCCTTACTGCGAACTGGCTTTTGGCTATAACCTTGAAGTCGGTGATGATGTGGTCATCCATCGTTGGGTTAACCTTGATGATCGCGGAGGTATCGTGCTTGGAGATCGTTCTTCCCTCTCTGACTTCGTGAATATTTACAGCCACACCCACGACATTAACGAACAAATTTTAATCGATAATCGCAAAACAATCATCGAAGCGGATTGTCGCATCACATACCATGCCACGATTTTAGCAGGCTCTCATATCAAGCGCGGTACCATGGTAGGGGCCCATGCCCTTGTTACCAGTAAAGGTACTGAACGAGGTCAGGTTTGGATTGGGCTGCCTGCAAAACCTGTTCGAGATAAGGATTATTTCATTGATTCTGCAAGCGGTGAGCGTTGGGATCTTGAGAAGCTGCGAGCCGATGAAAAAAACCCATAAAAGACAAACGCTGCCTTGACATAGCAGGGCAGCGCTTATCGTTTTTTGAGTCAAGTTCATACGGCTTTAATCTCTTGAACGTTGACGACCTCCTCGGTCTCCGCCACGGCCACGGCCACCGTCTCTGCGACCGCCGCCGCCATCTCTGCGACCACCACCATCTCTACCACGGCCTCCTCCGCCATCTCGACGACCGCCACTGCGACCACCGGAGCGAGCAGCAACGGGAGCAGGAGCAACGTATTCCTCGCCACGGTCTTCAAGAATCACCGCCTTGCGAGAAAGCTTAACCTTACCCGTTCCCTCTTCAACGTTAATAACCTTGAACTTCAAAACCTGGCCTTGCTCAACAACATTTTCAAGATTATCGACGTATTCATCGCTGATTTCAGAAATATGGCAAAGGCCTTCTGTTCCTGGCTTGATCTCAGCGAACACGCCAAAATCACGGATCGAAACAATCTTGCCCTCGTAGTACTGACCTGTGCTGACATCTTCTGTCATGGTTACGATCTTTTCCTTGGCTCGTAAAGCACCTTCGCCATCCTCAGCAAAGATCTTCACCGTACCATCATCTTCAATCGAGATTGTAGCGCCAGTTTCTTCCTGCAACCCACGAATATGCTTGCCGCCAGGTCCAATCACAAGGCCAATTTTATCCACTGGAACCTTGCACGTTTCATAACGTGGAGCATAGGGACTGATTTCTTCCCGAGGCTTGCCAAGCGCTTCATTCATAACCCCAAGAATATGCAAACGACCAGCTTTCGCCTGACCAAGAGCCTCTTCCATGATCTCTCTTGAAAGTCCGGTAATTTTAATATCCATCTGTAAAGCAGTAATACCTTGAGCCGTACCACAAACCTTGAAGTCCATGTCACCACAATGGTCTTCATCCCCAAGAATATCCGAAAGAATTCGAACCTCTTCGGCTTCTTTAATCAAGCCCATGGCAATACCAGCCACAGGTCTGCGGACAGGAACACCGGCGTCCATCATGGAAAGGGTACCACCGCAAACGGTGGCCATCGAACTTGAACCATTTGATTCAAGCACGTCAGAAACCACTCGAATAGTATAGGGGAAGTCATCTTGAGCCGGTAAAACCGCTCTTAAGGCCCGTTCTGCTAAAGTGCCATGACCAATTTCTCGGCGGCTTGTTCCACGCAAAGGCTTGGCCTCTCCCGTGCAGAAAGGTGGAAAATTATAGTGAAGTAAAAAGTGTTCGTCTCGTTTCTCTGCAAGTCCTTCAACCAGCTGAGTATCCTCAGCGGTACCAAGGGTACAGTTGACAAAGGCTTGAGTTTCTCCCCGGGTAAAGATTGCTGAACCGTGAGTACGAGGAAACGGTTGAACTTCACAAACAATTGGGCGAATTTCATCAAGCTTGCGGCCATCGATCCGTTGGTGCTCTTCAATAATCGTATCGCGGATTGCCTGATAAGCATAGCCACCAATGACTTTACGGATTTCCTTATTGCGAGCCGCAATCGTTTCAGCTTCTGCATCATCGCTGGCAGCACCTTCATCTTGAAGCAGAGCCTCAAAAGCGGCTTCTTTCGCTGCTTGAATGGCTTGCTTTCGTTCATGCTTGATGCTGACTTTAACAGCCTCACGAAAAGCAGGGTAAAAAGCCTTACACTGCTCTTGCAAGCTGGCATCAGGTCCTTCAGGGGCTTGCCATTCAAGGGCCTGAGGTTTCACCATTTCGCATAACTCAAGCTGAGCAGCGCAAATAGCCTTAATCTGCTGATGACCAAGCTCAAGAGCCTGCAAGATTTCTTCTTCGTCAAGCTCAAGACAGCCTGCTTCTACCATCGTGATAGCATCAGGAGTTCCTGCTACGACCATGTCAAGCTCAGCATTTTCACGCTCTGTATAGGTTGGGTTAATAATAAATTTACCATCTTTTTTGCCAACCCGAACCGAAGCTGCAGGCCCCTCAAAAGGCAAGCCAGCTAACAACACAGCCAAAGGGGAACCATTCATGGCACAAATATCAGGATCATGGGCATGATCTGCAGAAAAAACCGTAGCAATAATTTGAACTTCTTCTTTGTAACCTTCTGGAAAAAGCGGACGGATTGGACGATCCATCAAACGGCAGGTAAGAATTTCTTTGGCCGTTGGACGCCCTTCTCGTTTAAAAAATCCACCAGGAATTTTCCCGGCAGCCCCTGTTTTTTCACGGTACTCAACCGTTAAAGGGAAAAAATCAATGCCCGGCCTTGGTGCAGCGTTTTGGCACGTTATAAGCACAGCAGTATTATCATAGCGAACAAGTACAGATCCTCTTGCCTGCTTGGCTAGCCAGCCTGTTTCAAATACCATTTCACGACCGCCGACATCGACGGAAACTTTTTTCTTGTACGTTTCAGGATTCAACCTTTACTCCTTTTTCTTTACGAATAATCTTTTCTTCTCATCTTTTTAACCGTCAAGTACTTCTCGCAAGAACTACTCTTTCGATCGACTGCTTTTCCAAAAACAGCCTACGAAACTGCTATTTCAAATGTTCTACCTCCTTCATGCCGTCGCGAAATACGCATCATTTTGGCTTCTCCATCAGAAACCCTTTGAGAACTCTTTTTTCTCTACCTTGTATAATCTATGCAACTTTGCAATTTTTCAAGCTTTTCCGCTATATAAAAAGCAAAGCAAAACGAAGAAAACCCTTTATAGAATCACAACCAGATAGCAAAAAAGAGAGACGACAAGAGCGGTATAACCAGACTTTTCAACGTTTCATCTTGTCTTGAAAGAATCTATACTCTGATTCAGACAAGAGAAAAAGAGGCTCATAAAGCAGTTGTAAAGAGCCGTTATACTTTAAAAGAAAGAAAACCAGATGTTTAGCGGAATTGTTGAAGGCGCCCTGCCCATTCGAAGAACTCGCCTCCAAGATGGTTGTTTAGAGCTTTATCTTGAAATGCCAGAAGAGTGTGGTGGTGGTGGTATTCGCCTTGGGGATTCTATTGCTCTTAATGGTTGCTGTTTAACGGTTGCTCAAGAGCAGACTTCTGCCAGCGGTCAAGAGCTCTGCTTTCAAGCCGTACCAGAAACTCTTGAGCGCACGAACCTTGGGGAGCTTCAGCCGGGAATGTTTGTAAACGTCGAACGCGCCCTCAAGCTTGGACAGGGAATTGACGGTCATCTTGTCCAAGGTCATGTAGATAGCGTTGGCAAGCTTCAGGCTATCCAGGTACGCGGTGGTGAACGGCGATTGTGGATTGAAGCAGGTAAAGATTTTTGTCTGAGTTCCATTGAAAAAGGAAGTGTTTGCATCGATGGCATTTCCTTGACCATTGCAGAACTTGAAAAGGACCGCCTGTGTGTTGCGATTATTCCCCACACTTGGGAGCATACCAACCTTTCAAGCCGAAAAGTTGGTGCACGACTCAACCTTGAAGCTGATATGATTGGAAAATACGTCCAAAAGCAACTTGCAAATATTTTTGGTGAAAAGAATCGAGAAGAGGCAAAACAACTGAATCAGGCTTTTCTCAAAGAACACGGCTTTCACTAAACTCAATCTGGTAAAAGTATAGAACTTTGCGTAAAAACTACTCAAGCTCGTATTACCAAAGGATTATATCATGTCTGAATCTGAACACTCTTCACGCTCTGAACAAATTCAAGAAACGCTGCAAAAAGCTCGTAAAGCCTGGCAAGAAAAAAAACTCAAACCGTTTCAAGCTCGCGCAAAAGCTCGTAAACCTCATTTCATGACCTCAAGCGATATCCCTATGCCAGAGCTGGCAGGTCCTGAAGCTGAAGAGCTGAGCATCCGAGGCTCCCAGGCCTATCTTGAAAAGCTTGGCTTCCCAGGATCTTACCCTTTTACTCGCGGAGTCTACCCTACCATGTACCGAGGGCGGCTCTGGACCATGCGTCAGTATGCTGGCTTTGGAAGTGCCGAAGAATCAAATCAACGCTACCATTTTTTACTCAAACAAGGCGTGATGGGACTTTCTGTAGCCTTTGATTTGCCGACTCAAATTGGCTATGACAGCGATCATTCAATGGCTCTTGGGGAGGTCGGCAAGGTTGGAGTTGCCATTTCAACCCTTGATGACATGCGGCGATTATTCAAAGACATTCCCCTTGATCAGGTTTCGACCTCAATGACCATTAATGCCAGCGCTTGTGTATTGCTGGCTATGTATATCTGCGTTGCTGAAGAGCAGGGTATCAGTCGCAAAGTTATTAAGGGCACCATTCAAAACGATATTCTGAAGGAATACGTTGCTCGAGGCACATACATCTACCCACCAGAACCCTCACTTCGAATTATTACGGATATCTTTGAATTTTGTCATCAGGAGGTTCCAGGCTGGAACACGATTTCAATTAGTGGCTATCATATTCGTGAAGCTGGCAGTACTGCTGCTCAAGAAGTGGGCTTTACTTTAGCCCATGGTATCTGCTATGTCGAAGCAGCTTTAAAAGCAGGGCTTGATGTTAATCATTTTGCCAAACGTCTTAGCTTCTTCTTTAATGGACATAATAATTTCCTGGAAGAAATCGCGAAATTTCGAGCTGCCCGTCGCATGTGGGCAAAGTTAATGCGGACCCGCTTTCAGGCAACTGACCCCAAAGCCATGGCTCTGCGCTTTCATACCCAGACCGCTGGTTCGACTCTGACAGCTCAACAGCCAGAAAATAATATTGCTCGCACAACAATCCAGGCTTTAGCGGCGGTCCTTGGAGGAACCCAAAGCCTGCATACCAATTCTTTTGATGAGGCTCTTGCTCTACCCAGTGAAAAAAGTGCTCAAATCGCATTACGAACCCAACAGATTATTGCCCATGAATCTGGAGTGGCAGATACACCAGACCCTTTTGCTGGCTCTTATGTGATTGAAAAGCTTACAGACGAGCTTGAGCAACGTGCGGAACGCTATATTCACAAAATTGACGAGCTTGGAGGTGCTATTAAAGCCATTGAACAAGGTTATATGCAAAATGAAATCACCCAAGCGGCCTTTGCTGAACAACGAGCGGTTGAAGCAAAGGAATCCGTGATCGTTGGTGTGAATCACTTCACGAATGAAGAACCGCCCTTTGAAGATCTGCTGCGAATTGACGAGAGCGCTCAAAAGCTTCAAATAGAGCGCTTAAAAACCTATCGAGAAGAACGAGATCAATCCCAGACAGACCAAGCTTTAGAGGCGTTAAAGGCTGCTGCCAGGGGAAGTGAGAACCTGATGCCTCGGATTATTCACGCACTCAAGTCTTGTGCAACCTTAGGTGAAATTTGTGATACCCTGCGAGAAGTCTTCGGCGAATACCAGGCCTGATTTGATGCTCAGGAAACCCACTCAAGCAAGCACTCAGCTTGCAGGGCTTTTGTAAGCGCTCAAAAACCTCGCAAACCACAGGGCTTTCTCCATTTGTTTGTATGGAAAAAAACGAACTCCTCCAACACTCCGTGGAAAAGGGGAAATGCAAACTTATCTTAAAAAATATGGGTTTAATCCATAATATGGCTGCGCAACATCCAAGCCCTCTTCTCATGGGCCGCCATATGTTCGCCTACAAGAGCATTGGTTGACTCATCATTAACTTCCTGGGCCAGTGCAAGCACGTCACGGCAGTTGCGAATTAAAATTTCATATCCAAGCACTAATTGATTAACCATATTTTCCCAATTGGGTTGGCCTTCTTCTTCCTTGATACTTGCAAGCTTTGAATATTGGGCATAGCTGCCAGGAGCAAAAGCACCTAAGGCACGAATGCGTTCAGCAACTTCGTCAACACCCAAAGCCAATTCAGTGTAATGGGTTTCAAAAAGGGCATGCAACTGTTGAAAGTGAGGACCTGTCACATTCCAATGAAAGTTATGAGTCTTGAGGTAAAGCGTATAGGTGTTTGCCAGAAGCTTTGTTAAGCTTTCAGCGATTTGCTGACGCCGTGCCTCTGGGATCCCTATATCAATACGAGTTGTGGCCTTCATATTCATCATTTCTCCTTTGTTATGAGTCATAAACCTGTTGAGTTTGAATGCATATCATGAGAGCATTTCAACGGCTAAGGCTACAGCATTTCCTCCGCCAAGACAAAGCCCTGCGAGCCCATGGGTTTTACCCTGCCGTTTCAATTCATGTAAGAGTGTCGTAAGAATACGCGCACCAGAAGCTCCGATCGGATGACCAAGAGCTACTGCTCCCCCGTTGACATTGAGTTTGTCGGGGTTTATTGCCAGGGTTTTTCTTAAAGCAATGGCCGCTACAGAGAATGCTTCGTTCAGCTCTATGAGATCGTAGTGATCAATCGAAACTCCAAGTTTTTCGTTAAGAGCTTTTACCGCTTCTACAGGAGCCATCATAACCCACTTTGGTTCAACCCCACCAGTAGCATAGTTTTGAATTCGAGCCATTGGCTTAAGACCAAGAGCAGCAGCTTTTTCCTCACTTGTCATTAAAAGAGCGCAAGCACCATCGTTAATGCTTGAAGCATTACCAGCGGTGACACTGCCTCCCTCTCGTTTAAAGGCCGGTTTAAGCTTTGCAAGTTTGGCAAGTTCAAGACCATCCCGTGGGCCTTCGTCGCTGGAGAGTAAAAGCGGCTCTTGTTTGCGACGAGGCACTTCAACCGGTACGATTTCCTGCTGGAAGTGCCCTGCTTGTTGAGCTTGAACAGCTTTTTGGTGGGATTCAAGGGCAAAAGTATCCTGTTCTTCGCGGCTGATAGTATACTCTTCAGCAACCAGTTCAGCAGTCATGCCCATGTGAAAATCGTTATAAATATCCCACAGGCCATCGTGTACCATGGAATCAATAACCTGTCCATGTCCAAGTCGTAGCCCCGAGCGAGCTTCGGGTAAAAGATAGGGGGCATTACTCATGGACTCCTGGCCACCAGCAATAATAACATCGGCATCACCGGCTTTGATTGCTTGGGCTGCCAGACTCACAGCTTTGAGACTTGATCCGCAAACCTTATTCACAGTAAAGGCTGCTACAGAATCAGGCAGGCCTGCACCAAGTGCCGCCTGGCGGGCAGGATTTTGACCAACCCCTGCTTGCAGGACCTGACCAAAAATAACCTCTTGAACATCAACTGGCTTGACGCCCGTTTCTTCAACCAAAGCTCTGATCACTTTGGAACCAAGCTCTGGTGCACTGAAACTGGCAAGTCCGCCTTGAAACTTGCCCACAGGGGTTCGAAGAGCTCCGATGATTACAGGTTGTGGCATTTCTACACGTCCTCTCACTGGTATTTTTATCAAGTAGGTTTCTAAAACATTGTACGATAGTATCCTCTCTTTCGAAAGCAGGAACGAAAAAGATATCTGTTAAGAAATTGATTATTGTGATCTGGCTGATAGAAACACACTCATGCTGATAATGCCGAAAGATCTTTATGCCGCCTTGGAAATCCTCTGAATCTCGTTTTGCAAAGCTTGATATTCAGGCTTATCTTGAGCTCTTAGCAAGGGGTCGCGACTCTGCTCGCACGCTGAAGAAAAATAAAAAGCGGGCAAGCTTTCTCCTGGATATTCAAAACGATCATAAGGAAATCAAAGAGCTTTTTATCAAGCTTGAATACTTTACGACCAGCAGAATCAAAAGGTTTTTAAAGTCAGAGCTTGGACTTGCAAGATTAGCAAAAGAAGCTTCTTATCATCGTCAAGCCTATCAGCAGCGAGTTTCAACCCCTGCTCCGATTGGACTTCGTTACCACGACAATTGTTTACATTACGTGACTGAAGGGGTCAAGGCTATCCCCTTGCGCCAACTTTATTTTGAAGCTTTTCCAACCTTTGAACTTACTCCAGAGACCTGGAGAGAACTGATTGAAACTATCATGAAGCTTCACAACGCAGGCATGAGCCATGGAGACCTTCATCTTGGTAATATCTTAATTAACCTTGATCAAAATAAGATTTGGCTTGTGGATTTTGCATTCGCTCGAAAGTGCAAAAAACCTGCAGCAATACAATTTACTCACAACCCGAAACTTCCCAAACGAGTAGCAAAAGATCTTGTGAAGCTAGCTCTTTCCCTCCATGCAAAACTTAAGCCTTTTCGTAAGTACTGGCTTTTGCTTCGCTATTTTAAAATGGCCGGTTGTGATACGAAACAAAACCGGCGACTACTCGTTGAAAGCTTTGTTCGAAGTTTTCAACAAGCTCTTGTATCGCAGATTTTTCGCTATAAAAAAAAGCTGAGTGCTACCAGATATTATCAAAGGGCTCATACAAAACTCTACCTCCATAAGGATTTTGAGTATTTGCTCTCATCTTTTGAACACAAGAATTACCAGAACAGTTTTAAAAAAATCAAAAACCAACCAGAACAGGGCATGCAAGATCTCTATCAAAACGTGATTAAAACGGTAAAAGAACATCATCCTTTTGATTTAGAACTCACTTGCCGCAAGCTTGATAGTGATATTATAGCTGAGCATGGATGGGCGAGTTTGTTAGCGACCCATACACTTTTTCCCTGTGGAGCAATCCCACTTGGTCTTGTCATACACAATAGCCCAAAAAATAAGAACCCAAATGATATTTGGGTTCTTCAAGCGACTTATCCTGGCTGCAAAGATCTTGAGCAGCTGAGCTCACAAGCGTGTAGCAAAGCTGTTGCACTTTTCTTTCAGCACTGTGGTTTGACGCTGGGAAAACCCGAACAACTCGGATTCGAGTGCTCTAAAACTTCTTCAGGATATGAAGCTTTGCTCTGTTTCAAGGGAGAAAGGTTTTTTGAAGGCCTAAGAAATTTTGAGGCTTAGAAGCTCCTCATTCGCGAAAAACGTTCAAAAGACCCATAGCTGAAAATTAAGCCTATGGGTCTTTTGTATCTATGGATAAAAGCTGGTTTTATTTCTCTGGGACAGCGGGTGTTGTTTCTCTTTCTTCATCAACACGGGCAGGAGGAGTTGCAAGGCCCCCATCACGAAATTTATGAGGTAAGCGGATTTCGCATTCAGGTAAAGCTTCTTGAAGTTTTGTAATGGCAGCTTGGGTAAACTTACTATCAATAATATCAAGATTGAGCTTCTTCAGAGTTTTAATGGTAGAGATGGGCTCGAGTGCTTGGTCGGTGAGTAGCTCACAATCTTCAAGGTTCAGCTCTTCAAGCGACCAGTGCCCAAGAACAAGGCCTTTCAAGCCTTCATCCGTAATCTTTTTGCAACCACTCAAATTAAGTGTTTTAAGAGAAAAAGTAGCACTGAAAGAAATATTACTTAAAACTTTATCTCTAACGTTAAGGCAACGATACAAACTAAGTTCTTCTAGGTTTGCAGAGAATAGCCTGGCAGGTGTAACTTCTTGGGTTCCGTACAAAAGCCTGTCCAGCGTTTCTATTCCTTGACAATAATCTAACCATAGTTTTTTCAGAGACAGGTTCACTAAAACACTTATGTTTTGATCATTCACTTCTTCACAACCTCTTAAACCTAGAACTTCCAGTGCATAAGCATTCTCAGTGATAGTTTTCAAGATATCATCATTGATGACACACTCGGAGATATCCAAGAAATGAAGACTATCAGAAGTGAAGCTTAAGGCTTGTTTTAATGTGTCAGAAGATAAACCATGGCAGTACTCAAGGGAAAGGCTTTCAAGTCTTGGACCAACTTCTCTCAGAAATTCAAGCAAACCAGAGTCTTCACCAATCGCACCAAGTCCATTGAACTCACGCAGATTTGAAAGTCCTTTCAGATGAGCAAGGCCGCCACCTGTAAACCTGTTGGGTTGAACTGCCCACATATGGTTGACCATGGGGCCATTCTCCCAGGGAGCCAGGCCGGGATTGCCAAGGTCAAGTTTTTCTAAGGAGCTCAACCTTCCAATCACTTCAAGGTGCTGGTCATGAAGTCCTGCATCACTTAAATTGAGGGTGCGTAATTGAGTCAGGTTTTGAAGGTACTCAAGCCCTTGAACACTAATCCCTGTACTTTCCATCTCGTGTTTCCACGAAAGGTCAAGTTCCTCAAGGTTTGTAAGTAAGCCTATTGCCTTCATGCCTTGATCATTAAATTTTTGTTCTCCGCTTAAAACGAGTTTGCGAATGTTCGGAAGATGAGTGACGAGCATATTTAAAGCTTCGTTATCGAGGTTTTGGCCATCAATAATCCAATCAACATCAGGATCAAGGGCTTTAATGTCTTCTAGGCTTGTCACACGTCGAGTAGAATAATTAGTGGCTGTGTCTATAAGGTTTTCGAGTGCTTTATCTTTTTTAACAAGAGCAGGGCTAGCGTTATCTTCAGCATTTACGGCTTTGCCATTAACGAACACAGATCCCGAAAGCACGCAAAGTGCCAACGAACCTTGAATCGTCCAGCGTTTAAGGTCTTGTAACATGTTTTTATCCTTTCCTCTTTGGAGTAATCCTTCTTCTTCACATCGTTCTATAAGTTTTTGAAGTCCTGCTTGATCTTTAAAGTCAATTAAGGAACTCATGGTCAGCACCGCGCGACCATTCAGTTGTGTAAGCTTTTCTTTTCCAATTTCAAAATGATTGTTTGAAATCGCTTCGGGGCTCGATTGCTCCAGAAAAATCCAACCTTCCAAAAGTTTGATTTCCTGAGTTTTTTGATTCTTCTCTACCGTATAGCGAGCTGCTTCAGTAAAGAATACCTGGGGCTGCCAGATTGGTGAGACTTGAGTAGCAAGTGGACCGCCTCCTGACTCAGCAGGGTTTGAAGCAGGGGCTTGTTCGCGGGATAAAAGCGGAAAGATAACCAGAAGAGCACCGATAATAATCGCAGCGGTGGCTAACCAGCCACGCTTTTTATCTGATAAAAGAGTTCGCAAGGAAAACTTCTTTGAACGATCATTGCCTTTTTTCACTAAAGAACCTTGATAGCTTAAGTCTTGTTCTTTTGCCCCCTTCCTTTCCGAATTTTGGGCTTCTTCAAGAATCGAACGGGAAAGATCTGGAACTTCTCGAGATTGAAACTCCATCTTTAAAAGAAACTCTAAAAGATCCTCTTCTCCGCCATTCGCAAAGTTTTGATCTTGAGATCTATTCTTATCAAAAGATTTCATTTCCTAAGACTTTCTTTTTATACAGGTTTCCAACCCTCGTTTACTTCGCCGCAGAGCCATTTTTACACCTTGAGTACTCATATCCTCTAGCTCTGCAATTTTTTTGTAGGTATACTCTTGTTCATAATAAAGCTTAAGAATTCGACGATTTTTTTCTGAAAGCTTTTCTAAACATTGTCTTAAGGCATCTAAGAGGGTTTGCTCCTGACCTTTCGCCTGCTCATAACTTTGCCAGGTCGTTTCTGCCTTTTCTAAATCTAGCTGAAGCTTCCTTGTTTTTGATTCATACTGGTGATGCTTAAGGACAAGGCGACGGGCAGTAGTCCGTAAATAGCTGGCTTCCGCTTGAGGTTCAAAATCTTCAAAATGAATATGCCTGACCCCTAAAAACGTCTCCTGGCAAATATCATCGGCTAAGGCTTCATCACAACCAAGAAAGCGCAAATAAAGCCAAATGCTTTTCTGATGCCGAAGAACCACCTGCTCAAATATCGTGGGTTCCGCTATGCTTTTTTTGTTCATATCTTATTACCACAAGGCCTTGTCACTTCCCTAAAGCTTTGAAAAAGCAAAAAGGGTACACTTTTATAAGATTATTTTTAGATTATTTTCCGGTATGCTTCGTTTTGTTCTCTATACAAAGAAATACGACGGATAAAACAAAAGGCTGATAGTCAAAACCCCCTCGCCAATGATTTGAAAATGGTAGAAAAACACAACGAAGTTCTTTTTCCAACAGCCCTTCGATCACAGATCGAAGCTTTAGCCCTTCGTTTTCAACGATTAAAAAAGAGTCTTGGGGAACAAGCCCAAAGGACTAACGGCCCCCAAGGGTTTCTTGAATTTTCGGGACATCAGCCCTACCAAAGAGGGGATGACCTGCGAAAGCTTGATTGGGCAGCATACAGCCGCCACAAAAGCCTTTATGTTAAAACCTTTCAGCCTGAGTTTGAAAAACAGGTTACGCTGATCCCGGATTTGTCCCCTTCAATGAATTATGGAAGTCCGGAAAAGCGTATCGTTGCCCTGCGCTTATGTGCTGCGCTTGCTATAAGCGCTCTTCGGAGTGGTGCTCGGGTTTCTTTGTTTATCCCAGATCATCAGCCTCGGCTTTACGAATGTACTGAAAGCGAAGCTATATACGAAGTCCTAAGCACGAAAACGCAGCATAAAATTGCAGATTTTTTTGATTGGATGCGGGAGAATCTTACCCAAAGATCAAAGCTTAGTCGTAACATCATAGTGATTTCCGACTTAATGGCTGAACCAAAGTCATTGGCTTTTTTGGGGAGTCTGCGAAAAAGGGGCAAGAAGCTTTTTTTATTAGGATTAGTCGCTCCTGAAGAAATAAAACCACCTTTTACTCACAAACAAAACTATGTCCTTGAAGACCTTGAAAGCCAGGAAAAACTTGTCCTCCAAATTTCAGAACAGATCCTTCAACGCTACCATCAGGCATTTGAAAAACACCTGCAAACTTGGGTTTCCCTATGCCATAAACAGGGTATCGGCTTTGAAAGTTTCGTTTCAAACACTTCATTTGAAGACCTTTTCTTAAAACTCCTGTCCCAAAATGTGTTGCTTTCATAAAAACAGGATTGCAACCTTGTTTACTTTCAAAATAAAGGTCTGGTTATGACCTATCGGGAAAATAGGCTTTATTGAATCTATGGGCTTTCTTCACCCTGAATATCTGTGGTTTTTGCTGATGCTGCCTTTGGCATTTTTGTTCGCATACTTCTTTCGATCACCTCTTCAAATAACACCAATCTCTTCACTCATTCTATGGAAGAAGCTTGGGGTTATATCCTCTCAACCACGCTCTCAATCCTGGCGGCCCGATAAGATCCTCTTGCTCCTTGTATGCACGAGTGCTTTTGTCATTATTGGAAGCGCTGGTCCGTACAAGAAAAGCACCAATAGTGATGAGCGCCACTTTTATTTTTATATCGATACTTCTCTTGCTGGCTTTCTTAAAAGAAGCGATGGTCGTTCAGCCCTTGCCTACGATTTGCCAGAACTTCATTCTTACCTTCCTCAAGATTTTAAACCAAGGCTTAACCCTCTTGAACACCCTGATAGCAATGCAATCCAGGAAAGAATAAGACAAGCCCAAGGCCAAGACTTTCTTCTTATCTCTCCTTATAAGTATCAGGACCTTCCAAAAAATGTTCAAACCTTAAGCTATCCTGTTCACTTGAAATCTTTGCCCTTTGAGTATGCAAATATTGCAAGGAATTGGCTTTATGCCCGAACGACCCGCCCTGATTCAACATGGGTTCTTCAAGAAGTCGGCGGACAAGAACTCACTCGCATTCAAGCCCAAGGACATGAGCTTTTGGTTCAGCTTCCTCAAGGCGATCACGAAAACCCTCAAGCCTTGGTGCTTCAAAGTACTCAGGCTCAGACAACCGAGGGACTTTATCTTTATCCTCGTAAACGCTTGCGTATTGCTTTTCAAGGCTACTCTCAAAAAACTCTAAAAGCTCTGGAGCAAGCTTTTAAGGGATATGCTGAGATTTCAACCTGGGAAAAGACGCAAGATCCAGATTTGCTTCTCACTAGCTCTTCCCAAAGCCTGAACAATAGGGACTTTGCTTTTGTTAGAGCTGGAAACAGTCAAGAAATTCAAGCTTTTAAGGAAAAGTCCCAAGGACATATCGTATCAATGGGCGCCTATTCACAGGAGTTAACCCAGAACTTTGATTCTTTGGAGCCTCTGACCTGGTTGAGTGCAACTTCTAATGATCAAGTATTACTTGCTTTTCAAAGCGACAGAGGAGAAAGCTTCCCCCTTATACTGAGACATCACAGCTCAAAAGAGCTCGTCTGCACTCCCGAGCTCTTGAATCAGGCCCAGAATCAAGCCTGGTTTATCCTCTTTATTGCCCAGACATGCCGAGTATTACTGGGGACTGATCCTTTCGCAGCTCCCTCATACCTGATAGAAAAATATCCTGATTCGCTCCTGAAAAATCCAGAAACAGCCCCCTTGGTTGCCATTCCAACCGTTTTACCAGCCTTTCCGAAACCAGGACTCTACTCCGATGGTGTTATCAATCTCTTTGCTCCACCAGCAGAAAACGTCTGGCAAAAAGAACAACGCCCCTCTTTAGAAACCCTGCAGAAGAAAACTCAGAACCAGACTCTGGCATGGCTTGCTTATGCTATTGCTTTGCTTCTGCTTGGAAGTGTGTGTCTAATCGCTTTTTATCGTCTCACAGCTAACTCAAAATAGGGAGTCCAAGGCGTTATTCTTATGTTCGTCGTGTCTTAAAACAGTCATGAAAACGCAGCATATTTTTGAAAAGTCCCTTATTGGACAGGAAGGAAAAGGATCTTTTTGATCTGGTATGGTAAAATGGATGAAGAAAGTTCTGCTGCTGGGCTAGGACCAGAAAAATAAGAGCTTTCTTTATAGAAATTAAAGTGTACTTCCTCCCAAGGAAATTGCCATGGATCAAAATGATTCCCTTTTGCTCGCACTCCAAAAGCTTGGCCTTGTTAATTCTGATGAACTTCAGCAGCTTCAAGAACTGCTTACCCAAGGAAGTGCTTCAACTCTTGAAGAAGCTTTGCGAACACTTGGAATTCTTGATGAAGGAACGATTTCAGCTCTTGTAACCCTGAGTCAATCAGCTCGTTTTAAACGCCTTGAACCACAAAAGACTCAACAACACGAGACAACTCTGGTAAACAAAGTTCAGGAAAAAGATCAAAAAAAGGCATTACTTGCTCCAATTATTGAAAAGCCTGAAATCCTTGGAAATTACGTAGTGCTCCGTCAAATTGCTCGAGGTTCAAGTGGTTTTGTTTTTCAGGCTTGCCATTCGAGTTCCCAAGACGAGGTCGCTCTTAAAGTCTTTCCCCTTTCACTGGCAAAAGACGACCGTGAAGTCCTGCGCTTCCAACGTGAAGTTGAAACTATCATGCGCCTCCATCATCCTCATATTGTTAAGGTCGTTGATTTTGGCTCAGGGGAAAACTACCTTTATTATGCAATGGAACTCTTACCCGGAAAATCCTTACGGGATTTACTGAGTGAACGCGGGCACTTCTCTTTTTACGAAGCAGCAGAATATATCCAGGAAGCAGCCGAAGGATTAGCCTATGCCCATCAATGTGGCATTATTCACCGGGACATCAAACCTTCAAACTTAATGCTTTCAGACAAAGGGATTGTCAAAGTTGTTGATTTTGGTGTTGCGTTAGAAAAGAATGCTGCAACCCTTACTGCTACTGGCTTTGCTGCAGGGACACCGGCTTATATGGCTCCGGAGCAAATTGATAGCGGCGGTATAAAAATTGACGAGCGAAGCGATATTTATTCACTCGGTGTTACTTTTTATGAGCTGCTTGCAGGCCAGCGACCATTTCAAGGCCAGTCCCATTATCAAATTATGCGCCATATTCTCTCTTCACAGCCCGAAGAACTGAGAAAGGTCGTTCCAGGACTGCCCCAAGAACTTCACAGCATCGTAACTCAGATGATGACAAGACATCCTGCTGAGCGTTACCAATCAATGCCTGAGGTAATCAATGCCCTTCGTGGATTCCTCGATAAAAACCAAAAAGACAAAAACTGAAAGTATATAATGCAATTCATTCAGAGAGTAACAACATCATGATGACCTTAACCTGTTCTAAAAATCTGATTTATACAAAAAACACATTTTTAGCTTTATTCAATCTGGTCAAAATGTAGAATTCAAGCACCTTATGCTTTGTGTGTATATGGGACTTGAAAGCTGACCCTCTGTAATATGGAAGAGGAAGTTATATTTCTAAGATAATCGTTTAATAAAAAAACAAGTGAATAAAAATATGATTCTATTCCCTTGTTGTGATAGAATACTCGACCCGTTTTTATGCAAGAAAAACAAGTACGTGATGCTTTTTCGGAAAGGTGTTATGCAATGCAAAGAATAAAAAAGATGAAAACAAACCTCCCCCTGGCTATGCTCTCGTTGGCTATACCTCTTCTATTTGGAGCGACCTTGCGTGCCCAATTGACGGTTAACAGTACGGCTCCATTATCAAATGCACTTTCTGAATCGAGCAAAACAAATGTTAAGATAGAATTTCAAGGTACGCCAGGGCCTATAGATTTAACCGTTAATACAAAACCTTTTGAAGACTTTCCAGTCCATGGGGCTTTGACGGGTAGGCGTCAAGCCTCAGGCCCCTATACAGGAGGGTATGCTTCTGCAGGGAGCCTTCAATCTGTTCAATTCACCTTGGGGCAAAGCACTCCTGTTGGAAACCACTACAGAGCAGGAGAAACCGTAGAAACCAGCTTTACAACGAGGATTTTTGATCTTAATAGCAAACACCTTAACGAGCCTTTTGTTTTACGATTTAATGTCGCTACAGCACAGTCTATTGGCTACTTTACTCCCCTGACAAAGAATTATGGGCCTGTCAGCAACGCTGTTCTTGCAACTGCCCTTGGGGATATCGATGGTGATCGTGATATCGATCTGATTGCTGGAATTCAAAACGGACAAAATATTCCTTACCTGAATGATGGCAACGGAAACTTCGTCCAAGGTCCAGCTTTTGGTTCTTCGCTGAATACTATGGCGGTTGCTTTGGCAGATCTTAATGGCGATGGCTACCTTGATCTCATCGTTGGAAATATCGTTGGCCAGAATGAAATTTACCTTAATGATAAAACGGGAAATTTTTCAACGGCAAATAATTTTGGTACGGGAAATGATGCGACCGTTGATTTAGATATTGGAGATTTCGATGGCGACGGTGACCTTGATATTGCAGTTGCCAATAACTTCGGCCAAAACGTTGTTTACTTCAATGATGGAACAGGAACTGCCTTTCCTACTACTGCAAACTTTGGAACTGGCAGCGATGGTACAGTAGATATAAGCTCTGGAGATGTTGATAAGGACGGTGATCTTGACATTGCGGTTGGCAATGCTGGTGAACAGGATGTTCTCTATCTTAACGATAATGCTAGCGGTTTTGGTCAAAGTATTATTTTTGATGCAAGTTTCAGTAACACAGGTGCTGTTGAACTTGGGGATCTCAATGCTGATGGTTTTCTTGATATTGCGGCTGGTTACCAAGGAGCACAAAATAAAGTTTACCTGAACGATGGTTCCAACGGCTTTTCGAGTGCCAATAACTTTGGGACTGGCAGTGACCAGACAACGGATCTCAAGCTTGGAGATCTTGATGGCGATGGTGATTTCGATATCGTTGTCGGCAATAATAATCAGCAAAATCATCATTACATGAATGATGGAGCAGGAAGTTTTGCTGTCGAGCGCAATTTCGGAGGTGCTGCCCTTGGAACACAACGGCTTGCCTTGGCTGATTTCAACGGCGATAGTGTGCTTGATGTGGCTGTTTCAAACTTAACCGATCAAAGCGCTGTCCATCTTGGGGTCAAAGAACCCGATGAAGATTCTACCCTTTCTACAAGCAATGAAACCCAGACGCTTTCAAGCATTGCAGGAAGCCCTGTACTTTTATGGGAGGTTCAAGTTCAAGACCAAGGCACATCCGATGGGTTGCCAACAGAAATTTCAGGTGTTGAGATCACTGCAACCAGTGCTTCTGGAGGACTCAATAGCATCGATGATTTTTCCTGGGAGATTAATGGAAATCCTGGAATACCAAGCTCTCCTTTTGATCGAGTTATTTTCACTCCAGCTTCTGCGATTGCCACTGCTGCTGATGGAGGCACAGCAACTCTTTCTATCAAAGCAAGCCCTAAGGCAAGTGTGAGTGAAAAAGCGAAACTGGACGGTCTTCAGCTGACCTTAAGCTTGACAGCTTTTGATCAGGATCCAGATCTTTCTTCCCAAATCGATTTGCAGACACTTCCTTTTGCCAAGCCTAACCCTGTCGAAGTTGAAGTGGTTGGAACGCAACTTCGGATCCTTTCGCAGCCGGGTAATGGTACGACAGCAGGCCCACTTTCTTCTCAGCCCACGCTTTTTGTTGAGGATATCAATGCTAACGCTGATCGAGACTTTCCTGGCAGCATCAGTGCAAGCATTACAGCTGGAACAGGGGCTGCTGGAGCGAGTTTAACAGGCACAACAAGTGTTTCCATTAGCAACGGTGAAGCAAAATTCACGAACCTTGGAGTGGATCTTGATGCCCAGGGGTATACTCTTGACTTCACTGGTCCAGGACTCCCCACAGTAACATCTTCTTCATTTGATGTTGTAGCCAGTAACCCTGACACCAATTCAACTTTGACAACAGCAGCAAATGCAACCTCTCTTTCCAGTATTGCTACTGGCTCAACGGATCTTTGGGAACTAACCCTCAACGATTTAGGAACATCTGATGGTCTGCCCACGACTCTTACGAGCTTAGCTTACTCCGTTAACTTAATTTCAGGAGGAAATAATACGCTCAATGATTTCACCTGGTCTCTTAATGGGCTTAGTGTAACGCCAATTATTGATACTGTTGCAGGAACTGTTGTCTTCACAGGGTTAAACATCGTGGCTGCTGATGGAGCCAGCGCTTCTGCTACGCTCCAAGTTCAAGTCAACTCTAACGTCAGTGATCCAGCAAACCTTGATAATCTCCGACTTGAAGTGAGTATGATCAGTACTGGCGTGAATTCAGCCGGGTCTTTTATTGGAACTTCGCTGCCCGTAAACCTTGCGACACTTATCGACTTAGATGTATTGGCTCTTAGCCTCAATCTACTGACCCAGCCCCCCACAAGTGTTCAAAGTGGCATTGGCTTTAACCTCTCTGCTGAATATATCGATAGCAACGGAAACCGCGATACTGACGTCTCTGGAGATATCTTAAGCTTGACCCGCTCTGATGCTGGACTGATTGCTCAAGCAACAAGCGCCCCTGCTGTACAGGGAGTTGCATCCTTTACCGGCGCAAATCAGGTTGATCTTGGAACGCCTGCAGCTACCAACCTTATTCTCCGCCTTCAGGATGATGCTGCTGGAACGGTTAACCTTGCAGGCCAAACTATTGACACGAATGCCTTCACCTTAACTGTAAGCAGCGGTGGTAGTGGTCTTGGAACAGGCAACAATGGTGTTGGCAACCTCCTTCAAGGTGGTGGCGGTGGTGGTTGTATGCTCAATACAGGAGAGTCTGAACCCTTCAATAGCATCGCTGTGATTCTCATGGCATTATTAAGCCTTTTGGGCATCGTCTTTTTCAAACGTCAAAGAGTCTAAGCAGGTTCTTTGAGAAAATATTTTTGCAGGGTGATTTACTCTCAGAAAAGCTCCTTCCGAAGAAGGAGCTTTTCTATTTTATCCACAAAGCCTCCTGTAAACGAGGAAGAGGATGCTGCTTTAAGCTATAAAAACTCTTAAGCCTGTGATAAGCTTTTATAAAAACAAGAAGAGATCTCCTAAAACAACTTTATAAAGAACCCTCATGGGCATAAAAAATGTTCTCGCTCCTTTTTTCCATAAGCTTCCTTTCAGGGAGCTTGGTGCACCTTTTAAAATGCTATCAGCAAAATGGGCAAACCGTTCTTTTCGACTGCCAGTATTCCAAAGCTCAGAGTCAGGCCAGGGAAGCTTGAAAATACTTCATGGTATTCCTTTGGTAATACTTCAAGGAACGCCTTACGAAATTGGATTTCAGCACGGCTCGTTGCTCAAAGATCAGATTAGCGCTCTCTTTCAGAGCTATCTGGGAAGATTTATCTACTCTTTTTCCTATGAGTTAAAACTTGCAAAACGCATGGAGTCTTTTATTCCTCTAAACTATCGTGAGGAAATTAGGGGTTTGGCAGAAGCTTCGGACTTGTCTTATGACGAGGTCCTTGTGATGACATGCTTTCTTGATCTTCATAAGGTTGCGGCCTGCTCAACATTAGTTGTTCATGATCAGTCCTCTGAAAATGGCGAGATTCTCTTTGGACGCAATCTTGATTTTCCTGCTCTTGGTGTTGCAAACCAGGCCCATGTTATTTTTGCGATCAAGCCTGAAAAGGGGCTTCCTTTTGTTTCTATTGGTTGGCCTGGATTAATTGGTTCTTTAAGTGGCATGAACGATCAAGGATTAAGCATGGCTATGATGCTTGTATATGGTCATACCCGAAGTGATCACCTTCAAGGAATTCCTTTTCCCCTTTGTTACCGATCCTTGCTTGAAGAATGCAGAACTGTTCCAGAAGCGATTTCTCAGCTGAAGAAACAGGATTATGCTGTGTGCAATAATATTATGCTTGCTGATGCGGGAAGAGATGCTGCTCTCGTGGAGGCTCATACACAATCTTTTGATGTTCTTAAGGATCAATCTGACTTTCCTGTTCTTCGTTGCACCAATCATTTCCGAATGGGTCGTAAGAAATGGGCCTTTGCCCTGAACGCTTTCTCCAGCTATTTGCGCCTTTTACGATTAAATGGTATGGCACAAAAAAAAGAAGCCTTTCGGCCTGGTTCTATCAAAGAAGCCTTGAGAAAAGTTGCTATGTCTGGCATCAACCTTCAAAGGATGATCTTTTACCCTGAACGTCAGGAGTTTGAGGTTGCTTTTCAGCAACCGAAGAAAAAAACTTATGAATACCACTATTTTAAACGGCAAGAGCTTTGGGAAAACCATTAATCTTCATATACGAAAGAACGAAATTCGTGAGCAATGAATCTCATTATCATATTTTGATTTCAAACAACACACGCACAAGTGTTGATGAAGAGCTTTTGGCAGGAGTTTGTCAGTCGGCTTTGGAGCATGAGAAGGAAAAAAAAGCTCAGCTTGAGCTGCATGTTGTGGGTGACAAGCGCATGCGCCGCTGGAACAACGAGTATCTTAACCATGATTATACCACTGATGTTTTGGCCTTTGAGCTTGGGTATGATCCACGTTTAGGATTGTGTGGGATGCTTGTGGTCTGTCGGCCTTTTGCGATACGAAAAGCAAAAGAGTTGGGCATAAGCGAGCAAGAGGAACTCTCCCGTTATGTGCTTCACGGCTGTCTTCATTTGCTTGGTTATGATGATAAGAGCCCTGATAAGCGTAAGCATATGTGGGAGGTTCAGGAAACGCTCCTGCAAAGGGCTTTCCAGTGCAAATCTAAGCTATGAAGGCGGCATGAGAAGCGTAAAAAACTATCCTGAACCAAAAGTAATCAAACTTGAGGTTTTGACCTTATCTTAAGTCTCTGTGAGTAAGCCCTATGCCTTTGTTTATTCAAAAAATATCTTTGCTTCTTCAGGGCCAGAGCTTACCTTTAAAACCAAAGCACGGCGCTTTAGGGGAGGCTTTTCAAGATTCAAGGCTAGCTGCTTTATTTCAAAAACCTGGTGCGCCCTGGCTTGCAAGTCTGTTAAGCGCGTGTCTTTTGACTGCTTCTCACCCTCCACTTGATCTTGGACCTCTTGTTCTTATCGCTTTTGTTCCCTGGTTGCTGAGTCTTCTTTTCTGTCAACGGCTTTGGAGCGTATTTGCCAGTGGTTTCTTGATTGGCCTCTTTTTTTATGGTGTTAATATCTTTTATCTCAGTCAGATGGAAGCGGATCACGATGCACGCCCATGGATGTACGGTATGTGGTTGGTTGTATCAGCTTTAAGTGCTCTTTATTTTGGGGTTTTTGCCCTTTGCTCTCGTTGGTTGATCCGTCGCTTTCAGCCTTTTTTATGGCTTTTTTTACTGCCAGGGTTATGGGCAGGGCTTGAGTTCTGGCGGTATTGGATCCCAGCTCCTTTTCCTTATCTCTTTCAGGGGTATGCCCTTCATCAAATCCCCGCTTTGATTCAATCTGCTGATCTTGGTGGAGTGCACCTGGTCTCTTTCTTTGTCCTTTTCACTAATGTGGCATTTTTCTTAGCGTGCTATTTTGGGATGCAGGGCCAAACGAAAAAACAAAAGCTTTCCCTGATTTCGCTTGTGGTTATTTTTGCTCTCCAAATCAGCTATGGCTCCATACGTATGGCGAGTATAGGAGCAAAAATCAAACACGAAGGGCCCATCGCCGCCATTGTCCAACCCAATATTCCCCAAAAAATTAAAGAACGCGATGATAGTGCCTGGCTTCGTTGGGAAAAACACATGCAGCTCATGCAGCAGCTCTCAAAGGGAGAAGCCGAGATTATTCTATGGTCAGAGACAGCCTACCCCTGGCCCTTGCCTTCTGATTATGGGAAACGCAGCCTATGGAGAGGGCATGACCCAAAACAGCTTGCTCGAGAGCTCCAAACACCGATGGTCTTTGGGGCTGTAACTTACCCTGGCCCAGAAGATCGTCCCCACTATCCCCATATCAAGCAGCAGGAGTGGGAAAAGACAAGTTATAGCTCAGCCTGGTACCTTGATTCAAAGGGGCATGTCCAAGGGCGCTTTGATAAAATTTTCCTGGTTCCAGGTGGTGAATATTTGCCCTACCGAGGTACCTTCATCGGAGATTTAGTCGCCGATTATGCATTTTCCCTGGCAGGTTATGTGCCCCAGGTTATTCCAGGTTATCGTTATGATACGTTTCAGTTTGAAGACCGACATAAAAGACCTTTTCGTTTCTCGCTGAACATTTGTTATGAGTTTGCTTTTCCCGAGCTCTTTCGCGAGCTTCATAACAAAGTCGACCAGGAAAACGTTCATTTTGCCTTTAATCTTTCGAATGAGGGCTGGTACTTTGATTCTGCTGAGCTCGATCAAGCCTTAATTATGAGCCAGTTTCGAGCGATTGAATCACGAACTTCTTTCGTACGGGCAACCAACACAGGAATTTCTGCAATCATTGACCCTTTGGGCCAAACGGTGCATACTCTTCAAGATCAAGATGGCAACGATCGCATGATCGAAGGAGTTTTAATGAAACCCCTCCCCTACCTTGAACAATCCACAGCGAGTTTTTTTCATCGCTACGGTTTTTGGTGGGCTCGAGGTATGGGGCTGTTTGCATTTGTGTTGGTACTTTCAAGCTTGCTTGAGCCCTTTTGTGCAAGGATTCTCAAAAAACGCAAATATAAAGCTTGTAACCAGGATAATGATGAAACTTAAACGTTAAAGGAAAAAGAACGATGCTTCAACTTGAAGTACTTACCTCAGAAGTTCCTTATGCTGCCCATGTTTTTGGAATTGCTCTGATTCCTTTTCTTGCTTTTGCTCTGCCAATGCTTTTGTCAAGAAGGCTGCCTCAACAAAGGCGAGCCCTTCGCAGAAAAGTCATGATCGTCATTGCTTTACCAATTTTTATGGTTTGTGCTTTTGTAGGCAGCTTTGCCAGTGGAAGCTGGTACAAGGCCTTAGCTTCTGAAACCCCAGGCATGCCGAATGCCAGCCGCTACCCGGATGATTTTAGTTCTCTTCTTCTGCGGGTTTCTATCGTAGGAGGAGGCAGCTTTGTTCTTATCTGGTTTACAGCCATTCTTATCGAAAGAAAAAAGCTCCAAAACGAAAACCAAGAGTGATTGCTCTTGAATTGGGATCAAAATATCCCTGTAAAATCACGAAGTCAGGGCAAGGTTGGGGCTTCCCTACTTTAAGAAAATTCTTGGTAAATTTAGCTTCAGCTTTGAATAGACTTCGTCGATTCCAAGGGGAAGTGAGAGCGAGACCTTCGCAAAGAAGGCATACGCTGCTCACGTTCCATACAGTCTAAAATAGTTCGTTCTTTTTTTACTCAGAGGTTGGTTTTCAAGCTCAACAGGGAGTGATATCGATGAAAAAAGTATTTCTTTTACCTGCATTTCTTGGCTTAGCTTCTTTAAGTGGATGCGTATCACAAGGAGCTTATAAAGATCTTGCAGAGCGCGTTAAAAATGAACAAGATTTAAACACAGCTATGAAGCAAGAGATGGTTCAGCTTGGCAAGCACCTCAAAGAGCTCCAAACAGCCAATGTTGATCTTGCAAATGCACTCCAGGCGAGTGATCAAAGTACTCATCAAGAAGTCAAAGTTGAGGAAGAAATTGACTCCATGCTTGCTGAGTGGAGCACACAGCTTGAAAGCAATCTCTTCAGTGATTTCGAAGTTTTGCAAGCGGACCATGCCATGGGAGTGCGCCTTGATGATGGTAAAGATGTCCTTTTTGCCTCAGGGAAGTGGGCATTAACCCAAAAAGCAAAGCAAAGCCTTGATGTTCTTAGTGAAATCATTATTGAAACCCTTAAAAATCACCCCAGTTATGTCGTTCGGGTTGATGGGCATACCGATAACGATCCCATTCGCTCACTGAAGAAGCAGGGAATTCAAGATAATACTCATCTTGCTTTCATGCGGGCAAACGCTGTGCGCAGATATCTTGTTGACAAGGGCATTGATAAGGATGATGTCTACGTGATGGCCGCTGGCGAATGGATTCCTGTCTCAGAGCAAAAGAAACTCAATCGTCGAGTGGAAATCTGGGTTTCAACTCCAGCAGGATTTAGTTTGCCAAATCAAAATAAGAATCAGGCTGTGATTGCACGCACACGTTGAGTAAAAGCGGTTTGATAAAAACTTTGTAGATAGAAAAAGATTTTAACTTCAGAACAGAGGCAGGCTTCGGCTGGCCTCTGTTTTTTTATTGTAATTTGAAAATTCCTTTCTGGCTGCATATGAATGAGGTGTTGGAAAAGACGCTGATGATCCTTGGCCGTGAAAAAAATAAATCCAAAAAAAACCTTAATATTACTCTCATAAGGGCAATCACCAGGATTGCAACAACTTCTGATGGAACAATATTGAGAAAGGGGGCTAGGAGAGCTTTATTCTTATTCTCAAGAAGTTTGAATTTTTGATTTGCCTTCACCATTTTGGTGGATAGCATCAAGATAATTCTTAATGTACCTGTTATAAAGAACATGCTAAGAAATAATGTAAATTACGGTACACCTTATTTATTGTGATTGAAAACGTGTTCCATTCATATGGAAGTGTAAGACAGGGTATTTATTTGAAGTTCCATGAATATAGAGTGACTTGGAAAATGCAATTTGTATTATAACTGATTTGTAGGCTGTAGCTTTTCTGTTGATGTAGCAAAAGGTGAAGAGAGAGTTCAAGGCTTTTTACTGGTCATAGTAAAAAGCACCTTTTTAACAGTACGAAAGGATGAGGATGCGCACGTTTTTTAGCCTTATGATTGTTGTCTGTAGTTTTTTCTCACAGCAATTTGTCTTTGCTCAAGGAGGGGCTGGTGCTCCTGCAAAACAATCATCATCGGCTGCAATGAATGAAGAGATTGAAGCTCTTGTTGAAGAACTTGTCGATGAGCGTCTTGATGAGCTTTATCAGGAAAAACAAGCTCAAGAGCAAGAAAAGGGACTGCTCTATTCCAAGAGAGGTCTTGATTTACGCCTTGGTGGCGGGCTTGAAGTTGAGTGGAAGCAAGCCGAACGCAACAGTCGTCCAGGCACTCCAGCATCTCCTCACTCTGTTCCTTACGGACTTGATCTCGATAAAGCTGCCATTTCCCTGGAAGGAAGCTATTACGAGCGAAACTCAGATTGGTCCCTGATTGACTTTAAGATCGAGGCTGAGTTCAACGAAAAGGGAGCCAAGATTGATGAGGCTTATTTGATTTTCAACCGCCCTTTTACTCGCACAAACGTTCCTCTCTTTGGTTCTTTCTTAAGGGAAGAGACCACGGATAATCTTCTGATTGGGCTTGAAAATGTTTTCTGGAAAAATGATCTTGGACGTATATCAGAAAGCTACTCCCTGCTTGAGAATGCTCTTGCTCGAGATGAGCGTTTAATGGCTCAATACACATTCACTTTTTTTGATGCTTTTTATGCGATTCTTGGCGTCAGCAATGGTTCGACTTTAGCGGTTTCTGGTCAGGTTGATGAGAGCGATAACTTCATGATCCTTGAAGATGACCGTGAAGCCCATTTTGACAGCCTTGATGATCGCGATGCTATTTCTCGTTCTATGGAAGTTCAGGGTGGTGCTGGTTTCTTCTTCAGCTGGGATGAAGATCGCGGGGAAATTATTAATCCAGAAAAACCCTTCAGACCTCACGAGCTGGCAATGCAGAAGAACCTTTTTCACCTGCAAACCTGGTGGTCCTTTGACCGTCTCAGCACGAACGAACGCAACCTGCTTCTTAAAGGTACTGAAGGTTCCTTAGATGGAGGCGCAAAGTGGAGATTTGGTGTCAATACTGACTTTGCACTGGAAGTAGATTCAAGAGGGCACCACACCTTCTTTGCCCGCTATGAGTTTGCTCATGCCCGTGATGGTGATTTCCACCGCACCTTCTGGACGTTGGAAGCCAGTTTTGCCATTAACCTCGAAGGGCAAAGCTTTCCTGGAATTGATGGGATCCAACCCTTTTTACGCTTTAGTGAGGTCGACACTAATCGACCAGGACCTGTTGTAACCTCGACCGTAAGCGCTGATGATCTTGAGGGTGCACAAATTGCTGCCGACAGGCGCCAGATCAATGCTGGAGCCCTTTTCAAACTTCACCGCAACGTCTCATTCATCTTTGAATACAGTTGGAATCAAGAAGATTTTGAAAACTTTGCAAGCGATTTCAGCGGTGTTGACAATGATCTTTACCTCCTTCAATTGCGTATTCGCTGGTAGTACGCAAAATAATTTTCTTATTTCGATAAAAAAGAGGGGCTATCAGCTCCTCTTTTTTTATGAAAAACGTTTCGTCTTATCTTTTATTTCTTTTTGCTTAAAAGATGTTCTAAAGCCTGATCTACCTGAGGGTAGCTGAAAGTGAACTTGGCTGCCAGGGCTTTACGGGGCTCCACGTACTGGCCCCCAAGTAAGGTGTTGGCAAACTCCCCGACCATTAATTTGAGCACGAACCCAGGCACACCAAGGGGCCAACAGGGGCGACCCAGCGCCTTTGCTATGGCTTTGCTGAACACCTTATTGCTTACAGGTTCTGGTGCCGTGGCATTGACTGGGCCACGAAGATCTGGCTGTTCAAGGGCAAAAAGAATAAGCTGAATCAGGTCATGCAGGTGGATCCAACTCATGTATTGGGATCCCTTACCAATATGGCTGCCTACAAAGGCTTTGAAGGGGGGAAGCATTACAGGTAAAGCCCCGCCTTCGTTTCCAAGCACGATGCCAATTCGTAAGAGAAGAGATCGAATTCCGTGTTTTTCCAATCCTTGAACACTTGCCTCCCAGTCGGCGCAAAGCTGAGGAAGAAACCCTTGTCCATGACTGCTCTCCTCATGCAGCTGTTCTTCACCCCTGGAGCCATAAATTCCGATGGCTGAAGCTTGCAGAAAAACTTCTGGTTTTTCAGTACTGCTCTCGATCTTGCTTTTAAGCTTCTGACTTGTTTCAAGCCGGCTTTTAACAAGAACTTCCTTATAAGCTTGAGTCCAGCGTTTATCCGCAATACCAGCCCCTGCAAGGTTGATCACAGCTTGATAATTTTCAATTTCTTCTTCATATCCAAGAGTTTTTACAGCCGAAGGAAGGGTGTTATCAAGTTTTTGAGGGTTGCGGGACATGATGCTTACTTCATGTCCTTGCTCTAGCAAAGCCTGGGTTAAGGCCCTACCAATAAACCCACTTCCTCCAGCGATTAAAATTTTCATTGCTTTATGCCTTTAAAGAAAGAGTTCTCAAATATCGAGAAAACATTTTTTGTGAAATTATAGCACTTGGAATAAGAGCATTCCCCATGATTCGAAAAAATAAAAGCAGACTCTGTACAAGCCTTTTCATTGCTCACTTTTTGGCGCTGTATTTTCAAAGTCTATCTTTTTATGAGAAATCAAAGTATGAGATAAATATTGATTCAGTGCGTATGTAATATGTAAAACGAAATGGTCGCTCTATTTTATATGAAGGAAAGACAATAATGATGCTGAAATTTCAAATAACGTTTGTGCTTGCATTGTGCTTTATGTTCGTGTCTGCTCTTGAAGCAAAAGAAAGCAATAGCTCTTTATTACCATTTTTTCAAAAACCAAATTTTTTATCGATTCGAATAGAACAAAAAGAAAAGGCAGGGGATATAGAACAAAAGCCCTTTACTCAAAATATTTTTTCTGCCTTGATAGATATGTCCTCAGAAAAAACAGATGAAAAAGAGCTGCCAGAAGAAGAAGGGGAAAATGCTCAACAGGTAGAGTTAGATCTTCCCGAAGTTCCACCTTCATTTTTCAGCTTCACGTTGCATTATCAATTTTTGCATGATGGCCGTGGTCCCCAGGAAACAGACCTTCATGCCATTGATTTCAATGTTTTGACAAAACCAGATGACACATTTTTGCCCTTTGTTCGTAACTTCGTCGAGTTCGGAGAAGTCCGTAACCAAAACGCTCTGCGAGCAGGTATCGTGCCTGGGATTCGTCTTTCAACCAAGGCTTTTGGCTCAGAACTGAATTTTGAAGTTGGCGGTGGTTATGCTATGAGTAAAAACCTGACCTCCTTTGATGATGATATTCAGGCCTTTCGTTTTCATGCGGCTCTTACTTATGGAATGTTTTATAGTTCCTGGGCAACAGAATTTTTCGGTAGTGAGCGTCTTGATGAATTTAAATTTCTTGGCATGGTTGGTGGTGGACAAGATCTTTATGAGGCCAGCTTAACCCTGGGCTACCGCTACCAGGGAACAAAACGCTATAAGCTTGGAGCCTTTACCATTGGATTAGCTTTCTTCTTTTAAGCCAGGAGCTCTATCTGAACATCCTTTGAAAGAGTGCTCGATCTACAATTATTCAAAAGCAGTATTGATGGAGATAAAATTTATTTGAGAGAAGTCTCTGGCTCGTTCTTGTCCAAACTTTCTCGAAAGAGAGAAGTCCAATGGGGAGGGGCCTCTTCAAGGTACCAGATCACGAAATCATCACTTTCCCTGAGAGAGGAAAGGTCTGCATCCTTTAAAATCCAGTGAAACTGATTATAACCTTGCTCAACAGAGGATCGAAGATGGGCCAAAGCCTCTTGCTGATTCCCAGAAAGGCTGTATGCGCAAGCAATGTTATAGTAGAGTGTCCCAAGATTAAGGCCATACCGTTCAACGGTTTGATACTTCTCTTTCTCAAGGTTCGTAAGCAAAAGCTGATAGTAAACTAGTGCTTTTTTCGGTTTGCCGGCGTAGAGCCAAAGAGAGGATATCTGATTCAAAATATCAGGACTAAGGGAGGCTGCTGGAACCGGAGCAAGGTTAAATTGTCCCTGAGGAACTTCCTGAACGTTTTGTGCGGTGTTTTTGCTTATAAGTTGTGATATTCGTAGCTCAAGCAAATTTTCACGCCCCAAACGCGCCAAGGCAATCTCTATCTCTTGAAGAATATTTGAACGCATTTCTTTCATCTTTATGTAGGGGTAGCCGAGCTCAACCGCATAGGCCTCCTCAAGCATTTGAGAAGCTTGTTCCTGAGCTTGCATGAAGCCCAAGGCTTGAATGGCTCGACGTCGCAAAGCAAGCACGAAGCTCTCACCTGCTTGTGTGGTTTTCTTCATCTTCTCTTGGCCTTGCGCTCCACCACGAGCCAGTTCCAAGTTTCCACGTATAAGCTTGGCAACATCTGGCAAAACCGAGGCGCGCTCAAGCTGAATAACTGAAAAGAAATTGATGTTTTCCGTTATGCGTAAGCCTTCAGCAAGCTTGTCTGCAGCTTCTACAATAGGAGAAATGCTTTCTTCTCGAAGCAACGCAATATCGATAAGAAAAGAAAATACCCACCTATCTGAGGATGTATAGATTTCCTGGTATTGCTCCTGAGAAAACCCAGGTTCAATCAGCGCTTTTAAAATAAGATTTGAAAGAAAATAACGCGCTTCAGAATCAAGGTTTCGCTGGGCTTGTTGTTTTTCTGACGAGCTTAAATCAGATTCTGGTGATTCTATTGCATTATAAGTCTCAGCAATAGCCTGATACCCAAGCATACGCAAGTTCGCCTGAGCTTCGTGAATAAGGCTCGTATCCTGTGAAGCAAGAAGGCGGGGGAAGTCAAATAAAGAAAAGAAGCTTTGATCTTGTTTTAAAAGAGGAAGAAAACTCAATATTTGATAAGAAGATTTATCCTGAAGCTCTTGCTTAAGGTGCGGCAAAAGCTGGTTAGAATCCAGATTTTGAAGCTCACCCAACGCAAGCAAGCGTGTGATCTCCTTTGGAGACTGGAGGTCTTGCATTAAAGAATGAATTTCTCTTGCAGAAAGCTTAAGAGAATCTTTGCTACCTTGATACTCAGGTGACTTTGATTGAGCCCTGAGCGTTGACAGACTGAAAAGCCCCATCATAAGCCCAAAAGCAACGATGAAAATTAGCGAACGATTCCGAAAGGTAGAGTGTAAGGTTTCCATGATGCACCTCCTAGGCCCTGTTGTGCCCTATAAAAGATCGGCGCTTGAAAGAAAAACTTTATGTGAATTCGGCGCTTTTTTGTTTCTTCCATCTGAAAACTCTTTCTTAAAAAAGAAAACCACGAGGCATAATAGTACACACTAACTTATTGTTGGTGTAATGTCAAGCTTAAAACCCTTTGAAATAAAGGGTCTATTGACATTGGGATGGTTGAGTCGCCATGAATAAGGGGTTCGGCGCTTTGATATTCTATGGAGTTATCGGTTTTGCAACCCAATATTTCTTCGTTAGGGTTTGCTCCTTAAAAGTTTAGAGGTTATAATCCGCCCGCTTTTATTTGTATATTTTATATACTTTTGAGAAGGTTTTCACGACCTTCATTCAATCAAAATACTTTAAGATTAGGACTTTGCTCCATGGCTAGAACCCCCAAAAAAACGGTGAAAAAGAAAAGTGCTAAGAAAGCCGTCCGCAAGACCGTAAAGAAAAAAGCCCCAGCCAAAAAGAAGGCTGTTCAAAAAATTGCTAAGAAAAAAGTTGTCAAAAAAGCCAAAAAGAAGGTTGCTAAAAAGGCTAAGAAAAAAGTTGCTCAAAAAACGACTCGCAGCGCTTCTGCTTCAAAAAAGAAGGCCGGCAAAAAGAAAGCCGTCCGCAAAACCGTAAAGAAAAAAGCCCCAGCCAAAAAGAAGGCTGTTCAAAAAAGTGCTAAGAAAAAGGTCGTCAAAAAAGCCAAAAAGAAGGCTGCTCGAAAAGTTACAAAGAAAAAAGCTCCGGCTCAAAAGAAAACTACTCCCAGAGCAAAGGCCTCGCAGGTTCGAGTCAGCACCCGTAAAGTTGCCAAAAAGAAGAAAAGCGCCCAACCAAAAACATCACGTTTGAAAAAACCGAAGAAGGCTGCACGTAAAACAACTTGGATCGAAAAATCGAAGGGTGCTGAACCGATTAACCTTCACCATCGTCGTTTGACTGCGCGGGAGCTCAAAGAGCTGCGAGGAAAGCTTGTCGAAATGCGACGTCAATTCCTCGGAGATATGAGTATCATGGAAAAAGAAGCCCTTGATGAAACGCGTGAAGTCGCGGGGAATCACTTGGCTGATTCCAGCGGGGATCAGTACGAACAAGATTTTACTCTTCAACTCCTGGAAAACGAAACTCTCGAGCTTCGTAATATCCAGAGGGCCCTTGACAAAATTGATGGCAGGTTAGACCAACCCTATGGTATTTGCGAAGCTACTGGAGACCGCATCTCCATCGAACGCTTAAGGGCAAAACCACACGCTCGCCTTTCTATTGATGCCATTCGCAAGTTTGAGCAAGAGGGTGGTGGCGAAGAGTTTGGAATTCTGCCAGAGACAAAATTCTAAAGCCTGTGTTTGAGCAGCTGGGTATTTGGCTCTCCCAGGGATCTATCCAGATCTTTGGGAGAGCTTTGCGATTCTATAAGACTTCCTATTGGGAGTGTTATGCATGGTTGTAAGCTTTTTCTTTATCATAAAGGCTCATTTTGGATACTTTTAAAGTCATAAAATTATAAACGAAACATTTTTTTCAAAAAAAGAAACAAGCTCAAAATCAGCTTTACCCCAAGAGTTTTGGCAGCTTCCAAAGCCTCACCTTTCCGCTCCACTTCTTTGAAAAAGCTTTTTCCGAGTTATTTAGAACTCTCTTAGTCCTTATTTTATAGGGGTTTAAGATTGTCGTTCGGCCTTATCCCTTAATTAACAAGTGGCAAGAAGAATCAGCATTTACTCCTGTTATTATGCACAATAGGCTTAGTCACTCTCTTGTATCCTGCTTAAAATAAGCGTTCAAGCAGGATAAAAATTCAAAAAAAAGGAAATAATAGCTTGACATGTTTTTAGATGCCTATAGACTTCATCGCTATATATCGTATAGCTTGTAAAGCAGCGATAAATGGTCTCTAGCTGGTTTCCGTTGGTTGTATCCCTCTAAGTAGAGGGTATGTCAGAAAGGTGAGTTATTTTTCTGACGCACTACATATATGGTTTGCATCCGGGGCCGTCTCCCTGGGGCTATTGATACGTCCTATTCCCATTTTGAAGGAGGAATTGTAACATGAACAAAGCACAACTCGTTGAAGCTCTCGTTAAGAACAAAAAAGCTAGCTTTGAAAGCAAAGCTGCAGCAGAAAGAGCTGTTGAAGCTGTTCTCGAAGGTATTTCATCCGGCCTTAAGAAGGACAAGAAAGTTCAATTGATTGGTTTCGGTACTTTCTCTGTTCGCAAGCGCGCTGCTCGCTCTGGTCGCAACCCACAAACTGGCCAGCCAATCAAGATTAAGGCTAGCAGAACTGTTGGTTTCAAGGTTGGCAAGAAGCTTAAGGATCTCATCTAAGCCCGCCTTAAAGTCGAAATAGATCTACGGGAAAGGGGTGTCTTTGACACTCCTTTCTTACGTTTGAGCTATTTACATATGAAGCTTCTCTTATCTCTTTGAGCTTTAAAACAAGCTGATGAAATTTGAGCTTTTAACGATTGCTTCGGAAGAAAGTCCTTGCCATCTTGTTTCTCATAACTATAGAAAAACAAACGATGAATTATAAGCCAGTTTAAGCTATGATTCTTTGCTCTCAAATGAAATAAGCTGTGAGTTCTCTGGTATAAAGAGGGCTGTTTTTCTGAAGCGTATGTAAAAATAAACTTTTTTATTTCTTTCAATATTTGATTACTAGGAGAAAGCATGGCGCGTCCCAAAGATTACAAGTATCGTGAGAGCCACGAATGGGCAAAAGTTGATGGCGAGATTGTTACGATTGGGATTACTGATTTTGCCGTGGAACAGCTTAATGACTTGACCTATGTCGAGTTACCAGAGGTTGGTGATCAGGTTACAAAGAACGAGAGCTTTGGAGAAATCGAATCCGTCAAGGCTGTCAGTGATCTTTATGCTCCTTGTTCGGGCGAAGTTGTTGAGGTGAATAGCGAAGTGGATAGCGATGATTTTGCTCGCATGAAGAGTGATGCTTTTGGAGTTGGTTGGCTGATTAAAATTAAAGCTCAGAATCTATCAGATCTTGATGATTTAAAAGATCTTGAAAGTTATGAAAAACAGCTTCATGAAGAATCGTAAGAAATACTTTAAGCGAAGCTGTTGAAAGTGTCTTTGCAAAATCGCGCTTTTCTAAACTTCAAAACAATTTTGTGAGTTTTGCTTCTTTATAGAAAATAAGAATCGGCTTTACGAACTCAAGGTACGAAAGAATACCAATGCCTTTCATTCAAAATACCGAAGAAGAGATTCAAACCATGCTTCAGGCTATAAAGCTGAGTGAGCTGGAAGAACTTTTCACGCCAATCTCCGAAGATCTGCGCAAACAAGCAAAGCTCGATGGGATTCGTCCTTCATTAAGTGAGGCTGACGTTTTGCGAGAACTGACTCAGCTTTCGGAAAAGAATCACCATGGTACTCAGGGAACAAGCTTCCTTGGGGCTGGCATTGAAGAGCATTTCATTCCTCATATTGTTGATCATATTTCCCTTGATGGAAATTTCATTACGGCTTACACCCCTTATCAGCCCGAGGTAAGCCAGGGGACTCTTACCGCAATCTTTCAATTTCAGTCGTTTATGAGTGCTATTACGGGCTTACCTGTTTCAAACGCTTCTCTTTATGATGGTGCTACGGCTGTGGTCGAAGCTGTGATTGCGGCCTGGCGTTATGCTGATAAAAAATACCGTAAAGAAAATCGTCAAAGTGTTCTGGTTCCTGAAACCCTTCACCCTGAATATCGAGCCACCCTTGCAACGTATGCTCAAGCGGCTGATTTCAAAATAGTTTCCATAGGGTATGATTCCGATTCAGGTTATCTCGATCAAAACTCTCTTCAAAAAGCCATGGAACAAGAGGATGTTTTTGCTGCTCTTTTGCCCTATCCAAACTTTTTCGGTGTTGTTGAAGATTTCGCAGGCCTGATCAAGGATCTTCATGATCGTGGGATTCTTGCTATTGCAGTTACTCATCCTTTAACCTTAAGCCTTTTAAAGTCTCCTGGCGAACTTGGGTGTGATATTGCTGTTGGTGAAGGACAGAGCCTTGGCTGTTATCAGGCTTTTGGTGGTCCTGCCTTTGGTTTCTTTTCCTGCAGCGATGATCTTTTGCGTTTTGCTCCTGGAAGAATTGTTTCTCAAACGGTTGATAAGGAAGGTAAGCGTGCTTTTTGTCTGGCGCTTTCAACCCGTGAACAGCATATTCGCAGAGCCAAAGCAACCTCAAATATCTGCACAAACCAAGGTCTTATGGCTTTGAGAGCTTTAATTTACCTGGCAGCTTTAGGCAAGGAAGGTTTTCAAGAGCTTGGAAGAACGATTGCTTCAACAGCTCACTATGCTTCTGAAGCCTTTGCTCAAGCTGGTCTTCAACTGCGTTTTCAGAATTCGGCTTTTTTTCAAGAGTTTGTGCTGGAAGGGCCAGATGATTTTCTTGAGAGGGCAAAAGCCGCTCATATCACAGGCGGGCTTAAGCTCAAGCGTTTTTATCCTGAGCTTGAAAACTCTTTCTTGGTAAGTTTTAACGAACTCCACACTAAAGAAGATATTGATCGTTTTGTTCAGCTCTATGCAAATGCTTAGCAGATTGTTCTTGTCAGCATCAAGCCAGTTTATCTTTCAGGCCATCCCCGAAAAGATTAAAGCCAAGCACCGTCAAGAAGATCATTAAGCCAGCGCAGGTAACCTGTAGTTGGGCATCTGGTAACTTGCTCCACCCCTGGGTGAGCATCAAGCCCCATTCTGGGATGCGGTAAGGATCTCCTCCCAAGCCTAAAAAGTTCAAGCCTGCAACTTCAAGAATAGCCGTTCCCATATCAAGGGTGCCAAGCACAATCACAGGATTCAGACTGTTACGCATAACATGAAAAAAGAAAATGCGGGTTGGTGATAAGCCCAGGGCTCGTGCTGAACTCACGAACTCAGCGGCTTTGACACGGATCACCTCTGCCCGTACTTGCCGAGCAAAAATTGGAGCTCCCACAAAACCAACGGCTAAAATCACGTGCTCAAGAGCAGGTCCTAGAACCGCAACAAAAACCATAGCCAGCAAGAAACCAGGAAAGCTCATGGCAAAGTCTACGAAACGCATTAAAACAAGGTCCGTAAACCCTCCGATATAACCCGCAATTGCTCCAAAGGCTGTGCCTAGCACAAGGGATAAACCCATGGCCGCCAGGGCGATCAGGAGAGTTGTTCTTGCGCCATAAACCAGGCGAGTAAAAACATCATAACCCTGACTGTCGGTGCCAAGAAGGTGGGTTTGACTGCTCGTCATGAAACGTTCAAAAACTTGATTTGGTTGATAGGGTAAAAGAAAAGGGCCCACAAGAGCAAGCAACAGAATCAGTAAAAGCAAGCCTACGCCTACTGCCATCAAAGGGCGGCGGCGTAAGAATCGGAAAGCCTTGAACAAAAGGCTTCGTTTCTTTGGGTTGTTTATAAAAGAAGATTGATCTTTATTTTTCATCTTTTTCGCAACCCATTAATTCAATCGACAAACATTATTTTCAGCTTTTTGTTGTAAGCCTGCGAACCCGTGGATCAAGGGCGACATAACTCATATCAACGATTAGATTGATGACGATAAAGCCCAGGGCAACAACAAGAATACAAGCCTGTAAGGGTTTGATGTCCAGATTAAGAATGGCAGAAAGAGTATAGCTCCCCATGCCTGGCCATTGAAAAATGGTTTCTGTTAAAACTGCCCCTCCAAGCAGATAACCAAACTGACTGCCAACGGAAGTCACAATTGGAATGCTTGCATTTCGCAGGGCATGTTTGAATATAATAGTTCTTGCGTTTAAGCCCTTTGCTCGAGCTGTTCGGATATAGTCTTGTCGTAACGTTTCACTTAAAGCAGAACGGGTAATTCTTGTGATAATGGCGGTTGGAACGCTGGCAAGCACGAGTGCTGGTAAAATCAAGTGTTTGAGCACATGCAAGAAGACCTCTGGGTCTTGAGCTATAAAAAGCGTGTCATAAAGAAAGAGTCCTGTTGTGCCAGGTGTTTCTTGAGACCATTTGCCTAGAGCATAAAGCTCAGAAGCGAAACGACCGCCAAGGGGCAGCCCATCTATTCCAAAAAGACTTGAGAGGTAGCCTTGTTCCCCAAAAAGCTGCAGAGCAAGGAATCCAAGCCAGAAGATTGGCAGGGAAACCCCAGCAAGCGCTACGACTAAACCTAAAAGATCTTTCCAGGAGCCAGGCTTGAGAGCTGAGAAAATACCAAGCAGCACTCCAAGGATAAGCGCTATTGCAAGTGCCATAGCGCTGAGTTCAAGGGTTGCAAAGAAGGCTCGGGGCAGTTCTTTGCGAACCTCCTGGCTTGAAACATGTGAACGTCCGAAATCTCCAGCCAACACTTCCTGAGAATAGCGAATGCCTTGTTCAAGGATTGGGTCGTTGAGCCCCAGATTTTCGCGGATCGAATCAGCCTTTTCCGGGGTGTATTGCTTGCCCAGAACGGCGGCTGCAGGGTCTCCGGGCAGTGCGTGGTGAAGGAAAAAAGTTGCAAACACGACGCCTAAAAGCATCAGCAGGGATAAGACGAGCCGTCCTGAGAGATAGCGCAGCATAATTTTCCTCTTCTCTGGGAAAGAGCTTGAGGTTAAGGCTTAAGCCTCTGGCTTCAAAGTCTTTTTCTGGTTCTTTGGGATAAAAACAACACCCGGCTTCGCTTTTCCGCCAAACCTTTTTCAAGGAGGCAAAGCGATGTTCAAACGCTACCTTTTTCACCCTTTATGGCTATGAACTTTTTCATGGCTCTTTCCTTAAGGCTTTTGATTTAGACGAGTGCCAGGTTCTGCTAACGGCCAGACCAGAACTTCTGGAAGAGATGCTTGAAGTTCTGCCTCTTGACCTTGTGATTGTTCATGAGGACCGTTGAGGTCAGGTCAATAGCATTATTAAAAGTTCTGAGTATAAAGCCAGAGAGATAAAAGTCATACTCTTGAAACAAAAAAGAGCACCAAAGTTTCGGGTCATCAGACCTCAAGTTCTTTCTTTTGAGGCGGAGGGGAGATCTCTTCAAGCTGGAAGGCTCGTTCCAGCTTTTCGATCAAACCTCCCACATGATCTCGGAGGTCACGATAGAGCTTTGAGTTATCAGGATCGTTTTCACTTTTCTCAAAGGCTGCTCGTGCCTCTTGCAAGCGCTCTTGCTTGAAACCTTCCTCTTGCTGATGCCAGATAAAGTTTCCCTCTGCATCGACAGTATAGCCCAAAAGGTTAACACTCTTAATCAACCAGAAGCCACCACGATGAACCGGCATAGCGGAATACACAAGGATTCCCAGCATGGCAAACCCTAAAATAACAGAACCGGCTTTTTCACCAAATGCCAAGCCAACCGTATCGTGACGTCCGAAGAGATAGCCAATGAGACTTCCAACAATCAAGCCTCCAAGGTGACCTAGAAGGCTGATGCCCGGGGCAAAACTAATGACTATGTTAATTCCCAGCAGAATAATAAGCTGCCGGCTCAAAGGATCTTTCCACAGCAAGCCCAGACTCTGATAGCGACCATAATAGTAAGCCAAAAGCCCGCCAAAAATTCCGTAAATTGCTCCTGATGCTCCTACAACAGGGGTGCCTATCTGTCCAAAGAGTGCTACAGCGATGCTGCCGCCAAGCCCCGAGAGCACATAGATCAAGAGAAAGCGCTTGCCTCCCACCAGGGGCTCAAAAAGCCTGCCAAAAAGCCAAAGGGCATACATATTCATGAAAATATGAAACGCATTGTCATGTACCAGTGTAACGCTTAAAAGTCGCCAAAAATCCCCCTGCCATAGCCTTGGCAAGTAAAGAGCAAACTGGTCTCGAATAATTTGAGAACCAAAGAGCGAAGGGGATAAAAACTGCAGAACCGTTACACCAATGGTGAGTTTCATGATGCCTGAAGACACAGTGTTCAGCCGAGGCTGATTGCGTCTTGAGAAACGATAATAACCAGCTTGTCTTGCCATTGTTCTCCATATGAGAGAGGATTTGAAATACTTTGTTTTACCTCAAAGCTCGCCGCTGAAAGCCTGAAGCTGCTTACGATAACCTTCAAAGTTTCGTTTTGTTTCCACCATGGAATCACCTCCAAACTTCTCAAGAAAAGCTTGAGCAAGTACGAAGCTTACCATGCTTTCAAGCACAACGCTAGCAGCAGGTACTGCGCAGGTATCACTGCGCTCCTGGGCTGCGCTGGTTTCACTTTGGTCTTTTAAGTCAACACTTGCAAGAGGTTTCATTAAGGTTGCTATGGGTTTCATGGTTACACGAACGACCAGAGGTTCCCCTGTGGTTATGCCACCTTCAAGCCCACCAGCAGAATTACGGGGGCGTTGATAAAAACTCAAAGCATTGATTTCTCCCTGTTTCGAGTCAGACTGGCCATGCTTAAGCTTGATAGGGTCGTGAACCTGGCTACCTCGTTTGTGGCCAGCTTCTTTGCCAAGGCCAATCTCAACAGCTTTCATGGCTTGTACCGACATGCAAGCCTGGGCTAAACGTCCGTCAAGCTTGGATTGCCAGCTGGTATGACTGCCTAACCCAGGAGGCAAGCCAAAAGCTCGTACTTCAATCAAACCACCAAGGCTATCCCCTTCGGCTCGAGCCTGATCAATAGCCCCTGCCATAGCCTGATCCGCAGCCGGATCAAGACAATAACACGCTGAAGCATCGCGATTTTCACGCAATGCTTCTAAATCTGCATGGGTTTGAAGTTGAGAAGCATCAAAGGGAGAGGCTTGTACTGAGCCGATCCCAAGCACATAACCAAAAACATGGATCCCAAAACTCTTGAGAAAAAGTCCCGAAGCAGAACCCGCAAGGACACGAGCACATGTTTCACGCGCACTGGCACGTTCAAGAATGTCTCGAGCATCCTTTGTGTTATGCTTGAGACAGCCCGCAAGATCCGCATGTCCGGGCCGCACCTGAGTAAGAGCAGGAGTCTTATGAATACGGTAGTCTCGATTGTTGCAGCTGAGCAGCAAGGGCGATCCAATAGTCCGCCCGCAACGAGTCCCTGCAAGTACTTCAACCTTGTCATGTTCAATGCCCATGCGACCACCCCGGCCATAACCACCCTGACGGCGGGCAAGCTGCTGATCAATAAAATTAGTATCAAGGGCTAATCCGTGGGGCAGGCCTTCAAGAATTGCTACTACACTGTGGCCGTGAGATTCTCCTGCTGTTACAAATCGAAGCATACAAAACCAGATTTTCTTTAAAACAGAGATTTTAGAGGATAGAAAAGTTAAACAGTTTCTGATGTATAGAGGCCAGCGAATACGTCCACAAAAGCCCAATTTTAGAAGTCTCTGGCCTGATCATAAGATGCTTGGGGCATAAGACAATCAAAATGCTTTACTTCTGAAGTCTCATGACAAGCCTAGAAAAAAATACAGGGTTGGGCTTTGTTTCTTGTGATTCGTGAAAAATCAAAACTCTGAAACGTAAAATTTTATTACAAAAATAAACACCAAAAGCATTATTATTTTACACTTTTGATTGAGCTTAAAAATTTTTCAGGCAACTTGAAAATGTTTTAAGTTATTTGTTTTTAATAGTTTATGGATTATTTTTTGGCGGTTTTTATGGGAGTGGCACACTTTCTGCTTAAGTAATTTTCAGTGAAGGTCACATAAAAGATATTTTTGTTTACTTAATGTTCATGAGTATTTTAAGAAGGAGAATCATTATGAAAAAGCTTTTCGCACTCTTAGCTGCTTTCGGTCTCGTTTTCGCTCTTGCTGGCTGTAACAAGAAAGAAGCCGAAGAAGAAAACAACGAAGGTGATGGCACCGAAGAACAAGCAAATGAAAATGGTGATAACGCCGAAAATGGTGATAATACTGAAACTGAAACTGAATAAGTTTCAACTCAGTTGAAGTTTTCTAGCAAACACCTGCTCTCTAACGAGTGCAGGTGTTTTGCTTTTAGTCGGGAGGACAGATTTTTGAAGACTCTTCTGGGTGTAAAGTTTTGCTCTCTCATCAAAAGTTCAACCTTCGAAACGCAGGAAGCGGCGTTTACCGACCTTCAAGATCTTACCCGCAAAACCTTTATCAACCTTTGTTTCGAGGTCCTTAATAACTGCTTTCTGGACTTCGCCACCGGCTTCAAGCTCTAAAAGCTGGACCCCGCCCTGTTGAATAAGGCGTCGAGCTTCCGATTTAGAACTTGCAAGCTGACTTTCAACCATTACTTCCATCAGACCTGTGGCTGATTCTGGCAACTTCCAACCCGGAATATCATCAGGAATCTTGCCCTCACGAAAACGCTGGACAAACTCTTGGCTGGCTTGAACCGCTGCCTCTTCTCCATGAAATGAAGCCACGATTGCTCGAGCAAGCTTATCTTTCGCTTCACGCATATGGGTTTTCTCAGGATCACAAAGGAGAGCCACGTCTTCCATTGGAACTTCTGTCAAAAGCGTAAACCATTTTTGAAGCATGGCATCTGGGATAGACATGGTCTTTCCAAAAATTTCGTTGGGTTCTTCCAGAACACCAATGGCATTGCCCAGGGATTTTGACATTTTCTTGACCCCATCAAGCCCCTCTATCAATGGAAGCGTCAAACAAATTTGGGGTTTCTGGCCCGCATCGTTCTGAAGCTTTCTTCCCATTAACAGGTTGAAAAGCTGATCCGTTCCTCCAAGTTCTATATCAGCCTTCACCACAACGCTGTCATACCCCTGCATCAGAGGATAAAGAAACTCGTGCAAAGCGATCGGCTGGTTGGCTTGATAACGCTTTGTGAAATCATCCCGTTCAAGCATGCGTGCAAGCGTTGTTTGGGCGGTGAGGGAAAGAATCTCTTGAAAGCTCATTTTGGAAAACCATTCACCATTGGGGCGGATCTCAAGTTTTTCCAGATCAAGGATTCCCTTAATTTGCTCCAGATAGGTTTTGGCATTACGTTCAACTTCTCGTTCAGTGAGCTGAGGACGAGTCTTTGAGCGACCCGTAGGATCTCCAACCATGGCAGTATAAGTGCCAATAATCAGTACTGCCTGATGCCCAAGGTCCTGGAACTGGCGCAGCTTTCGCAGAACAACGGTGTGTCCAACGTGAATATCTGGCGAGCTTGGATCAATCCCAAGCTTTACCCTCAAAGGAAGTCCTTGTTCTTTTGAATATTCAAGCTTTTTACGGAGTTCTTTTTCTTCGATGCAATCTTCCAAACCTCGAAGAATCTGTTTAAGCTGAGTATCAATATCTAAAAAAGTCTGTTGAAGAGGCTTTTCCATGGCTATCCTTAAACGAATGATATATTTTCAAGCATGAATGGTATTTTACAATGAGCTTTTCTTTTGAATACAACCTTATCCCCATGAAATAAAAAGGACAAAACTTGCTTTTTAATTAAAAAACTTCGGGTAGAAACCGCTGTAAAATAGTGATCGTTTTCAAGCAGAAGCAATAGGGAAGCATTTACACTGGTATCTTCTTCGCAGCTCTCTTATGGATTGTAATCATGGTATATGATCTTGAAGAAATCAAACTTGAAGCTCTCGAAGCTTTTGGAAAAATCAACGATCCAGAAGCCCTCGAAGCTTTGCGCATCAAGTATCTTGGAAGCAAGGGGCTCTTGAAAGAGGTTTTAGCAGCGATTAAGGATATTCCAAGAGAAGAGAAGAAGGCCTATGGACAGCAGGCAAATCAGCTTAAAAAAGAAATCCAAGCTGCTTTTGAAAGCGCTCAAGGACAGTTTGCTCAGAAGAGTCAAGGGGTTTCATTTGATGTTACAAAGCCTGGCAAAGACTTTGAACTTGGCCATGAGCATCCGATTGCTGCTGCTATTCGAGAAATTGTCAGCCTCTTCCAAAGCCTTGGTTTTAAGCCTTTATCTGGCCCTGAGGTGGAAGACGAATTCCATAACTTTGATGCTCTTAATATCCCATCAGGACATCCTGCTCGGGATCAGGAAGATAACTTCTTCCTTCAAAGGCAAGGCGAAAGTGATGATCCTACTCCAACGCCATTCCTTCTGAGAAGCCAGACAAGTACTATCCAGGTGCGGGCTGTGGAAGAATTCGGTGTGCCTTTAAGGGTTGTAGCTCCTGGGCGTGTTTATCGCCCCGATACGGTTGATGCCACCCACCATTATATGTTTCATCAGATTGAAGGGCTTGCTATTGATGAAGGCCTGACATTTCAAGACCTGCGAGGGGTCTTAGAACTTTTCGTTAAGGAATACTTTGGCTCTTCTGCCCGCTATCGCTTGCGTCCCCATTACTTCCCCTTTACAGAGGTCTCGGCAGAAGTTGATATTGCTTGCGATGACTTCAAGCATCTCAAAAAAGACTGGCTTGAGATTTTGGGTTGCGGCATGGTGGATCCCAATGTTTTGAAGGCTCTTGATATTGATCCAGAGCGTTATACTGGGTTTGCCTGGGGTATGGGTGTTGAGCGGATCATCATGCTGCGCTACGGAATCCCAGATATTAGGGTCTTCCTGGAAAACGACCTGCGCTTCTTGCAGCAGTTCTAGTCTTGATAGGGCCTTGGCTCTTGAAGGGGCCAAGCAGAGACAGCCCTCGTGTTCGTTGGTGTCTTTTAGGGGGTATTATGCATATGCAACCCTTTGAAGTGGGAGGCTTTGGAGTGAGAGGTGCAGCCCCCAAGCTGCACCGAAACGGAGACTTTGAAGCGAGAACAGAGCGCCGGGGTTGGCGCTCTGTGAAGTGGAAAAGCTCTTAATAACAGGGAAACTTAGAGGCCTATTATGCAACCACAATGGGGCATTTTTCAGCCGCCAATTTAGAGTTGTAACCTATTTGAAAATAATGACTTACAAATGCAACCAAAAATGTTTGGCCGGTTGCAAAATAGCATAATTATTTCGAAGAAAAGCTTCTGCCTAAAAAG
>CAZJPQ010000027.1:0-44326 GCA_964548115.1 uncultured Planctomycetaceae bacterium
GGGCGTTTGATTCAAAACGAGAAAGTTCTTTGATGACAAGTCCACGCATGTGAACAGTTTCATGTTCACTGTCTTCTTGATTAACCCCATAATTTCCTATCAGAGGGTAGGTCATGGTTACAATCTGGCCAGCATAGCTTGGGTCAGTAATAATTTCTTGATAACCCGTCATTGCGGTGTTGAAAATAACTTCGCCAAAAGATTCTTGGGGGTCAGCACCGAAGAGTCTGCCTTCAAGAGTAAAACCATTCTCAAGGAGGATTCTTCCTGGTTTTCCTGGGGGTCTCTCTTGCACAGGCTTACTCCCTTTCAGAGTTTCTTATCGAGACAACAAAGTTCTAGTAGAGTTTATCTTATCTGAGTTTTATACGAACAGTGCGCCTCAGTTAACCATGCTTTTTACAGCTTGGCTAGAGACTCTTAAAAAATCCTTTTATAATTTTGAAAAAACTCATCAGGAAGGAGGAATGGTTTTCTAACATTCCTCCAGGTTGAAAATAAATATTTTTCCATCGCCAATCCTTGATGTCTTTGCCTCTTTAACAAGGGTTTGAAGCGTTTTTTCCAAGTTTTCTTCGTGTACAACGAAGTGTAAACGAACCTTTGGAAGAAATTTGACACCGATATCATGCCGATAGGATTGAAGGTGAGATTTCTGGCGGCTATAGCCACGGACATCTGAATAGCCAAGGTATTCCAATGGGATTTTTTTGAAAGCGTCTAGAATTCTTTCTACTCGTTCTGGACGAACAAAAGCGATGAGTTTCTTCATGGTTTTGTTGACCTTTAAAATCTTAAAGAGACCTATGATCTTGTATGAAAGGTGATATTCAACGTATTTATTTTCATATAGGAAAGCAACTTATACTTGGAAATACTCTTGTTCTTAAGGAATCAAGGAAGAGTGTAGGCAGGTTTTTTAAGATTTACGTAAGGATTTTGAAAAGAAACCAAGAATTCCAGTGCATGCTCCTCCAATGCCAGCAATAAGAAAAAGGGTATGTGCGTCCCAAAATTCGCCAAAAAACCCTGTTGCACCTGCGCTGAGAGCCATAAAGCCAATCACTGTTATGTTTACAAAGGCAAAAAGCCTGCCATGAAAAGAGCTCGGGTACGAGCTTTGGATGATAGCTGTACGTGAAGCAGTAATCCAGGGGATGAAGAACCCATGGAGGAGCATTATGAGAAGATAGTATTCAAAAGGAGTATGGTTTGCGAGAAAGAAAAGGGGAATATAAGTGAGACCATCACCAATCAATCCGGAAAGCAGCAAGCTTCTTTTCCGAATGTTTTTTCCCCAGCGTAGAATCCAGAAAGTTCCAAGTAGCCACCCAATTCCCATTGAAAGTTCAAAGATACCATAATGAGAAAGACTGAGGCCTAAGTCTCGTTTGATCAGCAGTTGGGCTCCTATGGTTGCAGGACCCATAATAAAAAAGTTATTAAGAGCAGTTAACAAAAGGAGTAAGCGCAGTTTTGAGTCTTGAAGTAAAAAGCGAATGCTTTCTAAACTATCGTTCCAACATTGGACCATAAAAGGTCGAAGACGTTTGAACGTTTGAGATTTATCAGAAGAAGGGAAATGGGGAGGAGAAGTTTTTATGTCACTTTGTGAGGAATGATTCTTTTTGGGGAGCTTTAAAAAGATCAGTAAACAAGCAGAAGCCAGGAAGGCTATGATGACTATACCTATAAAGAGAATAGCTGCTCTGGCATCGTGGGTTCCCTTTCCGTGCTCAGAAAGAGTGGGCAAAAAGGGCAGGTGGTTAGCAAAGCCAATTAAGCTTGAGCCAAGAATAACGGCAATTTGAAAGGACGATTGAAAAAAAGCATTGGTTTTAAGGAGGTCTTTTTTTTCTACAAGTTCAGGGATAAGTGAGTCACGGGCAGGATTGAAAAGAGAAGAAAAGCTATAGGCCGCAAATGCAATAACAGGGGGCCACCACCAGGTTAATACCCCAAGGAAGTAGAAAGCAGGAATAAGACAAAGCAGCAAAGCTCGCATCAGATCAGAAACGATCATGATTTTTTGTCGAGAAAAACGATCAACAATGACGCCGGCAAAGAGGCTGAAAATTAAAATCGGCAGAGCTTGCATAACCCCCATAATGCCAGTCTGCAAGGCCGGCGTTTTAGAACCCTCTTCAAGCGAAAGGGAAAGAACAAGAAAGCCTCCTGTCAGAAAAAAGAGCTGGTCTCCCAATTGGCTGATAAATTGAGAAAACCAGAAAAGAAAAAGGTTTTGTCTCTTTCTTTTTTCTTGGCAGGTCTTTAGGGAATATTCCATAGCTTTTGTTTTATAACTCAAAAAGGCTTGATGAGTAGAGCTATAATTGAGGAGAGGTTCAATTTTTTAATAGTAGTAAAAAGTAGGCTTTTTCTCAGGGCTAGTTGAGCTAAAACACCCACTCCTATGCCCAAGGAAGCTATTGGCATAGGAGTGAGTTCTATTTGAAGTGGCAGTGCGGTTCTGGATAACGTTTTCTTATATTTACTTGCTTACTCTTGCATAGCGATAATAAACTTCAAGGGTAAGGGTGTTGATTGCAGTGGCATACACTCGACCACCAGCAGGGCCCCAAGGATCAACAGGATCCCAGGATCCATGTTCATCAAGCGTCCAGCGCCCAGCTTCAGGACTATCTCCTGTTTTGCTGATTCCAGGGCCATATTTTTCGATATCAGTGGGGTGGAAACCTCGTTGGTATCGCAAGAGCACGGGATGAATAAGGGCTTCTTCCCAGCGCTTCCAGTGTTGGTCGCCCATTTGGAAGAGCGCCAACGATGCATAATACCAGTAGTAAAAGTCGATATTAAGATGATCCCAGCTGGGAGGACTGTGCTTTGTCATGCGATTAGCAAAACTCTTAAGAACCTTATCGCTGGCTTTACTATGTCCAGTAAAAAGTCTGACCATGGCAGCACAGGCATCCATGGATGGATTCATGTTGTAATCTGCAGACTCGCCTAAACGAGAGTTCCCAGGGACAAGAGGAGAGTCGGTATAGCTTGTTGTAACCCCATAGCCATCGTCATTCTCGATCGTAACACGGTCATACCAGGCATTTGCACCTGCATAGACTTCTTCTTCAGAAAACTTAAGTTCGGCAAGTTTAGCACTTTTAAGCGCTAATACCATCCAGGCAGTTACAGAGGAATCATTTTCACCAACGTTTACCCCATAACGCCATCCCATGCGTACATCGGTATCTCTGTTGTAGTTTTGAGCCTCAATAATGAAATCCACAGAACGCTGGGCATCTGATTTTAAAGCGATATCCTGACTCATGGCATAGATCTCAACAAGAGCCATAGCGCAAATTGCGTGGTTGTATACGAATTCCTCTTCATCGCGGGCCCCAAAGCAACCGCCGGGATCCTGTTGTGATAAAATCCAGCGCAGGCCCACACGAACATTGTTGCGATACTTTCCATCCTTATGGGTATTCCCATCACCAGCAAAAGCCAGTAATGCAAGACCAGAAAGCCCAACGTCAACGCTTTCCCAACCAGTATCTTCTGTATCGACCATATACTCAATGGTACCGGTGCGCTCGGCCCCTTTTTTAAGTCTAATAGAATGGTCGGAAAAATGTTGTGAACTCCAGTGGCCATCGGGTGCCTGGTGATCAGCGAGCCATTGCAGGCCAGCATCGACACGGTTTTGATTGGGTCTGCCGCCGCCGCCTCGGGCTCGTCTCAGGGCTGAGCCACCACGGCCACCACCACCGCCGCCACCACCGCCACCGCCGCCAAGACCAAAGTTTGAGTTTGGCCCTTTATTGGGGTTTGGTGATTCGGCATCGCTGTCATCAGCGTTAGGGTTTGGGGCTAATTCATTAAAGGGCTGATCCGTTGGGTCTTCATTATTTTCGTCAACGGCTTCCTCAACAATATTGGGGTCAATTGTCGGGTCTTCAATCGGTTCTTCGTCTTTGGGGAACTCAACTTCTTCTGGCTCGGGTTCTTCTGGTGGTGGAGGGAGAAGAACCTCTTCAATTTCTCCCATCAGGGTTTCCGGCTTCGGTTTTTCTGGTGGGATTGAATATATAAAGGCAAATACAACCAGCAAAGCAGAGACAAAACACATGGATATTGCTAGCCAGGGAAGCAGGTTTACGAGCATATTTTTTTCATCAGAGAACTCCTGTTCTTCGTAATCTTCATACTCTTCAAAAGGAGCTTCGTGATCTGCATAGGCTTGTTCTTGCATATTATGTACTCCAAATTACATAAAAGTGAAAGAGTTCTAAATTTTATAGGCCTTGAGCTTATAACAATTTTTTACGTTGATGCATATACTTCTCATAAATAGCATAGCTTCTTCAATTCAATATAAACGAGAAGCCTTTTCTCAATGTTCATGATTTTTTCAGATTTTTATATCTTTCTGCTGAGTTTATTTGATCTGTATCTGAGAAATACGTTTCCATACCGAATGGGAGGTATACAAGCAACTTCTCACTCCATAGGCAAGTTTAGCTTGTAACCCAGGATGAAGCCAAATTTTTTCATTTTGAGAAAAAATGTTATGACAATACCAACACATTTATAAAAACATCATTACTCTAACGATGAAAGAACTTTCTTGAGTCTTCTTGAATCTAAGAGGCATTTCGTTTTTAAGGTCCGGTCTCTGGTGATATAATCTTTTTTTTAATCATATAAAGAGTGAAAGATCTTTATTCATGAAGTGAGGGTCTTTTCTATTTCTTCATTACAAATATACCAAGGATACTCATAGAGCAATGAACTCATTTTTAGAGCACTCTTTTTATCAAAGGCTGGAAGATTCTTTTCAAAGCAAGTGGAAAGCTTCGAGTCTTTTTATTTTGGGAATTTTTGTGATAGGTTTTGCACATTGCAAGCTTGAGGCTCAAGAACATTTAAAAGAGATCGAAAGAGAATATAAGCAGCTTTATCAGGCTGTTAAGGGGAGTGTTTTAGCAATTTCAGATAGCCCCTTTGATCAGTCAGGTGGAATTGCAACGCGGGCAAGTATAACCCCTGAAGTAAGGGCTCAATCAGGATTTGTTGTTGAAGGTGGTTATGTTCTTTGTGAGGCGGAAAGCTGGATCCAAAGAGCAAAGGCGAATTCGGTTATGAGTGAGCCAGAGGAGGCTCTAAAAGAGCTCAAACACTTATATGGTCTTTTCGATAATGGGGAAAGTTATAAGCTGGAGGTTGTTGGTTATGACTTGCGAAACCTCTTGATTGTTATGAAGCTTCCTGACGAAGTGGAACTTCCTGCTTTGCAATTTGGGGCGCTTGATTCTTCAGAAGTTGGAGCAGAACTCGTTGCTTGTGGTAATGGTTTTGATGCCATCGTTCTTGATCGCCAGGTTGGTTTTTACACAGGTACTTTTTCTGCGTTTCATCGTTTTGAGTGGGATGATCCTTATGGTGACCAAAATGATTTTGGAGTGCCTTATAAGGGCAACGTGATTGATTTTGAAGGAGCTGTTAATCCTGGAGATTATGGAGGGCCTTTGCTCAATCTCAAGGGAGAAGTTGTCGGCATGCTGACGCCTTATTGGGGTCTTGGGCGGCGTTTAGGAACAGCGGTTCCTGCGGAGCAATTCAAGCTTGCTTTTAATAGTATTGTAGAGGGACAAGCGCTTCCTCAGCCAACCCTTGGGTTTTCAGTCAAGAATCTTTCTCAAAACAAGCGTAAGGATCCAGGTATTACAAAAGTAAAACCCGGTGGTGCTGCAGAGCAGGCTGGCATTCAGGTTGGCGATATTATTGTGATGATCGATGGTATGAACGTTCGAAATCGAAGAGAAGTTTTCCAGGCTCTTAATCCCAAATATGATGTCCGAACAACAAGCCTTGAGGCTTCTATAGAAGAATCTTCGGAAGAGCCTTTTTCTGAAGAAGCAACGCCAGAGGATAATAATCAGCCAGGAGAAGAGCCAAGGAAGCGTCTGGAGGTTCGTTCGTATGGCCTGCCTCCTCAAACACGTATTCTTTTTACCCTTCGTCGGGGAGAAGAGATTCTAACGCTGGAGCTTGTCGTAGGAGTCCTTGAAGAAGACTCTTAATTTTAAGGCATGGAAGCAAAAGCTATTGAGAAGTCGTGCATTCGTTTGTAAGTCAAAAAATAGCACATTTAATATGATAGAAGTAGGGGCTTGCGGTATGAAACAGATACAGATTTTTTTCGGAATAAGTTTCTTTTGTCTCTTTGCCTATGCAGGGCTTGGACAGGAAAAATACTTTGCAAAGACTCAAGAGGTTTTGGAAGACTCATCCAGCAAAACAAAATCCTTTAGTACACAACAAGAAAGAGCCCCCTTTCTTATTCAAGAAAATCAAGCTACTTCTCAAGGCGTATTGAAAAAGAAGTCCCAAGAGCGAAAAGCTCTGATTCAAAAATATTCGAAGTATGTGGTACGGGTTGTGGTTGATCGCAGGCGTGAGCGCCCTCAAAGTGGTCAGGGCAATGGGCTTGGAATTCCACTTCCTTTTGATCTTGGAGGTGGCAACCAGGGTGATCCGGCTTTTTTTGATCTTCGGTTGGGGCCCTATTCTGGAGTCATCGTCGGGGAAGAGGGGGAGATACTTGTCAGCGATACCATACTTGGAAAATGGGCTGGCAAAGAACGCCAGGGAATAAATTCCAGCGTTCGAGCTCTTTTTGTAACACTTGAGAATGGCAGGACTTTTGAAGCAAAGGTGCTTGGCCGCAATCAAGGTCTTGATCTTGCCCTCTTGAAGATCCCAGCTGATAACCTTGAAGCTCTTCGTTTTTCCTCAGAGAAGCCTCCTCATTTCGAAGAAAAAAGGTTTCGAGCAACCCCTTTAAGCATTGTTACGAAAAGCATGAATCCATTACGAGCTGGGGCAAGCCATGGTGTTGTGTCTGCGGGCTACCGTGCTCAGGGGAAGGCTTTTCAGCTTGACGCTGATCTTGGAGGCAGTGACCTTGGAGGGCTTATTATTGAACAAGGACAAGGCCTTGTCGTTGGCATGGTAGGTATGCTTGATGTTCGGACCATGGGCCAGGCTTCTGGAGTTGCTTATGGGATTTATGGAGATGTGTGTCTTGAGGCTTTAGCTGGGCTGCGCAGGGGTGATTTTATGGTAAAACCACCAGCTCCTTATCTTGGAATTGAGGTGCGGCCGGCAGATTCTGGCACAGGTGGGCTTGAAGTCCAAAGCGTTGCTCCTGGTTCTCAGGCAGCTTTGGCAAACCTTCAAAAAGGAGATTTAATTGAGAAAGCTGACTCTCAAAAACTTTATGAAGTTGAAGATCTTAAACAGATTGTTGAAATGAAAGAAGTTGGCGACCAAATTGATTTCGAGATTTCAAGAGAAGAGGAAAAGATTCAATTGCGTGTTACTCTTGGAAGTCGAGACGAGTAAGACCTATTTGCTTACACATGATTCCTTAACGTCATTACTGGAAACACAAGCATATACTTTAATTAAGGGTATTCATTATGAGAACAAAAGCTTCCTTTTTCTCTTCTCTTCTTTTATTTGTCCTTTTTTTGGTTCCTGAAGTGAGTCATACCCAGGAGCAAGTATCAGAGTCTGACAACAAAGAAGAAGTATCTCCTGCTCAGGAGGACTCTGAAACTCGGGAACTTCGAGAGCTGGCGGATAAAGTTGTACCGGCTTTTGTTTTTATTGAGTATGGTTCAGGGGTATGCATCAGCCCGGATGGCTATATCCTCACGAATCATCACGTTGCAAGTCGTGCTGTCCGTAAATATAACGATAATGGGGATCTTATGGCTTATAGGGTCAGGCTTGCGGGCAAAAGCAAAAAGTATAATGCCTTTTGTGTTGGGGCTGATCCTCGTGGCGATATAGTGCTGATGAAACTTGAGTTGGAAGAAGGAGAAGAAGTTCCCTATGTTGAATTTGCTGATAGTGATAAGGTTGAAATTGGAGATCTTGCATTTGCCGTTGGCAATCCTTTTCTCCTGGGAAACACAAGCTTTGAGCCAACCATAAGTTATGGAGTTGTTTCTGCGCAAAGCCGTTATCAAAGTGGTTATTCTGATTGTATTCAAATCGATGCAGCTTTAAACCCTGGAAACTCTGGTGGTCCAACGTTTAATTTTCAGGGTGAGCTTATTGGAATTAATGGACGAATTATGACTCGTCATCGGCGGCGCTACAATACTGGTGCAGGCTATGCTATTCCTATTAATCAGATTAAGCGTTTTATGGAGCCCTTTAAGCGGCAAGCAGGAGGAGCTGTCATTGTTCGCCATGGTTTGGTTTCAGGGCTTGCAATCAAGCATGATCAACGTTTAAAAGGAGTAGAAGTTCTTAAAGTACAAGAGAACTCGGAAGCGGCTCAAGCAGGCTTTGCTGAAGGTGATCTTATCCATCAAATAGAGCATTATGCTGTAAATGGAGTTCGAGAGTTTTACGCCAAACAACAAACATGGCCTTTTGGCAGCGAGCTTCATTATACTCTTCAACGGGGCGAAGAATCTCTTGTCATAAGAGCCAGGCTTGATGTTCCAGTACAGACAAATCAATCCTTATCCTGGCCTTTCAGTGTTTCTGATCAGGAAAACGCTTTTATATTTCAGGATGTTGCGGGTGGAGTCCCTCGAGGGGAAGGCCCTTCGATGTTTTCCATCCCTACCCCTAAGGTTGCTCTTGGTATGCGTCTTGAGCGTAAGCAAGACGCCGAAGAAATTTCGAACAATGGCTGGGAAGTGAAAGCTTTTCTCAAAGATTACCAGGGTGAATATACAGAAGCTCAAGAACTTCTGGAGCTAGGAGATATCCTGACCCACTTTAATGGGAGAAGAATACTTTATAGGGAAGAGCTTAACGATTGTTTGCTTGGGTTCCGCGAAGGCGAAAATGTAGAACTTCGGGTGCTAAGAAAAGAACAAGAGATCAGTGTCAATATAAAGCTTGTTCGTCGCTAGCGATCTGAGTTTATAAAATCAGGAACAAAAGTTTTTGCTCAATAGAATTTTCCTGGCTGATTTTATTCAGCGCATTTCTTATTTATAAGCAAGTGTTTGTTTTTGTGCTCAGTTGTTTTTGTCGCGTTTATAAAAAGGAAGATCAACAAGTTTCGCCTGAACTCGTTCTTTCCCTTTCCTGATTTCAACTTCAACGCTTTGTCCTGCCTTCACAATCTCAGCTGGAAGTAAGCTTGTGGCAATCACTTTATCAAGGGTTGGTGACTTTGTGCCTGAAGCAACGGTGCCAACAGGGTTGTTCTCGAAGAAAATATTTTGCCCCTGACGAGCTATCCGTTTTGTATCGAGTAAAAGACCAGTCACCAGGCGTTTTGGACCTTCTTCTTTAATGTTCTTAAGCTGAGTTCTGCCAATAAAGTTCTTCTTAAGTTTTACGGCCCAACCAAGTTTTGCTTCATAAGGGTTTGTTGCTTCATCGATTTCATGTCCATAGAGAGGCATGCCTGCTTCAAGTCGTAGTGTGTCCCTTGCCCCAAGACCTGCAAGTCCAAGACCAAGGTTTTTACCTTCCAGAAGCAGCCCGTTGAAAATTCCTTCTGCCTCGCCAGCTGGAAAAATCAGTTCAAAACCATCTTCACCCGTATAACCAGTACGAGAGATAAGGACGTTTGGAACACCGAGCAGATTGCCAAGCTCAAAATAATAGTAGGCAAGCTGAGTAAGATCGATATCTGTCAGAGGGCTAAGAATCTCTTGCGCATGGGGACCTTGTAAGGCCAGCATGGCATATTCTTCTGAAAGATCAAAGATGGAAACATCATAAGCACTGCTGTGATGCTCCAGCCAGGAAGCGACTTTTTCATGATTCCCTGCATTACAGACAATCATGGATCCATTTTGAGCAAGAGCACTGAATGCGTTGGTTTCTTGATAGTTTTCGTTTGCTTCCTCGCGCCCAAGTCCGGCAGAGATCAAAATATCATCAAGGATGTGTCCCTGTTCATTGCAAAGAAGGTTATAACGAATTTGTCCGGGCTTCATGCCTTCCCGTTTGTTCGTTGCAAGATGATCAATGAAAGCAATCTGATCTGTTCCTGTGACAACAATTCTTCGCATATGACTGATATCAAAAAGCCCGGCGTTTTTACGAACGTTCAGGTGTTCTTCAAAAATCGAAGTGTAGTAAACCGGCATATTCCAACCAGCAAAGTCGACAAGCTGTCCCTTGTGCTGTTTATGAAGAGCTATGAAAGGTGTTTCTCGCATTATTTTTCCGTTCTTTTGATTTTTCTGGTCTGTATAAGGTTTGTATCAGTGTCTCTTTTCTCATGGGTTGTAAACTATTTTAAAATGAGAATAAAGATTCTTTTTGAGCTTAATACGATTTTGCAGAGCCTCGATTTTAATTTTTTGTGATCTATTCCTGCCTGAAGTGTTCAAGAGTCTTTTCATATTCGCTAGCACCAGGGCAAAGTCTGAGGGCATGTTCTTCCCACGCAATGGCTTCAGCCTTTTTGCCTTCATGAAAAAGTCCCCAGGCATAGGTGTCAATAAGAGGAGCAGTGCCGCTAAGATCGGCTGCACCATGGGATTTGAAAAGCTCTGCCCCTTGAGAAATAAGGATTTGCCCTCTGAAGCCATCGGGAGGAAGACAAAGCGCAAACTCAAGTAAACGAGATATTTGATCCGTGTTAAAGTCCAGCAAATGCAAGTTCCAGCCGTAACTGTTTAATGTTGTATAGTTTGTATAAAGGCCTGCTTGTTCAAGAGAGTCATGTCGTAATACCTCTTGAAGGTAAAGGTTAAAGAGCTCTTGATTTTTTTTCGAGTACTGCCGAAGCAAAGCAGTATAGTTCCAGTCTGTCGCCCAATTTAAAGGATTGTAATAAGGTGTGAGTGGTATAAGCGCTTGAAGTTCGTTGCTTGAAAGAAAGCCCATTGTTTTTTGAAAGAAGGCATCATCGTCATGAAAAGTCAGCTTGAGTTCCTGGGTAAGCTGAAAGAAAATCACAGGCCCAAGGACGGGAGAGCTCTCGAGTTGTTGTGAGAAGAAAAGAGAGAATTTTTCTGCTTCTGGAGAATCCTGCTCTGAAGCAATACTAAGCCCAAAGCAGCAGGCTAGAACTTCAAGCGGGAAAAGAGTTTCCGTGTTTTTCTTTGGTAAAAATTGAGATATTTTCTGGAGTACGTGAAGGGCTTTTGCTTGTGATTCTTTGGATTGTTCGTGGAGGTCTTTGAAATCATAGGGTTGCAACAAGAGTGAAAGGGGTTGTGCCGATGGTAAAGCCAGATCTTCATGATCTTCTTCGGGGTGATGCTTTTTAAAAGCTTGTTGAAGAAAAGTCAGACGATCATAGGCGTTTGAAATTTGAGCAATAACTTTTGAAAACTCACTGCGTCTCAATGCAGGGGAATCCTGCCCTGATAGAAGTTCTTGTTGTGATAAAAGAAGGTCTCGGAAATTTTTGTGATAATCTTCGAGGAGTTTTTGGCTTTTTTCTTCGTTCTCAGCTTCTAAAGTTTGATCTGTTGTAACCAGTGCCTTTGCACATGCCTCTATCTTTGTCAACAAAAACTGTTGTTCGAACAAGCGGTGGGTATGGATATTTCTAAAAGAAGCGTTTTCAGAATATATAAACTCCAGAGGGGCTAAGTGCTGTTGGTTTAGTTTGGCAGTAAACTCTCTGAATGTTTGAAGATTTTTGTCCTGGTGAAAGTTTTTTGAAGCGAGAAAGCTTGAGCCAAGCAAGTTTCTGCGTTGATGAATAAGGTGCTCAAAAACTTTTTGTGTATCTTCGAAATTTTCCAAAGGCCCAATGAAGGGGAGCGTTGAAAAGTCCTCAGGACGCCTCAAGAGACTCTTTTTCAACTTTTTGTGAGAAAGAATCTTCTGGGCAATCTGGTTTGCTTTTTTGGGGTCGTTGCTGCGAAGCTCATAAAGGGCCGCAGTCAGAAGAGGGTAATTGTAGTCAAGCCGTTCTCTGAAGGTTTCAAAGGTTTCAATAAAAGTATCTGCTGAAGTTTTGAGTAAGATGTCTATAGCAAGCTTTGCGAAACCTGACTGGGCTTCGACACTACGAGCTTGTTGATCTTGAAAGGATCCATCAACGAGTCTATTCCAAAGCATAGGAAGCTGCTTCATGGCTTCTTGGGGAGAACTCAGTGAGATACGGCGAACATTCAGGTAAAGTCCAAGAGCTGAAGTTTTACTTGCATTACTATCAGTCAGCTTTTGAAACGCCTCATAAGCTTGATCGGCTTCTTCAACGTTCTTGGTTTGCAAAGCTCGCTCGAGGGAAAGACGAGCCTTTAGATATTGCCAGCCTTTGTTTGTTGATGAATGGGAAAGAATCTTTGTGGTTTGTGTTTCAGAGTTGGCTACTTCTCTACACCATTGCTCAAGGGAAGGAAGGTCATAATGGACGATATAGCTGGAAGCATTAAGCTTTTCCCTGGCTTGCATGATGGGTGTGAGATAAGAAGTCCAGGGAGAAACCCAGAAGTGATCAAGTTCGGGAATTGATTTTGACGGTGTGTAGGTATATGCAAAACCATAAAACTCAGCTTCTTGATCAAGAAGCTGGCTTAATATTTCCCCAGCTTCCAGATACTGCTCTTTAAATATGAGGGAGGTGACAACAAGCTTCTTAAGGTAACGAGAGTTTATATCAAGTGATAAAAGGTTTTGGGCAATCTGGTGAGCACTTTCGAACTCTTTTCTGCTCACCAGGAGTTGCCAGATTGCAATATTTGTCTGAACAGCTTCAAGTTGCTTTTCTTTTTTCTGAGCTTTTTCCAGGAGCTTCTGACTAAAGTCAATAATTGCTTTGCCTTCTTTTCCCATCAGAAGCGAGGCAACCTCAAGACGAAGAGCTTCTTTTGTTTGAGTGTGATCTTTCTTCAGTTCTTTTGCCAGGTTCGCGGCCAAAGTTTGAGGCTCTCCATTTCCCGTTTTGAAATAGCGCCTTAGATCTTGGAGCAAGTTAAGGCGAGCATAATGAGAACGAGGAGTATCAATACTTTCTTGAGACTCTATTGAAAGACTCCCGAAGAAGCACACTATTATGCCGCTTAGTACGGTTATACTCCACTTTGGAAGACGAAATAAAAAGGTGTTGAGCATGGTATTATCCTGGGCAAGGTTTGAGTCAGGCTCTTATTTATTTTGTATTGAAGCTAGAGCAAGTTGATAGGTTCTCGATTCATGGCTGTATTCCCAGAGGTAGCGTGTTGAAAGCCAGTAATGTTGGAGGTCTGACCATTTGAAGAAGCGCTCGGGGATTTTGGATAGAAGACTTGAAAGATTAAAAAGAACGTGGACGTTTTTAAAATCCCGAGGGGTGCGAAGAAAAGGCTCTGAGGGATTGTGCTTCAGGGTTCCTTGCCAGGCCTTATGCAGTTCAGGGGAAGACCCAAAGCGAGCACGAAGCAGGGAGGCCAGGAATTTTGCTTGGTCATCAAGCTGGTCTGGCGCGGGGGGCAACCTGCCTTTAGGTGTCAGTTTCAAGTTTTCGAGAAAGATAAAGAGGTTCTTAAGGTTCTGATCAAGGTTCTTTTGCCAGAGTGTTTTGAGAGTTGAGAACCATCCTTGGGTTATCTGTGGAACATGAGCTGTTGCCAGCAAAAGTAGAGCTCTGAACTGGGAAGTGCTGTAGGTCATGGCTGTGGCTTGAAGGATTTCAAAGAATTCATCAAGGTATTTTTGCTGCTGCAATGCAAGGGGGAAAAGAATTTCTTTCAGTAGCTCTCTTTTCTCTAAATAACTGAGAAGTCCCAGTATTTTATTACCATATTTTTGAGCCTTTGGTGAATGGATTGCGGCTGCAATAGCTGGAATATCATATTCCCCAGCAAGAAGCTCTGCTTTGGCAGTCTGATAGAGCGATTTTATAACGATTTCTGGTTTATCAAGGAAAAGGAAAAGCCGAGCCATTGAGAGAATTTCCTGAGGAGTCTGGAAGAGGGCTTTTTCAAGAGCTCTTTCTCCTTTATCTCCAGGCCACAGGCTTAAAAATACAAAGCGCTTATTGCGGTAATAAGAGTTTTCTTGAAGAAATTCTTCGAGTTCTGGATAGCCTTTTAAGGCCAGGCTCAGAGCAAGCGAAAGCGAATGGAGGTTGTCGTCCGTTGAGAAAAAATCAGGGGTGTTGTGACGTTTTGCTTCAAGCCTTTGAAGCTCTATAAAGGCCTGGTTTTCTGTACGCTCAAGTTTCATAAGCATAGTACTATCAAGATCCTTCATCAGAGCATAATAGGCTAAGAGCTGGCACCCCATAAAAGTATTATGGTTTCGAGCCAGCTGAAAAGCTGCTGTTTCAGAAGTTTGAACATCAGGAGAAAAAAGGAGCTTTTCAAGCAACTCTGTGGCAAAGGGTTCCTGATAAAAACCAAGGAGTGAAGCTTGAACCCAGGTTTGAGCCTCTTGAAACCAGGGCTCTTCTGTTATTTTTGGAACAAGCTCTGGAAGTAAATGAGAATGAAAGCTGAGTGTTTCGAGATGAGCATGAAGGGGGGATGGGGAAGCTTTGATATGATCAATAAGACGTTGTACAACGTCTTGTGTCCCATAGCCCTGGAGCAGGTGGAGAGTGGTTGTAACAATACTTTCTGCTTTGGAATCGAGAAGAGGAAGCAGCAGGCTGACTTGTTCTTGTGCTCCTATCTTTGAGAAAGGAAGCCAACGGAGAGCCTCCGATAAATTGTTTGGAGAAAGCTCAAGGAGTTCCAAGGCTTGCTCCCAGGTTTCACTGTCTCCAAGGGTTGTCAGCAGAACAAAAAAGTTTTCAGATAATTCTTCTGGAGCGTTTTTAAGTTCCTCCAAGCTGATTTGAAGCATTTCATAGAGATTTTCGCGACATGCTAAATCAAGAAAGGCTGCTTTGAGCAAGGGATTTTGTTCCCCTTGAGCTAATGTAATCCACTCTTTTCGGACCTCTGAAGAGGCATTCTTAAAAGAAAGTAAGTCTATCATAAATCCTTTGCGGATTTTTGAATGGGTTAACTGGTAGCGGGTGAGAAGCTCATGGGGTTCTATAAGATCTTTAAATTTCTCAAAAAGCTGCTTCCGTGCAAAAGTAATTTCAGGCTCTTGATCTTGCAGGGTTGCCTCTGCCAGGTTAAGTAATCTTTGTAAAGAAGCATCTTTCGGAAACGTGCTTAATAATTGAGCACGTCGTTCTCTACTGGCAGATGAAGTGTGAAAGTCATTCAGAAGTGAAAGATAAAGTGCTTTGTGATAGTTCTCCTGGGGTCTGAGTTCCTTCAGATGGGTGATACAGAGTTCACGGTTCTTTTCGTTCTGAGCAGCGAGATAGAGGCGAGCCCAGATTCGAATATCCTGTGTCATGCGGGATAGGGGAAGACGCTCAATAAGTTTTATAAATGATTCTTCTCCTCCATGAAGAAGAGTTGATATTTGAGGGTAGGGAATGCCTGCAATTCGAGCAAGATAACCCTCAAGAGGATTACGGTAAAGATGGGTATGGAGTACAAAATGAATTCTTTCCCGAATTTCAAGTTCTGGATTTTTACGGGCATTCCACAGAGGGCCGACAACTCCAGAAGGGAGGAGCAAAAGCTCAAGAGTTGCTGATTCGCGTTCTTCGTAAACAGGCGATTCCAAAAACGATAACAACTCAGAGGTTTTATCCTGCGCTTCCTTTTCCAGGGGATCAGACTTTATGATGGCTTTGATTTTTTCAAATACTTCTTCTTCTTTTTCTGATGCATCTTCAAGAAGAGTAAAATCTTGGGCCTGGATGTTTTGAGGCTCGGAAATAAGCTTAAAAACCTCGAACCCAAGATAGAGCAAGCTTGAAGAGCACAATATCAGAAGAATCTGGCATATGTTTTTACATGCCGTCTGGCTTGTCAGCCGGAACGAAGTATTTTTTTTGTCTGTGTTAAGCCCCATGAGTTGTCTCTTGGTTTTTTATCTTTCTAGAGAGTAGAAGGGCTAAGCCTATCTCAAAAGCCCTTATTTTACAAGGACCAAAAGATAAGCAGTGTTTAAAACGAAGTGGCAGAAGTCGGGTTCTTAAATTGCTGAAAGAGCTTTGAATTTATAAGAAGATGCTTGATTTTAGTCTTTTGGATAATTAAAGTTTATTTGTGGACTTTTTAAGTCCAAATTAGGAGGAAGTAAAAAGTTATCTCGAAGGTTGAGGGCTTTGTTTTACAAAGAGCTCAAATTATTTCACGAGTGAAGCTTGATTTTAGAGGATATTCGAAGCATACTTTGGGTTTGATTCTGCCTGAAGACTAAAGGACAAGAGGTTGCAATGGCCGATCCAAATGATAAATACGAAGAAAATGTTCCAGGACGTTATTACGTTGACAGGACTTGTATCTTTTGTGGACTCTGTAGTTCGATTGCGCCTGAAAACTTTGTTGAGAGCGAAGATGGTACTCATGATTATGTTTACAAGCAGCCTGAAAATGATGAGGAAGAAGAAGCTGCTCAAGATGCCATGGCTCAATGTCCAGTGAACTCAATTGGTGATGACGGAGAGTAGTATCTCAAAACGAAGGTTTTTCGGTCAGACCTCTTGAAAAGGCGCTATGATTTCTTCGAGCTCCTGAATTTTAGACTTAAGCATATTCTTATCCTTTGCTTCAATATTTAAGCGTAATAAGGCTTCTGTGTTTGAAGGGCGAAGGTTAAACCACCACTCTGGTGCTTCAACGCTCAAACCATCAAGCTCGTCACTTTTGAATTCAGAGTATCTTGTCTTTACTTCGCTCAGAACTTTTTCTTTATCCTTTACCCGATAATTAAGCTCTTCAGATTTCGTATAACGCTTGAATTGTGCTGTCAATTCACTGAGGGCAAGCTTTGATTCTCCTAAAACGTTCAGGAGCTCGATTAAAGCAAGAATGGCGCTATCGGCATAAAAAGCATCCGAAAAATAGTAATGCCCAGAAAGCTCTCCTCCAAAAAGAGCCTGATTTTTTCGCATGCTTGCCTTCATAAAGCTATGGCCAACCCGATTACGAATGGCACGGCCACCATGAGTTTCAATGGCTTCCTGAACAGAGCGGGAACTTCGTAAATCATAAAGAATGCTTGATCCTGGAAAGCGTTGAAGAAACGCAAGGGCTAAAATACCTGTCAAAACATCACCTGGAATTATTTCTGCTCGTTCATCAACGATCACAATCCGATCTCCATCACCATCAAAACTGGCTCCAAGCTTTGTTTTATGGGCTTTCACAAGCTCAACGCATGTTTGCATATTATGATTTTTAATTGGATCAGCTTCGTGGGCGGGAAAGGTTCCATCAAGGTGATCATTACGCACGACAATATCTGCTCCCATCTGTTGAAGAATGGGAAGATAGAGACAGCCCATGGCATTGCTGGGGTCAATTGCTATACGCAAGTCTTGAGGCCACTTACGCTGAAAGCCCGAGAGGAATTGAGCATAAGCAGAATAGAAGTCAAAGCGCAAAAGTTCAGGAAAAGTCTGTGATTCTTGTTCACATTGATTGGGGAGTAAAGTTCGTGTGGACCAGCTTTGTTCTGTTTCAAGAGATCGTACTTTGAGTTCGCATGGAAGAGGAAGAGGTGTAAGGTTGGGGCTTTTCAAAGCTCTTGCTTGAATGTCCTGGAGACCACTATCACCACTAATGGGCAAGGCCTTTTGCCGACAGAGTTTGAAGCCGTTATAGCTGGGGCCATTATGGCTTGCAGTGACCATTACACCACCATCGATGGGTTTATTGATGACCTTCTCAAAATGGTGAACCGAGAAATAGAACATAGGGGTTGTACAAAGGCCTAGCAGGAAAACTTCTGCACCAAAACTCTTTGCGCCTGAAATAAAAGCGGTGACGAGCTCTGGAGCATGCGTTCGCATATCATGTCCAAGCAAAATTTGTGGAGAAGATTTTTTGTTTTCCTGGGCAAGAAAACCTGCAAAACCATACCCAATGGCAAAGGCTTCTTTAGGTGAGAGTTCGTCAGGAACCTGACCACGAATATCATAGGCTTTAAAAATCGGCATCAGTTTTGCTTTTACTATTCATTAGAGTTCACAGATCTTGCATGAACTACTATACCGTTTCCATCCACTTGAGACAAAGCTCCATTTGGGTTTGAGCTTCCTTAAAAGTTCCTTGCCAGGGCGTGCCGTGTCCGGGAAGAATACATGAAAAACGGTATGCTTGAAGCTCTTCCATGGATTTTTTGAGCTCTGGCCACGAATACCAACAGGCCGATCTGAAAGCATAAAAATGTTGAAGAGAGCGTGAAAACGCCAGGTGATCACCTGTAAAGAGAAAGGTATCTTTATACAAGAAGACCATGGAACCTTTTGTATGGCCGGGTACCGGAATGATTGTTAATTCATGATCGAGCTCTATGGGATTATGGCCTTGGATCGTTCTTTCAATTTCTGGAAATGTATCTGCATCGTCAACATGCATAATACGTTCGCAACCAAAATACTTGGAGAACTTCTGGTGGTCGGCCACATCATCTTTATGGGTAAGTAGCAGGGTTTTAATGCCACCGAGTTTTTCTAAATTTTCAACCAATGGACGAGCGAAACGCGGTGAGTCAATCAAGATGTTTCCCGTATCACGTACGATCAGATAGCTGGCAGCCCCGAAAGAATTTTTAGAGTGAAAGCCGCAGTGATAAACGTTTTCACTTATTTGGTGGGGGAAGCTTTGGACTGCCTGCTTAATCTGAGGGAGGTTTTCTCTTACTCCGATAGAGGCTGTGGGGCAAGCAACAAGGGCTTGAGCTGCGCGCAGGATGTCGGCGGAACTTTGGGGTTGTCGCACGACTGCAGACTGCTCCCCAATGCGCGTGAAAAACTCTGGAGCCATCCAGCGACAGGTATCACAGTCGATACAGCTCTCGTCTACGTAAAAGAGACCTTCAGTATTTTCCGGACGACGTTTTTGAATTGATGCCATAGAAGAACCTTAGTTTTGTTATTACTATTTAAGTTCAAGCAAGTCTGACATCCCAAAGGCACTCAGGATGCTTTGAGTTGTTTCTTCAGCAGCTTGATTATACTTTTCAATGGCTTCTCCCATGCCAAGACCATCAACGACGGTTCTGAAAGGGCGTTCTCCTTTAGGAGTTTCAACTAATTTTAAGACGGCATCAGCTACCCATTGTGGATCTGGAGCGTTCTCACCTTCTAGATGAGGACCAAAGGCCTCCATTTGAGCTGCTGGAGCATTTGTGAATTCGCCATAGCTTTCGGCTCTGGTATTATCACTTGGATGCATGAGGCGTGCTCCAAAGTCAGTTCCAAAAGCCCCTGGTTCTACAATCACAGAATCAATGCCAAAGTTTGCAAGTTCGATGCGGTAGTTCTCAGCCAGCGCTTCAACAGCAAACTTGGAAGCATTATAGGGTCCAAAGAAAGGAATACAAAAGCGTCCAAGCAGACTTGAGATTTGAATCAGAAGTCCATCCTTGTTTTCTCTCATATAAGGAAGCAATGCACGATTAACCCTTTGGACGCCAAAAACATTGACTTCAAAGAGCCTTCTCCAGTCATCACTTGTAAACATTTCTTGAAGCCCAAGTACCCCGATGCCAGCATTGTTGACGACCGTATCAATCTTACCCATGTGTTCAATAGCTTGTTTTGTACCTTGTTCAACGGATTGATCATTTGTCACGTCAATGCTGACAACTTGTGCGCCAAGCGCTTTGAGCTCTTCTGCATGTGCTTTATTTCTGGCTTCAGGTTCTCTCATGGAGCCAACTACTCCATGGCCAGACTTTATAAGGCTTTGAGCGATAAGCTTTCCAAAGCCACTACTTGTTCCTGTAATCAGTACATTTCGTTTCATGGGATTTCCTTTCATGGGATTTCCTTTCATGGTGAGAATAAAGTGCTGACTTTCATTCCCACGGGTATCTCAAGTCGCTTGGTTATTCCATGCCTTATTATTTCATAGTTCTGGGACAATTGCTTGATTTTAGTTTGTATTATGCTCCTTACTCAATGAAATTTGTTTTTAACTTATACTTTGTAATCTCAAGCAAATAGTGAAGAAATGGGGGGGAGAGGTTTTGATCTGAGACTCAGAGTGAAAAGGATGATGGCCAAGCCATCCTGAGGTGAAAAGGGTCATTTTCTCGAGACTGTTGTACGGCACAATAGTTTTGTATTTTGCAACCCTTCGTAGTGGAGACTTTGGAGCGAGAAGGAAGTGCTGGGAGCACTTCCTGAAGTGGAAAAGCACCAAGCCGTTTCGAAACGGAAAAGCTCTCAAGTTTTATGAGTATGAAACGCTCAAATAATTAACGAATTTTGCAACCACTAAAACATTTTTGGTTGCAATTGTAACCTATTGTTTCAAAAAGGTTTATAACTCAAGATTAGGCTTCGAAAAACACCCGAGTGTGGTTGCAAAATAAGGATTTTTGAGGTAGGGGTGTGATGGTCGGGCCGAGGAGATTTGAACTCCCGACCTCTTCCACCCCAAGGAAGCGCGCTACCAGGCTGCGCCACGGCCCGACCGGAAAGTTCTCTTTTAATGCAATACAAGATAAATTGAAAGAACTATTTGTACCTAAAATTGTTTCGGTTATGTGTTGAGAAGATAACCTTGTAAAGAGGCTTGCATCTTTTTATGTATTGTTGCGAGAAGTTAAGGCTTCTATCATAGAGCTTTGTCATCTGGCCTTAAGTGATGATTTTTATGGGGGCTTTTATCGAGGAAGAACAATTGAGATGCAGCATTTAGGTTTACAAGGAACTCTTCCTTCACAGTTGATAGAGGAGTTAGTCCACTCTCAAGCTCTTCGCAGTGAGTGTGGGCGCGTAGAGCCAAAACAAATCCAACCAAGTTCTCTTGATTTGAAGCTTTCTGCGGAAGCCTATCAGCTGCCAGGTTCAATTCTTCCTCTTCCACACGAGAGCATACGAGCTCTTGTTAGAGCTTTTGCCCGCAAAGAGCTTGATCTTTCCAAACCGACATTACTTGACCGGGGAAAGGTTTACCTTGTTCGGCTCCAGGAACACTTTAATTTAAAATGGCAAAGAGAAAACGGAGTTGTGCCTCTTGCGGCTTATACCAATAATAAATCTTCGACAGGTCGCATAGATCTTGGGACTCGGACGCTTTGTGATTTTAACCCTCGTTATGATTTTATCCCTTCAGGGTATCAGGGAGAACTTTGGCTTGAAATTATTCCAAAGTCTTTTGATGTCATTCTTCAGCAGGGGCTGAGTTTAAATCAAGCGATTTTTTATGCCCAGCGCTCTATTTTAAAGCGTTCGGATCTTGAAGAACTTTCGGGGTCTGCTCCTTTGCTCTTTGATAAAAAGGGCCTGCCGCTTGGTTCAGATTTTAAGCAAAACGGTGAAACGCATTCCAGTAGTCCCGATGCCTGGGGCAAAAATCGTATCAGCCCCCAAAGCTTTTTAAACGAGGGAATTCTGATGACCCTTGATCTTGAGCAAGAGCTTGTTGGTTATGGGGCCCGAAAAACAAGTACGCCCATAGACTTATCTTTAGTCGGGGAATATAACCCATCGGAGTTCTTTGAGGCCATTGAGCAACCAGCGCGGGGTCAGTTATCCATTGAACAGGGGCGCTTTTATATCTTCTCAACGGCAGAATATATTCGAATTCCCCCAAACTATGCGGCTGAGATGCTGCCTTATGATACAAGCGCTGGAGAGTTTCGTGCTCATTATGCTGGTTTTTTTGATCCAGGTTTTGGCTATGGTCTGGAGGGCGAAGAGAAGGGAACCCCTGCAGTCCTTGAAGTGCGTGCTTATGAAGACGACTTACTGGTTCGCCACGGGCAGCCTATTTGTCGTATGGCTTATGAGTCTTTGATTGATAAACCAAAACGTCTTTACCACGCCTCGATTGGTTCAAACTATACCCATCAACGGGGGCCTTTCCTGAGTAAGTTTTTCCGAACAAATTCACTCTAAAAATCTTACTCTTTCTCTTTCCAACTCTTATTTGAAACTCTCTGCACCATAAGCTCCGGTTGTTTTAGAGCTTTTGGCATGCTGTGTGCTATGCAATATATCTTAGAAGGGAAAAGTATTTTCTGGAAGATGATGTTTGATGTAAGTTGTTTTTATACAAAGTTTTATGATGTAATAGGAGTTTTGATGAAAAATCAGACAGAGAGTTTTTTCTATGGAGTAGGGAAAGTTTTTCCCTTTTTCATGTGTTTAGTGATGCTTTTCTTTGGTTCTCTTTTGTTTGCTGGAGACAAAGATGCGGATGGGCTGATCATAGAGTTAAAAGAATATACTGCTGTTCAGGGTTCCCTTATAACGGTTCAGGACCTGGCCTCACTCGAAGGCAACCAGGAGCTTCTTAATCGGGTGGCTGGGATTATTGTCGGGAGAACACCAAAACACGCCCGTCCAAAGGAGGTTCTGGCCGATGAAATCTCTTCTCACTTAATGCGTTCGGGGATTTCTCAGGAAGATATTTTTCTGACAGGGGCATCTCAAATCTTTGTTTACAATGCTGCTTTTGTTGTGCTGACCAATCAGGAGGAATCGCAGGAGTCAGAAGAAGTATCGAATGAAGAAGAAACGAACTCAACTACTTCCTTTGAGCAAAACACAAACGATGGCCCAGTAACGAGTTTTTCAAAGCCTGCAGAACAAGAGGCTCCAGAGCAACCATCCCACCAGGAGGAAGATTTGATAGGGGTTGCAATAGCTGCAATTCAGGAGCAGATGGCTGATAACCTGGGACTTCAGCCCGATGAAATTTTTGTAAAAGAACAAAGCCGTAATAACGCATTGCGTCAACTATCCAGTCAGGGTCTTGCTCTTTTTATTGATGCTTTCCCTAAGGATAACGGGCCTTTTGGGGATCGCAGCTATGAGCTGCTGGTGAAGGTTGATGGAGAGGAAGTTGATGACCTTATTTTAAAGGTTGAAGTTGGCCGTTACGCTGAGGTTGTTGTTGCTCATAAAACTCTTGAACAAGATCAAGCTTTTCGGCATGAGGATTTACGGATTGAGAGAAGAATCTTCAAAACCCGCAGCGAAGACTATTTTACAGAGATAGAGGATGTTGTAGGGCTTGCTCCAAAACGAGAGTTGAGTGCTGATACTTTGATCCTTCCTGAAAATGTGGCTCCTGCGATTTTAGTTGAGCGTTCAGAAATTGTTACCGCCGAGGCTGGTTTAGCGCATTGTCAGGTTAAAGCCCTTGAAGATGGGGCTAAGGGAGATCTGATCAAAGTCAGTCGAGTTGCAAAAGTAGGATCTAACCAGAAGAAGAGAAATGGAGGCTTCAGGAGCCATATTCTTTTGGGGCGTGTCATTGGACAAGGAAAAGTTCGTATTGAAAGCTCAAGGTAAAACAAGAGGAAAATAAAAAGATGAAGAACTTTTGGATTTTTATGGTTTGTGGAAGTATCGCTTTAGCTTTTTCTGTATCGCTTTCGGCTCAAGCCCTGTGGAAAAAGCACAATGGGCCAACGCGCACTTCGCTTTATGAAAGAATGGAAGAAGAACCACGTACCTGGAGAGAGCACGACATTATTTTAATACGTATTAACCAGAACAGGAATGCTCGCCGTGAAGATACCTTTGAAAGCGAACGCGAGTTTGAAGTGGAAACTTCTTTGGATGAGTACATAAGAGTTGGAAGCAATCTTACTCTTTTGCCCAGCACAGCCGATGAATTGGCGTTGAGTGGGGATGCTACTTTAGGAAGTGAAGCTGAAGGTCGTCGTCGTCGTCGTTCAACGTTTACTGATTTGATTGCGGCTGAAGTGACTCAGGTGATGCCTGGTTATGATCCTAAGAAAGGTCGCGGTCAGCTTAAGATTCGGGCTTTTAATGAGTCTTTACTCGGTGGTGATCTTGAGCGAGTTGAATTTACAGGTCGGATCGAAGTTGCCCATATCGAAGAAGGTGATGTGATTGATAGTAGTCGAGTTTTTGGCCAAAGAACAAACTATTATGGTAATGGAGATATTTCTGACAGTGCTTCCATGGGGTGGTTTTCCAAGGCTCTGAGCACTGTTTGGCCTTTTTAAAATATATGGTGTAGAGTTTGTCTTTCATAATTGAAGAAATCAGGAAAAACAAAATGAGTCAAATAGTTCGTACACTCCTTTTTATCGCAGCTCTCTGCTTTTTGATTTTTCAGGCAGAAATTCTTTCAGCCCAAGTGGCCTCTCCTAATGGCATTGTCAGGGTGAAAGATATCGTTATCTACAAAAATACAGGTCGTAACCAGCTTTATGGTGAAGGGCTTGTTGTTGGTTTAAACGGTACTGGTGATGACAAGGATAAGTCTGCAGCAAAGATGGCTGCTGGCCTGGCTGAGAAGTTTAGAAATATTCAAGGTCTTGCTGATGCTGATTTTCAGGGCAAAAATATTGCTCGGGTTATGGTGAGCGTTGATGTTGACGAAAATACAACGGTTGCAGGAGTTCCACTTGAAGCGCGTGTTATGGCAATGGGGAACACGAAGTCACTTCAAGGTGGGGTTCTCATCCAAACAGAGCTTGGGTTTCCAGGAGGAGCAATCCTTGCTCACGCTGGAGGACTCCTTCGCACTATTGCTAACCCGAACGCTGGTGGAGCCGCTGGTATAAACGTTACGACAGTTACGGCTACTCTTCTTGAAGGCCTTGATATTCCATTTTATGAAAGCGTTATGGATGAAAATGGCAATGAAGCAAGGTTTATTACCCTGGCTTTGCGCAACCCTGATGCCAACACAGCGAACGAGATTGCCAGGGCTATTAATACGAATGGAGAGTTCTCTGGAATGCGTGGTACTTTTGAAGAAGCCTTAGCAGGCCAGGGAGTAAGTCGAATTGCCAAGGCCATAGGACCTGGAAAAATTGAAATTGAAATTCCCTTGAAGTGGTGGGGGGATGAAATGGGGTTCCGAAGTATTATCGATAATACTTCGGTGAGTCCTGATATTGCTGCAAGCATAACCGTTATGGTTTCTACAGGAGCAATTGCATTTACGGGCAATGTTCGAGTCTTACCCGGTGCGATTGTGGTTGAAGGGGTAACGATTCAGGTGGGACAGGATGGCCAATTGCCTGATGCTCCTCTTGCCGGCGAAAATGTTCAAAATCCTGCGATTGAAGTAGGGGGGGACAACAGCTTACCTTTTCAAGAGTTGCTTGATACCTTTAATCTCTTGCAACTCAGTGCAAGCGAAAAAGTAAGTGTGATCCAACTTTTAGAGGATAATGGCATGATTCAGGGCAAGGTCCTTTATAAAAACTAAGCCTTTTTTAAACACGAAGCTTTTTTAACGAAGAAGAATCAATTAAGAAGAAGACTATGGATACCGTTCATTCAGCTCAACCTCATCTTGCTTTTGCCTCCCGGGGAGGAAAGGTAAAAACTCCCTTGGCTCAGTGGCCTTCGGAAGAGCGTTTACGAGCGGGTTATCGTGCTGCAGGCTTCAGCCCCGAGCAAATTGAAAATAAGATAAGCGAACAACAGGCTCGTAAAAAGCAGATCAAGGAGCTGTCTGAAGATTTTGAAGCTCAGTTCGTTTCGATGCTTATGAAGGAAATGAAGAAAAACGTTCATAAGAACGAGCTCTTTGATGGTGGGCGTGGAGAAGAGATCTTTGATGCGATGCTTACCTCTGAACAGGCTAAAGTCATGACTTCTGGTCAGCAGTCATTTGGAATTGCTGAAATGGTAGAGCAAAAGTTTATCCGGGCTCTTGGTGGGAATTCTTTTGAATCAGTAAAGCACGATGCTTTTCCTGAATCTGCTCCTCATCAAGAAAGCCAAAGCCCAGATCGAGAGACTTTTTCAGATGCAGGACTTGGTAAAGCCCGTTCAATGCTTCTTGAACACCAACGCAAAAGGGCATATCAGGAAGTTGCTTTGGGATCGGATAAGTAAAGAAGCTTAGCTTTAAATTGGCAGCAAAGGGTTTTTAACGAGCTGTAGCGTTTAAAAAGGTATTAAGGAAATAACAACGATGGATCGAATTATTGAAAAACTATTTCGAACAATTGAGCGCTTGGAAGCTCTTTATCAAGAGCTTTTAGAATACTCGCAACAAAAGACAGATTTTCTTGTGAACTGCGATACTGAAGCTATTGAACAAGCTCAGGTACGTGAAGAAATGATTATTCATAAAATTTCACAGATGGAAAGAGCGCGCACAGAAGCCCTTCAAACAACAGCTGATGCTCTCAATATGAAGGGGGAGGTTACTCTTACTCGCATTATCGAAGCTCTTGAAGATCAAGATATTCAAGAGAAGTTAATTGAGTTTCGGAATAATCTTAAGCAAGTTAGCGAGAAGCTTTCTTCTGTGAACCGTCTTAACGAAGAGCTTTGCACCCAATCGCTTCAACACCTTGAAATGTATTTGGGACTTTTAACTGGACGAGACGGAAGAAGTGCAACGTATGATGCATTTGGCAAAACTGCTGCCACTGCGACTCGGGCCTTAGTAAACCGCAGTGCTTAATGTTTTGAAGAAATAGGTTTTTGAGTATCCTGGCCTGTGTGCAGAGGGAAAGAAGATAAAGAGTTATGGGACTTTTTAACGCACTCAATCTTGGTGAAAATAGCTTGCTGGCTCAGCAACGGGCGCTTGATGTCGTTGGGCAGAACATAGCAAACGCCAGTACAGAAGGGTATTCGCGTCAGCGTATCGAGCTGAGCAGTTTGGCACCAAGTCGTTTTGGAAACCTTTTTATTGGTAATGGTGTTGGGGTCAGTGATATTCGACGTGTTTTTGACCAGCAGGTTGAAAACCGTTTACAACGAGCTAAAAGTACGTTGGGTTCTCTAGATCGTCAAAGTGCAGCGTATGAACAGCTTGAACGGGCGATTAATGCTCTTGGTGATGATCCAAATAATGGAATCATTGTAAGCCTTGGTGGACAGCTTGATCAATTTTTCCAGGGTCTTCAAAACTTAGCTTCTGACCCGTCTTCTCCCAGTAACCGAGCCCTTTTTATCAGTGAATCTGAAGCTCTCACCAGTACTTTTCGTAAGCTTGCTGACGATGTGCTTGATCTTCGGGAATCTCTGAACGAAAGTGTGGAGGCCTCTGTACGAGAGCTTAATCAGTATATTAAAGAGATTGCCAGTTTAAATGATGAGATTGTTCGAGCTGAAGTTGGAGGCGCTATTAGTGGCCAGGCCAATGATCTGAGGGATCGGCGAGATCTTTTAATTCGAAAACTCTCAGAGTTAAGTGATATTCAAGCTCTTGAGACACAAACTGGCGCTGTTGATATTCGAGTTGGCGGTGATCTTCTGGTCAGTGGTAATGATTATTTTACGCTTGAAACCTCGATTACAAGTGATCGTGGGATTGAAATTGCAGAAGTTGAGTTTGCTCTTAACGGCAGCCGTTTTGAACCCAGGGAAGGAGCCCTTGGGGGACTCTTGATCGCTCGCGATGAAATGATCCCAGGTTTTCTTGCGGATATAGACACGATTGCCCGCACGCTAATTCAATCGTTTAATAAAATTCACGCTACGGGTCGAGGCATCAAAGGTCTCCAGAGTGTTCAGTCTGATGCCTTTAGCTCTGCCCATGCTCTTAACAGCCAATTGCCGATTTCGATTGCAGGGAAAGTTCAACACGGCAACGAAGCTGGAACCTTCCTCGTTGATTCTAGTCTTCGAAATTTTCCTGCAGGCATTCCTGATGCTGACTTCTTTGTTGATGCTAAGGTTCTCTTCACAAGTGGAGAAAATGCAGGCAGAACGGGAACGGTTACAAGTTATGATCCTGCAACGGGCCGTCTTGAGTTGACACCACCACTTTCAAGTCCAATAGAGCCTGGGGACAGTTTTGAAGTTACAAGTCTTCCGTATGCTATTCAAAACGGCAGCTTTAAATTTAATATTCATAACGAAACTTTAGGGATTACGGATGTTTTTGACATTGAGGTCGACAGGGATGGATTGCCTTTACCGCCAAACCTTGACGATACTTCGCTCCAGGATTTGGTGAACGATATCAATCAACAGCTTGATACCTTTTATGGTGGAGATGCTCCTGTCCAAGCACGCATCACTGATGATTTCCGCTTAGAAATTTTGTCAACGGAGTCAGACGTCACGTTCCATTTTTCAGAGGACAGTTCCGGTTTTCTGGCTGCAGCGGGGATCAATACGTTTTTTACAGGTTCTGATGCTTTCTCTATTAATGTGCAAAGCGCTGTCCGTGATAACCATAATCTTTTTGCAAGTGCAACTTCAAGTATCGATGGAGATAATTCAAACGTACAGCGGATGATTGGTTTGGGGGAAGAAAAGCTCTTGCTTGGCGGATCCTCAACAATCCAGGAGTTTTATCGCGGAGTGATTGGAACGATTGCTGTTGAAACGGCAACAGCAAAAGAGTTAGCCACAAATCAAGAGGTGATTGCACAGGCGGCTCAAAACGCTCGTGAGCAAATTTCAGGAGTTAACATTGACGAAGAAGCTATTAACCTGATTAAGTTTCAAAGGGCTTTTCAAGCTTCTGCGCGTTATTTAAGTGTTGTGGATGAGCTCTTGGCGAGTTTAATTCAGATCGTTTAAGAGTTCTGTGTTCTGTATCATGTGCAAAGAGGAGACAGGAGTAAAACAAGTTTAAGTTCATTTGTTTGATCCTGTTAAAGAGCTTATCAAAAGAAGATCGGGAAAGATTTATGAGCGTTGGTCCTTTTAATACTCGAATAACTCAAAATTCGATAAGTGGAACGCTGCTGTCTCAGCTGTCCTCTACCACGAATGATCTTTTTGTTACTCAGCAGCAGTTAGCAACAGGCCGGAAAATTCTCCGTCCCCATATGGACTCTGCTGGAGCAACAACCTGGTTAGGACTTGAAAGTCGAAATGTCCGTAACCAGAGTTATATACAGAATGTCTCAGATATTCGTTCTACCTATAATTTCATTGATGGCCAGTTGGGTGAGGCTGTCGATATTCTTAACTCGCTGAAACAGATTGCTTTGCGGGAATCAAACGATGGTGGTTCAGATACTGAGAGCCGCTCACTTTCGGTGACAGAAGTCAATAGTTTACGAGAGGCTTTGCTTGGAATTGCAAATAGCGAAGTTGCTGGGAAGAGCCTTTTTTCAGGGAAAAATACAAAAGCGCAAGCATTCTCAAGCTTTGGTCAAGCGCTAGTCTATAACGGTACTCAAGATGTCAACAAACAGTTTATCGGTGATAACTTTGAGTTTAACACGACCTTGAGCGGGCATGAGATTTTTGGTCAGCTGCAAGCCCTTTCTGCTTCTCGCCAAGATCTGAACCCTGCTCTTGATGCCGCACTTATTTCTCCTCCGGGACAAGCTCGGGTAAGTACGCCTCTTACCGCTTTAAATGGGGGAAGCGGTGTTGACTTGGGAATCCTCAAGGTTCAAATTTTACCAGATGGTTCAGGCAATCCAGCATCGGGAAGAACCTACGAAGTAGATCTTCGCCAGGCAAAATCCATGGCAGATGTATTGGAAGCTTTCAGTAATGTTCAGGGTGATGATGGCCAGCCTGTTTTTGATGCCAGTACCTATCAGGGCGGGGCTACTCACTTTCCTCAAAATCAGAGTAATAAGCTTACGGGGCTGCGGGTTTCTGCCCGTGGAGAAGCTGCTCAGCTTATCAGTGGAAAATCAGCGGCAACACTGAACTTTATCAGTGAACCAGGAAAGACAACCGCAAGAGATTTAGGTTTGGTAACAGGGCAGCTGTCCTATGCTTTTACGACACCAGCTACTTCGAATCCTTTTGCCGCATCAAACCTTCAAACTTTTAATACAGGGCCATACAACTTTGACCTTGAGATTAATGGGCAGAGCATGAGTTTGAGTGTGAACCCAACGGGCGCCCAGGATCTTGCTGATTTTTCAGCAGAGCTTGAAAGCGCTATCAACAGTGCCCTGGGTTCAGCTGGAATTTCAGGCTTTTCTCTCGCTATCTCTACTGCTGATGCGGATGGAGATGGTGTGGAAGAAATAACCTTTACGCTTCAAGATAGTGCTGGAACAGGGAGTTTTTCCCTTCAGCCAGCCTCAGGGGCAAGTCCTGAAACAGTTGCGATTGCTCAAGCTATTGAAACATCACAAATTTCATCTGGTCTTGCTTTTTCCCAGGCATCAGGTGATTTTTCGTCAGGGGTTTTTGCTGGCAGAGACCTTGATCCAAGCCTTAGCCTCAATACAAGCCTGCAAATACTTGGTGGAGCAGAAGGCATCAGACTTGAAAAAAATGGAGTTGGAACAACAATTGCTCCTCAGGGGATTCGGATAGAAAATGGTTCTTTAAGTGCCGACATTGATTTATCAGATATTTTAAATGATCCTGATAAAACCCTTGGAGATCTCTTTAACCGTATTAATAGCGCGGGCCTTCAGGTAAGTGCTCGAATCGCTGAATCTGGAGATCGTATTGAGATTGTGAGTAATTTAACAGGAGTTGCTCTGAAGGTTCAAAATCTTAATGGTACTATTGCGACTCAACTTGGGATTGATGATCAATTCTCAGATATGCGGATTCAAGACCTTAATGGTGGTCGTGGGGTTGCTTTAAACGATGGTCCAGACTTTCAAGCTTTGACGTCTACTGGTGTTGAAGTTGAGTTTGATCTTGGCAATCCCCAAAGCGTTGAAGATCTTGTGGATGCTATTAATTTAAATACCGATAATAAGCTTCCCGATGGTACTCAAGCTTTTACGGCTCAGGCTGTCATGGAAAGAACGTTTGCCAGTGGAGATCTTTCAGCACAGTTGGCTGCAGGCCTTCACACCTTTGAAGTGTCTCTTAATGGCAGGGAACCTCAAACAATTGAGCTGAACGGGCCTTTTGCTTCACTTGATGCTTTAGCAAATGCTATGGAAGGCGCTTTACGTGATCTTAGCCGCACTTCAGGACTTTCTGGTTATAGTGTTCGGGTGGATACCGATGATTTTAATAATCGTCTGACCTTTGAAGTGCAGGATCAGAATGGACCGGCCGAAATTGATTTTGTTGGGGGTTCAACAAGTGCTTTTGGTCTTGATGGTACGAGTGATGGCCAGGGAATTCATTCTTTTCATGCTGAAGTCTCGCAGCAGCGTTTCATTCTTCATGATAACACGTTTGATCCTGCAACCTATCAAGTAGGGGATCCGACTCCAACGCTTCAGAACTTAGGGAGCACTTCGGTACTCGAGGATCTCGGTTTAACCAGCAGTGATGCCATAAGACGGCAATTCATTGGCCAAGTCCCAGCTGTGGGTAGCTTTCCAACGCTTGCTGGCTTACAGTTTGATTTGCAGTTGCCACGGGGTGGTAGTGCCATTACAGTGAATATCCCTGCAGGCTCAAGTCTTGAAGATACAGCCATTGCGATTGAAAACACCGTGAATGCTCAGATTCCTGTACTTGGAATTGAAGGGCTATCCTTTGCTGCTCGTGTTGATTCTCAAAACGGCAATTTAATCCTGGAAGTGAGCGATGGACTTGGTGATGGGCAACTTCAGCTTTCAAATCCAGTTCCAGGAAATTCTTTAACTGACCTTGGACTTGATAACCTCACCGATAACGGAGCTGCTCCGCTTGTATTTAACTTTGGACGAGGAAGTTTTGAAGGCAAAGCCCATGAAGCAAGAGGTCAGGTTGCGAATAACATCTTTACGTATATCAATGATCTTATTCAGGCCTTAGAGCAAGACGCCCCCAGCAGCATTGCAAGCACTTTTGATGGTTTGGAAAGTTCTCTTAACCAAACGCTTCAAGCTCGGAGTGAAGCGGGCTCCCGTGTTCGTCGGCTTGATCTTGCTGAAAATCGTATCGAATTAGAGAATGATCAGCTTCGAACCATTCAAGCCCAGGTCATGGATACTGACTTGGCTGAAGCTGCAACTCGCCTGGCACAACAAGAAACCCTTTTCCAGGCTGGGATTCAGGCTACTTCAAGAATACTGAGAATTAGTGTCTTGGATTATCTCTAAGTAGATTAAAAAAGGGCGAAGTCCAAAATAAAGCTATAGAGTTGAGGTCTGAGAACTCAATAAGCTATTTTAAAATGAGTGAAGAGAGTAAGAATAGGGGCTCTTTAAAAGTAGAGTGACTCTTAAGGAAAGAACCTTTGCAACGCTTATGAAGCTGAAAACAAGCCGTTTCGGTGAAATCACCATAAAAGAAGATAGTATTTATACCTTTGCCGAAGGCTTGCTTGGGTTTGCGGCTCTGACTCGTTATGTTATTTTGGATAATCCTGCTGGAGGCCCACTTCAATGGTTGCAGTCTCTTGAAGATGAGAAGCTTGCCTTTGTCATTTGTCAATCCCATCTTATTAAGCCAGACTATGACGTTCCTATCCGCAAGCAGGAGCTTCAGGCTATCCAGCTTGAGAAACTGGAAGATGCTCTGATATACACTATTATGTTCGTACCGAAAGATAATCCTCGGGGAATGACTGCAAATCTCCAAGGCCCTTTGATTCTGAATACTCGTACAAAGTTAGCAAAGCAGCATGTTTTGATTAATACAGAGTATTCTACAAAATATCGAGTTTTTAAGGATAAGGCCTAATGCTTGTGCTTTCACGACAATCTCAAGAAAGCATTATGATCGGTGATTCGATCGAGATCACGATTATTGAAATTAAAGGTGATAAGGTTCGTATCGGAGTTTCAGCTCCTAAAAACATAGCAGTCCATCGCAAGGAGATTTACCTTGCAATCCAACAGGAAAACCTTGCTGCAGCAAAAGAAAGCGAAGGCTTACAAGATCTTGGTGGAATCGGAGAGCTTTTTGAAGCCCATTCACCAGATACTCCTCGGTCATCATAGCTTCGCCTGCCTGATCACAGAGCCAAGGCGACGACCAACCTTTTCCTGAAATTTTTAGCGTGCATATTCAATACAGCGTGTTTCCCTTAAAAGGGTAACACGAATCTCTCCAGGGTAAGTAAGTTCGTCTTCTATTCTCCGCGCAATATCCCTGGCCATTAAGCCAGCTTTTTGGTCGTCAATTTTTGAGTTATCAACAAAAATACGGATCTCGCGGCCAGCTTGAATCGCAAAAGCGCTATCAACGCCTTCAAAATCAGTCGCAACAGCTTCAAGGGATTGCAGGCGTTGTACATAGCGTTCGAGACTTTCCCTGCGTGCGCCAGGTCGAGAAGCGCTAATGGCGTCAGCAGCAGCAGCCAGTGAAGTGTAAACAAATTTATGGTTTAAAACGTTATCATGGTGTCCTGCCGCAGCTTCAATAACTTCAGGACGCTCTTTTATTTTTTTCAAGAATTCGCCACCAACATAGGGGTGACCACCTTCTTGTTCGTGGTCAATGGCTTTTCCAATATCATGCATAAGGCCACAACGACGAGCAAGTTTTGGATCAAGTCCTAATTCACTCGCAAGTACGCCGCAAAGATAAGCAACTTCAACCGTATGCTTATAGACATTCTGACCATAGCTTGAGCGGAAACGCAAGCGTCCCAAAAGTTTTTGGGCACGCGGATCAATATTGTGAACGTCAGCGTCAAATTGGATTTTTTTACCTGCCTCGTTAATTTCTTTATCAACATTTTTTTCGCACAGGTTAAAGACTTCCTCGATGCGTGCAGGATGAATACGACCATCTTCTAAGAGTTTTTCCATAGTTCTGCGAGCAACTTCTCGACGAACAGAATCAAAGCAACTTACGACTATCAGCCCCGGCGTATCGTCTACAATCACATCAACCCCTGTGATGCGTTCAAAAGAGCGAATATTTCGACCTTCTCGGCCAATAACTTTCCCCTTAAGATCATCAGAAGGGATCGAAATTGAAGAGGTGGTCGTTTCTCCGGTGTATTCTGAAGCAAGACGGCAAATAGATTGTGAGATGATCCATTTTGCTTTCTCATCAGCGTGTTCGGAGAGTTCGCGTTCAATTTTTTCAATGCGTGTTTGCTTTTCGTTCACAAGCTCTCGGTCAAGGACTTCAAGCAGTTGGTTCTTTGCTTCGTCTTCTGAAATTTTAGAAAGCTCTAAAAGCTTTTGCTTCTCCTGGTTCAGTAAATCTTGGATTTCCTGGTTTGCCTGGCTTGTTTTTTCTTTCAGGCGATCTAATTCAGCTTGGCGTTTTTCAAGGGTATCAGCTTTTTTATCAAGCATTTCAAATTTGAGGTCAATAGATTCCTCACGTTTAGCAATACGTTTTTCAAGTTGCTTAATTTCAGAGCGCTCCTTATCAAGACTTTTTAGAATTGATTCACGCTCTTTATTGGCTGCTTCTCGGGCTTCAAGTTCAGCCTCTCGAGCAAGATCTTTTGCTTTTCGTTCGGCATCGGAAAGCTTACGATCAGCCTCTTCCTTAATTTTTTGAGCCTCGTTTTCAGCCTCTCGAGTAGTTGTTGATTTCTTCTTGCCCATTACAATAAGGCCAAGAACGATTCCGACTGCAAGCCCGCCTCCGATTCCCAGGATTAAGGTCGTTGAGCCAAGTTCAAGAAGTATATCCATTGCTGCTTTTTCTCCTGTCTAAAATATCTGGAAGGCCAAGTCCCAGACCATTATTATTGTGAAGGAGATCAGGCAAGAAGAATGTAGAAAGTATGATTTTTAAGCCAAAACCTTTTAAAGAAAAGAGTTCCAAAGTTTAAAGAATCGCAGAAAACTTTATTCAACGTTGTTTAAGAACAGGACTACCCAGGTATAAAAGGTCTTGAATCAGGCATATCTAATCAAAAGTCCCATCCATTTTATTCTTATAGTATAAGCATTGGATACAAGGGTTGTTATTGCTTTGTACTAACGCTGAAAGTGAATTCTTTGAATTTACTTGGATCTTTCCTTAAATCATGTTCAACGTGAATTGAAAATTAAAAAATCAAAAGCTTTTAACGCATGATAAATTGAAAGCATTTTTTCGTTTTCAAACCTCACTTTGGCTTTTAAAGTCTTATTTCTTCCCTAATCTCAGGTTTAGTATAAGTGTGAAAATATAATTGTTTTAACGATCCTCTCGTTATTTTATTCTAACTCTTTGATTTATAAAATTTATCATGTATTCAGTCATGATAAAACCTATCAAAAATATAAACCCAAGTTTATGCCTTGAGTATATCTTCTACTTATATAAGCATACTTTAACCTGTGCTAGAGTCAAGCTGGTGCTTGTAAGTTACTCAAGTTAAAAGATTTAGCTTTTGAATTCAAAGAGTCAAAATTTTTGAGAGAAGGTCTGGGCTTTTATTTGAATGCTTGACTTGAAAGGCCTGATCGTTAAGATTTTGGGTTCGAAGATTTTGCTTTTAGGCCCCCATCGTCTAGTCGGCCTAGGACGTGGCCTTCTCATGGCCAAAACAGGGGTTCGAATCCTCTTGGGGGTACCAAAGCAAGCTCTTTTGCTCATGAAGGATTTGTTATGCTGAGGCGCGGAGCAGGCCTTTACTCATCTCTTTCACGAGGAGGCAAATAGCCTAAAGAGCGGAGTTTGATTTCCTCATCGAGTGATCTTTCCTTTATGGGTTGAAGATCAGCAGTGGCATCTTCTTCATCACCTCCCCAGATTAAGATACTGGGGTCGCGTCGCAGCTTGTAAAGCGTTTCTTTAAGGTATTGACTGGTATCCTTTAAATTGATAACAATCTCATAGAGATCACCCTGATTGTTTGCCAGCAAAGTCTGGACTTCAGTGCTCAAATTTGAAAGGTCTTGGGCAAGGGTGTTAAAAGATTCTGTCAGCTCCTGGAAGTCCGTTTCTGAAAAATCACGAGCATTCTCAGAGATAAGCTCTAAATTTTCGATAACTCTATCAACACTTGTGCGATTATCGTGGATTAAGGCCTTCAGTTCTTCTGAGATTTCGCGCCCATTGCTTATAAAGTCAGCAGCATCTTGAACAGAGGGTTGTAAATCACTAACCAGCGTATGGGATTCTTCACCGAGCTTTGCCAGATACGATGCTGTTTCCTTGAGCTTATCCTGGAATTCTTGATCGTTTACAAAGGCGTAGATTTCTTCGCTGATATTTTGCAGGGTTTTAATCAGGGCCTTGCTTTCATGAGCCATGTCCTGAAGGGTTGTTGGAGCAACTCCAGGAATTCTTTCCCCTTCTTGTAAAAGTTTTCCCAACTCTTTACCGCCAGGAACAAGATCAATGGAGGAAGCTCCAAAAATTTGGGTCGTAACATTTGCATAGGCATCCTTGTAAAGTTTGAGATCTTTAAATTCGGGGCTGATGCGAATGTGGACAAGCACTTGTGTTTTTAATTCCCGTAAATCCTCGTTTTGAAGTTCCTTTTGGTCAATTCCAACGCTTTCCACGGTTCCAACATTGCGGCCACCAATAAAAACCTCAGAGTTTTGACGAATCCCAGGAGCCTGGTCAAAAACAAGGGTATAAGCTCGGCCTTCAGGTTTCCCCTTGTAACCCTGCAAAAAGAAGAGCAGAAACGTTACGGTCAGGATGGTTATTAAAAAAAAGAGACCTGTTAAGAAGTGGGTCCGAAAATTTTCAGGCATTATTTTTATCCTTATTTCTTCACAACAAAGTTCGATATTCTTTCAGGATCTATAATTTCAACTTGGTTTCTTATATCAAGTTTAAGTTTCTTAAGCTCCAAGGTTAAGATTCCAAGCTATCCTAATGAAAGCCAAAGGTACGAAGGTCAAGTTCACCAAATCCTTCTGGGATATCAAGTGTTTCTATAATCTTGATCTCTGGGTATTTTGCAAGGTCTATAATCTCAGTTGAAGCTTGAAAATTCTTATCTTCTCCAGAAAGAATACAAACAACTGGCCGGGTATAGTCGTTTTTGTTGGCTGCAATAACTCGAGCGATTTTTTCATTACTGAGCTTTACCCATGAACCAATTGGAAAAAGGCTGAGCACTCGTAAAAGCGCCCGAACAACGCGACCATCATACTTCTTTTGGCTTACCTGATGAAGCAAGACTTTCATGGCTTGATAGGGGTGGAGGGCTTGACGATAAGGGCGGTTCGAAATCATGGCTTCGTAAGCAGCTGCAACTGAGACAATTTTTGCATAGGTATGAATTCTATCTTTTCTGCGTCCTCGCGGATAGCCGCTACCATCAAGTCGTTCATTCTCTTGATAAACAACAAGGGGAGTTGTTTTAGGAAGTTGTGATATTTTTTGAAGGATGTTAATCCCAATGATTGGATGCTGTTGGATAAGTCTGCGTTCTTGGGGAGAAAAAGTTGCTTTTTTATTCATGACCTCAGGAGGAAGCCGCAGCATGCCGACATCATGAAGCAAAGCTCCATAGGCGAGCTCGTGAATTTGAGCAGCAGCAAAGCCCAGTTCTGCTGCGATATTCGTTGCTAGAAGGACAACGTTGATGGCGTGACTGACGAGGTAGTAAGGACTGTTTTCAATACTTGAGAGATTCAAGCTCAAGGATTGATCGTTGACAAGACCTCGAATAACATTATTGGAAAGCTGGCCGATCAATTCACCGCTTATATTACTCTGAGCACGTACCTGAGCAAAAATTTGTTCAGCATCCCGCAAAACAGAGCTATGAACTTGAATAACTTCTTGGGTCAGAGTTTCAGGACGAGTTTCTTCGGGATTAAGAGGTTCAATTTGGGTTTGTAAAGCCTCTCCTTGTGGGGTTTCTTCAAATTCTTTTTTATCCAGGCTTTCAATATTCGCTTCAAGGTTTTCAGGAGTTAAATCATCAGGATTTTCGATCAGCCTTTTGGAGTCAACCTTTTGAATCGGAGGCTTTTTAAGCTTTAAAGAGGCGTCTTTCAGATCACGTTTTTTTTTGTACTCCTGAAGACGAATCATTAAGCGTCCTACTTGGAGCTCAGATTTTTCGCTTAATGGAGCTTCGACAAAAACTTTTGTAACCCCCTGTTTCTCTAGCTTTTCGTACTGTTCTTTGCTGAGGGGGAGACCAGCTGGAGCCAAGAGGCAGCTGCGCTGGTCAAAAATGGGGGTAGCAATGATCTGGTTCGCTGAGAGCTCTTGAAGCGGAATTTCTTTACGTCTGGTTTGTGCAGCATAACTTAAAGCCTGTTTCTCGTTTTGAGCGAGCACGATTGGATCAAAACCCAATTCTTTCAGTATGGTAATAAGATCTTGATCAAAACTTGTCCCAGGATCGAAAAGCCGAACGCCTTCTATGCTGAGGATGATTTCTTCTATCAAGCTTGGAAGCTTCATAGCATCAAGAGAAAGAGTTCGTACCATAACGTATGACATCCTGGAGGATTTAAAATCCTGAACTTCACGAAATTTCAAAAAGCGCTCTGATTATAATAGTACAGTATAAGTCCTTTTTTAGCACTTTTTTTTGAAAGAAGAAGCTTTGATAGCAAGAAGTGATTCTTTACTTCTTGTTATCTTTAAGTTGCGATTTTTTGACAAGAACTATCATAGCAGAAGTTTTCTGTTAAAATCATTGTCGAGACAGGAAGGTGAGGAGGTATTGTTTTATCACGATTATTCTTGTTCATAAGGTTTGATAGACAAAAGATCTTTTTTTAAAGAAGAGTTTTGGGTAGCTCTAAGATCCATCAAGAGCCTCGAGCTGGAATGGAATACAATAAGAAGAGAGGAAATGTGAATTCAGAGCAAATTAAGGTTTTTCTTGAAGATTTACAAAAACAAGGAGAACTCTATCAAGAAATACAGGAGCTTAATTTTCTTCAACTGGAGGTTCTGGATGCTGATGGAGAAACCGATTCTGATCGGCTTTTCAGCTTCATTGGTAAAAAACAAAGCTTGATGACAGAATTAACTCTTCTTGAAAATAAACTGAAACCTTTAAAAGAGTTGTGGCAAAGAGGACGAGAAGCCTTGCCCGAAAAAATACAAAACTTTGCCCAGGAGCTGCTTGATCAGATAGCTCAGATAATTAAAGACTTGCTCACTATGGAAGAGCAGCTTCATAAGCGTTTGGAAGGCTTACTTTCTTCAGCACAGCAAGGCCTTGGAAAAATTCGCCAGCAATCTAAACTTAACCAGGCATACAGCGCTTATGGTGCCCAAAAGAAAACAGAGCCACGCTATGTCGACCACCAATCAAAAGATTAGCTTGGCATTTATTTTGATGGAAAATTTTTATGGACAAAAGACAAGAGCAGACATCCTTATCGAATGCTTCGAAAACCAATCAAGAAGTGTTTTTTAAAGAGCAGGCATTTTTAGAAAAAGAAAAAAGTCAGGGTGTGCTCTCTCAAGATTTTACTTTTGTTATGCAAGAGTATGATCGTGCTATAGAACGTTTAACTTCAAGCCATGGGCTTTTACTTGATCAGGTCAAAAACTTAAAACAAGAGATAGAATATAAAAACCGCCTGCTTGCTCAACAGGAACGACTTGCGGCTTTGGGCGAGATGGCTGCAGGGGTTGCCCATGAAATCCGCAATCCTTTAGGGGGAATGTCGCTTTATTTGGAAATGCTTCAAAAGGATCTAGTTGGGCAGCCAGACCCCAGCGCTCTTTGTGCCAAAATTCAAGGGGCTCTTAAGCGTTTGAACTCTATTGTGAAGACAATACTCGATTTTACTCGTCCCCTTGAGGTTCAGATTGCAACTCTTCAAGCACAACCATTTATAACCGAAGTTGTAGAATTTACGAAAGAGTATAGAAACGAAAAAGAGCTTGAGGTTCTGACAGATCTTTCTCAAGGGCCAGAATCTTTTCAAGCCGATGCCAGTTTATTGCACCAGCTGCTTCTCAACCTCTTGCGTAATGCTTTAGAGGCATCTCCAAAGAAAGGGAAGGTTTGGATCAAGCTTTCTCAGGTAAAACTGAAGCCTCAAGATAAGGAAGGGGTGCCAGCTGCCAGCCAAGAAACCTCGGAATGGCTTTGCTTCGAAGTTCTTGATCAAGGCCCGGGTATTTCGGAAGCTATTATGGAGAAGCTTTTTACACCTTTTCATACGACGAAAAAGGGTGGAGTAGGGCTTGGGCTTGCTTTGTGTAGTCGCATTGCTCAGGCTCATGGAGGCATGCTGCAGGCTTATAACCTTTCTGAATCAGGGGCATGCTTCAAGCTTTTATTGCCTTTTGATTCTCTTTCGGCTTCATCATAAATCCTTTCCAAAGCGGCAAAAGAGCGAGAAAAGCCAGGATCCCCCCGGCTGCAAAAGTTAGTTTTGCTCCACAGTATGACCATAAAATCATGCCAAGAAAGGGGCCAAAAATACGGCCAAGGGCTGAACTTGACTGAGCCAGCCCAAGCTTTTTTCCTTGTTCATCAGCAGATGCATGCTGACTGAAAAGTGAGAGCAGTGATGGTAAAGCAATTCCGTTGCCAAGTGCCATCAAAAAAGAAAGCCCTATCAAGAGGCCAAGAGAATCAACAAAACCGAGAGAGCCCAAACTTAAGCCTGTAATGAGAAACCCAAAGAAAGTTAATTTCCAAGATCCAAAAAGTGCTGTAAGGTGTGGAATTAATATAGCCTGAACAAGAACAAGGGTAAATCCAATGAAGCTGAAGACAAGAGCGTTTGTATTTGGGGAGAGTTCGAGCACTTCTTCATTAAAAAGAGAAAAAAGGGATTCAAGAATAGCAAAACCAAAAACAAATAAAAAGAAAGACCCCAGAAGGTAAGCTAAGAAGGGTTTATTGAAAAGAGGCAATAAACTTTTGGGACTGGTTTGTTTGTCTTGAGGGGGAAGAGTTTGAGATTTTTTATAGCTATTTTTGGGACGAGATTCTGGAAGCCAAAAAAGGGCCAGCAAGAAAGCTAAAAAACTCAAGCTTGCAGAAATATAAATAGGTAAATGGATCGCAAGATAACTATAGGATTGACCATTGTGTTGGACATAGGGGGTTGTTTGAAGAGTATTGCCAACTTCTAAGCATAGGGCTGTGAGCATTGGTCCAAAGGTAAAGCCGAGGCCAACGGTAGCACCAACAAGCCCCATGCCTTTACTACGTTTTTCAGGAGGGTAAAGATCAGCAATATAAGCTTGGGCAATAGGGATATTTGCCGCAGCAAGGCCTGCTAAAACACGACTCAGCAGCAGTACAGTCAGGCTTGGCGAAAAAGCAAAAAAGGCCCATGATAAGGTATAGCCTGCCATGCTAATCGTAAGAACAGGCTTTCGTCCATAGCGATCAGAAATTTTACCCCAGAAGGGGGCAGCTAAAAATTGAAAGAAGTTAAAAGAAAAAGCCATGAGCCCGATGACAAGAGCATAGCTTTGGGTGTTCATCTTAAACTGGTCCATTAAAGCAGAAAGCCAGGCTGGAAGAGCATAAAGCTTTGCAATATAAGGAAACATTGGGATTACAACCCCGAAACCCAGCAGGTCACAGAACATTACGAAAAGAACAATGGGGATGGAGCCCTTGCCATCTTTCTTTTTTGCCTGTGTTTCCAGGAAATCTTGAGAATCAGGAGAGGGTTGAACGGACATAAAAGCAAAGCTTTCCGCATTTGAGAGAAGAGGGGCTTTGTGGTATAAGTTTTTTGTATAAGAAAGCCAAGGGAAATAGAGAATCTCTAAACTATAAAACATTGAGAGAGTATTTTGAAGGTAAAGTAGCTCTAAGATAAAAGAATCCAGAAGTATCAGAATAAGAAAGTAAAGAGAGAGGTATGAAAGCGGATTATTCGTTAGCAGCACGTTTTGAGTCAGGCCAGATTGAAGAGAAGTGGTATGATTATTGGCTTGAAAAAGATATTTTTCATTCAGAGCGCGATATTAAGAAAAAACCGTATACGGTTTTAATGCCACCTCCAAATGTGACAGGGAGCCTTCACCTTGGGCATGCCCTTAATGATACGCTTCAAGATGTCATGATCCGCTTTAAGAAAATGCGTGGGTATAATACGCTCTGGATTGCTGGTACGGACCACGCTGGAATCGCAACTCAGGCAGTTGTTGAACGTAAGATTTACGCGGAAGAGGAAAAAACTCGCCAGGATCTTGGACGGGAGCAATTTGTTGCACGTATTTGGGAATGGAAAGAGAAATACGGTAACAAAATTCTTGGACAGCTTCGAAAGCTTGGAGTTTCCTGTGATTGGAGCCGTACCCGTTTTACTCTTGATGAAGGGCTTTCACGAGCAGTGCGGGAAGCGTTTGTGAAGATGTATAACGAAGGTCTGATTTATCAGGGAGCCCGTATTGTCAATTGGGATTGTGCTTTAGAAACAGCTGTTTCTGATGATGAAATTGAGATGGTACCGGAAAAAGGCATGCTTGCTTACATCAAGTATCCGATTCAAGGACAACCAGGAAAATTCATAGAGGTCGCAACGACACGTCCAGAAACATTATTTGGCGATCTTGCGATTGCAGTACATCCTGAAGATGAACGCTATACGGATTTCATTGGTAAGTCGGTTATCCTGCCTTTAATTGAGCGAGAGATTCCGGTTATTGCAGACTCAAGTGTTGAAGCCAAATTTGGAACAGGCGCAGTGAAAGTGACGCCTGGTCATGATGCCGCTGATTTTGAAAGAGGCAGACGTGCAGGGCTTGGGAGCTTAATTGTTTTTAATCCAGATGGTACGTTAAACGAAGCTTGTGGTAAGAATTATCAAGGGCTTGATCGTTATCAGGCTCGAAAGCAGGTGCTTGCAGACCTTGAAGCTCAAGGCCTGCTTTCTCGGATTACTGACCATGACCATAATGTTCCTCGTTCGGATCGTTCAAAAACGATCATTGAACCCCTTGTGAGTGAGCAGTGGTTTGTAAAGATGAAACCTTTGGTTGAACCTGCGATTAAAGCGGTTGAAGAGGGTGAAATTCATTTTGTTCCAGAACGCTGGTCTAAGGTTTATCTTCAATGGTTGTATAGTGTTGAAGACTGGTGCATTTCCCGTCAGTTATGGTGGGGTCATCGTATTCCAGTTTATTATGACGAAGATGGAAGTGCTTGTGCTAGTGTTGATGAGCCAGAAGTTCATCCTGAAACAGGCAAAAAGATAGTCCGTCAGGATGATGATGTTCTTGATACCTGGTTTAGTTCTGCACTCTGGCCTTTAAGTACCCTTGGCTGGCCTGATCAAAGCGTTGATCAGGATTATTATTTTCCGACCAACACGCTTTTTACCGCACGTGATATTATTTATCTATGGGTTGCTCGTATGGTCATTCAAAGTTATTTCTTCACGGGCAAAAAGCCTTTCGGTCAAGTTTTTATTCACCCTACGATTCTTGATGAATATGGGAAGCGTATGTCAAAATCTTTGGGCAATGGGGTTGACCCTCTTGATATGATAGAACTTTACGGGGTTGATTCTTTTCGATTTAGTTTGGCTGCTTTAACAACAGATAACCAGGATTGCCAACTCGCTATTAAACGTGAAAAAACAAAGGAGAACAAATACGGCAAGGTTCATAGTGTACAACAGTTTGAAAATGCTCGTAACTTTGTAAATAAGATTTGGAATGCTTGTCGTTTTGCTTTAAATGGAATTGAAGGCTTTGAAGAAAAGCTTGAAAGCCTTTCAAAAGAGCAGCAGGAAAAACTAAAAGCTCTTGAAGTAGAGGCCTTGGAAGACCGTTGGATTCTTTCTCGCTTAACTCAAGTATTAGTGAATTTTACAGATAGTCTTGAGCGCTTTCGATTCCATGAAGCCACTCAGGTGCTTTATCATTATATTTGGGATGAATTTTGCGATTGGTACCTTGAGGTCATTAAACCTCGTCTTCAAGCTCAAAAGGGAGATGAGCTTTCGAAGCTCTTTGCGCAGGCGACGCTACTTCGGATTCTTGATTCAATCTTAAAGATGCTGCATCCTTTTTGTCCTTTCGTAACCGAAGAAATTTGGCAGCATATTCGTGAGCTCCTGGCAAAGTTTCAAGAACCTTTCCCAGCTCTTGTATTAGTACTTGAGCCCTGGCCAAAAGCTGAGAAGGGTCGTATTGACAAGGAAACTGAAAGAGAGTTTGGAGATCTTCAGGAATTGATACGAGGTATTCGAAATATCCGCGCAGAACATCAAATTCCTTTTAAGAAAGAGTTGTCATTGCTTTTGAAGCTCCAAAACAAAGTCGGAGAAGAAGTGCTCAGTCCTTGGAAGCAAGAGATTATGAAACATCAATGCGGGCTTTCAGAGCTTCGTTTTATTACAAAAGAGGAAGAAATCCCTGAACATGCAGCATCGGTGGTCACAAAAGACATAGAAGCTTTTGTTCCTCTTGAAGGTCTTATAGACCTTGAAATGGAGAAAAAGCGCTTAATTGTCCATATTGAAAAGTTAAAAGCTCAAGTTCATGGCTTAAAACGCAAGCTTGAAAATACCCAATATCTTGAGCGTGCACCTCAGGAAATTGTCCAGGAGTCTCGAGATCTTTTAGTCGAAAAAGTTCATGAGCTTGAAAGTTTTGAAGAGCGGCTTGAAAGTCTGGTAAAGTAAGGGTGTTTAAGAAATGCTAATACTAAGTTCGTAATTTCAATATAGAGAAAGGAGAACCTTTCATGGTGATGCTCAAAAATCAAGATATGAAGACGTACTTCTTTTTAATTCTTACTCTTATTCTTTCCGGAGTTTGTTTCTTTGCAGGTACTACTCCTCTTGCCCAGGAAGAAGAAAA
>CAZJPQ010000028.1:0-43649 GCA_964548115.1 uncultured Planctomycetaceae bacterium
TAAAAAGGTTTGGCGGTAAGCGATGCTAAGTGCTGTCGAAAGCCTCAAACAAAGAGGCCTAAAAACGAAAGGGCGCACCAGGCATCGCCTCTTCATAGGCTGACCAAAGCCCTTCACGAAAGCGAACATCCCAATGCACCCAAAAGTGCAGGGGTATTCGCGGTTCGTGAATCAAACGCACAAGCGCTTGAGTTGGTCATTTATGAAGACCGCGTATACAATTGTCGTCGGACAACTCTTGCCCGACTTGAGAGTGATCTTAAACCAAAGGCTTGATGAGTTCTAAACCATTCTTTGGGAGAGTTTAGGATTTTATAGTTTTGAGAAGCCCTCAGAAAAAGTGACATAAGTCACACACAGAAGTTCATCACTCTTTAGGATAATCTATCTCTTTGTTGTAAAGATTTTGATTTCTGTACTGGATATATGCTAAAATTCAGTTGTCTCAGTGTTTTGCATCTTCCCCTTGGCTAGAAGCTGAATTTTTTGCTTGTATACGACAAGATATCCGTAACCATGAAAAAAATAAATATCAGTCAAAGCGGTTGGAAATGGAAAAAAGCCCAGCCCTTCAAACTCAATAATTTGGGTGTTTCCGTTTGCATGAATTTTCTTAAAAATGTTCTGGTATCTGGAGCTATTGTGCTCTGCTTGCTTTCCTTTGGTTGTGCATCTGGTTCTGATCCGAAAGAAGAAGCGCCAAAGCAGCCAACAAGCTCAATAAAGCCTGCAAAACCAGTACTTAAAGCTGATGATTTTGTGGTTGATTATGCCCTTGATCCTCTCAGTGGTGAAAAAACTGGACCTTTACGCTCTTACAAGCTGCTTATTGAAACCATGATTGATCCTGAAAAGAGGGCAGAGCTTCAGGAAGGTGGTCTTGTCGGTGAAACTATTGTTTTTAATCTTCCAGGAACAGGTGATAAGGGAGTTCATTATGATGTTGCCCTTGATCGTGCTGCTGAAATTTTTACGAATACTACCCATGAGCAAAGCGTTTCAGCCGAGTTTGTAGACCCTGGAACGATTGCTCTTGTTCGCATCCGAAGTTTAGGCTTTCCCAGTGGCCAACCTGTTGGAGCGCCTATTCCCGTGATTTTTCAACCTTTAGGAAACGCTTCAAGTCTTGTTCAGGGCCGTATTTATCCTACACTTCTTTATTCAGAGCGAGGTGAGGAAGCGCTTGCTTTTCATGCGGGGGGAAGGCTTGAAAAAGAAGATATAGAGCCTCTTGGTAAGGAAAAGGGGCAAGATTTTTCCTTCAATGAATATGATCAATTGCTTTACGATGATGAAGGCCGCTCCCGTTATAATCTTGAAGATCCTCAAGAGTGGAAAGCATACCTTGAAGCCCGTCGCCAGCAGCGAGAAAAAAATCTTGAAGAGAAAGGAGCCGCGTTTAAAACGGCAACAATCATGCTTACCAAGGGGTTCAGTTTGACCCGTGAAACTTCCTGGAATGAGCTTGATCGCGAAGAGATTCGACTTTATCTGACATCTGATGCCCATGATGTTCGAGCAGGAATCATCGCATCCTTAGAAGCTTTCTCTCCTCCTTTAAATGTTTTCTACGAGCAGGAAGCAGATCCACGTTTGCTTAAACTTATTCCAGGGACACATATTGAAAGTTTAGAGAAACTTTACGACCGTATTCGTTTTCGTGCTTTCACATTTTCTCCTCGGGATCATTTGCATATTGTTGTTGATGATGATAAGGGCCGTGTGCTTTTAGCAGGTCCTGATCAGTACCGTCGTATTTTAAAAGACTTCAGTTTTGGATTACAAGATGTTCGCTCTCCAACCAAGAGTAACCCCAACCCTTGGAGCCCTAGTGGTGATTTTCGTTTTATCCTTGAATTGGATAAAAAAGAGCAGGAGATTACTTTGCGCTGGTCTCGCTTTGAAAAGGGGCAGGCTCAAGGACAAGGGAGTGAAACACTTGCAAATGATGTCGGAGAGCTCCTTCGAACCCTTTATCGCCTAGGCTGTAGTCCTGATGATTGTCTCCATGTGCTTCTGAAGGCCCGGGATGTTGGTCGTCTTAATGCGGTTTTGAACCTTTATCCTTTGAGTCGAGAAGCGGCGGGTAAAGGGGGCAGCCAGAATTCTTAACTTGAAACCAGAAAATCGTATTACTCCATTTTTCGTATAATTGGAAAAGAGGCTGTTTTTATGGCCTTGACTCATGCGCCGTAGTATTCAAAACCAAAAGAAAAAAGTTTGTACTTTTGCTTGGGTAAACTTCTTAAATACCCGATTCCTTGTATGCGTTTCCCTGTAGATTCTTGGTGGGTTCTTGGAATTTATTGGTATAGTTTTTGGGAAAATCCTATAGAATGAGGCTTTTAGAGCGTTCTCCTGTGAATATGGAAAAGCTGTTCTCAAAGAAACACGAGGGCTCATAAAGCCGATAACGAAAGCTTGATAAGTTAGGATTAGCTGTAAAGGGTCATTTATGCATCTTTGTCGTTTAGAGCTTGAAGGATTTAAATCGTTTGCCCGTCGTGAGGTTTTCGACTTTGAACGCGGGATTACAGGGGTTGTGGGTCCAAATGGCTGTGGTAAGTCAAATATTATTGATGCCATTCGTTGGGTTCTCGGCGAGCAGTCACGCAAAGATTTGCGTATGCAGGCTTCAAGCGACGTGATTTTTGGTGGAACAACCCAACGTAAAGCTGCTAAAGAAGCCAGTATTGCGATTACCTTTGATAATGCTGAAGGCTTCATAGCAGGTGCAGGCAAACGTTTTACCGTAAAACGGACGCTTTCAAAGACAAATGGCTCCAGTTATTTTCTCAATAATGAAGAAATTAAACTTCGCGACCTTAAGGCTCTTTTTGCTGGTACAGGGATTGGTCCAGATGGTTATACCATCATGGGACAGGGCAAGATTGATGCGCTTTTACAGAACAATCCTCTTGAGCGTCGCGTGGTATTTGAAGAGGCTGCTGGGATCTGGAGTTTTCGCCAACAGCGAGCATCAACCCAGCGCAAGCTTGAGGTTGTCGATAAAAATGTCGGTATTCTTAACGAAAGAATGAAAGAAGCAAGTTCTCGTCTGCGCTCTATGAAGGGCCAGGCAACGCGGGCATTGAAGTACCAGGAATATCAAGACCGCTTGCGTTCTTTACGCTTGCAGCTTGCTTTAAATCAATTTCATGGTTTTACAAGCCAGCGAGAAGAGCTTTTACTCAAGATTAATGAAGAAGGCCGTAAGGAAGGGAAAGTTCAAAAAGAGCTTGCTCTCGTTTTGCTTGAACTTGAATCTTTTAGTGAGCAACAGCGTAAGGCTCAAGAGCAGCTTGAAGAGCATCAGCAGCGTGTTTCTCAAGCTGAGCGCGCTCTTCAGGAACACCAGACTCAACAGGCCAGGTTTTCCAGCCGTAAAGAAGCTCTGGAGCGATCTATCGAGCGCTTAAAAGAAGATCGCGAACATTCTCAGGAGCAAAACAGGGTACTGAACCAGAGAGTGGAAGAACTTGAGAGCTCTCTCGAAAAAACAAGAGTTTCAGTCGCCCAGGCAGAAGCAGAATCATTAAAACTTGAAGAAGAGCTTAAAGAGCTTAAGCACACTGGAGCCCAACTTCAAAAAACGATCGATGGTGAGCGGGCTTCTTATATTGATGCTCTCCATGAAAAAAATACCTTTCTGAATGAGAAGCTTCAAATTGAGGCAGAGATCAATAATGGGGCAAAGCGTCGATTGAAGCTTGATCGTTCTTTAGAAGAACGAAAAGAAGAAAGTCTTCAGCTTCAGACCCAGATGAAGCGGCTAGCAGAACTTTACCAGCATCGTAGTGCTCAAGAACAAGCCTTTCAAAAAGAGCTTGAAGAACAAAAGGGACGCCGTGGTGATTTTAACATTGCTCTAGCAGGCTTACGCAAGCAGCAGCATGAGCTTGGGCTTGAACTCTCCCGGCTTCACTCACGCATTGAGCAATTCGAGGAGAACGAACGAACACTAGAGAATTTCGATGCTGGTGTCCGAAAGCTGCTTGAAGATCAAGCTGTTAAAGAACGTTTTGGAGTACTTGGTTTACTTGCTCAAGGAGTGGCGAGGACTTCTCCTCATACCACTGCTTTAGAGGCAGTTCTTGGATCTCTTGGTGAGGCACTTGTGCTGGAAACCCAGGAGCAGGCTCAAGCCGCTTTTCACTTTCTGGCAGAAGAGAAGAACCAGCCAGGAACGCTTATTGCGCTTGACTCTTTCCAGGCTCAGAAAGATGAGACAACCTTGAAGCCGGACCTTCAGCACGTCATGAAAGAAGATGGTGTCTCTGGCTTGTTATGGATGGAACTTCAGCTTGAAAGTACGTTTGAGCCAATCTTTAAGAGTTTATTGACTGATTGGTTGTTGGTTGAAAGCCTTGAGGTTGGTTTAGAGTTGCAGACTCGCTATCCTGAAAAGCAGCTTAAGCTTGTGACAACGCGAGGACAGGTTCTTAGACCTGAATTTCTGCGTCTTTTAGGGAATAACAAAAAAGGGTTGATAAGCCAACGTTCTGAGCTTGAGCGTCTTCAGCGTGAACAACGAGCCCTTCTCAAACGTGAAGCAGCCTTAAGTACTAAAATCAGTAAAAATGTAGAGAAGGTTCAGAAAACGGAAGATCGCATAGAAGAGCTTCGGAAAGAGCTTTATCACTCTAATAGTTTAAGCCTGGAAACGAAAACAGAGCTTGAATATTTTCAAAAACGATTTGAATCTTTAGCAGAAGAAAAGAGCGTTTTAAGTTCAGAGCTTGAAGAACAAAAGCAAGAGGGAGAGGAGCATCAGCAACGCTTAGAATACCTTAAAAATCAACTTGAAGAGAAGAGTGCTAAGCTTAAGGCCTTGGACAAGAGCCTTCAAGAGCTTCAAAACTCTTATCAAAATCACGAAAAGAAGATTTCAAAAGCTCAGGATCTTTCGCTTTCCCAGCAAGTCGGGCTTGCTCAGGAACGCAGCCGTCTGAACGCATTTGAACAAAGCTTGGGAGAGCTTAGGCATACGATGAGTGATTTTTCCAAGCGTATGCTTGAAAACAGCAAGCGTTTAGAAAACGAAGAGCAAGAACTTGTTCAGCTTGAAGTTGAAAAGCAAAGCTCGCAATCAAAGCTTGAAGAGCTTCAGCACAAACACCAGGTGGTTTTTGCAGAAAGAGAAAAATACGAAGGAAAACTTTTACAGTTGCAGGAGAGTGCTCAAGATTTTCGTCAACGAGAGAGGCGTTACAATCAGGAGCTGCTTGCGCTGAAGGAAAAGATTGCTGAGATAAAATTAAATGAAGAGAAAGCTTTTCTAGCGGCGGACAATCTTCGCGAAAGAGTGATGGAGGATTATGAGCTTGATATCGATCTTGCATATCGTGATTATAAGCCGGAGCAGGCCCAGCTTGACGAAGCTGCAGAGCGTGCGGCCCAAAGTGAAATTGAAAGTCTTAAACGCAGTATTCGCTCTTTAGGCAACGTCAACATGGAAGCTGTTGATGAACTTGAAGAAGTCGAAAGTCGTTTTAAAAAGCTATCGGTTCAAGAGAAGGATTTGCTGCGGGCAAAACAAGCCCTTGAAAAAGCTATTGAGCGTCTGGAGAACGAAGCTCGTAAGCGTTTTATGGCAACTTTTGAGCAGACTCGTCAGCATTTCCAACAGCTCTTTCGCAAAATGTTTGGAGGTGGCTCAGCGGATATTCTGCTTCTCAATCCAGAGGATGTTCTTGAGTCAGGCATTGAGATTATTGCAAAGCCCCCTGGGATGGAGCCAAAAACCCTGAGTTTACTTTCCGGGGGACAACGCACCATGATCGCAGTTGCCCTGATGTTTTCACTCTTTGAGACAAATAACGTACCCTTTGCTTTGCTTGATGAAGTTGATGCTGCCCTTGATGATTCGAATGTTGAGCGTTTTTGTATGCTCTTAGAGGAATTTTCTCAAAAAGCTCAATTTATCGTTATCACTCACCATAAGCGCACTATGAGCCATGCCCATCAGCTTTATGGTGTTACGATGCAAGAGCGCGGCATTTCCAAGAAAGTTTTTGTTGATCTGAGGAACTATGACGATCAGAACAGTGAATCCCTTGATCAAGATAAAAAAGATGCTTCGTTATCGTTGCTTGCGTCTTGAGCTCTCAAAAAAGAAGAAAAGCAGATCATAAAATAAACGAAAAATAAGGTGCGATAAAAGCAAGCTTTCCTTGGCTTCTAAGGACTTTAAAGAGTTCCATAGGTCTTCTCAAGAAGAACAAAAAGGCTGAGTGTTCTTTGTGCCGAGAACGTGCTGGTTATGCCAGAGAGCAGCGATCTCATAATGGCCAAGATCAATGTTCTCTGCCCCAAACTCGATGACTAAAGTCACTCTTCGGAGTGAAGTGGTAAGGAATAATAGCATAGCTAGGAATGCTTCTCCATTTCGGCACAGCTTAGGGCTCTGCCTCCCATTACGAAGTCTCCGCTTCGCAGAAATTCAAGCTTTTCCGTTTCAGCGCAGCTTAGGGGTTGCGCCTCCCACTCCAAAGTCTCCGCTTCGGCATAGCTTGGGGTAAAGAAGCTTTTCCGTTTCGAAACGGCTTGGTGGCTTCTTCAAATGATTACAAAATAGGATTTTATTTTTAACGCTGTGATAAAGAGCTTTTCCACTTCAGGAAGTGCCCCAGAACTTCCTTCTCGTTCCAAAGTCTTCCCACTACGAAGTCTCGTTTCAAAATCCTGCTCCGAAGTACTGCGAATTTTTCAAGCTTTATTGAAAAGCTTTGATTGAAGAAGCCCCTGTGTTAAGAAGTTCAAGCGTTACGGGTTTGTATGGATTTCACAGTCCTCTGTTGCAACGCATTGACAGCTCAAGCGATAGCCTGTCTCTAGTTTGTCTTGCCCAAGCCGCTTTTTTTCTGCGTTTGTAGGTACAGAAAGACTGTCCCGTCCCTCAATAACCAGGACCTTGCACGTACCGCACATTCCTTTTCCGCGGCAATTCAGAACTTTTGAAATGGTCGATCCGTAAACAGAGATATTTTTTTGTTTGAGCCCTAAACGAAGATTTTGGTTTTTTTCAAGTTCAACTTCAAGAGCTTCATTTTGGACAAGAACTTTTGGCATTCTATCTCTCGCTTTCGTTTTTATTGCTGAAGCCTTTTTATTGTTTTGTGCTTTTCAAGAAAGTATCAAGTTGACCCAGGTTTTGAACTTCTTTATTTGAGTTCTTCTAAACTTTGTTTTTAGCTTAAAAAGTATTCTTGTAGCAAAGGCTTCTTTACATCAAATTATATATAGACCACGACGAAAACTCTTTTATAAAAAGCTGCTAGAAGAAATCAATATTTGCATCAAAGTCTTCTTTTTCTTCTTCTGGTGGTTCTAACCCTTCTTCATGTGTGGGTAATTCAATTCGACAACTCACAATTCTGGCAGGAGCATTATTTGCCCCTCCACCTAAGTGCCAGCTTTCATTGTGCAATCCAACCTTACCATCGTGCATTGTCATAACCTGACGAACAAGGGGAAGACCAAGCCCCATTGGCCATTTTTCAGGGTAAACAACCGTTGTATCAATGGAAAAACGAATAAAGAACCGAAAGATAAGCTCTTCAATTTCACGAGGAATACCCTCCAAAATAGTTCCCGTCAGGGCTCTATTAACTGGGCGTGCAGGATTGGTAACAAGAATATTAAGAGCGTTCTCCTCACTTTCTGTGAACTGAACATTAAAGCGAATGAGGTCGCCATCATTGCTGTACTTCATTGCGTTTATGAGAGTCTCAAGCAAAGCTGTTCGAAAAAGATCTTCATCGAAGTGTAAAAAACGGTTTTTGAATTTCATTGATTCATCAAGCCAGATGTTAAGTTCATGCCCACGAATTTTAGCGAATTCTTCAACTTCTTCGCTTATGAGCTTTGCAAACCAGTCGTAAAGTTCAGGCAAAGCGATCGAGCTCATAGTCGGTTTTTGGTGCATAATATTCTGAGCTATTCCAATACCATCAGCCATACGAGCAACTGGACGTAATGCATCAACAACCACCTGGAAAAGGTCCTTTGGGATTGTCATAGGGTCTTGGCTGAGATCTATAGTTTGAAGCAAATTAAGGATTTGAGCGTAATTTGTATCTTGATTAAACTGAATATGAAGTGCATCAAGGACGCGCCCAACTTCTGAATTATTGCCGCTGGAAAGAAACATGGCCTTCCAGTAATGCCAGTCAGCCTGTTGCTCCAGGCGCTGGAGATCTTCAAGCTGATCCTTCTTTCTTTTTAAACTCTTATTTGCCTTTTCAATGATCTCGAGAAAAGTTTCCCAATTTTTCACGGGCTTGACAATAAATTCACGAGCACCGCGATGAAAAGAGCCAACAATATTTGACTCTTCTGAATAGGCGGTCATAACAATGGATTCAATATTGGCTTCACTCGCTTCTTGAAGCATCGTTAAACCATCCATTTTTGGCATTTCGAGATCAGCGAGTACAATCAAACCCTTCGAGTTATACTCACGAATAATTGCAAGCCCTTCAAGCCCATCACGAGCTTCAAGAACTTCCCAGCCAGCTTTCGAAAGCATTGTCTTTGTCAGAAGACGAGTTGTGTCTTCATCCTCAACGACCAGAACGGGGTAACGTTTATCTTCGTCTTTTTGACTCATACGAACAATATGTTTTCTTCTTTGAACTGCCTCATTCCTGATTCCCCCTTAAACACAATTCTCTTTGAGGCAATATAAGATATTCCTCAGGTGAAAACGCAACGTTTTTTAGTCTTTCTTAAAGCTCTCAATGAAAAGTATTCACTCTAAAGAATCAAGAGATCTCTTCAATACTATAAACAAGAATCTTGTCATGCATAGCCCAGGGGACTGATTGAAAGATGAATTCTATTTGAGAGCCGAGAACTCTGCCAAAAAATGTTTTCTATCTTCCAAAAGGGGCTTTCGTTTTAAAACAACAATTCGCCACTGAGTGCAGCATTCGCTCTAAAAGCAAAAAAGAAACCTTTGTTGGTTTCTTTTTTACAAACATCTTCACTAAGAAAATGGTAATGGTTTAATCAAGAACCTTGCGTACTCGACGTTGACGTTTATCGCCATAGCCATAGTAATTGTAGTATTCGCGCGCCCGAGCATCCTTAGAGTTATTAAGGATAACACCCAAAATGTTTGCTTGAACATTTGTGAGTAAACGCTTAGCGTAGGCAGCATCAGCGTAGGTCACGTCTCCAGAAGAAACAACAACCATTGTTGCATCAAGATCAGAAGCCATAATTAAAGCATCCCCAACCCGAGCAACTGGAGGTGAATCATAAATAACCAAGTCATAGTTATCTTCAGCTTCTTTCTCCAGAGAGCGGAAAGCTTTTGATTCCAAAACTCGAACGGGGTCTGTAACTTCGCCGCCAGGAAGAAGCACGTCAACTCCTTCAGCAGAAGTCGGAGTAACATAATCTTGAAGCCTTCTTTCACCCTCTGGTGCTTGTGAATACTGGATGATACCAGTTGGTTCATTGCCCAGACCAAAGAATTTTCCAACACTTGCCCGGTGAAGGTCAGCATCAACAATTAAGACTCGCAGCCCTTTACGAGCCAATGCAATAGCAAGGTTACATGAAATATTAGTCTTGCCTTCTTCCATGACTGCACTTGTAATCAGAATACTTCTTAGGCTCAGTTCTTTCGCATAAGAACGCGTTAGTGTAGCCAAGGTATTGAAGGCTTCAGCTACTGAATTACGAAGGCTTACGTTAAGAAGAGAACGTTCCTCTGGTTGCCATTTTGCAAGTTTTGCCAGAACTGGAAGGTTGACGTGGCGACGAACATCATACTCTGTTTCAATTTTATTACGGGCAAGCGTAAAGACGTAAAGCAGAACACTACTTCCAATGATAACAATGATTCCCATGACAAGTGCAACTTGTAACGGCCCTGTCGATACTGAAGTCGAATCTTGAGCCCCTTGAGAGAATTGGAATATTTTTAAGACAGGTGATTGTTCAGAACGGGAAGTCCGAATGCTGTCACGATAGTCTTCTGCCTTGTCAATCGTTTCATAAGCTTCTTGAACTTTTTCTTTTGCATCGCTATAGAGATTTGCCAGTGCCCCAAGCTTGTCAATTTGCCGGATTTGGATATTTATTTGTTCTTCAATTAAAGCATCACGCTTTTGTTCATAGCCCAGCTGTTGGGACTGATGCTCTTGAATAGTTTTCTGCAAAAGTGCGATGTGCTCAGGAAAGGCACTTTCAATACTTTCAGCATAGATATTCGTCTGGATTCTAAGCTTTTCTGCGTTTTCCTTCATTTTGTTGTGTTCTTCGGTAAATTGAAGACCAAGTTGAAGGCGCTCTTCTTTCAGACGGTTCATTTCTCTTTTTGCATCACGAACATTTGTGTAGGTCGTCGATAAGTACTCTGGGAATTGATACTCTTGAACCCTTCCCGTTCTTTGAAGCAAACTGAAACGTTCTTTCTCTGCTTTAAGTTTTGTTTGTTCTAATTTGAGGTTGTTTTCTTTGCTCCGGCTGTTCATCAGCATTCGGTTAATATCGTTGCGCTGACTTCTAAGATTGGCTAACTCTCCTTCATAAACAACCATGGAACCTCGGAAGGCTTCATCATGAGAAATAGTCGAATAGGAAGTTTCAATAATATCTTCAATTTTCCCATAGTAGGCCAAACGTTCCTGCAGCGCTTGTGGACCAGAGAAAAATACAGTTTTTGGAACGAACTCATGACTCTTTTCATCCGATGATTTTTTCGACTCTATTCCTTGAGCCTTATTCAAGTGTTCTTGGTATAATGCTTCTGCATGGTTTTCTATCGATTCGACCCTTTGCACTGCAAGATCGATGAGGTGTCCGTGGATTTCCGGGCTTAGAGGCATTCTCATTGCTTCAATGCGTTGATTTTCAAGCTGTATGCTGTTGTTGAATTCAAGCACAAGACGATGGAAGCTTTCTTTCTTAGCTGCTAACAAGAGCGCATCAACCCAAAGTTGAGCAGCTTTTTCCGAAGGTGCTTGCTCAAATTTTAACTCAACAATCCGCCCCTCAATGGTTTCAATGGTAATATTTTTCAGATACCCTTGAAGTTCTTTTGAGCGCTCTCTTGAAAGCAAAGCTTGAAAGCCTTTGCTTTGGCCTTCCTGATTTGCAAGTTCAAGAGCATCTTGTGGCCAGTACGTCTTCGGAAAGTATAGAGATTCATCTTCATGAATCTGGCCAGCAAGCATCTCGAGTTTTTTCAATGCTTTTCGATAGTTATCACTTTCGAAAGGATTTGATTGAAAGCTTTCTGAGGTTGAGACATCTAAAGGGTCTGTCAAAGGGGCTGTTGTCTCGGGCTCTTCAGCATGTGCATTCTCAGATTGATTGAGAACAGCTTCCAGAAGTGTATAGTAACGGACGCTTGATTCAATATTGGCCTGGCTTGCAATATTAGCCATTTCGGTTTCGTTATCGATGATAACCCGTTTTGATGAGCGGGAGCTACCATAAGAAATAATGCGGAAATTATCGTTCGGTTGTTCAATTTTACCTGAAGAAGTGTAACTCTTTTGAATGGAGTCTTCTTGAAGCTTTTTTGCTAAGAAGAAGGAGCCGATCGCAACCCCTAATGCTAAAAGCAGAACAGGAAAAGTCCATTTTTTTGCATAAGTAATGAATTCTTTAAGTTCCATTGAATACCTCTAAAACAAGCTGACATGGAGTGGTTTATGTAATTACACTTAGAGTTTCTATCACAATAATAGTTGAAGTACAGTTGGGAGCCTTAATAACAAATAATAATCAGGCTTGCTTACCTATGAAAAAAGCTAGATTTAAGTTTTATTCTTTATGCTGTCAACTCCCTTAGAAGAAACCGAAGCGCTTCAATAAAGTTTCTTTGATTTTTTCTATCAGAATACAATGCGAAACTTAAGATTTGACAAAGAAGTTGTATTTTATATTTTTTGTGTTATGTGCAATATGACTGCTTGTCTCAGGAAGGCAAAAAAGGGTTTCTTTTCTTTTTTTTAAAGATCTAAAAACCTCTTGAATCAGCTACTTAAAAGAGAATTTTCGAATGAGAGGAATGAAATTTTTTCCATAATAAAGCCTTGCCATAGGTTGTGATTGAAAGTCTATTGGCGAAAATGGTTGTTAAGTATGAGCTGTGCAAGAAGTGCTTTCGTTCTGCACGATGTAAGATTTTGGAGAAGAATATTTTTAATTAAATTGAGCAAAAAAAAATTGCTTTATATCCCTTATACATGTGAGTGAAGCATATCTTTTCATAAAATTGGACCACAAAATTTTAATTGATTCAATCTCGAACTTTATAAACGAAAGAATATTCGAAGCATAATTACCGTTTTGAATCCACAAAAAGCTTTACTTGTATTGAATTCCTAAGAGCTTTTTATAATTTAAGACACTGTTTTGACTTGGTATTTATAAGGGGCGAAGAGAAGGGGGTGCTCCCTAAGAAGTACTGAGTGCTACGCCATCGAGTAAAATATAGGGAAGATAGCTGCTTCCTCCGACCCACTTACGTTGTTTCGAAATACCAACAATCGCGTTTTGAAAGAGATCAAAGACGTTAATATTCAGGGCGACATTTTTAACACGTCCAATACGTGTTTTATCCTGGAGCAAGTAACCAAGCGAAATATTCCCGCTGACTTGTCCCGCTAAAAAGTTTGAAGTAAAAACACCTAATAAGTTGTGGGCATAAACGCCGCCATCAGCCTGTTTCATGAGATCTTCAAGTGTATCATTGCCCGCTTCCATGACAAGATTATGAAAGCCTGGATTTGCTTTGGTCTTGAAAGAGCGTTGTCCATTGCCTGTAATTTCATGGCCACAGTGGGCCGCACTTGAGCGGGAATGAATAAAGTTCCGCAAAATACCATTTTCAATAATAGTACGTTTGTGAGTTGGCGTTCCTTCTCCGTCGTAGGCTGACGAACCCATGCCTTCGGGAAGGGATGGATCATCATAGATTGTGATTGCTTGATTGAATACCTGTTGATCAAGAGCATCGACCCATGCGCTGGTCTTTTTCTCTATATTAAGTCCATTTACAGAAGCCCCGACAACATTCATAAGGTCATCCAGGGCCTCAGGAGTAAACAAAACTTTATACTTCCCTTTTTGGAGAGGGGCACTCTTGCGAGCTATCTTAAAACTCTCTGCAACTGTTTTAACCGCTTCCTCTATATCTTCTTCTGGGAGAAGCTGATAACTTTGCTTGCCTTCGCCGATGGCCAGGAAGTCTCCTTCTGAGTTGATTTCGGCGGAGACACCAAAACCGTAGCCAGAAGAAGCTTCTGATGCTTCTTGTCCCTCGCTGGTCAAAATGCTGCTTTGAGCTTGACTCACTGAAAAGGAAGCACTGGCATAAGCTTCTGGCAGAAGTTCATTCATTAAAGAACAGGCTTTTTGACCCAGCTTGACAAGGTGTTCTGTTTCCAGTGTTTGAAGGCTTGGATCGTAATATATTGGGGTTGTTGAGTCTGCTTTTGGGGCGAATGCGTAATCATGGCTTGCACCATAAGGAGCTAACTGAAGTGCGCTTTCAACTAATTTTTCGGCTTCGTCCACTTTTGTGGAAGAGGAAAAACCAATGCGACCATCTTTGACAGCTTGAATCGATAAACCAATGCTACCTTTTTGAGTAATACTCTCAAGCACGTTTTTATCAAAGCCTACTTGTAAAAGTTTTCCTTCGCTGCCATAAATTTCAAAAGCATCGCTTGCTGCCTGGGCTTTTTTCTGAATAGATTCAAGTTGCTTCAGGTCCATCTTTGTTCTTTCTTAAAGATTATGGTTATTTTCTATTTTTCTTTTTGATTGGAGTTTATTGACCGCCAATAACGCAATTTTGAATACGAATATGTGGACTTCCTTCACTTACGGGTAAAGGCGACTGTCCAGCCTTGCCACATCCTCCAGAGGTATCACGCACTCGATAATCCGAGCTGATACGGTCGATATTTTTAAGGGTTTCAAAGAGATTTCCGCTGATCGTAACGTCTTTAACCCGTTCTGCAAGTTTTCCATCCCGGATCATAAAAGCATCAGCGGCTGTAAAGGTGAAAAGTTCACCATTTGTTTGGCCACCAACATAACTTTTAGCGTAAACACCCAGGGGAATATCATGGATAAGCTCTTCAAAGTCGCCATGGGGGCCTGGAGCGATGCAGGTGTTACGCATGCGAGGAATAGGAGGGTAACGATAGCTTATGGCCCGAGCATTTCCTGTTGGTTTTTCTCCTAATTGTCCAGCGCTTTCGCGATCGTGAAGACGACCAACGAGTTTGCCTCCACGGATAAGATCTGTGCGCTCAGTCGTGACCCCTTCATCATCAATAGGAATATAACCTCGCAGACCTTTATCAAGGCCAGTGTCGTAAATGTTCAGGAAGTCTTCGCCAAATTGACGTCCAAGGGTCAAGACTTCTTGCATTTGCTTATCCTTGGCAATGAAGTCCCCTTCCGAAAGGTGCCCAAAGGCTTCGTGTACGAAAACGCCAGCCATTTCAGGGTCGCAAACAACTGGGTAGGACCCAGCGTTGACAACAGGGGCATCAAGCATCAAGTGAGCTGCTTCTATGGCAGCGTCAAGCTCTTCTTCCAGCCCTTGAACAATGCCATAATTATTTGAGCTACCTTGGGCAACAGATGCCCGTCGAGTTTGTCCCGAACGAGATGCAACAGCGCTGAGATGACAGCCAAGGTCAACATATTCCCTTTCGAAGTAGCTGCCTTCGCTGTTTGCAAAAACCTTGTGGGTATAGGTGTCAAAATAGCGGACCCACGAAGAGGTGATTCCTTGACCAGCCAGAATTCTTTCATTGTATTTTTGAAAGAGCTCAAGCTTGTTTTGAAGTGGGACATGTCTTGGGTCTTGAAGGACTTCAAGATCGAAGCGCAGGTCTACAGGCTCTACTTTTGCCAGCTTGGCTTCTGATGGAGAAACGTTGGCTGCAGCCCGGGCTGCTTTGCGTGCAGCTTCAACAGATTTCTCCAAATCATCAAGATTATTAATGGTAACAAAACCCCAACACCCTTTTTCAAAGGCTCGGATAGCTGCCCCACCCGAGTAATCCTGTTTGAGGGTATTAAGCTCCTTGCCTAAAAAAAGGAAGCGGGTTTCTTCGATATCTTCTAAGCGTATTTCAAGGTAGTCGCAACCAGGGTTTTTAAGAAGTGATTCGAGCTGTGCGCGCATTGATTTTCCTTTGCTTGATTGATGTAAGCTCAACAATTATTTTCACGAAGAATTTTCCAAAATTCATGATCCAGGAAAATCCATCTTTGAGTGTCCATGTTAATAATACCAGAGCATCTTTCCAACCTATACCAGTATAAAAGGAGAGAGTCTTTGATGAGAAAGAGGTTTTGAACACGTTTTTTTGCTGTAGAGGCTTTTTTGACAGCTCTACGTTATGCAAAGAACAGGTCCCTTGGGCAGGCAATTGAAATCAGATCTTCTGGAGCAGGTCTTCTGGCCGGGATCTTTTATGATTTAAGATTGAAGCCTATTTGAATAGATTTAACGAAAAATCTTGGAGCGAATATTTTGCAGCAGAAGCTGTTTGCTTGAGCTTAGACGTGGGGCATAGCGGTCATATAAGCTCGTATCGACAAAAGGAAGAAGAGGGTTTGTGAGCTGGAGTTCATAAACTAATTTACGGAGTAAAAAAGCTTCACGTTTTGCAAGCTGATTCGCTCGACAGAGACTTGAAAAGATTTCTTCGTTTCCTGAGAGCTGAAGTTTTTGCCAATCTCCTTGTCTTGTGCGTTGAAGAGCAATCCAAACCAGTACGATCACAACGATTGCGCCAGCACCAAGAACAAACATCAGCCAGGGTGAGTTTTCTCCGGGCTTTTTGAAAAACTGCACACCGGCATCTTTAACTTCCTGACCTCCCGTGCCCTGTAAGAGGGTGAGCTCCAAAAAATTATCAAGGAAAGTCGATAGAAAAACTCGCATGGATTTCTTTTCCTTTAAGGGTATTTGAGTTCGTTTTAAAATTTAATCAGTTTTTTTTTCTAAAAGAATTTGTTCGCTTTTAAGCAGGCGATTTCTTACGTCTTGAGATTTTTCCTTTAAGAGAGCTTTTTGAATGGCCTCCAAACCACCGTCAGGACGAGTTTCTCCAATGACCCAGGCAGCTGTCATACGCATGAGGTTCGATTTTTCCTGAAGCATGGCAAACATCAGCGAAGATACATCTTTAATCCCAAGAGTCCACAGAGCCTTGCAAGCATTACCGCGAAGTCGGTTGTGGGAACTCCGCAAAAAAGGCACGAGAAGCTGCATGAATTCAGGCTGGTTCAAAGCTTCAAGAGCTTCAACAGCGTTAGCCTGAACCCGAGGGTCATTATCTGAAAGCAGGTTAATCAAAGCCTTGATTGCATCAGTATGCTTCATTGCAGCTAGAAGTTGGATGATTGTTGCTCTAACCTTTTTATCTGGATCTTTAACAAGTTCAAGAACATGATTTTGCAGGGCCGTCGAAGTCCCAGTTGCTGAAATAATCTGGAGAGCTTTAACACGCTTAGCAGGGTCTACAGCCTTAAGTTCAAGGGTTAATCGGTCAATGACTCTTTCGTCCAATTCAAGGGCCGCTTTTCCTGCAATTTCTCGGGTTTTATCGTCCAGGCGATCAAAAGCATCGAGGTATTTTTCAAAGCTTTCACGGGCAACTAATTTACCCGCAAGCTGACGAATTTTTTCGTTATCACTTGTTACAAGTGGAGCCAGAAGTTTGTACAGGGCGGGGTGTTGATTCTTTACGAGCTGCTCAATAAGCAGGAGTTGTGTCCGCTCTTTTGAGAAAGTGAGTAAACGGGCAAGTATTTCTTCTGCATGCTTATCACGTGAACGGGTCAGGTGCTCAATTGCAGGTTGTACAATATCACTCACATAACTACTCAGCAGGGCTGCCCAATAGGGAAGCTTTTCGCTGGAGCTTATTTCAAGCCGGTTTACCTCTCGAAAAAGAAAATCAGCATATTCTGGTTCAAGCCGATCAAGGTCTCTTTCAAGAAGAGGCAGCCAGGGGATCGCGCTTGAAATGCGAATAATACGGCGTTGTTGGTCAAGAGGCAGACGCTCTAAAGTGTATATCAAACCTTCAAGTCCTGAATTTTTTGGTTTTGATTGAATAACTTTGATGGCAATAGTACGGAAGTATCCCAGAGTATGACCTAATAGAGTGAAAAGAAATTCCCAGGTAATCGTTGAATTGTCCTGAATCAGCTGGTCAATGATTGCATCTTTTGTGCTGTTGATGCGTTCTTCATGCTTAAGTGCTTGATAAAGCAACTCATGACCTTCTGGGCCAAGTTGGCAGGCTGATCGTACGATAATTGGAGAACGATGAAATGAAAGACTTTCAAGCCCTTTTTCTAAAGCCTGGAGCACTAAGCGCATGTCTTCTTTAATGCGTTCAGTGCTGCGAATTGAACCCGTGACTTTTTTCGTCACTTTCTTTGTGACTTTTCTTGTGGAGCCCCTGCGAGATTCTTCCTCAGAAGCATGCGCCTGTCTTTCTGCAGCATTCTTTTCTTCAATAAAGCGCCTTAAAATAAGTTGAATTGAATTTGAAACCTCATTCCGAATGGTTTCGTCTTCATCTTCTAATAAGAGGGTGAGCAAGGGAAGGGAGTCAACAGAAGTATTTTTTCTAAGAATCTCAAGAGCTACTTTTTGGCGGGGCGATTTCTTATTGAAGCGAATAATATTTTCAAGGGTACTCTGCATTCGATAGATGCTGCGGGAAATCTTTTCCTGGGAGCTTGGGGATAGACCTTGATAATGGTCAATCAGGGCAAGAAAACCACTCTCTGATCTTTGCTGCATCAGAGCTTCAACACTGGCATCAACAATACGAATATCTGATTGCTTGAGTCCTTCCAGGAGTGCAGGCAGAACCTGGTCTGATTTGGCATATGATAGTATTTGAAAGGTTTCTGCAATGCCCATAAATTTGTGATTCCTTATTTCATGACTCAAGATTTTTTACAACTCTTCCAGGCCCAAACTCGTTTGTTCTCTTGCTTGTATCGTTTTCAAAGAGTTGGAACCTCGATTCTTCATGGTTCTTTGCTTATCCTATTCAGCGCCTCCTTTAAGTTTAATACTAGTAAAGAAACACCGAATGAGAGATAAGACTTGAGAGGCATTGTAACTGAAGAAAAGCAAAGACTTGAACAAAAAAACAAATGGAAAGATAAAAGATTAGTCCTCGGGCTGAACATGAAGGGAGCCAAGGACTTTTTTGTCATTCTTTCCTTCAGCTTCGAAACGGTAGGTTGAAGGGGTCTTCTTTGTTCGAAGGGCTGTATTCTGACCGGAATCAATATCTTGGGGAGTCCGAGCTTGCTGGCGAACCGAAAGCTTGTAGCTTTCGCCATCATACCGAAAATTTCCACTGAGACGGTCAAGCCTTGTCGCGCGATCCAGCGAATCACCAGCCGCCACTTCTGTGTTTGGCTGCAGAAGCTTGATTTTCGGCATTCTCTGTCCAGGTGGTTCAGGCTTACCAAAAGGCTGATTCGAAAGAAACAAGCGAGATGTTAGAATAAAACAAATGAAGACAATCAGGGTTATCCCGACGAGAGTTTTAATAAGAATAGCAAGATCACTGCGATCCATACCTATTCCTCAGCTCAAATCACTTGTTCTTAAGCGAAACACCTTCCTCCTCCACCAGAGATTTGGATCTTACTTCATTCTCTAATGGTCAAAGAGCACAGTAAAGTTTTTTTTATGAAAAGCCTATTTAAGAGGTTCTAAATCTATGTGCCAACTCTTATCGCCTTGTTTCTTGAGCTCCTCAAGAGGGCCGTAATAAGAAAGGTAGCCTTTTGCTTCGACTTCAATAACACTATCACTTCCTAGTTTTTTGCTGCCTTCACCGGCTTTAAATTCATCAACTCGTGCACCTTTTTCCAGGACAAAAACAGTTGCTTCAGGAGCATTTGTTGTCACTTGGTGGTAATCAGGACTTGAGGTGCATCCAAAAGAAAGAAGGAGCATCAGAAAGTTTAATGAGAAAAAGATCTTTTTCATAAGTCTACAGGCCTTTCATATTAAAAGTACGAGAATATACAAGGAGTTTCACTTCGTAAAATCTGAGGGCTTATAAGCCTTTTATGTAAAGATTTATGGAAGACGATATGAATTTTAAGTTTTGTTTTCTTGCTATTTATTTTGAGGTTGGGAAAAAGTATCAAGGAAGACTGTGCCTTGAAGCCTTAAGTTTGGGCGCAGCATCATGAGGTAAGAGTCCGTTGCGGCCTGGATATCTATTTCCTGGGAAGTGCCATCCCCAAGGACCAAGCGATGTTGGCCTGCTGGTAGTTCTATGCGGGCGACCTGGATCGAGGCAGGCAAGCTGCTCCAGCTTCTCGTGTCAGCGCTTTCGGTACTGGTCCAAATTAAATTGACAATCCCTGCGCCCAGTTCAATAAGATGACCTTCAATTTCATCTTCTTCAAAAGCATTACGGCCAATTTTTCCAGCAGCCGTTGTAAGAGTGGTTTTTACGGCTCGTCGAAGCAAAGCGCGTGCAAGAATCATGGGCATCATGACTTCAAGCTGCTGTGTTGCGACCTGGTTAACGTCCAGCAGCGTTTCAGTAAAAAAAGATTCTTGCCCAATTTGAACCTGAAGTTGGGCTGGATTATGGTCTTGAATCTGAAGTTTTGGAACGGGTACTGGAGCCTGGAGAATTGGTACAGGCGAGTCAAGAATGAATGCGCTGGCAAGCTCAGCTATCAGGAGGGCTTGTTCCGTTGCTTCAGAGGTTCCTTCAACAAGTCTTGGGGCCTGGCCTGCAAAATAAAAAAGATGAAGCACTCCGTGACCAGCTGGTGCATAGGAACCATTCTCAGCTCTTTGAAAAGCCTGTTTGCCAAGTTCAAAGTTTGGCTCGTAGTTTTGCAAGCGTTGATAAATCTTAGCGGCTTCATCAGGCGCATTGGTCGCTTCAGAGAGTAACCCTTGCAGGTAGGCTCCAATACCGACCCTGCGGTAGTGTTCGCGGGGCTTATAGCCAAGATCTTCTCCCAATGGAGAAGAAAGCAATGCTTCTTGTTTTTCGCCGACTTGAAGGGCATAGGCGTAAGCATCTCCAGAAGTTGCCCCTGAGTATCTTATAAGATCATAAAGTGCGAGCATCACACGAACCATAATATGTTCGTAATCAGCCCCTATATAGGCAAGGGCAGTATCATCAGAAAGTGTGCTTGCAAAAAAAGCGGCGTTACCAGTCTCAAAACGCCTGTCAAGTTCGTCTCGAGCTTTGCGTAAAAGTTTGCTGGCGAGGTCGATGTTTCCAAGGGTAAATTGGATGATGCCCTTGTGGAGCAAAAACAAAGGCACATCTCCTTGTGAAGCATCAAGAGAAAGGCCATTGTGCTTTGCGATGGCTTGGATTTCCTCTCCTGTTTCTTCGGCAAGCAGCTTGTTGAGCTCATGGTCAGCTTGAACAAGATTGTTTTGAAGGTAAGAATCATGAAAGGCTTGGGTTCGTGCTGTGTAGGAGCTCGAACAGCCCAGGAAAAAAGCGAAAGGAACGAGACAGAGAAGAGACCATAAGAGAGGGACTCTTTGTGCTCTATGCAGGTTGCTATTTCGAAGAAGAACGTTTTTCATGAGCCATCAACACATGCAAAACCTTTTAAGTACTATAAAACGAAGGTAGAGAAGCCTTTTCTTTGAGGGTTGCACTCTTCTATTTTGGAGATTTTATTTTTCATAGGCTTTACGCACTTTAGCGGTCTCTTTTTCGACTAAGCGTCCAGTCTCTACGTCGATAAGTTCAAGAGTTAAAAGGTAGTCGCGTTGACTCTCAGACTCTCCAGCTGTTGAGAGCGTTGTATAGATGGCCCATAAAAGATAGTCTGGATCTTGACCATTATCGCGTAATACTCCCAAAAAGCGTTCCTGGTTGTTGCGCAAAAAGATGTCTGATGGACGAAGACTTGTTTCTCGCAAGGCTGAATCCACATAACGTTGAGAAATCATGTCAAAAACTTGAGATTGGAAAAGGACGGTTTCGATTTCTTGATTGGTTGCAGCCCGAATATCTCCAAGCTCTTCAATGCCCTGGTTTTCAATGCCAACAAAACAGATTTGACGTGTACCTTCAGTGCGTTCTTTGTTTGCAGCAGAGTCTAAAAGCTTACGGGAAGCTTCTGCAATCAACTGGTTATAGGTAGGGGAGCCCCCTTTGTTTGCACCAACAAGATCGCCTTCTTCTCCTGTTTTAATTCTTCCAGATGGTGTGCAAGCAAGGAAAAGCGTTGAGAAAAAAAGGGCTGTGATGCTTACGACAATAAAAAGTGATATTTTTCTCATTTGAGTCAGGCTCCAGTTTTAAAGTTTTGTTTGTATTTTATAATCATGCAGAGATGTTTTGTGAAAGAGAAGCGATTTAAAACACGTGTTTTACTGCATTGAAATCATACGTTTTTGTTTGGCCCTCTGCAACTTGGGTTTTGTGGGTTCTGAACACATCCTCTCGCTGTTTTTTATCTTGTCCATGCTCTTCTTCTTTGTCGACTCCTGGAAGCCTGGTGCGGGGTGCATGCTGGTCGCTAGCACAAGCCCCGAGAACAGATCCACAAACGAGCAATAAACTTATAAGCTTTGTCATTGCTATGATATATTGACGACTTAGCATAATAAAAGCCCTTTCCTTTAACTTCATTTTTTCTGCGATGGTTGAATAACTTTTCAGCTTGTTTTCCTATCTCAATAAGAGTTCCTAGAGAACAAGCATAAAATGATTTTGATGATGGACAAGTAAGGACTCACCTTTGCTGCCAATTAATCGGCACTCTCAGTGTTTGAATCTCTTAAGGTTACCATCCGCGTAGTTCCTGGGCAACTTCGCCAAGCTTACGAACTTCTTTCACTTGTGTTCGTGATAAGGTGAGACGAGTATGCTTTGGGTCAACACCCCATAATGCGTTTTGCTTCATGAACTCCTGTGCACCATCGGGTGTGTTCGGGTCGTGTTGGTAGAAATTTCCATCGTTAAGAAAGATCTCGCCAGCTTCTTCGTGATCCCAACGTCCAACGTAAATATCTCCTTGAACTGTTGTAATACAGACAGTGAAACCGTGAAGCTGATCATGATCGGGGTGAAAGATTGCCATGGTTAGATTCTCCGTTAGGGGGCAAAAAGTTTCATTATTATTGTTGTGACAGTTCGTGTGTTTTCGTTTTTTTGGAGTGTGTCTGAGCTAAGCAATCAACCCAAGTTCCTGGCCAACTTTTTTGAAGGCTTGGAGAGCATCTCCAAGATCTTCTTCGGTATGGGATGCTGAAACGATAGTGCGCACTCGCGATTTGTCCTCGGCCACCATTGGGAAATAGATGCCTTGGGCAAATACGCCTTCCTCAAAAAGCCTTTCAGAGAGTTTTGCTGCGGTGGCTGAATTCCCTGTCAGCACAGGGGTAATTGGAGTTTGTGAGTTGCCCGTATCAAAACCTAATTCCTGAAGTCCTGTTTTAAGCAATTGAGCATTTTTCCACAGACGTTCATGGTGTTCGGGTTCTTCGTTCATAACATCAAAGGCAGCGCTGATTGCACCAATTACTGCCGGTGGGTGAGAGCTTGAAAATAGTACAGGTCGGGCTTGAGCAAGTAAGAATTCTTTCACTTCTTTGGAGCCTGCAAAATATCCACCCATAACTCCAACAGCTTTAGAAAGTGTTCCAATGGTGATATCCCAATCATCGTGGACACCACACTGATCTACGGTTCCTTTGCCTTTTTTGCCTAGCACTCCTGTAGCGTGGGCATCATCTACCATGGTGATAGCACCATATTTTTGACAAACTTTAAGAATAGCAGCTAAATCAGCGTAGTCCCCATCCATGGAAAAAACGCCATCAGTGACGACAAGGATTTTACCTTGGATTTCATCCTGGTCACGGGCCTGGGCTAAAGTCTCTTCTAAGTGGCTATAGTCAAGGTGGCGATAAACTGCTCGTTTGGCTTTGGAGAGCCTGCAGCCATCAATAATCGAAGCGTGGTTGAGTTCATCTGAAACGATCATGTCTCCCGCCCGAGTTAGCGTTGAGACGGTGCCAACATTTGCGGTGTAACCAGACTGAAAGATAATTGCGTCTTCAGTGCCCTTGAAGTCAGCAATTTTTTGCTCACATTGGATATGAAGATCCATAGTCCCAGAAATCGTACGCACAGCACCAGTTCCAGCACCATATTTTTCTAATGCTTCCCGCGCTCCATCAATCACCCGTGGATGGGAACAAAGTCCGAGATAATTATTTGAAGAGAGCTGGATAACTTCTTTGCCATCGATTCTAACCCTCCCTGCGGGCATGCTTTGGTGAACTCGAGGGTAATGAAAAAGGTTTCGAGCTCGAAGCCCGTTCATTTCGCCTTTAATCCAGTCTGAGAGTTGTTTATTTGCCATGGAAATCTCCGCTTTAATTATTGAGCAAAAAATAAGGTCACTATTATTATGCAGCAATATACTTTCTATCAAGAGCTTATCTATAATAAGGAAGTAATCGCAAAAAGAAGAAGCCTTTGCAAGCAATAAAGCTCGCAAAGGCTCAGATAAACAAAATTTATGGTGTTTCAAGTAAAGCTTATGGAAGTTTGATTTTCTTAACGTCGAAGGTGATTGTTTTCTTCTCAAGCTTTTGAGCATAAGTGATTTCAAGTTGAGCACCCTCGGGAATATCGTCGTGAAAATTCACCGACATTTCTACCGTACTACGGTCAGGCCAACGGTCTGCAGGCCCCCAGCGGTCCAGAGGCTCCCCAGCAGCATTAAGCAAGTTGAAATCTATAATGTAATCCGTGTTACCATAAACTTTAAACCTTATAGTATTCTCCATGAAGTCTGTAAGTACCACTTTTACCCCTAAGTCTTCATTCTCGAATATTTTTTCACCGAGAAGCTTGCGTGGGTTTTCAACCAAAGCTTTATTCTTTTCGGAATAGACTAAGATAAAGCTGCCTTGTACATCTATAGTTTCAGCTTTCCGCAAGGGTTGCTCAAGGTGGATTGGTAAAACAAAAAACCCTTTTTCAATTGTGTCTTCAGGATTATCGAATGAACGAGTTGTGGCGCTTTGTTCCGAAAAATCATCCTTTAGAAGAAGATCTGTACCGAGGTTATCCTTTGCACTTGTCACTTCAAGAGAACCCCAGGAGCTTGGGTTTTTAAGCTCTTCTGGTAAGTCAAAACGTAAGCGAAGGTGTGTTGTTTGCCAACCCCAAAAGTTTTCATAGTCTTCTGCAATGCTTTCTCTCGTTTCGCTGTATTGCCACAGTCTTCCAGGAAGCGTGTAGGTAGAGCTTTCAGCTTCAGCTTCTTTTTCCTGTGCAAAAAAACCAGGAGAGAGGAAAAGTGAGAAAATTCCACATGCACCTAAGAGGCCTAAACAAAATAGTTTTTTCATGGGTCTTATCTTTCTTTTAACTATATGCCCTAATATGACAGGAGATCCAAGGCATGGAAACGAACATAATTTAAGATACATTCTTCGAGGAATACTAAAATTCTTCATTCAATAAGAAAAGCTCTTAGTCTAAAAATTTGCCATGAAAAATGAGTCTTTAAAAATGATATGTAAGGGCAAAACCAAGAGCATGTCCTGGATTTAAATCAAGACGATGCACCACACTGTCATTTCGTGTTTCCCCTATTGTAAAGCGAGACTGAAAGCGGTAGCTATAAGTGAGCTCAAGAGAAAAAAGCTCTGGCAGGGAAGCTCGCAGGGTTATGCCTGTTTGAAAACCATGGATGAAAAGTCGGGAGTCTTCAGGGAATTTGTTGTCTTGCAGGTTGAAAACTTCAGCGTACCGACTGAAAAACTCCCTTATGCTTAAATGCAGAGAAGAAGGTTCTTCAGGATCTCGAAGTGTTTGAGAAAGGGAGATTTCCCCCAACAAGCCCGCAAAATTCAAAACTCGAACCTGAAACCAGGGAGTGAAAGAATACCGCATAAAGTTAAAGGGCACTCCAAAGGCCAAAAGCAAATTACGTTTTGGCTTCTTTTCATTATGTTCTTCTTGGGAGCTTATGGGAGAGTAGATAATCTCTAAAGAAGGGATAGGAACATTTTCCAAAAAGCCTATGGCAAAGTCTGAAACATAGCCAATGCCCGGTGTAAAAAACCACTCATCACTTGCCGGCACAAACGCAAAAGCTGAAGCAATATATTGCCCTTTAGAAAAGCTTGAAAAAATTCGATCGTTTTTAAGGCGATAATTCAGATACGATCCAAGTCGTATCCCGCTTCTTTCACTCACTGTTGCAAAGCTGAAGGCCCCTATTTCAAGAGTTGATAGTTCTTGGGGCATAAGATTATTCTGGTCATTGAGCCCTAGAGTTTCATATTTTGGTAGAAAAAGAATTCCTCCCTGAAGTTTTGGTTGTGCTTTTTTTCTTTCTTCAAGAGGCTCTTCTTGGGAACTGCTTCTTATGGCTGTCTCGGGGCTGCTTAAAAAAGGGAGTGGTAAGCTAAGTTGGATTCCCCCGCGTCGAGTGCGAAGCTTGCCTCCCTCTTCTGTTTGCGTGGGAAAGCCATATTCGAAGTTTGCATTTTGATTTAATCTTGGGCGCCTGGCTTGAGGATTTGTTAATGCTTCCAGCATATTTTGACTATGAGCTTCCTGGACAAAGAAAAGTGCAAGTAGAAAAAAAGCACAGATAGAGATCGAGAATCGTAGTTTTGAAATTGACATCAGAAGAGGGGAGAGGAATGAAGACCAAAAACCCATAGCTTTTTACCGTTTTTGCGTTAGGTGAACCCCAGTGATTGAATCCCGGTGCTGCTCCTTTAAGCTTATGCTTGAGGGAAAGTTTGAATGACTATTATTCTCATTCAAAGATATGATTTATTGACCTTTAATGCCAGGCTTTTAGAGCTTTTCGTTGGCAAAAAAGAAGGTGGGGCTGGAGTAAGTTAAATAAGGGGAAAGGCTGTCAGAACGTTTGATGTGGTATGACTTAAAAAGATAAGCATCTATCATAAGGAGTATTTTTATAGACAGATAGCTGTAAAAAATATAGTAGAAGAAGGCGTAAAGGAAGGGTATGCTTTTTTTACTTAAGCTTGTAAAAGCTGTTTGTGTATGTATAAAGTTTTAAAGAAGGTAACTTTTATTTGTATGAATGCTTTAAGACTCGTGGTCTGTTTGCACAATTTAAAAATAATTATATCTGTAAAATGGAGATGAAAAGTGGCTGACGAAACGACCGAAAAAGTAATAAATATCGTTTGCGAGCAAATGGGCGTTAGTCAAGAGAAGGTGACTGAGAGCACTTCTTTTACCAATGACCTTGGGGCAGATTCGCTTGATACCGTTGAGCTTATTATGGAGTTCGAAAGCGAGTTTGATCTCTCTATTCCAGACGAAGCAGCTGAAAAAATTCAAACTGTTGGTGATGCTATAAAATACATCAACGAAAAAAAAGCTGAAGGTTAGTCTTTCGGTAAATTCTAATTATTTGCTGACGATGGGATCCAGGGAGCTTTCTTTTTGAGGTCCTGCAGGGGGAGAGAATATAACTTTCAGCCTGAAAGCTGGTGCACGCCTGTTGAAGGTGTTTAAGTTTGAGAAGTTGCTCATAAGTAAAAGCGAGCGAGATTCTGTAAAAGCTATGGCTTGTTTTACTCTTTGAAGCTATGAAGTGGAGCTTTTCTTCAGTTTTTGTGATAGCTTGTGAGGAATAAACCAGAGGGGTGCACTGCTCTTTCTAAGGGTACTGAAATAATCAACGGTGGAAAAAATGGAACGTAGACGTGTTGTTATCACAGGCCTGGGCGTTGTTTCTCCAATTGGGGTTGGGGCTGATGTTTTTTGGAAAGCTGCCCTTGCTGGAGAAAATGGAATTGTGCGTATAGAGCATTTTGATGTCGAGGACATGACCTGTAAGATTGCAGCTCTTGTCAAAGACTACGACCCTCTTTCTGTGCTTGATCGTAAGGAAGTTCGCAAAACCGATCCGGTTGTCCATTATGCTTTGGGAAGTGCTAAAGAGGCTTTGGAGGACTCAGCTCTTGAGCTTGATAAATTTGATCCATACAGGATTGCGTGTGTATATGGGTCTGGAATTGGTGGCATGCTTGAGATCGAAGCTGGTGCTGAAATCCTTGTGAAAAAAGGTGCTCGTAGAATGAGCCCTTTCTTTATTCCTAAGCTTATGCTGAATGCTTGTGCAGGTCAGTTGGCGATTCATCTTGGAATTAAAGGTCCAAATTATTCAACGGTATCTGCTTGCGCTTCTTCAAACCACGCTGTTGGCAGTGCATTGCGACTGATACAGTATGGCGATGCTGATGTCGTCTTTACAGGTGGAGCTGAGGCCACTGTTGGGCGCTTGGGAATGTCTGGTTTTTGTGCTGCTCGGGCTATGGCCACGGATCGGAATGATGATCCTGAAAAGGCTTCTCGACCTTTTGATAAGGAGCGTTCAGGATTTGTGATGGGCGAGGGAGCCGGCACACTCATACTCGAAGAACTTGAACACGCACGCAGGCGAGGGGCAAAAATTTATTGTGAGCTTGCAGGTTTTGGGGCTACTGATGATGCTTTCCATATCACCGCTCCTTCTGAAGACGGAGAAGGGGCAAAAATGTGCATGCAGCTTGCATTGCAAGATGCAAAGCTTAACCCTGAAGACGTGGGGTATGTGAATGCTCATGGCACATCCACCCTCTATAACGATCGAACAGAAACAAAAGCAATTCGTCAAACTCTTGGGGATCATGCTGATAAGGTTATGGTCAGCTCAACAAAATCAATGGTTGGTCATTTGTTGGGGGCTTCAGGAGGTGTTGAGCTTGTGGCTTGTGCGAAGTCACTTGAAAGCGGTTTTCTTCATCCGACCAGAAATTATGAGGTTCCTGATCCTGAGTGTGATCTTGATTACATTCCCAACGAAGCCCGCGAGGTTCCAGTGAAAAGTATTTTAAAGAACTCGTTTGGGTTCGGGGGCCATAATGCCACAATCGCTCTTAAGCGCTTTGAGGGTTAGTGAACATATATTCTAGAAATTTCAAAGCAAATCGTTCGCCTGTGCTCGAGGATGGATGGGCTCTTACGAGAGCTGCTTAATCCTTACGATAGTCAAAAGCTATCTTTCCTGATTGGAATCTCCAAGTCGTTGGGACTAAAAATTTTGTGCTAACTCTCAAGCAATTCCTTGAGTAAATGATGTCTCTATCCGATGGCATAAATGCCTGGTGCTTTTCAGGTTATTTATTCTATTGGTTGTTGAGACTTATACATAAGGAGTTCCTCAGGATGTTGCGATCGTTTTTGCCCTTTGATACTCATGGTTTTGAAGCCTACTTTATAAGCGCTTTGCTCGTTTTCACCTTTGCTTTTCTTGTCACTCTTCTGAGTGGCGCAAAGTTCATTCCCTGGTTACGTCGTCAACGCATCCAGGATGGTGAAGCTCGTAAGGCCAGTGAAACGTTAAACCAAATTAATCAGGGGAAGGCTGAGACGCCTACCATGGGTGGCATTTTTATCCTTTCAAGTATTGTGATTTCGGCTTTGCTCCTGGTTCCTTTTAATCGCGTCACTATCAGTATATTGCTTGCAATTACTGGTAGCGGGTTATTAGGGGTTTATGATGATTGGAGTAAACTCAAACGCAAAGGACGTGATGGTATTTCAGCGAAAACAAAGATGCTTTTGCAGCTTAGTCTTTTTACGCTTTGTACTTTTATTTTATTTGGTTCTGAACACGTGCTTTCTCGTGGATTGTGGATTCCTTTTGTAAACATTGAGCTTTCTTTGGGATACCTTTTCCTTCCTTTTGCTCTTGTTGTCTTGAGTGGTACAAGTAATGCCGTAAACCTTTCTGATGGTCTTGATGGTCTTGCCAGTGGTATGGGGTTCATGGTCGCTCTTTGTTTTGGTGTGATCGTTGGCTTGGGCTTATTTTTTGAAGCCGGCAGGGGAGTGGATTCCTGGTTTCCAATGGTTTCTGAGATCACGAGTATTGGGTTTATTGCCTTTATTGTTGCTGGAAGCTGTCTTGGCTTTCTTGTGTATAATCGTCATCCGGCCAAAGTTTTTATGGGAGATACGGGTTCTTTAGCCCTTGGAGCTGCTCTTGCTATGATTGCTTTAGCTCTTCATCAAGAACTTCTCCTGGCTCTTGCTGGAGGAGTTTTTGTAGCAGAGGCTCTCAGTGTTATTTTGCAGGTAGGCTTCTTTAAACTCAGTGGTGGTAAACGACTTTTTAAATGTTCGCCACTCCATCATCACTTCCAGTTTTTAGGCTGGCAGGAAAGACGGGTTACCCGTTCTTTTTGGCTTGCCTCCGGGTTGTGCTGTGTGCTTGCTTTGGGTGTTTTTGTTTTTTCTTTTCCTCAAGAGAAAGTGGATTCTGAGTTTCCAAAGAATTCTTTCGTCAACGTTTCAGACAAAGAGCATGGTCCTGAGAAAAGCCTTGAGACGAACCAGTCTAAAGAAGTTATTATTCGTTAGGCTTTAATACTACTTTAAAGTTATTTCGATGTTTTTTGAGGCTGCTGCTTGTAGTCAGGGACGTTGTAGTCTTCGACATACCATTTGCCCTGATGTTTTCCCAAAAAGAATTCTACTCTTAGGAAAGAGCTTTTGCTTGAAAGTAAGAAGCGGTACTCCACTTCGGCCCAGAAGTGAGCTTTTGTTCCTCGCAGGGTGATGGCTTCAATTTTAGGTTCTGATTCAAAAACCGCTAGTTCCGCCATTTCTATGTCTTGTCGTTTTTCTGCTCGTTCCTGAGGTGGCCAGGTTAACTCTGAAAGCTCTTTCCACTCTCGCGCCTTCAAGTGATCTTTTGCTTTTTCGATCAATGCTTTAATTTCTTCTCGATCATTTGAATCTTGAAAGGTTTTATAAACAAAGATTCCAGCCAGAAGAACAGCAAGAGAAATACAACCGATCAGCAGAGTGCGTCGTGTGGAAGGCTGGAACATCGTTTTCTTTCGCAAGTTAGACCAGAGCAAAAATATGACACAACCTGTTAAGATCCAGTATACACTGGAATTCGGAAGATTGTTATTTGTATCTCAAGAAAAGCCTGTGCTATTAAAATAAGGTTTGTATATCGCTCTTCCATTTTTATTTAAGGCTTCAGGGATGGTCCTTTGAATCATTGAAGTTTTGAGATGAGATTCCTGCTGCAAGATTGATAACAAGGGCGCGCCCTTTTTTTTCTACTTTTGCTAGTCCTAATTTTTCAAGCAAGGGAGGAAAGTAGCTGGCAAGATTGCCGTGATTTGAGTAAGAGCGCAGAAAAGCCTCAAAGCTGTCGGGCTGGGGGAGACTTTCCAGTCGGCAGGGAGAAAGTTTCATCTCGCCCATGATTTCAAGCATTTTAAGAGCATCAACGATTACCTGCTCCTTGCCCCAGATAATAGGATTCCCTTCATTTTCGTAGTATTGGGTTTTTCCATAGGCAGACCCGACATAAAAATGAAGATCTCCATTGCGTTCTTCAACATGAAAAGGAGCAGCCCTGCCACAGGTTTTGTAATCACCTGCCAGAGAAGGAAAAGCATTTTGAGGGTAAGGGGGTTGTGTATTACTCATGCTTCGTTTTCCTCCATAAGCAAAGATAATTCAAGGCTCGATTTCCATACAGAAAGAAGATTCGTAAGCATCTCTTAATCTTCTAATTTTAAACGCAAGTCAAGAAGTTCTAAATGAAAAGGGTTTGCGGAAAGCCCTTGTTCCACGATTTTAATAGCTTCGTGGGTCCTTTCTTGTTGATAAAGAAGCTTTCCAAATTCTAGACACGTTGTTTGAAGAAGTTCCGCTAATTTTGATGCTCTTCTGCGTTCTTCTGCTGCGTATTCAGCCGGTTCCAATACATCCTTCAACTGATCCATTCGCTCTTGGGCTTTTGTAAGCTCCTCGAGAATGCTTTCAAAAGCAGCTTCGGCATTCTTTTTTTGTTCTTTTGAGGTATTTTTCTGGGTGAGGAGTTCAAGGCCTGCTTGAAACTCTACCTCTGTTGCCGTTAGTATTTGCTCTATCTCTTGTTGCAGAGTTTCTTTATTTTGATGGTGATTGTCTAAGGCTTTCTGGTCTTGAGTATCAGCTTCATCGAAGCCATCCAAAAAATCTTTGCGGGGATTGTCTGCCCTGAGCTGAGCGTTGTGGAGTATACTTTCCACAAGACTTAAGAGGCCTTGAAGCTGAGGTCCAGAAGAGCTCTCAATTGCTGAGCGCCCACCGAGTTCTTTCGTAAGAGAGAGAGAAAGCAGCTCATGAGCCTCCTGGTAGGATTTTTGAGTGATCAATGCCTGAGCTTGCTCATGAATACTTGCAAGCTCACATTCATACACAAGCTCTTGAAAGGCACTTTTTTCTGGCGAGTCTTCAAGGGTATTTAAGGCTTCAAAGGCTCCTTTGAAATCCTCCTGAAAAAGTCGTTGGCGTGCATCATCAAGGAACGCTTGGGAGTGCAAAGCAGAAGAAGAGATGCATAGACTCAGGAAAAAAAGAACTTTGTATATGCTGTGCTGCCTGTAAATTCTTTTTTGAAGCATGGTTCTTTTCTCTTTGGGTTTATGTCTAAAAAGATTTGTTTTAAAGAACTTTTGTCTGGCTTTAAGATCTCATGTTCATGGGGTTGATCAAGCTTTATTTGTTTTCTTCGATTCGGGGGAAAAGCTGTGTGGACTTTTCTGCGATGCGTATGTTTTCGAAATTCACTAGCCAGGAGCAGGCGTCATCAAGGTTTGTCGCTTGCTGGTCGTTAAGGCCTAATTCTTCGCGCATGCGTAAGGCGGCATTTGGCAGAAAAGGAGCAAGCGCAAAACTCAAAACCTTAAGGCTTTGGAATAGTGCATGCATGATTGCCAGGAGTTCTTGTCTTTGCTCAGGCACCTTAGCACGTTTAAAAGGTTCAGTTTGATCAATAAAGCGGTTAAGCGTACGGACAAGCTTCCAAAGTTCTTCCAGTGCTTGGGGAAAAGCAAACACATCCATGGTTTTTCGAAGTTTTTCAGGAAGTTCCTGGGCCATGGTTTTTAGTTCTTGTATCCCAGTATGAAGAGTGGCATCAGCAAACGTTTCTTGTGGCAGGGCAGGGATGGCTCCATCACAGTATTTCCAGAGCATTTTTGTAATTCGCGAAAAAAGGTTTCCTAATTCTTTAGAAAGATCGTTATTGATACGTTGATGAAAACGGGTTGCCTGCCAGTTTGCATCTTCTTTCACAGGACCTTCCCGCAGCACAAAATAACGTAGTTGGTCTTGGCCATAACGTTCAGCAACAGCTGTTGGGCGGATGATGTTGCCAAGAGTCTTACTCATCTTCTCGCCCTCAACAGTCCACCAGCCATGGGCATAAACTCGGTGGGGCATGGTAAGGCCAGCTCCATTGAGCATTGACCACCACACAACAGAGTGGTGCCAGAGAATATCCTTGCCAATGAAGTGATGAGCCACAGGCCAGTTTTCTTGAAAATCCAGAGCCTGGCATAAGTGATCAATGTCTTGAAGGTTTTCGGCTTGAGGATCAACTTTAGTTTGGACAAGCGCTGAGATATAGTTCACAAGGGCGTCAAACCAAACCCATAAAACGTGTTCAGAATCGCCGGGCATTTCAACGCCCCAATCAAAGGCTGTACGAGAGATGCTGATGTTTTCCAGTCCTTCTCGTACTTTCCCTAGAATTTCGTTACGTTTTGAGAGGGGAAGAATGGCGTTTGGGTCAGCCTCAATTCCTGGAGCACGCTCTGTCTGAGCTAAAGTATCATCATCAAGCCGGGAACGTAAAATCTTTTCAAAGGCTGAAAGTCGAAAGAAATAATTTTCTTCGCTTAATTTTATGACTTGTGTTTTATGGATTGGACATAAAGAGCCGTCGAGCAGTTGCGAAGGGCTATAAGCCTGTTCACAGTCAGTGCAGTAGAGGGCTTGATAAGGGGCCTTGTAGACCAGATCTTTTTCTTTGAGACGTTGAAAAAGAGACTGTACGACCTTTTCGTGATAGGCATCGGTGGTACGAATAAATTGATGCTCTCTGATGCCCAGTGCTTCCCAAACCTCTTGAAATTTCCCAACAATTTTATCCGCAAAGGCTTTTGGACTGAGACCAGCTTTTTGAGCAGCCTTAAAAATTTTTTGGCCGTGCTCATCGGAGCCGGTCAGAAACTTGACTTGAAAGCCATCAAGCTCCTTGAAGCGGGCCATGGTATCAGCATAAAGTGTGGTTGTAGCATGCCCAATATGAAGTTCATCGTTAACGTAATAAAGAGGTGTTGTGATATAGTAGTTTTTTTTTGTCATGATAATCAAAGCTCAAGTTCATAGGGCTATGTTGTTGGAAAAGAAACTCTTTTATAGAACTGATAAAAAAAAGCAGAACCTGATGGCTTAGGTGTCTTCTTTTGCTGAGGCTGGAGAGGAGCCCCCTTTTTCCTCACGTCGCTCTTGGTTTTTTCTACGACGAGAACGACGACGATTCTTGGGCTTTCTTCTTTCTTTTTGCTCGTCGTTGACAGGGGCTTGTTTCTGATCGGATCCTGCTTTGTCAGTTTTTTGAGCAGGCTCGCTACTTTGTGTTGGACTTCTTTTTTCTTTTCTGCGGTCGGGGCCTTGATGGCGTTGACTGCGAGAAGACCGCCGTTCTTGTCGGTTTCGTCGCTCTTCTTGTCTGCGTTCAAAAGCTTCTTTTTGCTCTTCACGCATTTTACGCTGCCAGGCACGAATCGCCTTATCACTCATTTTGGGATCGAAGGTAAGGTCTTGAGCATCCACTTCTTCTCGCCTGTCTTTAAAACGAACGCTTACCATTTGGGTTAATATATTAAGACCCATAACCCAGCCTTCTTCTCCATTGACCTGGACCGGCTGGCCCGTTTTTGGAAGCGACTTTCGAAAGTCCGTGTAAAGTTCATCTTCGTACTTCAGACAACACTTTAATTTTCCGCACATGCCAGAGACGCGGTTGTTATCAAGAGGTAAGCCTTGATTCTTTGCCATTCTCATATTGACTGGTACGAAATCGACTAAAAAGTTTTTGCAGCAAAGCTCTTCTCCGCAAGATCCCACATCACCTGTCAGGCGTGCCACATCGCGAGCACCAATTTGCCGAAGCTCAACTTTTCGATTACTTGAAGCTGCAATTTTCCGCACGAGTTCACGGAAGTCAACCCTGCTTTCCGCAGAAAAGTAGAGAATGTATTTTTGTCGGTCGATGGTTTCTTCGAGATCAATAAATCGCATGGAGAGTTGTAAATCTCGAGCCAAGTTTCGAGCTATGCGAAGAGGCTCGGGAACTTGAGGTCGAATCCGAGAGGCTTGTAAGCGCTGCATCTCGTCGGGAGATGCTTTGCGTATAACCTTTCCAGAAGAAGCTTCATTTTGGGATGGACGAGTGCTGCCTGGTTCAGCGGCAATAAAGCCCACTTCAAGGCCTCGGCGAGTATTTAAAATGACGGCATCGCGGACTTTCACTTCAAGCTTTGGATCAAGTTTGAAGTGCTCCTGGAAAAGCATTTTTGAATAGGTGCAAAGAACTTCAAGTCCCATAATTGTCTCATTTTTAAGCTAAGGTTGAATAATTTAAATGATCAAGCCTTTTCCTTTTATTATGCATAAGCTGGTTATTGATGCTTATGAAAACTAACCATAGCCTTTCTTTGCCATAAGAACAAGCTTCTTACCCTAAGAATATGATTTGAATGCATGGCAAAAGTATTGATCTTATATCTTCTTTGCACTCTTGAGATTAAAACCAAAGTTGTATACTGGGGAGATAATTTTAGCTTTTCGGTGATTTGGCGAATAAAGAATGCTCTATTAAAGCTTCAGGAAAGGTCTTTCTTTTTCCGAAGAATAAGGGAGGGAGACATTTGTTCCCCTGGTTGTGGAGTACGTAAGCGATAAAAACGATGAATGAAGGGATAAGAGTTTTATGTTCCGAGATATTTTGCTGATTCTTTTTTCATTTCTGCTTGGGGCTGCAGCTGCGAGCTTCCTTTTTTACAGCTTCCATCCAGAACACAGTTTTATAAATGATGTTTTTTCTTTACCAGATCAATACGAAACCATTAAAAAGAACAAAAAGCAGGCCCCAACAAAGTCGGACTTATCACAGCCTTCCACTCCAGAATCTATTTCTTAACTCTCTTTTTTTGTTCTGGAAGTGCTTTGATGAAATAACTTTGATGTAAAGGCATGATGCATGCAAAGAGCTTGGCTTTATGCTTTGCAGGGAGCATTATTGTGAAGGTTATTCTTTTGAGCCTTTTAAAGACCGTGCTTTGAACCACGTTTGAAGGAGGAAGTTGCTTTTCGATCAACCTTGTGTTCAGAGATAAAACCTTTGGTTCTTTTTTCTTCAGATATTATAATTGCTTTTGCCGTTCATTCTTTTTGTATTGAAGCTTGTCGGAGTTTGACGGCCGAGCAGGTAACCCGCGTTCTTTATAATGTGTACTTGAAAGTAAACAGGAAGTGAAGGATCTCATTATGAACCCTCCACAAAGACCCCATCAGCAAGCAGGCTTTTCGAACCAAGCTCCTCAAGACTCTCGACCTCCTTTACCGAACAAGCCTCCTTCCCTGCCACCATCCCAGAATATGGGTAATGGTCAACACGCTTCTCAAGGTCATGCTCATCCTCAACACCCCTATGGAACTTCTGCTCCTATGAATCAAGCTCCTGATAAGAATACCATGATCATTTGTTGTATTTTAAGTTTTTTTACTGTTGGTGGGATTCAGCGCTTTGTTTCTGGGCATATTGGGCTTGGGATCTTACATGTCTTTACTGGTGGGCTTTGCTTGATAGGCACCATTTATGATCTTGTCAAAATAAGCAATGGTTCTTACCTTGACAGTAAGGGAAGAGCGTTGCGTCAGGATGGTTCTTCTCTTTTGTAGACTCCACCATAGGCTATGGGTGTAGAGATGCCAACAAGGTTCAGGTTTGATGGTGAATCTCAGAAGATGGCGTTTTTTCTGGTTTAGCTTTCAGTTTATCAGTGCCCACTGGATTATGAGTGCGCTGATTGTTCTCGCTTGTTTGCCTCCTTCTTTGTTAGAAGCAGGCCCGACACTTTGTCCAAAACGCTTGATTACGGGTGAGCCTTGTCTTGGCTGCGGTATGACAAGGGCTGTCAATCAAACACTCCATGGTGATTTTGAGGATGCTTATAGCCACAACAAACTGGTTGTCCTTGTATTTCCTCTTCTCCTTGCCCTTGCGGCCATGCAAATTGTTCGCTCTTTGCGACACGTTTTTCACTTTAAGAAAAAGCAAAAAGCCGTGAGTTCTTTTCTTTAAAGGGTCTTCTTTACTTCAAGCAAAGCAGAATGCGCTTGTGAATAAGCTCTTCTGAACAATCTTTAGGATAGTTAAAAAAGGCTGAAAGTTCTTGCCATAAGAATTCATGCATTGTTAAAAAGCCTGAACAAAGTTTCCCTGGGATTTAAGAAAAGCTTCTTTTCCATGATAAAGCTATGTGATAGCTTTGGTTTGTTATTCGGGAAACAAAGTTGGAATCTATAAGTAAGCTGAAAGCATAGGAAACAATGGCAACAAAGCACGTATTCATCACTGGAGGAGTTGTCTCTTCTCTTGGTAAAGGCCTTACAACGGGCAGTATTGGGCTTTTACTGGAATCAAGGGGACTTTCTATTCGGATTCAAAAACTTGACCCGTATTTAAACGTTGATGCTGGAACGATGAATCCTTTCCAGCACGGTGAGGTCTATGTGCTTGATGATGGCGGTGAGTGTGATCTTGACCTTGGGCATTATGAACGTTTTACCACTGCCCCTCTTACTCGGAGAAGTAATATCACGAGTGGTCGTATTTATAACGCTGTAATTGCTAAGGAGCGCCGGGGAGCTTATCTTGGGGCTTGTGTTCAGGTTGTTCCTCATGTGACAAACGAGATCAAGGACAATATCAGGCAGTGGGATGCTCCTGATGTTGATGTTGTTTTAACGGAGATTGGCGGAACTGTTGGAGACATTGAAGGCCTGCCTTTTCTTGAAGCTTGCAGGCAAGTAGCTCTTGATCTTGGGCCAGAGAACTGTCTTTTCATTCATCTTACCCTTTTGCCTCACCTAAGAGTTTCAGGTGAGCTTAAGACAAAACCCACTCAGCATTCCGTAGGCCAGCTTCGAGAAATTGGAATTCAACCGGATATCCTTATTTGCCGAAGTGAGTTGCCCTTAAGTGATGAGATTCGTGATAAAATTGCGCTTTTTTGCAATGTTCAAAAGAAGCATGTGATTGAGGAACTTGATGTTCCTGATACTATTTATGAATTGCCTTTAATGCTTCAGGAGCAGGGTCTTGATGACAACCTTTTGAGTTGTCTCAAAATTTCAGCAAGTCAAGGAGTAGAGCTTGGTTCATGGAAAGCCATGGTCAAAACTTTGGTGGAGGCTCAGCAAGAGGTTCGTATTGCTTTGGTCGGTAAATACGTTGAGCTTAATGATGCTTATAAATCTGTTTATGAAGCACTGACTCATGCAGGCATTACCCATGCCTTAAAGATTCGCATCGAACGAGTCTCAGCTGAAGAGATCAACTCCAAAAACGTGGGCACAATTTTGCGAGGTGTTGATGGTATCTTGATTCCTGGTGGTTTTGGAGAGCGTGGTATAGAGGGCAAAATCAATGCGGTACACTTTGCTCGCGAAAATAATATTCCTTTTTTTGGGTTATGTCTTGGCATGCAGATTGCCACCATTGAGTTTGCTCGTAACGTTGCGGGCCTTGAGGGAGCGAGTTCAAGCGAGTTTGATAAGCAAACGCCTTATCCTGTTATTTCTCTGATGGAAGAGCAGGAAAAAATTAAGAACCTTGGTGGAACCATGCGCTTAGGAAGTCAGCCATGTCGCTTGGCGCCTGGAACAAAATCTCGAGAAGCCTATGGGCAAGATGTTATCTCGGAGCGTCATCGTCATCGCTATGAGTTTAATAATACTTTTCGAGATCAACTGACAGAAGCAGGTCTTGTGATCGCTGGCCTTAACCCTGAGAATGATTTGGTTGAAATTATTGAAATTCCTGATCATCCTTTTTTTGTTGCGGTGCAATTCCATCCAGAGTTTCGCTCAAGCCCTGTTCAAGCTCACCCTCTTTTCAAAGCTTTTGTTGGTGCTGCTTTAGACCATAAAAAAGAAGCTTGAGCTCTTTTAGTCAATCTTTGTCAGCTTATATGCCTCTGCTTTTAAGAATACGTCAGTAAAGAGCAGGAGGAGTTCCAACAATTATAAAAGTAAAGATAACCCCATAGAAGCTGGCGTGAAGAACGACCTTATGGGATATATGTTCGTGCATTATGTTTCAAGTTGATGCTTGCGATAGTCTTTTGGGATAGGAGTTCGGTATTCGCCCGAAAAGCATGCTGTACAAAAGTCTTTTTGCTTGTGAACGGATTCAAGCATGCCTGGAATTGAGAGATAGCCTAGCGAGTCAACTTCCAGATAATCCCTGATTTCTTCCAGGCTCTTTTGGTTTGCGATCAGTTCTTTGGGGTTAGGAAAATCAATGCCAAAGTAGCAAGGGTGTTTTGTTGGTGGACAGCTGATGCGTAAGTGGATTTCCTTGGCTCCAGCGCTTCTAAGGCGTCCTACACGGGAACGAGAAGTTGTTCCACGGATAACAGAGTCATCAACAACCACAACACGTTGTCCTTCTACCACAGGACGATTTGCATTGAGCTTAATCTTGACTGCAATATCACGCTGGCTCTGAGAGGGTTGAATAAAACTTCGTCCAACGTAATGGTTGCGTACAAATCCCATGTTAAGAGGGATGCCTATTTCGTAAGCATAGCCTTGGGCAGCTGAATTTCCACTATCTGGTACGGGAATCACAATGTCTGCATCAGCAGGATGTTCTCGTGCGAGCTGTCGTCCCATTTCAAAGCGAACCATGTGAACGTTTTGCCCAAAGAGCATGCTGTCTGGGCGAGCAAAATAAACATGTTCAAAAATGCAATGGCCTCGCTGGTTTTGATCAGGGTTTGAAAAAAAGTTCCTCAAGAGTTTTCCTTTTTGAACCTGAACAATTTCGCCAGGCTTGACTTCGTCGTAATACTCCGCCCCAATCATATCAAAAGCACAGGTTTCACTTGAAAAGAACCATGCGTTATCTTTTTTCCCAATGACTAAAGGGCGATACCCCTGGGCATCACGAATCGCAGTCAAGCCATCAGGGCTCAAGAGTACGTAGCAAAAAGCTCCTTGCAGTTTTTTTACAACATCGCTCAAAGCATGATTGAAATCAGAGCTTTTAGAACGTGAAAGAAGATGCAGAATAACTTCGCTGTCCGAGGTGGTTTGAAAAATTGAGCCTTGGGCTTCGAGTTCTCGTCGAAGTTCAAAACCATTGGTAAGGTTGCCATTATGAGCAATGCTTAACTGTCCCCAGCGAGTATCAACCGTAATGGGTTGGGCATTTTTTACGTTAGAGCTGCCTGCAGTGGAATAGCGAGTATGCCCTATAGCAGCTTGAGCATCACTAAAACCTTTGAAGTATGTGTCGCCAAAAACATCTCCAACAAGACCCATGCCAACATAGGTTTTAATGCGTCCATCGATCTGGGCTGCGATTCCTGCGGACTCCTGCCCCCGGTGCTGTAGGGCATAAAGCCCATAATAAGCGTATTCGTGGACGTTTTCTCCAGCACTCAAAGCAAAAATACCGCATTTATGTCCAAGGTCGTGCTCGCGATGGGAAATCATCTGAGGCTTCGAAGGAGTTTCAGCTGAATGGATAAGAGAGTCTTCTTTCATTTAAAACCTGTACTTCTTGTTTTCTTTGTTTTCGTGAATAATTTAAAGAATACTTTTGCCGCCACTCAAAATAACAAGAAACATTAAGGGATGAATAGAAAATCTTTTTCAATTTTGGTTGAAATAAAATATGTACTTCAAAAGAACCGTAGAGTAAATCTAAGAATCAAATCTCAGTTTATCCTTTACTCGGGTAAAAGTATCAAATCGGAAGCCCGTTTCTGAAGCTCTTCTTTATCTGGCTGGGCTAGATATTCAAAAGCTTGAAATTCTTTCTCAATCAATTCTTGGGCGTTATGTGTTAAGCAGGCACGTGCTGTTCCAAGTAAAGCTGGAGCTGGTATAGCTTGAAGCTCTGGTATTATATGTTTGTTATCAAGAAGGGCGAGTTGAACAAGGCTTGCAAGCGCAGGGGAGCTTGATTCAAAGGCGTCGGTAAAAATAATCCCAGGAGTCTCGGCTTGAGATTTTTCGAAGAGATATCCAATTGCAGCTCGAAGATTTGCTCGGGCTTGCAGCAACAAACGACAATGATTTTCGGAGAAGATGATCTCTTGCTCTGCATGAAGTACTATGCCGTTTGGGGTTTGTGCCGGAAGTTCCGGGCTGCCTAAGAGTATCTCTTTTTCCCCTTTTGAGTTGGTGCGTAACGTTCTGGAGCTTCGAAAATTCCCGTCTTGTTCAATCATGCCAGCTTTGTAAAGTTCTGCTAGACAGGAGAAGGCTCCGTTGATTGAAAGGTTGCGAGCAAGAGGGGCTCCATGGGTTGTGATAATAAAACGTGGAGAAAGAGGAGAGGTAGCAACACTTTCAATGCTGCCAGCTTGTGGCATAGGAAAGGTTGAAAATATATTATTGAGATCTAAATATTTCTCAAAAGAGAAAGAGCAAGCCAGGTATTTTTGATTCTCTTGATTCCTTCCGCACCCATATATCAGTGTAGTCAGAGGCCCAAACCTTATGAAAAGCCAGGGATCTTGATGCTTGTGGAGCTTAGGTGCCAAGCAGCTCGCAAGTTCTCGGTTACTGAGTGCAAAAGGTGTTGGAGCTTGATGGCCAGGAAAGACTTCGAGTTGGAAATCAGAAGCAAGGTTGAAGTTTGCTTGCTCTAAAATTTTAGAACAAAGTTGTGTTTTTGCATGATTTACTTCAGCATTTGTTTCAGTTGACAATGGCATAATTTCTTCTGAGCAAAGCCATGCTTTTTTAATCTGCTGCTGATCCTTCATTTGTGCTGCCAGGGGTTTGACGAGTTCTTGAAGGAGCCTCTCGTGATCTTCTTGCAAGCTTTTGGTGTTTTCGTTTTGAGAGCGCTCTTGGTTTTGAAAGTGAACGAAAGGGTTTGAGGTGAAACTTTTTGCTTCAATTTCTGCACTAGCAAGATTCATCAAGCATGCGCGGGAAAGGCTGTGACTGAATTCTATGGCAAGCCCATAGGTATTGGAAGGGGCGTTCTGTTTTTGAGGATCTTCTTGATTTCCTGTTTTGAAGTCTTCCAAAGGAGAGAGAACTTTTCCTACGAGTTCAAGATTTTGAGTTTTTTCGTGCTTTTGAAGATTCTCTTCACGAGGACAAGCAACCACGTGAAGATCGCCTTGAACACAGCCACGACAGGCAAGTTGGTAATCATAGAGCTGATCGCTTTCGTAAACTTCAACAGGGCTTCCTGTTGTTCCCTGGAAATGATCGCGAGAACTGGTGCTGATATGATCAGAATCTTGGCCTGCTATGATTCTAATGCGGCACTGTTTGCATGAGCCGTTGCCACCACAGGAAGAATCAATGTGAATGCCTGAGCGTTGGGCAAGCCTTAGAAGGTTTTCTCCAGAGGAAGCTTGAACCTTCTTGTTTGCTGGTTGGAAGTAGACCTGGTGGTATTGCATATTTGTAAGGAAGCTCTTTTCTTTCCTGTGCAGGGCCGTACAATTCAATTATTATTCAGTGTTCTATCTTAAAAGCTTCCTGAAGAATAAGCAAAGGCTAGGCTGCCTGGAAAAAGAAACTTGAAGAAACGCGTTGAAAGGAAGTCCTTGATTATGGTTGATCTTTTCCAACAGCATGCAAAAGCGTATTTGCGGAGCGTTGCCCCACTTGCCGAGCGGATGCGTCCGAAAACACTTGCAGAGCTTCTGGGGCAAAGTGAAATCACAGCTCCTGGCACTCTGGTTTACAGCATGCTTGAAGCAGAAGAGCTCCGAAGCATGATTTTTTGGGGGCCTCCAGGAACAGGCAAAACAACGCTTGCTCGCTTGTTTGCTCAAAAATGTGATATGGCCTTTGTTCAGATTTCAGCTACGAATTCTGGGGTGAAAGAGATTCGGACTTTGATTGAAGAAGCTCAAAGTCGTCTTCAGTACGATGGCCGCAAGAGCTTGCTTTTTATCGATGAGATTCATCGTTTTAATAAATCACAGCAAGATTCGTTGCTGCATGCTATGGAGGAAGGGGTGTTGGTCTTGCTCGGTGCTACCACCGAGAACCCCAGTTTTGAGCTGAATGCGGCACTCCTTTCTCGATCACAGGTGATTGTGTTCAAGCATTTAGAAGAAACTGAACTTGAAGCTTTGCTTGAGAAGGCATTGTATGACCAGGAGCGGGGGCTCGGAAAGTGGCAGCTTCAGCTTGAAGAGAGCGCAAAGAGTGCGCTGATACGATACGCACAGGGTGATGCTCGAACGCTTTTGAACGCCCTTGAACTTGCCGCTTTAAAGGTTCGAAGCCAGGGCAAAGCAGCTGCTCAATCCGTGATTCGTCAGGCTGATGTCCAGGAAGCCCTTGGAAAGCGGGCTTTACTTTATGATAAAGAGGGGGAGGAGCATTACAACCTTGCTTCTGCTTTGATCAAGTCAATGAGGGCATCGGATCCTGATGCTGCGATTTATTATACGGTCCGGATGCTGGAGGGTGGCGAAGACCCTAAGTTTATTGCCCGCAGAATGGCTATCTTTGCCAGCGAAGATATTGGCAATGCTGATCCTTTAGCCTTGAACCTTGCAGCTTCGGCTGTTCAGGTTGTAGCTTTTATTGGCATGCCAGAAGCTTTTTATACGCTGACTCAGCTTGCGAGCTACTGTGCACTGGCTCCGAAATCTGATGCTACCAAGCAGGCGCTTTTTCATGCTCAGAAGCTTGTACGTGAGCACGGCCCTTTGCCAGTCCCAATGGAAATCCGCAATGCGCCAACTTCGCTGATGAAGGAGCTCGGTTATGGTAAGGGGTATCAAAGCCCTCATCAACTTCCGGATGCTTATGCAGCGGGGAGTTCCTTGCCGCAAGCCATTCAGAGCGAGCAGCTTTACCATCCTGTAGAGCGTGGCTTTGAACGCCAGCTTCAGAGGCGGTTAGAGGAGCTTCGAAAAAAGCGAAGCTCTTCGTAGCAGCTCCTGAGCCGTTTCGAAACGGAGAAGCTCCAAGTACTCGTTGGTATCTTTCAAGGTCTATTATGCAACCACACTCGGGTGTTTTTTAGGTACCGATTTAGAGTTGTAAGTTATTTATTTAAAGGAGTTTATGAGTGCAACCAAAAATGGTTGAGTGGTTGCAAAAATCAATAATTATTTCGAAGAAAATAACTCTTAAAAGCCTCTCCATTTCGGCACAGCTTGGGGCTGTGCCTCCCATTCCGAAGGGTGCATAATTCGTTAATTATTTGAGCATTTCATACCAAGAAAAGCCTCTGTCCGAAGTGTGACTTTAGTCACTTTTGGGGGTAGGCCCTTATTTCTACGAAAGCCATCTCACTTCAGGAGGACTTGAATCACATTGTGGGCGCCCCTTGATCACAAACAAAGCCTCTTGATCTTATCGATAATACGATTGGTGTCTTCTGGCATGATGATCAGATCATCTGCGCCGCGGTTTTTAAACTCCTGATGTTTTTCGGTGCTGCGTTTTGAAGTGAAGACCAAAAGCTTTGGAAAG
>CAZJPQ010000029.1:0-42554 GCA_964548115.1 uncultured Planctomycetaceae bacterium
GCGGTGGAGAGGAACAGGTGCTTGGTATCTTTACAGAATCAGGACAGGTATTGCTTCTTAAATTGAGTTAGTAAATAAAGGTTGATGTAATTTTATAAGACTTCTCACTCTCTACTACCAATATGCGACTTCGCCCTTTGGAATCTTTAAACACCGCTTACTGCTTTTTCTAAGTTTAACCAAAAAGCTTATAAGTTCCAACATTTTAGACTCTTAAGCGTTTCACAGGAATAACATATTCTACAAGGATTGCTTGCCCTTAAAGACGGTTCTTTCTAAAAGAAAATAGAAGTTCATAATCATATCAATAAGGCTAGATCGTAAGATTTCAAGGACAATAAAACCGATGGAAAACTCAGTAATACGAAAGGTTTTGTGCTTCCTGAAACTTTCTTCCTTAAGCCTTTTCCTTTTTATATCTGGCTTAAGCTTTTTTAACGAACTTCAAGCAGCTCCTTCTCTAGCTTCATCTCCGCATAAAACGCTTGAAACAGGACAAGTAAGCGAATACTACGCCTATCAACGCTGGAAGCAAAAAAAAGATTCATCCTTTCAATCCCGGATAGATTTTGGAGCCAAAACTCATTTCTTTCAGCACAGCTTTAAAGCAGGGCCAAAAGACGCTCCTGAATTGGATTGGTCTGACAAAGGCATCGGAGAAGACCCTTTTACCTTTGGTTGGGAAACGCGCTTAAATTTCACCTTCGATCAAAATCACAGCCTTGAATTTCACTACGAAGGGTTTTCACTCTCAAGCTTTACCACTGGAAAATCTTCCAATATCAGCTTCAATGACTCCACGATCCCAGCAGGATCAGACTTGGATATTCATTCTCAGCTCCACCATTTCTCTCTTAAGTATCGGCATGGACTTTTTAACCCTGAGTATCTAAACAAAGGAAACCTATTTCTTCAAATATCGCTGGCTTATGATGCTCTTCGCTTAGCTCTGAATTCTGATGCTTTTCCAATTGAAAATGACTCACAAAACTTTGAAGAGATACTGCCCTTTCCCATGTTAGGTATCAGCTATCAGCAAGAACTTTTTCTCAACCATACCTTTAATTTTCAAGCGGAAGGAATCATGCTTCCTCAACTCCCAACATTTCAGAAACGTTTCGATAATGATCTCGACCAAGAAACTCTTTACGTACGTTTGTCGATCGAAGACAGGTGGAAAATTTCCGAATGGTTTGCCTTTCTCTCCTATGCCCGCTGGCAACTGTTCGAACACCGCCTCACAACAAAGAATTCAGAAGACCTTTTTCAATTTCATTCTTTTCAATTAGGACTCTCTCTAAGCTTCACGTTTTAAGCCTGACTTCCTCCTCAAACATACTATCTCCTAACTGCTTTCTTTCTGATGGTACACGCGGTTTGAAAAAATTACGCAAAGATAAAACTCAGAGAGTAAAACCATTGCCCTACTCCTTGAATGAGTTCTATACGTAGTCATCAAAAGCATCCTTCGTTTCCTCAAATCAAAGATCTTGTTTCTTCACACTATTCTTTTCACAATAAATTTGCCTTAGAACTTTTCTGCTTGTAAATAGAAGTAAGATGAAAGGTCTTTTTTTAAGAATATTCTTCACTTATCAAATATATTGAATGCTATCCTAACAATATTTCTGCCAAAGTTATAAAAGCTAGGAAAGTCTTATGTCAGAAGCCTACAACCTTAATGACGGACTTTTATCAGCTTATTTCATAGATAGAAACGGGAACTCACAATCCCTTTCCTGGCAAGAAATTAAAAACAAACAATCTCAAGATGGCTATCTTTGGCTTCACTTTAACTACGACAAACCAAAAGTAAAAGAATGGCTTCTCCATGAAAACAGCATTCCTGACTTTCTCGTTGAAGCTTTGACCGCAGAAGAAACGCGTCCTCGAGCTGTTGTCGAAGAGGATGCTCTCCTGCTTATTCTCCGCGGCATTAACCCTAACCCGGAAGATAACCCTGACGAAATGATCGCACTACGCATCTGGGCGAAAAGCGATGCGATCTTGACTTTTCATTACCGTGAAATTCACTCTATTACCGAACTTCGGAAACGTGTCCAAGGTAATAGCGCTCCCCACTCAACAGGAGATTTCTTGATTTCTCTAGCTCGTAAAATGGCTGACGAAACAGGCATTGTCTTAGAAACTATGGAAGAAAAACTTGATACCCTCGAAAAAAACGTCTTATTAGAAGATGGCAGTCCTGAAGAAATGCGCAGAGATCTGATCTTTATTCGTCAACAAACCCTGGGATTTAGACGTTACCTTGCTCCACAGCGAGATGTTTTTACATCTGTCCAAAGCAAGAATCTTTTCTGGCTGGAAGAATCTCATCTTGACCGCTTATTAGAAATAGCAGATCAGACCCAACGCTATGTTGAAGATCTTGACCTTACCCGCGATCAGGCTCAGGTCGTAAATGATGCGATCCAAAACCAGCTTACAAACCGTATTAATCAGAAGCTTTACAGCTTATCTTTGCTCGCTTCAACTTTTCTCCCAACAGCTCTAGTGGCGGCTCTGTGGGGCATGAACGTCAAGGGAATTCCTTTAGCGGATCACGACCAAGGCTTCATTGTCATCCTTGCCATAGTAATGGGGCTAACCCTTACAACCGCAAGTCTCCTCAAATTTCGTAAATGGTTCTGAAGCTCTTACGTATTATCCTTTTGAGCAGCAGGCAAACCTCTTCGGGTAGACTTGAAGATTTTCACAATACAAAAACTTAAAAAGACAAGAAAAATACAACGAAGAAAAGTTGCAGAGATAAAGTTTGCGAAAAGAACCCCTAAAAGTGCCCCAACGACTCCAGCCAGAAGCATTATCCCAATCCGACTTTCCTTCAAAACTTTTCGAAGACTTTTCATCTTTAAAAGATTCGCATAAAGACTCGTGATAAAAACCGCAAACAAAGATGTTCCGCGAGCCATTTGAAGATGCTCTGAAAAATGAAGAAAAAGTAAAACAAGTCCAGGGACATACACAATGCCGCCGCCAAGACCAAAAAAGCCCGCCAGAATACCACCAAGTGCTCCTAAAATAATGAGAGAACAAAGAGCAAAAGGAGCTTGAAGCAAAGCCTCCATTCCTCCCTGAGAAACTGGAAGAGAGAAAAGGGCCGCATTCTGCCATGTAAATGTCAACCCGATATTTTCGCTGAGCTTGAGTCCAAGCTTTATAATCGTCAGCACTATTATTCCAAGAAAGCCCATAAAAAAAAGAGGTTCTGGAAGCTTTGTCGCAAATGTCAACCCGAAAGAAACCCCTAGAAACGAGCCTAGAACCAAAAGAAGCCCATAATGAAACCAAACATTCTCAGGATAATAAAACAACTCAGTTACAACCCCTGTAAAGCTAAAGCAGCAAATCATGAAAAGACTTATAATAACAGCATTTTGACGCTCTACTCCCAGCCAAAGAGTTAAAAGCGGGACTAAAAGAATGCCTCCTCCTATACCAAGTAAAGAGGAAAAAAGCCCCACACTCAAACCTATTATAATCAGCCTCCAAGGGGCTTGCTCTGTTTGTTCTTGAAGCTTCATAGTCTTTGAACCTGTTAATATCTAAGAGCGTTTTGAAAAAGATATTCGCTTCTCGGTACCATGCATTAAACGCTCCAGATTACGACGATGTCGCACAACCACGAGCAGGGATAAAAGAACGAAAAAAATAAATCGAGCAAGCAAAGGCATACTAAAAACCTGCCATTCCAATGAAAAACCATAAACAAAGGGCAAAGCCAATGCTCCGCCTATACTTGCAATTGAGACATAGCGAGTTCCTAAAAAGAGAATCAAAAAAAGTACGATGCATACTGCTGCACTTAAAGGAGATAGCACGCTCAGAACACCAAAAGCTGTGGCCACAGCTTTTCCTCCACGAAAACGCAGGTAAAGAGAGTAAACATGTCCAAGACAGGACCCAACTCCTGCGGCTAAAGCAAGGTCTGCTTGACTGCCAGCAACTCCCAAAACAAAAGATTTTATCAACCAAAGCCCCAGCAAGCATGGCCCTGCCCCCTTCAAGAAATCTAAGAAAAATACAAGCAAAAACCAACGCCAGCCTAAAAGTCGACCAACATTTGTGGCTCCAATATTACCACTTCCCTCTTCAAAAAGGTTTATGCCTTTTCGTCGGGCAATCAAATAGCCAAAGGGAATACTACCAATACAATAGCCTAAAATCCCCATTCCAGACATTGCTAAAAAAGCTTTTGAAAAAAAGATATCCAAAGAAATGCCCTTCTTTTTCTACATAAAAGATATCTTATGTAAAAGACTTGGCAGGATTAAGCTCAAGAAAACTCCGAGAAAAACGCGCTAACTCTGCAATCATCGAATAACAATTCATAGGTGTAATAAGATAGACTCCTGGACAACGCTGAATAAAACCAGCAATAAGTTCCTGTGCAAGCTTTACTCCTTGCGCTCTTCCCTGAGGACCACTTTTACCAGCCATCCGCTCCCGAACCCTGTCGGGGATTGAAATTCCCGGAACTTCGTTATGCAAAAATTCAGCATTTCTTTCACTGACAAGAGGCATCACTCCAAGAAAGACCTCAAGCCCAAGAGGTTCAAGCAAATCAAGAATTTGATGAGCTCTTTCAAGGTCATAAACTGGCTGAGTCATAACAAAACTCATGCCTGCATCCTGCTTACGCTTTGTTTTTACACCTTCAGCTTCAAGGCTTCTGATAGCACTATTAAAAGCTCCTCCAATACAAAAACCACTCCCATAAGTATTTCCCTTTGAGTCTAAAAAGAAATCTTCACGCATAGCATCTATCATGCGAATAAGATTTAAACTTGACATATCAAAAACACCAGAACTTCTTTGGTAAGCCTCTGTTGCCATTGGGTCACCCGTAATCGCAAGAACATTCGTAATCCCTAAAGCCGCAGCACCTAGTAAATGTGATTGATTTCCTAAAGTATTGCGATCTCGACAAGCCAGGTGAAGCGTAATGTTTGCGCCTGTTTCTTTAATGAGAATTGAAGCAAAAGCAAGATTCGACATCCGCATAACACTTAAAGGATTGTCAGCTATTGTTAATGAATCAACTCCTGCTTCAAGGAGCTTACGTGCCCCTTTTAATTCTCGGCTACAATCCATTCCACGTGGTGGATCAACTTCTGCAATCACAACAACGTTTTGTTTCGCTCGCAGCGAAGTTAAGGACTTCTGGGCGGTCAGTCGAGAAGCTTCCCCATGAAGCCCTGATTTCCCAGAAGAAGTTCGGGGTTTTATTTTCACAGGAGCCCGCTTGCCTATGGCTTTCGCCAGCTCAGCAATATCAGCTGGTGTTGTCCCACAACACCCTCCAATGATATTGACTCCCTTCTCAACCATCGCCAAACCTTGGGTTGCAAAATACTTGGAACTACTGGTATAAATCGCCCTACCGTTCTCATCAAAATCTGCAAGCCCTCGATTAGGGAGAGCACACAGGGGCTTATGTGTCGCTCCTCGAAGTTCTTCAATAACCCGCGCAGCAGTAGCTTCTCCACCACCACAATTAACCCCTATCACATCACAAGGAGAATGTTTTAAACTTGCCAGCATCCGTCGCACACTAACACCAGCAACAGTCGTACCCTGCAAGCTAAAAGCCATTGAAGCAATTATCGGCAAACCTGAGCGAGTCCTAACTATACCTTCTAAAGCACAGCCTAAATCATCAAGGTCATAAAAAGTTTCAAGCATGAACAGATCGACTCCACCATCAGCTAGAGCTTGGACTTGTTCACGATAAGCATCAATAATTTCTTCTTTGTCTTGCTTCAAGGCTTTTCGACCCACCGGTCCCACTGCACCAGCAACCCAAACACCTGGACGCTTGGCTTTTAAAGCATTTTTTGCACCAGCAAGATTTATCGCTTGAACTTGATCAGCAAGGCCAAAACGCTCAAGCTGCGGCCGAATAGCACCATAAGTGTTTGTCTCAATAAGCTGGGCACCAGCTTCGATATATTCGGCATGGATAGCCTGGACAAAAGATGAACGTGCAATGTTTAAACTCGAAGTTGGAAAGTTACCTGCAACAAGCCCACGCGATTGCAATAAGGTTCCTATGGCACCATCAGCAATAAGAACCTGCCCTGATAAAACTGTTAAAAAATCCTTACTCATAATTCTCTTTATCGATGCCTGAAAATCAAAATTCTACTGAGAGATCTATTAGTCATAGCAAAAAATGCGGGCACAAAGCTTTGCCAAAATGAAATGAATGAAGTTTAAATTGTTCGGCTTCATTCTGAAATAATCAGTAAAACAAACCTAAGCCACAAAACGCATCACTTGGTAAGCTTCTGCGTAGGGCTGGCTAATCTCAACTCCACGCTTTGCAGCCAGGCTTTTCAAAGATTCTGCGGCTCCCATATGGGGCATCGGGCGGATCTGACTTTCGTGACAACGATAGGCCTGAAGCTTGCGATCAACCTGTTCCTCTGAAAGCGAAACATAAAAATTAGGCTTAAATTCCTGGTCACTCCCCCAGCTCAACTGCGGAGCATCAGCAATCAGGACAACGCGCTGAAAGCTTTTCATGCTCGATAGATGGGGCCGACAAGCAGTCACACAAGCTTCATAAGCAGCTTTATGGTCTTGATTAAAGCTCGGAGCAGGAATCACAAGCATACTGGGACTTAAAACATCCGTACACAAGCGTGCTTTACGCTCTATGATAGTGACAAGATCTCGACGGGGTAATGAATCAAGCCGTAAATGAAGGTGCTCATCTTCAATTGCAACCTCATGGTCATCGACCCCCAAAATTTCCATAGCTTTCGCAAGCTCTTGAATGCGAACATTTCCGGTGACATGGGATTTATCATCACCCGTATAATGATCAAGGTTGCCCACGGAAAGCACTAATACATAGACTTCCCCTCCTGCTTGCTTCACCCGCTGCATCAACCCGCCGGCCTGAATCGTTTCATCATCAGCATGAGGAGCAATAACCAAAAGCTTCTGTCGAGAAAGAAATTCTTCCATGCTCTTAATACCCTTTCATAAACTTTATGACCCCCTCAAGTCATATGTACCTTATAGAATCGCAGCAATTTTTCTAGTGAACATTTATCCGCAGATAGGGTGAAAGAGTTTTAATATCTAATACTCCAAAATGTCGACTCTGAGCCCTGCCAAGATAACGCATAAAGACTGTTATATCTTGCTCTGTCAGCCCTCGCACTATACTTTTTGCATCAACAACGAACTGGTAACTATTATTTCCCTTTGAATAAGCAGAGTTAAGGGTTATCCATCCAAAATGAGTTTCGTACTCTTCGCCTTGCTCTAAAACCCCCGGCAAAGGAGGCACCGTACGACGAAGAATAAAATTTTCCTGATCACTTTCTAAACGATCCTGAATAAAGTTCAACTCATACGGAAATTTTCCTGGCCCGCCAGCCTTACGAATACGAATAGGAAAAGCCGCATGATTTTTGATATTTACCCGGATCTGCCCCCTGTGAGTAAAGGGTTCAAGCACAATCTGAAGAAATGGCTCCTGGAAGGCAGGTGGCTTCCCCTTTTCAATCAAGATACTATTTCCAGCACTGATAATAACTTCTTTATTTGAGGCATCTTCTTTTGAGCTTGCATCGACCCGCCCACTTACAACTGTTAAAAAAGTATTTATCTCTCCTACTTGCAAAGCAAAGCTTGCTCCACGGACTTTGAGATGGGCTTGAGGAGTATGGATAGAAAACTTTTTTCTATAATGAGCTTGCAGGCGAATATCTGCCTGCAAAATTTTTCCTTGAAAGATTTGAATTTCTTGACGTGACGCAAGCTTGAAACGGCTCCCTGCTTCTAGATGAAAGCGAGTATAAACTCCTCTTTCGTTGGTTGCGATCGAGATAATGCCTTCATTATCTTGAAGTGAGAGCACTTTTCCAAAGGGCAAGGGCTGTGAAGAGATCTTTCCCTGGACTCCTCCACCAATCAACGTCAAAGTACTCGAGGGAAGAGAGCTGGCTTTGTCTGGTTCACTTTGAATCTTTGTGTCAAAAAACATAAAAAGAAGAAGAGTAAGAATCAGGCCTGCGATGGAAAAATAAAAAGAACGCCGCCATAAGGAATATATTCCAGGTATAAGTAAACGGAGGAACCCCTGCTCTTTCATGGTTATCGTAAATCTTAAAAAAATATCCCGCGGAACTTTTGCTTGAGCAAGCTTTTTATGCAAAGCAATATGGTTAAGGATGCGGTCATACTCCTGCTGATCGAAGGAGTCATCTTTTTCTTTTTGATCTCCTAAAGCAAAAAGAAATGTCTTCCTTTTTGCCTCGAACTCTGTCCGAAGAACTTCAGGCCCTGAGTTTTCCTCTTCCTTTGAAACAAGCTTTTTTGTTTCTTTACTTTGGAATGACTCTTGAGAAGCTTCTTGAGACTCGTTGTTCTCTTTGGCTTTTCGAAGCTCTTGATCTTTATCTTCTGATTTCATCAGGCTTCTTCCTTTTGCATCTTGATGAAACTTTGCAAAAAATGAGAAAGTTCCTTTTCTACTCTCCAGATTTTGAATTCAAGTTCATCCGAGCTCTGTCCAAGAATCTTCACGATTTCCGAAATCTTCAGCTTCTGGTAAAAACATAACACAAATAAAATTCGTCTTTCAGGAAGCAACTTCAATAAAGCGGACCTGATAGCGTTTTCTAGAGCATCCGATGCTTTTCGCTTCGTTTTTTTTGTGTTTTTTTTGTGGCTCTTCCCACCATCAAGGAGTGAGGCCTGCCCTGAAAAATTCAACTCTTTCTTACTTTGGTTTTGAGGTAAAGTCTTTTCTTTTTGTAAAAAAAGAGTCGTTGCGCTTTGGTAAAGGTAAAACTCTGGCCCCTGGTTGGGATCAAGCAGACGAATGGTATTCCATAAAGAGATAAAAGTTTCTTGAAGAAGCTCTTCTGAATATTTTTCATCCCAGCACAACCGATAAAAAAAACGATAGAGACGTTTATAATAGACCCGGTAAATATGCTCGAAAGCTTCAAAATCACCACGTTGAGCCGCTCGTATCCAACTTCTCTCCTTGGGATAAATAAAGAACCTTTTTAAGATCTTTGTAAAAAAAAACATTATTCCTTCTCCAAGACCTTCGCCTTCTAAACTACAATCCACAGCATTATTTGAGTCTTCAACGCTGAATAAAAATAAAGCTGAGGGAAAATCGTGCTCAAAGCTTTAGTTTTTAGCTCTTAAGCTTCCAAATAATTTATTGTAATGAAAGCTTAAAAAAGCAGCTATCACAAAATAGTAAAATTAAGGAGTGGTCCGTGGAATATCGACGTCTTGGCCGAACAGGCTTAAAAGTGAGTAGCATTTCATTAGGGAGCTGGCAAACCTTTGGCAGAACTTGTGATCAGGCCACAACAAATGGCATTGTTAAAACAGCTTTTGGTTCCGGCATCAATTTCTTCGATACTGCTGATATTTATGATTTTGGAGTAACTGAAGAAGTTCTTGGAAAATCTCTGCGAGGGTATCCGCGCAAATCCTTTGTTCTTGCCAGCAAATGCTTCTGGCCTATGAATCAGGCTGATCCGAATAGCCGTGGACTTTCAAGAAAACACATTCTGGAAAGTATCGATGACAGCCTTGAGCGTCTGAAAACCCCTTATCTCGACCTTTACCAATGTCACCGCTTTGATCCTGACTCAGATTTACGAGAAACGGTTTATGCCATGGAAGATCTCGTTACCATGGGAAAAATTCTCTACTGGGGAGTCAGTGTCTGGAATACAGAACAAATGAAACGTGCAACAGAAATTGCTCGCGAACGAGGAGGCTACGGCCCGATCAGCAACCAGCCTCAATATAATATGCTTTATAGGGAAATAGAGCTTGATGCCTTACCTGGAGCACAAGCGTTGGGCATGGGAACGATTATCTGGTCACCCTTGGCTCAAGGTATGCTCACTGGGAAATATAAAGATCCTGCTGACCGCCCGAAAGGGAGCAGAGCTTCGGATGATGATTCAAACACTTATCTTCTTGAATACATGTCAAAGCAAAACTTTGAAGTTGTCCAAAAGCTCAAACTCATCGCACAGGAGCTTGGCTGCACCTTACCTCAACTGGCATTAGCCTGGTGTCTTCATCAACCAGGGATTTCAAGCACTATCATAGGTGCAACACGAGAAGAGCATGTCATTGAAAATACTCAAGCCTCAAAAATAAAGCTTTCCAATGAAATACTCTTAAAAATAGCAAAAATTCTTCCTAATCCCTGAAGTCTGTATATCCTGAATACAACCCTTGCAGGAAATGGATCTGCAATTCATTAGAACAAGAAAGAAGAGTTTATATGTTAGAAAGCACTCAAAAAGCAGAAGAGCTCAAAAGAGTATTCGAAGAACTTGAGCAATCAAAAAAAAAACTGGTTGAACTTTTAAAAGTTGATCCCGATTATCAAGTAAAAGACTACGAACTTACCGACTCAAACAATTCTAAAGTAAAACTTTCAAGCCTTTTCGGAGATAAGAAGCACCTGATTGCTATCCATAACATGGGCTCTTCCTGTCCCTACTGCACTATGTGGGCTGATGGCTTTAACGGAATATTCCGCTATCTCGTTGATGGCACGTACACCGAGAAACCATCTGCATTTATTTTGGTAAGCCCTGAGAGCCCCGAACAACAAAAGGAGTTTGCAAAAGCACAAGGCTGGAAGTTTCCACTCTATTCAAGCAAGGGAAGTGACTTCACGAGCGACCTTGGTTTTGAACAAGAAGGCAGCCTTCTTCCAGGTGCTTCAATATTTAGTTTAGAAAATGGGACCCTTAAGCTTAAAGCCCAGACTTATTTTGGTCCTGGAGACCTTTTTTGCAGCGTCTGGAGCTTTGTTGACTTACTGTGATCCAATACTGCTGAAATATACGGTTACAATATTTTTCAACCCACAAAGACATCTTACACAAAAAGTATCAATGCATAATTTGAAAGAAAAATACTATGGCAACATGTTCAATTGTTGGTTTACAATGGGGAGATGAAGGCAAAGGCAAACTTGTCTCATCATTTTCACCTCATTTTGACTATGTCGTCCGCTACCAAGGGGGCTGCAACGCAGGACACACCATTTATGTTAATGGCAAAAAAATTGTTCTCCACCATATTCCAAGCGGAATCGTTGCGGCAAACACAACTTGCCTTTTAATGCCGGGCATGGTTCTTCATCCGCCAACCTTTGAAGCAGAAATTTCAGCGTTACAAAAACTTGGAATTGAAACTCAAACTCGGCTTAAAATAAGTGGACGCATTCACATCATTACAGAATACCACCGTCAACTTGATCAGCTTCGAGAAAACTTTGCAGGCAAAAAAAAGATTGGCACAACGGGTCGTGGCATAGGAGCAGCATATGCTGATAAAGCCGAACGCCTTGGCATCCGAGCAATTGATTTACAAGAGCCCGATCTTTTACGCTCAAAACTTGAACACTCTCTAGCCTTGAAGAATCCATTACTTAAAGAACTCGGTGGAAAAGAATGTGACCTTGATGGAATATTCGAGGAACTGCTTCTACAAGCAAAGCTCTTGAAACCTTACATGCTTGATACCACAAACGAACTCCTTGAAGCCTTAAATACTGGACGTAGCGTCCTTTTCGAAGGAGCCCAAGCGGCCATGCTTGACCTTGATCTTGGAACATACCCTTACGTAACTTCAAGCCCGACAAGTGCTGCTGGGATCGCCTGCGGATGCGGCGTAGCAAGTGCTCAGCCGGAAAATATTATTGGTGTTGCAAAAGCCTACTGCACCAGAGTTGGCGGCGGCCCCTTTCCCACCGAAATTGACGGTGATGTTGCCGATTACCTCCGTGAACAGGGAGGAGAATTTGGCTCTACAACAGGACGTCCTCGACGCTGTGGCTGGCTTGATGCTTTTGCGCTCAAAAAAATGGCAGAACTTGGCTCTGTAAACGCTCTCTGCCTGACAAAAATTGATATTTTAAGAGGCCTTAAAGAAATCAAAATTGCCACGGGGTATAAAAACTGGTCCGGGACAAGCCTACCAGAATCCACAACCACTTTTGGAAACCTTGAACCCATTTACCAGACATTTCCAGGCTTCGAGGAAGATATTAGCCACTGTAAAAGCTTCTCTCAATTACCCGCTCATGCTCAAAAGCTTATTATTGAGATTGAAAAGTTTATAGGCATACCAGTCAAATATATTTCAACAGGCCCTCATGACCAAGACCTTATAGAACGCTAAAATAAAAACAAAAAAGAGAAGGTCATTTTGACCTTCTCTTTTCTATGAGATATCCAAAATTCTTACTTACCTTCACCATAATCTATTATTTCAGGACCTGCTCCAAGAGTTTCACTGGCACCTGGAAGAAGCTGCGTAGAACCAGCAAAAGGACGAACATATTTTCCCTCGTTATCTTCTGCAAGCTTTCTCAAAAAATGAGAATGCTGCATATGCCCCCCAATATAAATAGTTACAAGTTTTGCGTTGCTCCATTTTCCCTGCTTAAGTCTCTGGAACTTCGCTGTTACCTTATCAGCAACATAATCTTGAATAGCAAAAGTACTAACGGCACCATTCTTATCATAAACTGGATATCCCAGGTCTTCAGCTTCTTTAAGATCCTTATTTGTAGAATCAACCGTAGAATCCCCCATAACTACAAAAAAATCAACCTCTTCGTCAGCGAACTCTTTTAAAGCCCTAAGGGTAGTGGGCTGTGTCCAACGGGCATCATTAGTAGGAGAGTTATAAAGAGTATCTTGCAAAAACGAACGGTTATCATCTTCGATTGGAAGAACATCATAGGTTAATGGCTGATAGTCATCTCCAAGTATTGGATGACTAGATTCTTCCCCAAGAATTTGATAAAAACGCCTGAATTTGAAATTGACGTACTGCCTTCCCTTTCCTCCTCCAATAACAGCAGCAAAAGCATCTTCTCCCTCCTTCATATCTCGCAAGGCAGCGATAGCTTCTGTTTTTACAACATCCTTGAGCCTAACCATAGAGTACGTTTTTTTACCACGTTTGACCTCAAGCTTACGACTTTCTGGAACAGGTTCATAAGTGTACCCCCCTCTACCATCAGGAACCAGGCGATCATATTCCTGGTAAGGAGATGCTAAAGTGTGCATCTCTTGAGAAAGCGGCAAAACAAATACAACATTTCCAGAGATTTCAACCCCAAAAAAAGTTGCTTGGTACCTATGCTGATGCGCTACTGCCTTTGTCAAAGAAATCTTTTTATCACCAATAGTTACAACAGCTTCGAGCAAAGCCTCTTTGTTTATTACGAACTCTTGCCCGTTCTTAAGCCCATTGTCCTTAGCATACTCATCAACCTCTTCCTGAGTAAGCTCTCCTCCGTCATAATTTTGATCCGGTAAATCCGTAAGACTCACTTCTACTTCTGCGCCATCGATGTTGATACCCTTGTATTTTTTATTCTTGTTGTTAAACACTCCTAAAACAGCATTCTTAACATCAAAAACATCATCCCAGCCCCCCTGGCCGCCTCCATTTTCTGCAGAGCGGACAAGCACTTCTTCAAGCTGAGCACCTGCTATCTCAAGGGCAGCATCAGCCGTTATTTCCATCTTTGCATCGACCTGACCTGAAGTCGCCATTCGAACAGCATTACCAACGTTGCTAAGATAACCAACGGATCCAATTCCAACCAGCAGTGAAATATAAAGGGCGTAGAGCGATGCGCCGCCTCTTTGAGATCTAAATAATAATTCTTTTGGCTTATTCAAAAAACACTTTGGAAACAGAGACATAGGAACTCCTCTCAATACCAAATGGGATGCAAATAAATGGGTTCAACAAATAGGGGAAAAGCCTAGAGCTCCGCATACTTAAAGTCGGCAAACTACAAGGAAAAGTCGCACACAGCTTGAATTGAATGAGAGAGAGGGCAGTGTTACAGTAAGAGTGACATCAAAGCAATCCAACGTTCTTTAACTATTTTATTATCGAAAATAAGCAACAACACATAACTTGAAATCATTACCGGAAATACAAATTCAGCTATTCATTTTCACTAAAATCTTCTATTTCAGGACTTATTTCTTTGGATCCTTTAATATTTGTAGCCCCTGCAAAAGCATCCACAAATATACCCTTATTTTTCCTTGCAAGCTCCCTTGAATAGCGAGAAGTAAAATGAGAAGAAGCCGCTAAAGGCAAATAAATACTCACAAGCTTTGTTCGACTCCATTTTTTTGATCGAAGTTCTTGAAATCCTGCTGTGATTTTATCAACAGAATAAGCTTTAAGCGCCCCAGTTTTTGTTCCTCCTCCTTTACGATAGACTGGATAACCTAAACGATCAGCCTCTTCTACGTCGGAAGGCTCCCAACCAAGATCTAACGGCCCAACAAATACGAGGAAGTCAACTTCTTCATCTTCAAATTCGCGAAAAGCTCGAAAAGCTGCTCTTGTTGGCCGGTGCCCATTGCTAGCACTTATCGCATCGCTATAAATAGCGTCTTGCAAAAATGAACGACTCTCCTCTGCGATAGGGGAAACATCAAACAAAGGAACAACATCAGACGAATAGTTATTTTTTATCTCTTCATAGATAGGACGGTAAGCACCCAGTTTTTCTTCCCCGACCTCATTCTTATTGCCAAGAATACTGTAAGAACGAAGTATTTTGGAACCACTCTTTGTTCTTGTTGCTGCTGGCTGTCCTCCGACAATTGCAGCAAAAGCGTCCTCTCCTTCTTTCATATCTCGCAAAGCTCCGATAGCTTCTGTCTTTACAACATCTGCCAGACTTACATTTCCTCTGACCTTACGACTTTTCTCTACAGGTTCATAAACATATTCGCCATTACCGTCAGGAACAAGGCGGTCGTACTCACGATAAGGAGAGGGCACGATGCTTGTCCAATCTTCGTTAACATCCATAACAAAGACTACATTTCCATAAAGCTCAACTCCAAAAAACGTAGCCCGATGTTTATGCTTATGGCCAACAGCTTTCGTCAAAGCAATCTTTTTATCACCAATAGTTATGACAGCTTCAAGCAAAGCCTCCTTGGCAATTTCAAATTCCTGACCACCCTCCAGCCCCCTAGCTTTCGCATATTCATCAGCCTCTTCTTGGGTAAGCTCTTGTCCGTCGTAGCTTTGGTCCGGCAGATTTGTAAGGTTGACCTCCATCTCTGCACCATGAATATCAAGGCCTTCATAGTTTTTCTTCGCTTGATCAAAAACCCCCAAAATAGCATTCTCGACATCAAAAACATCATCCCAACTGCCCTGTCCACCTCTATTTGCTGCAGAACGAACAAGAACTTCATCAAGCTGAGCTCTTGCAATGTCAAGGGTGGCATCAGCCATTATCTGCATCTTTGCATCAACCTGACTTGAGCTCGCCATTCGGACAGCATTACCAACATTACTAAGGTAACCTACTGCCCCAATTCCAACGAGCAGCGAAATATAAAGAGCATAGAGTGATGCGCCGCCCCTTTGAGATGCACAAAGAGATCTTTTTTGTTTATTCAAAAAAAGCTTTGACAGTAAAAACATTGCGACCTTTCTCAAGCAATACGAACATGTCGATCTTGACAGGGAACAAGAAAATGGACTGTTTTACTTGCTGAAATTTTAACCCTAGCTCATTCTCAGCGTGAATGCAAAAGGGCTATGTGGCCTTGAAAAGCAGGATAGAGATGCACTTAGATTTACTTAAACAAGCATCAGATAACAACGGAGAAAATAAACTCAAAGCTCGACCGCACAATAACGTCTCTCATATTATACGTTAACAGCTTAAAAAGAAGTAACGAAAAATGCATAAAAATACAGCTTAATGCACCGAAATTCCTCTTCCTTTTTTTGGTTTTAAAACTAAGAGTCGACGAAAGGCTTGCTCCATTGCCTGTAGAAAGACCAAAAACCTTAAAATAACCGTCCACGAACAGGGTTAGGTTTCGTCATCTTCGGCTATTGCTTTGTTTATCTTATCAAAATACAAATCACTATTATCAACACGAATTCGAATATGGTCACCAGCTTGAAAATCTCCGGCCAAAAGATGTTTTGCCAGTGGGTTTTCTATTCGTCTTGTAATAAGCCGTTTCAAAGGGCGAGCACCATACACAGGGTCATACCCTTCATCCCCAAGTAGGCCTATGACACCTTCTTCTACCTGCAATCCCAGGCGCTGCTCCTTCATTCTTTGCTCAAGCTCAAAAAGCTGCAACTTTACAATTGAGAATATCTCGTCTTTTGTCAGTCGTCGGAAAATCACGATATCGTCTATACGGTTCAGAAATTCTGGTTTAAAATGATTCCGAAGCTCCTTGAGTGCTTTGAATTCAATCTGCTCAAAGGGGGCAGTATCAGAAAAATCAACGATATGCTGGGAACCAATATTCGATGTCATGATGATAATAGTATTCTTAAAATCAATAACTCTTCCCTGACTGTCAGTTAATCGACCATCATCAAGAATTTGAAGGAAAAGATGAAAAACATCTGGATGAGCTTTTTCAATCTCATCAAAAAGCAAAACCGTATAGGGACGACGTCGAACGGCTTCGGTCAGCTGACCTCCCTCTTCGTGGCCAACATACCCAGGAGGAGCTCCAATTAAACGCGAAACAGCATGCTTCTCCATATACTCGCTCATGTCAATCCGAATCAAAGCATCTTCGTCATCGAAAAGAAATTCTGCCAGCGTTTTTGCAAGTTCAGTTTTACCAACTCCCGTAGGCCCTAGGAAGATAAAGCTACCCGTGGGCTTTTGTTGATTTGAAAGTCCTGAACGCCCTCTTCGTACGGCATCAGCGACCAGTGAAATGGCTTCGCTTTGCCCTATCACCCGTTGGTGGAGGTACTCTTCCAAATGAAGAAGCTTTTCCTTCTCGCTTTGCATCATTTTTGCAAGAGGGATTCCTGTCCATTTCGAAACAACCTCTGCAACCTCTTCTTCACTCACTTCTTCTTTGAGCATACGCTCTTCGGGTCTTTCAACCTCACGTTCCTGTCGAGCTTCAGAGATTTGTCGTTCAAGCTCAGGGATTCTGCCATAGCGAATTTCAGCGACTCTTTCGTAATCTCCCTGGCGTTCCAATCGCTCTGCCTCAATTTTAAGCTGCTCAATTTGAGCCAAATATTCTGAAGCCCCTTGGATACTTTGTTTTTCGCTTAGCCATTGAGTTTTCAACGAACTTCCACGTTCTTGCAACTCAGAAACTTCTCGCTTCAACGCCTCCAAGCGCTCCTTGCTAGCCGGGTCTTTCTCTTTTTTCAAGGCTTCGCGCTCAATTTCAAGTCGTCGAAGATCTCGCTCAATGGTATCGATTTCTGCGGGCATTGAGTCAAGCTGCATTCGAACGCTACTTGCAGCCTCATCAATAAGATCAATCGCTTTATCAGGCAAAAAACGATTCGTAATATAGCGGTCTGAAAGCTGAGCAGCAGCCACAAGGGCCGCGTCATGAATATCAACACCATGATGAACTTCAAAACGCTCCTTTAAACCTCTTAAAATTGCAATCGTATCTGCAACATCTGGTTCATTCACATGTACTGGTTGAAAGCGTCTTTCAAGAGCTTTATCTTTCTCTATATATTGACGGTATTCATCAAGGGTTGTTGCACCGACACAGCGCAGCTCTCCACGGGCAAGAGCTGGCTTAAGGAGATTACCAGCATCGGGAGAACCTTCTGTTTTACCAGCTCCAACAATAGTATGAAGCTCATCGATAAAAAGGACAATGTTTCCTGCTGCTTCTTTTATTTCTTTTATAATGGCTTTAAGTCTTTCCTCAAATTCTCCACGAAACTTTGTGCCAGCCATGAGTGCACCTAAATCAAGAGATAAAACTCTTCTCCCCTTTAAGCTTTCAGGCACATCGTTGTTGATAATTCTCTGGGCAAGCCCCTCGACAATCGCGGTTTTCCCCGTTCCTGGAGCTCCTATCAACACAGGATTATTTTTCGTACGACGAGAAAGGACCTGGACAACTCGTCGAATTTCTTCGTTGCGACCGATGACCGGATCAAGCTTCCCTGATTGAGCTTCGGTAGTTAAATCACGACAGTATTTCTCAAGAGCCTGATACGTTGCCTCAGGGTCTTGGTTCGTAATTTTATCTTTTCCCCGAAGGTCCTGAATTGCCTTCAATAGGCTTCTTCTCTCAACACCATGAGCTTTTAATAGTTTTGCAGAAGGAGAAGTTCCTTCCTTTAAAAGGGCAAGAAGTAAATGTTCTGTCGAAACGTAACTATCACCCATAGCTTTGGCTTCATCACCAGCCAGGGCCAAAATCTTTGAAAGCGCTTGAGAAACGGTCGTGCTGCCACCCTTGACTTCTGGATTTTTCTGAAGCTCTTCCTCCACAGCAGCAAGGAAGTCATCAACGTCAAGCGCTAGAGAACGGAGCATGGCTGGAACAAAACCGTCATCTTGCCTGAGTAACGCAAGAACCAAATGTTCTACGTTAAGACTTTGATGATCTCTTTTTACAGCTTCATCTTGGGCTTCCTGCAAGGCCTCCTGGGCCTTTTTTGTGAATCGATCGAATTGCATACCTTCGCCCTTTCTTTATTGAAGACAATCTAGGCAAGTTCCAATTTTACTCTTTCTGTGTATATAAGAACCTCCTCCGACACTGACATGAGCAAGTAAAGTGCCAAAAGGATTCAAACAAACCTATTCCCTGTCTCAAGAGCAATTCAAAAGTTTCAAACAATAAAAAGCCGTCACTTTGGCATGAATACTCTGCCTTTTTCATAAGCATAACACCCCTTTTCAATAGCAGGAAATACATGCTCTGAGCTCATAAACCCCCTCAGAAAACCTGGGTTAGAGTGGACTCTTCCAGCTAAAACAGGTACCTTGATTCTATACCACGATATCTAACAATAAGGAAAAGTATGCGAGATCTAATCATTCAAAAAGTACTTGAAAACAAGAGAATCAGTGATGATGAAGCGCTATGGGCATTTGAAAACCTTGATCTTCCAACGCTTTCCTTACTGGCAAATCATCTTCGTACCCATAAAGCAGCTAACGGGAAAGATACGGTCAGCTACGTTATATCAAGAAACATTAACTACACGAACGTATGCATTACTGACTGTGATTTCTGCAGCTTTTATAGACACCCGCTTGATCAAGAGGCTTATACCCTGGATCATAATGAATTGCGGCAGAAAGCTCAGGAACTCGTTGATTTAGGGGGGACCGAAGTCCTACTTCAAGGAGGACACAACCCCAGGCTACCACTCAAATATTACCAGGAAACGCTTCAGCTCTTTAAGCAAGAATATGCTCTTCACAATCATGCTTTCAGCTCGAGTGAAATTCAACATTTCGCAACTTTTTGGAGAATGAGCATAACTCAAGTTCTTCAGGAACTCCAAAATGCCGGTCTTGATTCTATCCCTGGAGGAGGGGCTGAAATCTTGGTTGATCGTGTGCGAGCAATTATCTGTCCGAAAAAAGGCATGAGTGAAGAATGGCTCGAAGTTCATCGTAAAGCTCATGAGCTTGGCATTCCCACGACCGCAACCATGATGTTCGGGCATATCGAAACACCACAAGAGAGAATCGAACACCTGCGGAAAATTCGAGAACTTCAAGACCAAAATCCAGGCTTTACAGCCTTTATCTGCTGGACTTTCCAAAACGCAGGTAACGACATGAACCACATCAAGATGGTTGGCTCTCATGATTACTTGCGGACTCAGGCTCTGGCTCGTATTTACCTTGATAATATTGAAAACGTACAAGCTTCATGGGTTACCCAAGGTGGTAAAGTTGGGCAAATCTCTTTAAGCTATGGTTGTAACGACATGGGAAGTCTGATGATTGAAGAAAATGTCGTTCGCCTGGCAGGAGCTCATTTCAGAATGAATGAATATGAAATCCGACGTTTGATTCGTGAAGCTGGCTATCAACCTCAACGGCGAAATTACTATTATCAACTCCTGGAAGAACCCGCAGACCTTGATTCAAAACTCGATCAAGCTTATCAGGAAATGACTCAACATAAGTTTAAGAAAGCTGGAGCTGGACAAGAATTTAAACTGCCCGTTGATCTTGAAAGAGAAGCTGCCCAAAAACAACTGGCCTCTCTGCAGGATTAATATTTGTCAAGAAACAAATAAATTCTCCCCTGTAGTCTCTGACATATTTTTTGGACCTGGAGAAAAAACGGCTCTTCTTCCTACTATAGAACCTTCTTCTGGTAAGTTTTCCGCAAGCTGCATAATCGAAAGTCCTAAGCTTGGATGGATAAGAGAAGGCGCTATCTCGGCGAACGGGTGCAGAACAAAATCTCTCTTTGCAAGCTCGGGGTGAGGCAAGGAAAGAGTCGCTGTCTCAAGTTCCAAATCTTCGTAAATTAAAAGATCAAGATCAATGGGGCGAGAAGTATTGCGTCTCTCTTTTCTTACCCTTCCCATACTGGTTTCAATTGTAAGAAAAAACTGCAAAAGATCTTCTGGTCCCAGAGGAGTCTTTACACTTGCTACCATATTAAGGAAATTTCGACTGGGAGATTCGCAATCAACCGGCAAGCTATACCAGACAGAAGAAAGAGCTTGAAGATGACAAAAAGCGTTCTGATCTAAAGCTTTTAATGCTCTTTGCAAAGATTTTAGTCGCTTGCCCTGGTTACTTCCCAAAGCAACATAAGCCTTGCGCCAAACACCCTGGTCATCCATCACAACACCCAAACACATTTACTGAGTCTTTTTATTCAAACCGACCAACGTTCTAGTTTAAGGGAAGCACTGTAAAGGCTTTTCGAACGAGTCCAGCCCTTAAAATATCACGTTCTTCTGCTGTTAAACTTCTTCCCTCGCGTTTTTGAAGGTGAGCTGGCTGGCATGTTAAAAAAAGCTCATTAAGACGGGGCATTGAAAAATGAGGCTCTGAAATCATATCAAGATGAAGCCCCAGGCGAACCATCGACAAATGCTCCATGGTTTTTTCTATATTGATCTTTTGAGTTGACCGCAACGTTGTCAGGGCACTTTGAATACGTTCTTCAAGAAAGGCCCTGCCCTCCTTTAACAGCGCTTCTCTCATGCCATATTCATATTCTAAAATTTTAGGAACTAAGTGCTTCAAAGCCTGCACAAGCTCTTCTTCACTTCGCCCCAAAGTAGCCTGATTTGAAACCTGATAAAAATCTCCAAAGGCTTGCGTTCCCTCTCCGTAAAGCCCTCTTAAAGTAAGATTCATATGCTCTACAGCCTTATGAACCCTTTTAATATGCCGTTTAAGGGTAAGAGCTGGAAGATGAAGCATAACACTGACTCGAATGGCAGTTCCAACGTTTGTTGGACAAGAAGTAAGAAAACCAAAATGCTTATGAAAAGCATAGGGAATCTGACTTTCAAGGTAACGATCAATACGAGAAAGCGCTCTCCACGAATGATCCAAGTCAAAACCAGCTTTCATACATTGAAGCCTCAGGTGATCTTCCTCATTAACCATAATACTGATCATTTCATGACGACCAAAAATGACACAACGAGGTCCTTCGCTGGCAGCGAGCTCCTTTGAAATTAAATGGCGTTCTACAAGCAGCGCTCGATCAATAGGAGAAGATTCTTCAAGGTCAATCTTAATGGCAGCTCCACGGATTGCTTCTGATATAATCTCAACAATTTCCTGGCGCTCCTGCTCATTCATCTTTGCTGGAAAAGGAAAACCTGAAATATTACGTGCAAGCCGAATCCTTGAAGACACAACGACATCAGCTTTTGGACCAATTCCTCTCAGCCATTCTCCACAAAAGCGTGGGAAATCTTCAAACTCAAACTCTGAAAGGTGGCGGACCATAACCTTCTTTTCCTTCGTTCTTGTACCTAATAAACCTATGACTTCGTATCTTTTTCCTGAAGCTTCTCTTCCATCTCCATAATTTTATCACGCAGTTCTGCTGCCCGTTCATAATTTTCGGTTTGAACAAAAATCTGGAGCTCTTTTTGAAGCATCTGAACCTGTTTGCGAAGGAGCGAGGGAGAGCTTGCTTCTGGAGCCTCTGGAACATGTCCCTGATGCTGGGTTGCAAGCACCCCATGGACCCGCTTTAAAATAGGATCGAGGAGGTCTCGAAAGGATTCATAACAAAACTCACATCCTAAACGTCCTGTTTTCTGAAAATCCTTAAAGCTCGTCCCACACTCTTTGCACTTTATTTCCTGCTCTTGAGACGGTTCCCATGCTGTGAAACTATCTTCTTTTTCTCCTGGCAAAACACTCGTGTTCATCTCTTGAAAGCTTTCTTGCCCTTTTTCGAGAGCCTTTGCTACCGACACAAGCTTCTTTTGAGGAACAAGAAAATGAGGCACGATCAGTTGAGCACAAGAATCACAAACATGAATAATATCTGCGACCTTCCACTCAGAAACATCTCGAACCTGTATAGTTGCTGGAACCTTCTTACAACATTCGCAACGCATGATGAATTCCCCAAAAAATGAAGAGCAAAAATTGTTTACGCCTTAGTTTTACTCTAAGACTTTATAACTTTCACAAGCACCTTGCTTATAAAAATACAATCCTCCTTTGCCTTCCATGAACCACTTTAAACATACCATTTGTAAAAAACTATTCCAAACCCAAGTTTGAATACGATAAGAATTCAGTATAAAGACTACCTTAACCTTTGTTTGACAAAAAAGGAGCCAGCATTTGAGCAAGCAATGAAAGCTGGCGACTTTGTAAAAGCACTGTTCCAGGCCCTTGAAAACGACAAACAAGCCCTTCCCCACTTGTTACACTTGAAAAGATTCCCTTTGAGGCTTTCTTTATTTCATATTCACAGTTCCAAGCAACAAGATGTCCATTATCAACAATATACTCTTCGCCCGCCTGAAGATCAATCCGATGAATCGCTCCATAGCTTGAAAGTATAAGCGCTCCTTCCCCGACTGCTTGCATGACAAAGAGACCTTCCCCACTGAAAAGAGCCTTGCCAATACCTTGAGCTTTAGAGGAAACTTGAACTCCAGAACCACTTGCAAGAAAAGAACCTCTTTGAATAAACCAGCCCTCAGAAGCCTCTACAACCACAACATCGCCAGGGCTATTGGGAGCAAGCAAAACTTCACCTGAGCTCTCGGCTTTAATAATACTCTGAAAAAATGATTCCCCACTCAAAAATTTTCGACCGAGAGACTTCAGCAGACCTCCCTTTGCCTTCCCCTCTATTTTGAGCCCCGGGCTCATCGCAACCATTGCCCCAGCTTCGCTTATAATTTCTTCTCCTGCATCCAACCCAACTCGCGCAAGAGCGTATGTTCCTTCATAAAGAATCTCAATATTCATATGACTTCCTTCCTTGGGGTATAAGCACTTCCTATTCTAAAATTTCAATAGTAAGTTAAAATATTGAAGTATGCCCGCTTTTGCTAAAACTATATTTTCGCAACAAGTAAGAAAAAATAAAAGCCCCCTCATTCTATAGGATTTTGCAGCCCATGAAGAATTGCTTTTCTAACTTTCCACGTTCAAAATTTTGCGTGAGCATATTCAGCCTTTTGCTCTTGGCCTGTTCTCAGCAAGCTCCATGGCAACCAAAAGCCTGGTTTCATGACGCTCCAGAGTATTCAGCTCAAGCAAAGTCTTTCGACAGCAATACAGACCTGAACTTTGAGGTTCAGGTTAAAAACATCCTTCATCAAACTGACTCTGAGTGGTCAATAAAAAAGATTGAAGCCTCAGCTCCTTCTTTTCAAGGAAAAACCAAGAACGACTTCAAAGAACAGGAAAACATCTGGAAGCTTGAGGCAAAGAGTTTGTCACAGATAAACGCTCAAAAAATTATTGCAAGAGCAAACACCTACTACGGCCTCAGGGCAATCTATCTTTCGCGTTCTGCCCGCAATCGTCCCAAAAGCTGGGATCTTGATATTCGTTCCCAATTTTCGACCTCACAACTCTCTTCAGATCAAAAGCTGCTTCATACAGACTTCCAACTTTATGACAGCGTTTTTCAACTTCTTGCTCAAACACCACTACAAGGGAAGCTCTGGCTTAACACTGTAGAACTCAAGAAAGATGCGCTTGATATAGCTTTTCAAATTCAAGCTGACGAAAACAATAAGCTTCTTATTGCCCAAACAGCTTCTTTTTTAGCCGCTGAACTCGATAATATTGAGCTCCAGTATCAGCTTAACACCACCTTGCTTCGCGACAAAGCCTATCGCTTTAGTGCTCGTTTTTTCTTTAAAGGCAAAATATCTTCCGAAGAAGAGCAGGCTCAGGAAACTTTTCATTCTTCCTTAAGCTGGTCTCCTCTAGAAGCACCTTAAGACAGGGTCTTTCAGGAAGAGCTTTTTGTAAGTGCTAAAATTCCTGGCAACTCCTTGCCTTCCAAAAATTCGAGGGACGCTCCACCACCAGTAGAAACAAAACTCACTTTATCAACAACCTGAAAAGCTTCTGCTGCTGCTGCAGAATCGCCCCCACCAATCACAACATAAGCCCCTCGCTGGTAAGCTTCAGTTAAAGCTTTGAGAAGTTGTCGTGTCCCATTTTCAAAAACCTCTTTTTCAAAAACTCCCATGGGGCCATTCATGATGATCGTCTGTGCAGAACCTAAAGTATCAGCAAACTTCTTCTGACTTTTAGGACCAATATCAAAACCAGCAAAAGAATCTTGGATCTCTTCTGTAGCAAAAACCTCTGAAGCTTCGATGCTTTTTGCAACCAAATGATCTTCAGGAAGTAAGATTTCGACACCATTTTGGGATGCTCGTCTTAGAACTCCTTGTGCAAACTCCAGAGATTCATTTTCAACAAGAGAAGCACCAACCTCTACACCCTGGGCTTTCAAAAAGGTATAGGCCATGGCTCCTCCAATAATGATCGCATCAACTCGAGATAAAAAGGCTTCAATAACCTGGATCTTATCCTGCACCTTTGCGCCACCAAGAATTGCGGCATAGGGCCTTTCAGGCTGCTTGAGCAAAGGTCCTAAAAAACCCAACTCTTTTTTCAAAAGCAAGCCCCCCGCAGCAGGCAAAAATCTTGGGACTCCCACAATACTCCCATGAGCTCTATGGCAACTTCCAAAAGCATCGTTGACATAAAAATCACCCAGCGCAGCTAACCTTTGCCCAAATTTTTCGGGTTCTTTCTTTTCTTCTTTATGAAAACGCAAGTTCTCAAGCATCAGGATTTCTCCCTCCGCAAGTTCTTGAGCCTGCTTTTCAACAGCTTCTCCAACGCAATCCTCAGCCATCACGACTTTTTGCGCAAGTAAACGCTCAAGATAGTCTGCTGCAACCTTAAGAGAAAACTTGCTCTGGGGCTTCCCCTGAGGCCGTCCAAGGTGTGACATGAGAATAAGCTTTGCGCCTCTCTCCTGTAAAAAACGAATACTAGGCAATGAAGCATGAAGACGACGAGCACTTCGGATTTCTCCCTCTTCGGTTAGAGGAAGGTTGCAATCCAGACGCATTAACACACGCCGTGAACGGAACTCAATATCAAGCTCATCAATGTAGGGTAAGGCATCATAGTAAGCCATAAACTCTTTCTTTCCATCTTAAATCATACGACAAAACTTCATTTCTTTTCACTTCTGCGATACTTGTTTTCTGCACCTTATAAAAAATGCTTCAGGTTGTTTTTAGCCACGCAAATAGCTTGCAAGTTCAAGCAATTCAACCAAGCGATTGACAACTCCCCATTCATTATCGTACCAAAGAAAAAGGCCTAAAAGATTATCGTGAACTTTTGTTAAGCCTGCGTCAAAAATACATGAATGGGAGTTCCCAATAACGTCATTTGAAAGCAGAGCATTTGGACTATACCCCACGATCTTTTGATAACCCATCTCTGCCCGCAACTGAACATATTCATTAATTTCTTGACGGCTTCCTGGCCCTTTTTTCATCTCAAGCAGTAACCGAAGTGCTCCTGTCTGAATGCCCGGAACATGTACCTTCTGACCGATTAAGAGCCCATTAAAATTTGGAAACGCGTTCTCAACCTCAGCTAATTCACCACACTCCAACGTGGGAAAGAGCTCATTTCCACGCAATCGAAACTGACGAATATCAGTTTGGGAGCTTGCTCCTTCTAGCACCCCTCCCGCACTTTGAAACTTCTGAAATGAGTACGGCTCATAAATATCTACTGCCCCTTTGGAAATGTGATAATCCTGCGAGAGCAAATGCAATATTGCAGCTAAAGCATGAGCAGCTCCTGAACCAACAGCAATAATTCTATGCTCTGGGCTGAAATCCATATTATTCAGCCCCATAAAGACCTGGACATCGATAAGCTTTGGATCCCCTTGAAAGAGGAAAATTCTTCGAATCTTATGCTTTAAGTAGCTCTCAAGTTCAGCTCTTTGAACTGCAAGCTCTGGATCAAAAACCATGAAATCCAAGGGTTGCTTTTGAGCTTCAAGATACCTTTGGATATCAAGGGGAACTATTTCAATGCTTTGATCAAAGATTCGAAGAGTATTTCCAGAAACTTCAAAGGAAGCAAAAAAGGGGCCCATGAATGAATCATGCCTCAGGAGCTCAGAAACTTCTTGGGCTGAAAAAGCTGTATGCACTCGGGTTACCTGAAGCGTAGGATGCTTCACAAGTGCACGCATTAATGCGCGCAGGGTCTTTCCAAAACCAACAAGAGCTACCTGCTTCATTATTTCCTCTTATGAATATTTTGAGACAAAACTTTTAAGATAAACGCGACCTTCTAGACTATTCTTTGAAGCATAAGACTTCACACATCTCTAGCTAGAACAATTGTCTACAATAATCTTTTAAAGAAAAGGTGAAAAATATAAAAAATGGAGATTTCACCGTTCTTGTTCCTGGATTAAAATATCAAGACAGCGAAATCACCTCTTCTTAACCATGCTCAAAAGGATCTTTTATGTTCAAGTCATCCCGATGTTTGATGTTCTATTCAATGCTTTGTTTATGTCTGGTTGGCTTTCTTTTCAGCCATACCTATCAAGCTCAAGATCAAGCATCCAAAGGAAAGGAACTCTTCCAACAACAACTTGAATATCAAAACGAAGAGTTCAAAAAAAGGAATCAGGCAAGAGAAACAGCTATCCAGGCAGCCATAGAAGAGCTCTACCCTCCTTTACCGGAATCAGTTTGGCAGGGATATTTAGAAATTCTCAAGGATGATGAGCAGTATCAAACTCATAAAGTGATGAACCTCGAAAAGGTTGAGGGGCTCATTCAAACCTGGGCACAAGAGCTGGAATTTCCCCTGGAAGACCTTCAAATAGAAGCTGATAATGATTTCGAATTTCTTGAGGATTATGTTCTAGACACTGAAAGATCCAGAGGAGAAATTTCTTACGAGCTTTACAGAAGTGAGATAGAATTCGAAGATCTCACGGACGAGCTTGGGCTTGAATATGGCAGTCTTGGGCAGGGCTCTCGACCTCTTTTTCTCCTTAACTACGAAAACTACGAATTCGGGGAAGAACAAACCTTCTCTCTTGCCCTTGACAGGATATTTGAAGTAAGCGCACGACCTTTTTACATCCTTTTCACACATCCCCTCAAACGTGTTTTACCACACTTTCAAGCTCAGAATGCTTCGATTCTCGATATTGGAAAAGATCTCTGCCATCAAGCCGGCATAAACTATTCAATCCATGCTTCAGAAACCCCTCCGAATGTAACTCTATCCCTGAACAAAACAACTGTTCTTGATTGCCTTAAGAGTTCTGCTCTAGCCTGCAAAGACTGGGAAGTACTTATTAATACTCAAGGAATAGCCGACGCCCTTAATACATTCTCTATAGACGCAAACGATGTTTATAACTTGTTTTACCAGAAGTCCTACTCTCTCGGAGACATTCATATTGCCGACATTCCCCTGAAAAAATTTGAAGATTTTGAGGACTGCCTGGAGTTCCTCTTCAAAGAAAGAGTAAAGCAGTATCAGAAAAATAGAGATTCAACGGTTGTTATCCTTAGAGAAAGCTAGCTCTCAAGATTTCATAAAACCCTCTCATCCCACACTCTTAAAGTCCTCGCCAGTTTTCTGGCAAGGACTTTTTCTTGAGAAACAACTTAAAAGCTATCTCAGTATAATGATATTTAGATGGAACAACACACTTCCTCTGGAACTCTTGGTTAACTTGTATTTTAACGTATTCCCTCTCTAAGCGGAGTGCCATATTATGAAATATTCTCTTGCATCCCTTTTGCTTGCAACAACACTAGTTAGTGGCTGTGCTTCAAAATCATTCAACTCTTCTGCTGAAAGTCCACCATCTTTTGAGCACCACTCTTACCAGACAACTTTGACACAAGCTTGTTCCCTGGAACAAAAAAAGTCTGACGCAGAACATCAACACAAAGAAATTGTGGCCGTTCGCTTAACCAGTCCTTCAATTTCGCCAAATAGGACAAGCCAGGCCGGAGAGAAAACATTTTCAAAGATAGGACATGCTTCACTGATAGTGCTTAAAAGCCTTATCATTCTATTCGGGCGCTGTACTTACTACTGCTACTCTTGTTTTTGCTAATTAAAAAATAAACTTTTTGGCTTTCACCATTGGAATAAAAAAAAGGAAGGCTCCTCTCGAGGCCTTCCTTTTTTTAACGCAACCTGACTTCTTTTATGATTCTAGTTTGTTAACGTATCAAAATACTGCCAATCAGTCCACGGACCTTCATCTCCAAAACTATCTCCAAGAGCACGAACTTTCCAACGATAGCGTTGTCCTTTAGTAATACTTACGGAATGAGAGGAAATAAAGGTTTCTCCAGAACCACTCCAGTCAGAATTCCAATGCCCTCCACCAAGAGGATTTGACTCAAAGACCTCCAACTCAACTTCATATCCATGTGCTCCCTGGACAGAAAACCACCTGAGCGAAGTTGAAGAGCCAAAAACTTTACTATGTCCCGTTGGGCTAATCACTTGAGGCTTTTCAAGAGATTTATTTTCTTCTGCTCCATCACCTGTATCAAAATCAGCGCTAGCAAAAAGACTATCCGCTTTTCCTTGAGCATGGGCTTGAACAGCCCATCCCCATTGCCCGGCTTCGTCCAGATGAATCAGATAAGAGTTTGTGCTTGCCCTGTAAGGTGCTCCGTGGGAAACATAACTACCATTGCTCCACTTCTCAACGATAACAGTATAGAATTCAGCCCCAGCAACAGCATTCCACGTGAGCTCAATCCAGCCCTTCTTTAGTTTTGCCATATTAGAAGGACTCAGCCCCGTGGGCTTCGTTAGGGTTTCACCAACTCCGTTTTGATCAACGGTATCAAAATTAGCTTCATCAGAAGTCGTTTGGACATGCTCAACCCAAAGATCCTGAGATTCTCCTTCTTGGTTTGTTTGAGTTTGGTGTGTTAAAGCTACGACCCACCACGTCCACTCCCCCACTGGGATCTGAACACGTGCTGAAGTCTTCTCAACTGGCATTTCATTTCTACGATAAATATCAGAGGTCTTTGCATTCTTGATGGTATAACGATAGCCATCAGCTCCCTCAATTGCATTCCACTTAAGCTCTATGCCCTGGTTTTCATCAAGCTTAACCTCTGGAATAGTAACACTTCCTGCTTCAACATCTGGGCTAAGACCTGTAATTTGCTCTGTTAAAATTTCTTCCAGCTCTTTCTCAGGAAGAACTTGGAAAACTTGAACCCAAACCCAATCACTTGAATAAACTTCGTCAATTTCGCCTGAGCCAAGTTTTTCAATCGCACGCACGCCAAGACGATACTGATGGCCAGCTTTGGCTTCAAAAGGAATCTCTCTAGCTGACAGAAGCACAGTGTCTTCTAAGACGATCTCTTTTGCACCTGCTTCCGAATTTTGAATCTCAATAATCTTCACTTGAGATCCACCTGAACCTTCGATCTCAGTCCAAGAAAATTTATGCTGCCCCGCAACCATGTCCGTACTTTCATCTTGAGGTTCAAGAATTTCAGGCGTTGGCAAAGGATCAACAACAAAAAGATCAATAGAATCCTTTCCGAAGATCTCCCCCTCATACACAAGCTTACCCTTTTCATCAACCAAGAAACCCTGGACCCCAATATCAGCAGTGTATGCTCTTTTCAATCCAAGCTCAGCCAAAGAAGGGAGGTAAAGCACCGCATTTGGTTCATTTGTAACAATTTCAATACTCTCTGAGCGAGGAATTGAACGAGTTACTTCATAACGGATGCTATAACCAGCATCTACCAGCTCTTGACTTGCAACTTTCAACTCACTCCAACTTAAAGTATAGCTGCCTGATCTGACCAGGTTCTGTTCTTTGTTATGAATAATAAGCTTGCCTTGAGGAACGACTTTCTCACCGTACCCAATCTTAAAGCTTCGAAAAGTACTCTCACCTATTTGGCCATCCTGGTTTATGGCCCAAAGCTCAATAACATAGGAGCCAGCACCAAGCCCCTCAAATTGCTGAGTCGTCTTGTCTCCATTGAGAGTTCTGTCTTTATACTCAAACTCTTCAACAACTTTGTATTCATCAAGCTTTACAGAGTCCTCAACAAGCGCCCCACCAACACCTTTATAAAGCCTTCCCTGATACCGAAGCTTAGGTAAAGTCTTCCACACGGTTATGGAATCCACACTTTCAATCCCTGAATCAGAGACCTCAACATGCTGAAGTATCCTGCCCTCAAGCTCTTTCGGTGGCCAAGTTACCTCAGGAGCTGCTGGTGCTTGTTTATTTTGATCATTCGAAGCAAGAGGAAGTCTTAGGTCTTCGTAAACCCCAAACCCAAATCTCTTTCTTTCTCCGTCAAGATCCTGAATAACGTTATATACGGAAAATTCATATTTCCCTGAATCAAGCTTTAACTCGTATTGAGTCCCAGCAACATATTTCTGGACAATAACTTCTCCATTGCTGCTCCCTGCTTTACGTAACACAACTACAGAAAACTCTTTGACTTCTGGATCATTTTCCCAACTCAGCTTTACTGTGGGAAAAGAGCTGTCATCTACTTGCAAATTCCAAGGGTCCTCGTAACGCATGAAATGAGGATTAGCTTCAAACTCTGCAGTCCTTGACCATTCGCCCCATTCATAGCTATTTCCACCAACCTTCTTTCCAGCACGCACCTGCCAGACATACTTGCCCGTTTCTAAATCACGGAGTTGGTACTGGTTCTGGGAAAGATCAGTAATAATCTCTTCGCTTCCATATCCCTGATAATCCCAGTTTGAGAAAAACCGAATGGCATAATGGGTTGCCCCAGAAACCTCTGACCAGGTAAGTTTCACATCACGAGTCTTTTGAACATCGTTATTATTTGGCCATAGATCTATAGGACGTCCTAAGGCCCCTGCTCGATAATTTTCTCCTGCATCAGGTTTGTATTTGAAACTAACCATTGGAGCATCAATTTCTTTAACAGTCTTTCCTTCTTTGTCGTAAACAAAAAGCTGAAAGCTGTATAGTACTCCTTTTGTTTTTTCTTCTTCTGTTAGAGACTCTCCAACGTTTTTCAAAGAATATTGAGTGCCTGTTACTATTTCTTCCGCAACAGTTCCCAAATCACCCCAATTGCCATCACGGCGTTTTATAACACATTTATAATAACTGATCTCATCCTTAATCGCTTCTACCTCATGGGGTAAAAATTTATCGTCATCAACTTCCCAACGGAATAGTATTGGTAACTGGCTACGCATCCGATCCCCAGACACTGGCGCCGTTATCTTCACCCAGCCTTTCATGTCACTTTCATCTTCACCAACCAGACCTTCTCCCTCTTCAAAGGAATCACCCTTTTGCTTCGTATAGATTGTAAAGTAAGATGCATCATGGTGTGGAGTTGTGGCTTCTTCTCCATTACGGAAAGCAGTCACTGTAAAGGCATAATCACCTGTACCGACTTCTCCTGCGTCATTCAAAACAACCCAGTTGTCCACAATATTTTGACCACTACCAAGAGTTACAACAGGGCTGCTGAAATCTATTGGCCCCTTAAATGGGTCAGAAAGGTCTGCGCTTTTGCCATAAATATTGACACGATAAGCAGCGCCCTGAATTTCATCCCAACTCAGCCGAATGGCGGTTTTTTCATCTCCATGGACATCAATGCTGTATTGGTCTCGATCCGTTTTCAGGCCTTGAGGCGCTTCAAGCTGAGTGTTTCCAGGCGTCACATCATCATTTTTGGGATAGTTGATAAAAATAGGAAATGATTCAAAGACTTCGTAATCTTCTATTTCATTCGTTCTTTCATCACGTACCGGAAGATCCATTGTAATTATGATTTTATAAGAAACGTTATAGATAAGGGACTCATCACCGTCATAAGTTTTATCGTCTGATGGCGGCTGAAAAGTAAAGGCTCTTTCTTGAAAAGGGAAATCAAGGCCTGAAAGCATAAGATGACTAAAAAATTCATAGCTCGCACTATTGCCTCTCTTAGCGTACATTCTGACAGAAAATCCCCCCTCACCCCTTTTTGGGACTTCTCCCTTTACGGTATACTCAATTGTAACTTGCTCTTCATCCTCGTCTGCTTCATAAACATTATCTCCACCAAATGACGATTCTGCAGGATTCGTAATTTCTGGTGCAACTCTTTCAAGCTTAACCTGAGGAATATCAAATCTTCCACTCCAAGCGCTCCAAGCCGAAGGATCCGAGAGTCCGACCGCCTCACGTGCCACACGAAATTTCCCACGAACAAAAACATTTGCAGGAACACGGAATTCATATCGTACATAACGATCAAAGCCTGTTATGTTTCTCAATTCCTTTTGCTCTACCTGATGATTCTTCCTCTCAAGCTCTATTTCAACCCTATACACTGGAGATGCTTCACGACTCCCAGAATCTTCCCAACTTAACACAATCTCTACTTCTCCCTGTGCAAGTTTCGGATAGACATCTGCACGGAGAAGAGTCAAGTCTTCATTTTGATTTTGCAATGAATCGGAAGGGGTTTTCACTTTACTGCTCTGGCTGCTCACATGAGTGTTGTCATCGACATCAGAGGCAGGACCATTTACTTTGGGCGTTGCTTTCAAAAGCACCTCGCGATTTTGATCCACAATATCAATGCTCATGCTGGCTGGCTCAAAGGTATGCTTCGAATCAATTCCCGTCAGGGTATATATATCAGGCATTAATTGCCCAAAGCCAAAATTCCCCTGATCATCCGTGTAAGCCTGACTAGTTTTGCCACTACTGTTTGTTAACTCAAGGGCAGCCCCCTCATTAGCACCAAGAGCCTTACCATAGATAAGATAGCTTTTCTCATTTTCATCAAATACACGCTTGTTTAAGAGCTCAGCCGATGTACTACTGGTCTCAAGTTCAAAAAGCTTTGATCGTACAGCAAAAAAACTTTGAACATCTGCTCTCCGAGCACTGTCCGAACCATAAACACTATTAACAACTGAACGGTCATCACGACTCATGCTCGCGATCAGGTGCTCAAGACGAGAAGCCTCAGTCCCTATAATGCTGAAACGGTCACGGACATCGATAAAAGGTGTAAACTCAATGCTTTCACCACTTCCCGAAAGCCATTGGATTTCGCTTATCTCAAAATCCGGGTCAAGGAGCAAAAGAGGGTTCCAACCAGCAGCATAATTAACACTGCCCGTTGTTTTAAAAGAGAAGCGAACTCTGACCTCTGCGCTCGTGGCATCGTTCACGAGAACCTTCCCCTGCAATGCCAGCAAAGCGCTGTAACTCAAAGGAACACCACCAGCATTAAAATTCATAACTGGATCAAAAATGTTGTGATCAAGATCAAAACTTGTTGGCCCAGAGCTTTCAATGGTAAATACAAGGTCTGCGTTAAGACGAGAGTTATAAGAAAGGTTTGAACTCTTATTCACAAGGTCAACCTGCCCAGAGATATCTGGGTTAAGCTGAAACGTACCTGTTTTTATTTTGAGATTATTGCCACCACCGCTGCTGAGCACCAGATCATTAACAGAAAAAGATCTCTTCATACCAAGTGGAGCCGCAGCAACAAAATCATTGATGTCTCCAATCGGGGCACTGACAAGATCGTTTAAATTTATATTCCCACCAAAGCTTAAGCCCGTTTGAGGATTAAAAGAAGATGACTGAGCAAGAGACTCTGGCGAAGGACTTATATCTGAGGTGAAATGAGAGTTCACAGTGGCTGAAGAAAGAGAATCAGGGGTCTGCAGAGCTGAAGAAACAGAGCCTCGCTCTGGACGAGCGCTATCAGCAAAAATATCAGGCTTAAAAGTGGAGCCTGTTTGAGAAGCGTAAAGATCTTTAAGCTTAAAAGAAAGGCTAAACTCTTTAAAAGCATCCGCAAGAGGTGCAGCACTAACTTTTGCTTTGAGGCCAAGCACTCCACTTGGATCAAGCTCAAGAATTCTCCAAGCTCCATTGTTTCTTAAAAGAATATCGCCTACTTGAAGATTCTTATCAAGAGCATCAGGACCAAGCTCGAGTAGAGTTCCAAGAGCTTCTTCGCTTAGAACATCAAGCTTGCTCTTTTCGGTTGTACCAGAATAATCTTCAAGCGGATAAGCATTATCGGCAAGCTGAATGGAAGCGTTATTCGCAGAAGCCCCCCCAATCTTACCGCCTTCTTCGGAGCTCTTTCCACCGCCCCCTCCGCCAGAACAAGCCGTTATTCCAAAAATAACAAGAAGACATAACGCTCCTGCCATCCAACGCGATTTCTCACTTCGTCTCATTGTTGATCTCCCCACTCATGTCTGTCGATTTTTCCACCTTGTCTGATGATACGCTAAAGTAAGTCTCTGCACTATTGACCTGAAATTTTCACTTCCAGTAACACCATATCTTGTATGACATATCTTGTTATGACTGGATACAAGGATCTTAAGACGAAGCCCATAAAAATAAAGCCACATCCCAAAGTTGATTTGCTTTTTGGCAAAGCAGATTGAAGTTTTACCGTTTGGCAAAAATTAAAGAGTTTTATATGAAATTTTTATATGAGCTGCGAAGATTACGATACGAAAGTGGAGAGTTTTCGAACCAATAATAACAGGATTAACAACACAAATATTCAGAAGTTCAAGCTCTTACGAAAGCCTTTTGTATCGAGCTAGAATATCTTGAAAGAGGCGTTTGGACAAACAAACGAAATCGATTGAGGCTCGACCTCTCTTTGGACAGCACTTGCCTGAACTTCGAAGAAAAGCTTACTCTAGTCCTCAGCCTTAACCTTTGATTGTCCGAGAATAGCATCAAGAAGGTTATAGTCTTCAGCAAAGATCATTTCAGCACTGGGTTTTGCAAAATAGTAGCCCTGAACAATATTCGCACCAAGCTCCTGAACCGCTCGAAAGTCTTCGAAAGTCTCAATCCCCTCTGCAATAACCTGAATCCCAATATCATGGGCTGCTTCAATAATCTTTGAAACAATGACTCGTTTTGAACTGTTGGTAGCACACCCATTGACAAGGTCACGATCAAGCTTGACAAAATCAGGCATTAGCTCAAGCATATAATTTAAACCCGAATAACCAGATCCAAGATCATCCAAAGCAATTTTAAAACCACGCTGGCGATAGTTATTCAGAAGCTTTTTTAAATACGCAATATCAGCAATTGATTCACTTTCAACCACCTCAAAAACAACACGCTCCGGTGGAATATTGCAAACCTTGCAGTCATAAAGAGTTTTGTCAAGGCTTCTTTGAGGGTCAAGTACGCTATTAGGCATAAAGTTAATAAAAATACGAGCTTGCTCAGGAAATTTCTTTGCTGCCGTCCGAATAGCGACTTCTCTCGCAAGTAAATCAAAAACATATATTTGTTTGCTTGCAAGGGCTGCTTCCGCAAGCTGTCCTCCGCCAATAATTCCTCCCTGCTTATCCGAATGAGCTCGAATAAGCATTTCATAGGCAAAAACCCGCCCTGAAGAAAGATCAATCATAGGCTGAAAAACATTAAAAAAGTGTTGGGGAACCTCAAGTAAAGAACGCAGCCAACTGGCACGTATGCGCTGCAAAACCTCAGCAAGATACTCCATGCTTTGAGCGGCCTCTAATAAAAGCCCTATCTCATCCGGACCATCTCGAATGACCGCAGCCCGTACAATGCTTAATTCCGCAGGACCCAAGCCAACACAAAGCAGCTCTAAAGCACGCTCAAGCCGCCCTAAACTTTTAAAGCGAAAACGCTTAATATGCTCATAATCTCCAAACTCTGTCCAGTCCTCACCAATCATGCGCGAGCAAAACTCAGAAAGCATTGGTTCCACGAGCTGATCATAGAAAACAAGCATGGAGCCTTCCGTAATATGCGGAGGTCCACCCTGAATCACAAGATCCTGAGGAGGTTGAAGCGGTTTTTGTTCAGATCTTCGGGCCAATGCTTTGCCTTCTATACGTCTTCACGTCTTCTATCAAAATCCAGGTCTATAATCTTCTAATCTCTATGTCTTTATATTCTCAATGCTACGTCTTCTCATTTGAACAGGAGTTTATATTTATATTCTGTTGGGACAACACCCCCAATACACCTTGAAACAATCACATTGTAATTCTCATAAGAAATCCATGTAGAAATAGCAACATACGTAAGTCTTCTGGTCACGAAAAGTTTTCTCTAATTTTTAAGTGACTCAGTTAAGTTGAATCCAACTCTGGACCTCACAACTATCAGGATAAAGCCTGCTTTCAAAGTTTATTTTCGTAATAGCAACATACTTTTGTGAGCTCCGCATTATACATCTGAAAGGCTCATAATGCGACGGCTTTTCAGGTACAATTGAGTCGTATCAAGTTTTCTTCATGAGAGTATTTCCAGAATAAACACATATTCCTTTAAAAACTTAAGTTGGCCAGGCAAATTATTAAAGCCATAACAAAAAGAAAAAGGGCCCATAGCACCCTACAATCAAAGGGTTCACCTGATTCAACAACTTCATGAACAGGTGCAAAGTACAGAAACAAAACAAAGCAAATCTTGTTTTCTTGATTTAAACGCATTATAACAAGAAGTATTTGAAATTTGAGATGATGCACAAGGAATTTGTTCCTGGTAATTTATTTTGAATTTCTTCATCATATTTTCTAGATATAATGAATATATTTCCACAAGCAGGAGCATATCAAAGATGAACATCTCTTCTCTTCGTATTACACTGAGTCTCACAATCTGTTCTTTTCTTGGAGCTCTTTGTCTGAATGCAAAAGATCTTCAGCTTAAGCTTGAAGAACTGGTAACAAGCGAAGATTCCCAAAGAATCACCCTGCAACGAGAACTGATTGAGCTTGTCCGTGAAGAATTGGGAGAGGACTCTGACCGTTCCCTGGCTTCTCAAGCAGAAAGTGTTGAGATCCTCCTTCAAGCCACAGAACATGAAAATTCACTCGTACGGGCTACTGCTTGTCGCCTTTTTTCACTGGTAAAAGATCCTTCAGACAAAATTTTCGAGCGTCTGATGGAGCAATCTCAACCATTTTCAGAAGCTTCAGAGAGCGCAACACAAGGAGAGGCATCCGAAGAAGTTCGACTTGCTGCTTTAGCAAGCTTGGGCGCACTCTCTCCGTCACTTTCTTCAACCGAAAAACAACGAGCTGGCTCCTGGTTTCTAGAGCGACTCAACGACTCAGAGCTTAATGCTCAAGAACGTTATGCTCTTTATGATGGAATTGCGAAACTTGGTTATGAGGCTGCCCAGGACACCATGGAGAAACTTCTTACTCCGGAGTCCTCACCCGCTTATGCAGAGTGTGCTCTACGCTACCTCTCAGACTTACCCCAAGGGCGTGGTCTTAACGCCATTCTGAGCTTTCTTGATAAAAAAGAAGCAACCTCTGAGAACAATGAAGAAAGCCAGCCGGCCTGGCCTTTTGACGAAAGAAAGTGGGGCGGTGTCAGGAGGTTTGCAATTCTTGAGCTTCTCCAATCTGGGCACCGTGAAGGAGCACGCTTGCTGAGCGAAGAACTCAGCCGTTCCACCACAAGCATATCAAAGCTTTTGAACCTCGAAATTCAACGTTTAGCACCCCGCTATGGAACAACCCTGGTACAAGCCCTCTCCGAAATTCTGAAGGATAATTCAAAGCGCTTTGCTCACAGCCCGTGTCTTGATATCTTAAGCGCCCTTGGAAGACAAGGTTTTGATGGGCTTGTGGCACTTATGGACGAAGGCATTGCAAAAGTCCAGGCTGCAAAAGCTGAAGGTGAAGATATTGCAAACCCCTATGAATCGTTCTTTCGCAACGGACTTATTGTTTTTGCCAAACACGAAGAAAGTCGTACTGCCCTGGTGGAGGTTTATCAGGAGCGGCAAAATAGAAATGATGATCCTGTTCAAAAAGAAATTTTTGAACAGCTTTTAAAGCAACAAGTTCCTGAAGCACGAGCCGTCTTTCTTGAAGGCTTAGCTTCGGAAGACTCTGAACACGTCAAAGTCTCCTTGCGTGCCTGGCTTCAAACTCAAGGGGTCAAAGAACTGAATGCCCTTGAACCTTTAATTGATCACTCTGATTCAGATGTTCGCAAGAATCTTGCTCAACAACTCTCATCGGGCAGCCTGCCGGCCTCCCGTACAGCACCTTTGCTCTTGCGTTTAAGTGAGGATCCGGATGCCAGCGTGCGGGCCGAAACATGGCGAGGCCTCAGTCAGGGTGAAGACCCCTCATTAATTGAAGCTTTTCAAAGAGGCATCAATGATCCAGACCAGGAGGTTCAATTTCAGGCGGCTCATGATCTTGCTGGACTCTTAACCCCTCTACAGGTTGGCAATAAAGAAAAGCGTGAGCTTCGCAATCAGATTCTTGAAATGATCAATGGAGCACTAGAAAAGAAGGAAGGTGCTGCTCGTGGAGTTCTTGAACGTTTTGGGCTCTATCACAACATTCTCTTTCGTTCAATCAATGATGGGAAAGATGACCTTATCAGATATGCTCAAGATTTCGTTGATCAGGAAAACTCTTCCTTGCGAGCGGCTTCAACTCGCCAACAGGCCCTGCTCTTTAATGAAGATTGGTTTGGTCGACTCGTTCAGCAATTTTTAAAGGAAGAAGATTCTACCGCAGCAGAAGCTCAGCTCAATACACTGGCAGCTCATGTTGAAGAACTCAAAGCCCACAAAGAGGACTTTGGAGGAATTATCAAAAAGGCCATTCGTTGGCTTAAACAAGCTGATAACACAGAAAACCAAAAGTACCGCCCGGCTCCTCGAGCTGCAGACTTCCTTGGCAAGTTTGGAAAAGAGCATTTTACGCTCGTAAACACTCAGCTGGCAGATGCCATTCGTAAAGCTCTTGACTCAGCAGAACCAGGGCAGCATTCCGAAGAAAACCGTAATTTAATAGCCTATGGAATTGATGCCATCAAACGCATGAACAATGACAGCAAGGTTGAACTTGTGATTGAAGTTTTGGAAAAGCTCTCTTCCAGCACAATAAAAAGACATGCCAAAAGCTACCTTGAGACATACGCCAAGAAAAAAGATCTTACTCGCATCGAAGAGCTTCAAAACCTCAAGGATTTCGAAAAGTCTGCTATCCGCAAAGCCGTTGAAAGACGCTCTTCTTGAGAGAGCGCAAAAAAATAAGTCTAAAAATAAGTCTTCAGTACAATATAAAAGTTCAAAATTTGTTCAAAAGCTTACTCTTTCAGGCTTTGCTTTGCGTTCAATAAGAATAGCTGCTGTGCAAAAACAAATTCAGAAACAAGAGGCTTTGAACCATGAAAAAACGGGGAAATCACCAAAACATCACGTTTTCCTTGGTCTTTTGTGCCATCTTGGGTCTTCTTGCCTGGGTTTCGTTGCACCATCAGGTTTATCTCAACGCACAGAACCAGGGTGATACTGAAACGGAGGTAAATGAACCTCCATCCACCCAACTTTTACCACCAATAGAAAAAAATGTTCATGTCGCTGGAGGTGATACGAGCCATGACCTCAAACTGGCAAGAGCGGAGCAAAAACTTTACCAGGCACACAAAGCCTTGAGCCAGAAGGATCAAGAACAAGCGGACCGGCTCTTTGATTCTGCCTTTTCAAGTTATCTTAGCCTTCGTCAGGAAGCCTTTCAGTGGGAAGCAGATAAAGAACCTCTGGTACGTCTTTATAACCTTGCGCGGAGCAGTTTTCTTCAGGAAGCTTCCGGGGAAGTCTGGCGTCCTTTGCTTGATTGTATTAATCTTTGGTTTTCCTTTTTTCCTGCTCGCTACCAGATGGACCTTGAAAAACGTGATCGGATAGAGGCTGAAAGAGCTTTTGTCCATGCCCAGAAGCAAATCAAGGCACAACAGACTCTCACTCTCAGAGAGCTTTCCCGACGCTACTTTTATACCTCCTATGGATTGAAAGCCCTTGATCTGCTTGCTCAGAAGGCGTTCGAGCGAGGAAACTTTCTTGAAATTGTGGCCTTGTATCTGCCTCTTCAGGAAACCCGCTTAAAGGCCTATCTTGCCAATCCTTTGCGCCATTTTTATGTGTTGCTTGCCTTTCAAGCTTTAGGAGAGCATGAATTACTTACTCCTGCGCTCGAACTTGCCCAGGAGCATTTTCATACCACCAAAATTTTTGTTGGCGAGCAATCTCTCAACTTTCAAGAGGCTTACGAACAAGCAAGCAAAGATCTTTTGAAAAACGTGAAATCCTCGAATGAGGGAATCATCCCTGACATTCAAAGGCTTGGCTCCCCCACGCGCTTACCTCTTCTCACTTCTCAAGAACAACTGGCAGAAATAGAGCTTGAAAACGATGATCAGACACTTTTCTTTCGACAGGCAAATTTTTACCGTCAGGGTCTGCTGATTCATCGTGATAAAAATTCACTCTTCTGGTATCCCAACCTTGAAAGCTCTGAATTCCGCTGGCTCCAACAAAGTAAAGAAGCAAAAGCACGTTATATACAACCCAAGAAAGATGAGCGATATACGTATTGGTATCCCTCTTACCACGAAAGGACAGAGCCCGAGCTTCTTCATGTCGGGCTTTCTCAGGAGCACAGCTCCCCTTGGGAAAACCAGGGTTTTCAAACTTCAAAACAAGAGTTATCTCCACGAGCTGCTGCGATCTTTGGAAATGGCAGCAACGAATCAGGTCCTTTTACCGGCAACCAGGTTCATGTTTTTGATCTCGAACGAGAAGGAAGTCTGCTTCACGTCCTGCCGCACCCAGATGATCTGCCCCAAGGCGATGAAGAGCAAAAGGACAACCCTCAAGCTCTTTCTTTGAGCAAAACGGCTTTTTCCGGTAAACCCTTCATTCTTCAAGACACTCTTTATGTTCTTGGCTCTGTAAGCCTTCAAAGCTCTTCTGAAGTTTATCTTCATGCTTTTAATATCTCGTTAAAGGGGGAAGAGGCTGGACGCTTGATGTGGCGCAAGAAACTTTCGGCAATTCAGGGTCGGCTTGAAGCCTGGGGAGAAAGCTCTTCTGAACTTATCAAAGGAGCTTCCATGCAACTCTTGGGAGAACGTCTTTTCATTGCCACAAACAGCGGCATATTGACCTGTCTTAATCGCCACGATGGCTATTCTTACTGGTTTATAAAATATCAGTCTCGGGATAGAGGGGCCATCGGCGGCTGGTCTCGACGCTTAAAATCAAATTGGGGAGAGCCACTTTTATCTTCGAATTTCTTTTTGAGCGGAACAACCGCTTTTGCAGCCCCCACTGATGCAAAACATGCTCTTGCATTTAATATCTATGACGGCTATCTGCTTCAAAGCCTCTTTAAATATGGTAATGAGTATAAACAATTTCGCTTTTGTCTCGGAGTTGCTGGGGGCTATGCTTATTGTCAATCAGCAGAAGGCATCTTAAAAGCTGAAGCTGTCAGCTACCGAAAAGAAGTTCTGAATGCTGAGGGTAAAAAAGCATATGGTCCTTCCCTTACATCTCAAGAGCTGCCTCCTGAATATACCAGTGCTTACAACGCTTGGGGGAGAGGGCTTATCACAAAGTCAGAAATCCTGCTTCCAAGCCACACTGGTCTTCTGCGCTTTGATCGCTTTAGCCTTGAATTCAAGGACCAGCTCCCCTGGCCGGAAAAATCTGCTCTTTCAGCAAGCGAGAAAGCTGGTGGCTTCAAACCCATAAACCAGCGAGAAAGAGATAAAAACGCTCTTCCAACTTCGATTGTCTATTGGTCTGGCCTCTTGCCATCCAACGACCAACGCCAGGATTACCTTGTCAAGATAGAACCCTCTCAGATTTCCTTTTATCCCATTGCAAGATAACTCCAGATAAATAGAAAAGTCCTTTCCAGGCTGATACTGCTGACAACTCCTCCGAGCGAAAACAGAGCCCTGAGGTTGGCATTCTACAAAGTGGAAAAGCTTCTCTAAGCTTGCGGGCAATCCATTAGCCCCTAAAGTGACTTTAGTCACTTTACTCTTAGGATCATCAGAGCTCTAAAATTTTATAGTGTCTCAAAGAATCATTGAGAAGTGTTTCAATCTCTGGTTTAAGATAGTGTCAAGATCGAGTAAGAGTTACTTGGTAATAATTATAATTGCAGCCCAACTCAAACTACCACTTTAAGTTGCTGCTACAGACTTATCCACAATTGCGATGAATGCGTCCATTGGGTGCATTAGGAGTGTTCGCTTTTGTGGAAGGCCGTGGTAGGCCTGAGTTGGGAGCGATGGCTGGCGTGCCCTTTCGGAGTGAGA
>CAZJPQ010000030.1:0-41695 GCA_964548115.1 uncultured Planctomycetaceae bacterium
GCTGTTAAGAAAAGTGTGATCTGCTGCTTGAGTAAAGATTGTCTTGATTGCTTGTCGCTATTCCTTTTGGTTACTTTTCTAATCCCCTGCATGCCCTGCATCACAAACCCCTTTGAGCTAAGTCCCCCGAAAATGCTCCTATGGCTTCTCGTTTTCAAAAAGTCTCTGCTTCTGTCTTTTGCTTCTATCTGCAGAAGATTTTTTGAACTGTTTTTCAAGCCATTACATTTTTAAAAAACAAGGGAGGGAGAATAGATCTCTTATGTGAAGGTCTTGTGAGTTGTAAGTAAAAAGAAAACCTAAAAAGTGTAAAAAGTCCATCCTGGCAATGAATAAAATATGAAGAGCATGCAAAAAAGATAAAGGCAGCTAAGGGCAAAGGATCTTATTTCCAACTATTTCAGAGCATAGTATATTTATAAAAGATCGAGATATTTTACATATGCTTAAAATAAACTTTACAATTTCCAATTATGACTATTGGTCAAAGTATTCCTATTTTCTCTCTTCATTTTTTGACCACTGAAGAGACATATCCAGTATCGTTTTGTCTGGATAGCGCCAATGCTGAACAAAATTTGTACTCCCAAATGGGAGCACAGGCTCTTGAGCAAGTTCCATAAGAGCTTGATCCTGAAGCCTTAATTCTTGTTGCATTAAAGGGTGTTCAAGGATCTGTACTTTTCCTTCTGGAGTATTTGAATCTATTCTGCACCCTCGTTTTAGATATAAATCAATGGAGTTTATGGCCTGTTCAGCGCAATAGACCAAAGCCTGAAGCTCTCTCTTTTGAAGGTATTCCAATACATAATAAAGAGCAAGAGCAGCGTTGAGGGCGTATGGAGTATGCAATGAAGAAAAATCCTCACTATGAGGTATAATCCTTTCGCATCTTTCTTGAAGTGTTGAAATTTTTTCTAGAGAGAAAGATGAAGTCTTTGCAAGGAGTTCCCACAAGTAATAAAGGGTTTCGAAAAGAGGGGTCTCGTCTCCCCAACCTTCTTCTTGTTGAAAAGGTTGGTAATGATGTATATTTCTCGCGCAACAGGATGCTGCAAAGGCTAGCGGCCTTTCCTTATGAAGAAGCCTTAACCTTTGTTCCAGGTCTAAGCGAGTAAATTTTTGATACTTTTCCACTCCCTTACTTTGCCCTTTTCTTCACTCACTTATGAAGATTCACTTATGAAGATTAATCTTTATGCTCCCAAAGCTTCACTGGATCGAGTCCCTTTGCTTTCATAATTTGATTACAGACTTCTCGAACAGCACCTTCTCCCCCTCGAGCCTGAGTGACATAATCAGCCATAGCTTTTACTTCTTCCTGGGCATTGGCCACCGCAATAACAACACCAACCTGTTCTAGTGCAGAGATATCATTAATATCATCACTGACATAAGCCACATTGCAAGCTTCTACCCCTGCTTCTTCAAGGAGTTTAGGGAGCTCTTCGCCCTTTGAAAGAATCCCTGAACGAAAGTATTGGACCTTTAAATTCTCCATTCGACTCCGAACACTATCGTGTTCTGTAGTTGTCATAACGGCAACTTTAATACCAGCTCGCTGCAAAAGAACCATGCCCATTCCATCGGGAATATAAAATGGCAAAAGACTTGCCCCTGACTCTCCATAATAGACCTTGCCATCGGTAAGCACTCCATCCACATCAAGCAACAAGAGTTTTATCTGAGCAAAATCTACCTTAGAACTGGCCACGTTTCTTCTCCTCTTCATTTATGGTCAAGCTTCTTATTTTTGTTCGTCATTTTGTTCGTCATCAGGATCAATCTCTTTGTTTTTTAACAACCTTTGGCGCAAATAAATAATGATTTCTTCTAAGCGTCTCTCCAGAGAATAATGCACCTGAGCATCTATGCGCTTACGAAGCTCGGCTGGAAGACCAGGACGTGGCAAGTTCTGAGGTTGATCTCCCTGAACAAGGTCCCCAAAAGAATCCGGTGAGAAAACGGTTTTTTCATAACCTGGAGCACGGGGAGATAAGAGCACTTTACGTATCTCTTCTGCAAGTACTTTTGCTGGATCTTCTTTCTCTTTCAACTCTTCTTTGTTTTTCAACTCTTCTTTGTCTTTTATGCCCTGAGCATCAGAAGGTTTTTCACTTTGAGCTCTTGATCTCTGGGCTTTTTGAAGAGGCTTTGCGTCTTCTGCTTTCGCTTGTTCTTGGGTGGCCTCACTTTGCGGCTCAGGATCTTGCTTAGCCGCTTGCACTGCTTCCATTTTTTCTTCAGAGTTTTTCTCTTGGTCTTTCTCTTGCTCCTGCCCAACCTTTTCTTCAGAAGAAAGAGCCTTTTGAGGTAGCTCTTTCAGCTCACGAGCACCTTCCACAAGGCCACTGGCAAAAGAACGCGCACTCTCCTTCATCGATTTTGCAAAATCTTCAACTCTCTGATCATCAAGTATGCCCTGCTCGCCAAAATGACGTAAAGAAGATCCCTTTTCGTGTTTTGCCCTCTCTTCGCTGCGGCGCCTCCAGAAGTCACCTAACCACGCCCCCCCTTCCACAAGACCATAAAGGGGCAAAGCTACTAATAACATCGTAATAGGATCACCCGTTGGGGTTAAAACTGCACCAAGCACAACGCTGGCAAAAACTAAGCCACGCCGATGCTTTGTGAGCTTAGCTCTGGGCAAAAGGCCAAAACGCACTGCTGGAGCAATTACAAGAGGAATTTGAAATGAAAACCCATTTACAAAAAGCATGGAGAAAACAAAATCATAAAACTTATCGATAAAAAGCCACTGGTGAGGAATTTCTTCACTCCCAAAATCAAGCAAAACCCCCAAAGCTGTTGGAATAACAACAAAAAATGCAAACCCGACTCCAGCAACGAAAAGGCCAAGTGAAAAAGGAAAAACAAAGCCTCCGAAACGCCGCTCATTTTCATAAAGACCCGGGCTGATAAAACGCCATATTTGCAGCATAATCCAGGGGATGCTCAAAAAAAGTGCAAGATAAATACTGCCCTTCATGGAAACCGAAAATGAATCAAGCACGCTGCCACGAGCAAGTTTCGCATGCTGGGAACTTGTCAATAGAAGGTTGCTTAGGAAAGGATGAATCGTACTGGACCACAGGGGCCAAATCACAGCAAGCAATAAAAGAGGCACAACCAAGGCTTTGATCAGGTTGCCTCGTAAAGCATCAAGATGCTCACCAATGCCAGATTCTTCTGCTCCAAGCTCTTCAGGGGTTTGAGCTTGTGGCGCTTCTTCTTCTTGATTCTCTGACAAGCCCACGTGAGCCATAGCAGCCCTATTTTACTTTCCTCTAACTTTTACTCTTTTAATAACACTTAAGCTTAGCTGCTTTTTAACTCTTCTCTTCAAAGGAAGCACGAAGAAAATCAAATGCCTGCCTTGCAACCTGGACAGCATTGCGGGAAGCATCACTGAGCTCAACACAGGCCGGCCCCTGGTAATCAATTTCTTTCAGTGCTTGAAAAAGAGGACCATAAGCTATCTCTCCCTCTCCAAACATCAAATGCTGATGGACTCCTTGAACCATATCATCAAGCTGAAGGTTCACTAAAACATCAGCATAGCGACGAATAAAATGCTCTGGCGGAATACGCTCAACACATTGTAAATGCCCTACATCAAGAGTCAGGCCTATACGCTTCCCAACGAGAGCACAAAGCTGATCGTAATCAGCCATGGATTCAATCAGGAATCCCGGCTCTGGCTCAAAGGCAAGTTGAACTCCTAGAGTATCTGCTCTTCCCTCAAGTTTTTTGACTGCTTCAGCCAATCGAAGAAAAAGCTGTTCTCGAGAGACTCTATGGGCCTCCTCTTCTGAGACCTTGCCGCTCCAATAAGAAACACAGAGCGCCCCAAGCTCGCTTGCAATATGCATCGAACGCTCAAGAAAATCCCAACGTCGTTGATTATCGCTATCGAGCAATGTTGGATAATGCTTTCGTCGAGCATCAAGCAAAAAACGAGCTCCTGTCTCAATTACAACGTACAACCCGAGCTCTTCAAGACGCTTGCGAAGCTTTTGAATCTCATGCGAATCAACCTTAAATGGATTGAAATGATGAACATCAAGCGTAATTGCTACGCAGCTGTAACCAAGTTCTGCGATAATCTCAAGGGCTTGGTCAAAATCATGAAAGCCAAAACCGTTCGTATTATAGCCTATTTTCATATCTTCTCAGGTTGCTTTCTCAATCAGCTAAGAGCTTAAAATTAAAACCCTTCACTCTATAATTCACTTTGCTTAATATTGTTAATCTGGCTTTGGTTTTTTCCAGCGTAACTATGACTTCAATCGTTTTACATATTCCTGTAACTCTGCTTCTTTGATTGCAAAACCTTTCTTGAAGCAAAAGAAGAACAAAGAAGCATAAAAGAAACTGGGAAAACTCTAAGAAGCATCTTAAAACAAGACTTTAAGTGAAACCTATCACACAACAAAATATGACACGACTCAAGTAAAAGAAAATAACAAGCAGAAGAAATGAATGCCTAACCTATAAAATGATAAAAAAGATCTTCACAAAAAAAATACTCTTCTGGAGTGGTATCAGCCTTGGAGGCCTGCTTCTCGCCACTGGGCTTTGGCTACTGATTCTTTATATTCAAGCTGGTTCAACCTATGAAAAAAAACTTGAAAGCTTGCTGCCAAAAGAAACCCTTATGCTAGTGAAGCTTGACAAGCTTCAAGTCCGCCATAATTCACTTTTACAAAGAGTTGAAGAAGTTGTGCAAGAAATCTCAAGCACACAAAAGTTTGAGCAAAGTTCCTGGTGGCATAACCTTATTACTCCCGAAAAATCTCAAGCTCTCGTACCAACACTTGAAGAAACCTATAAGCAAAAGGTTAGAAACCAACTTCAACGGGCAGAACTTCAAATTTCATCCATGCCAGGAAGTCCAGATCTTTATGAGGACCTTATTGGTCAAGAGCTCCAGCTGGCAGTACTCTCCGAACCTCAAAAACACAACCTTTACCCATTACTTTTAGCTCGTGTCAGTAAAAAGGTACGTTTTGCCTGGAATTTTCGGTCATTTGCAACAGGAAAGCATGGCAATCTTTCAATTACGAAAACACCTCAGGCTCTAAAGATTGAATTCTTTTCAAAACAAAACTCTTCAGACCAAAACAATCTGCTTTTTTTGACGCTTTTCGACGATGTTTTAGCTTTAACAACTTCGAAACAAGGTATTGAAGAAGTTCAAAAGCTCTACGAGCAAGAGAATTCAAAGCATAGCCTCGCTGAACACCGCCCCTACCAGGAAACCTCAAAGCATATTTCCAAACTTCAAAAGAAAAATAATGCTTGGATTCAAGCTTTTGCCAACCTTGATGCATTGCGTGATTATCAACAAAGACATAAACAATCTGAAGCTGAAACGAACAAAGTTTTTGATGCCTATTTTTCAATTCCTCCGGAAATTCTTCAAACCAGCCCGGAAATCCTTCCTACAGTTGATACACTTCTCAAGAAGAGCTTTGATAGTGAAGTCTTTTCTACCGCAGGCTGGTCTTTTGATTTAAGTCAAGATCGCCAAATTCTCGTTGATCAAATTCTTGTTGTCGAAGATCAACGCCTGCAAAAGCGCCAATACCTTAAACATACCTGGCAATTAGAACAAACAACAATGAACTTCTTAAACCTTTTGCCTCACGATACCTGGGCATTAGTTACCCACCGCCAACCACTGAAGAAGCTGGCAGAAATTTTTCCTCCTTTAACCGACTCCAAACCCCCTGCTGCTACGGCTTCTGATCAAAAACAGGAACCAGCACCAAATGCCATTCAAGGTTTTCTTGACAGTCTGGGCGAAGAAGCTGATGCAAATTCTCTTGGCATGGCTTTTCTTGATATGCGTTTTGCGCCTCCAGCAAGTATACGCCCGCCAAAAATTATCTCTGATATTGCCTGGCCCCCCTTTTTACTCTTCTTTCACTGGCCAGGCGTTAGCATGAAAGACGCTGAGAAACTTGTCCAGGAACAACTTCAAGAACTCAAAGCCCAGCGTTTAAGTTCTCGCGTCCTGACCACTCCCCAGGGAGACCCTTATGTTTCTTTTGTTGGCGGAGAGGATGATCCCAAGTTAAATTTCCTGAACCAGTTTGCTATTTTCCCTATCGAGGACTATCTTATTATTAGCTACTCACGCAATCATACAGCAGTGAGCGAAGTCCATCGTCTAGCTCAAAAGAAGCTTCATTCTTCTTTAGCAGAGAAAAGGGGCAGCCCTTTCAGCTATCTGGAAGACAAGCTTCACTCTGCTCTGGTTTACCTTGAACCTGAAGGCTTTCAAAACTTCACTCGCACTATGGATTTAGTAAAAGTATTGGGTGATGCCCGCTACAATAGCGCTCGCCCCTACGGTAAAGAGGCGCGAGATTGGCGGATTGAACTTGCGCAAGATATGAAGCTTGCTCCTGAGGACTGGAAAGTTGGACAGGCCTACCTTAAGCTCAAAGAACGTTGGTTGGCTGAAAAACAAAACTATCTTCAAGAGCTTCAGAAAGATCTTCACTCATTAGAAACACTGAATGATTTTATAGCGCTAACGCGCTCCTCAACTCGTTTTATGCACACTCACTATCAGATTCGGCTTAAAGAATAATAACTCCTAAAATATGATCACTTTTTTACGCCGCCATTTTTTTGCTTTCGACCTCTTCATGCTTGGCTTTTTAGGGCTCTTACTCGTCCTTGAAATCTCAGCATTCCCAGCAGAGCATAGCACCTTCATGCTTTCATATCTATTAGGCGCAATAGGCTGCTACCTCTTCTTTCAACGACAAGCAATCAAAATAACGAAACAAGAGAAAAAAGGTGTTCTCATTTCAAAAAGATCTTCTCTTGTACTGCTAACCTATTTCCTTTTACCACTCCCTCTCATTCCCATCACATTCCTGCAGCTTGGTAAAGTTCTTCAGGATATTGATCGCGTGCCAAGTGTCGAAGAACACGAAAACTTCATCCCACAAGTTCACGATTTAGATCCGAAACTCCGCTACGATCCTGACCATGCAAAAGACAAAGGTCTTCAACTTGGAACTTACGGAGCAGCAAGCTATTTCGATCACAGCCTGAAAGCATTTGACCAGATGCTTTTTGGGGACTATCCACCACAATGGGCTAAGCGCTTTCATAAACCCTGGCTTAGCGGTATTATGCAGCTTGCTTATGTGTTTTATTACCTGGCCCCCCTGCTGGCAACATTGCCTCTTATCATGAACCGTCGCTGGAAAGATTTACGACTCGCAGTAACGATAATCGCAGGTTGCCTGCTCTTTACCTATGTCATTTATCTTCTGGTGCCTGCTACAGGACCACGCTTTCAAGGTGGAATTGCAGCTTGGATTCCGGAAGAACCAGGTTGGTTTGGGGCTGAAAAGCTCTATCATATGATCGATCAGGCAGAAACCTTTCGTTGGAATGCTTTTCCTTCAGGACATGTTGCGGTAAGTCTTTGCTCTTTATTTGTAGCTTGGCGATTTTATCCTAAAATAGCCTTACTGATGGCCTTGCCCGTGCTCTTGCTCTGTCTTTCAACTCTCTATATGGGCTACCATTACGCTATTGATGTGATTGCAGGTATTCTTTCAGCCCTTCTGATTGCCTTTGCAATCCCCCCCTTTGTTCGTTTTTGGGAACAAGAGTTCGTAAAGTAATCAGAATATATCTCAAAACTGAATATTCTCATATAATCTTAAACTCCATAGCTTTCTCTTTCCCCTTGTTCTCGGGGGCTTCAGAGCAAAGAATCAAACTTAAAAATTCAGCTAAAAAGTTTTCTTAAAAAAGAATAAGTCTTAAGTTGCATTTCATATTTTACGATATATAAATTACGAAAGGTGAAAGCCTCCGTCGAGGGTCAGCTCGGCATGAAAACACAGTAGTACATAACCTTCGATTCTGCCCTGGCAACGCGTGAGCGTTTCCACACAAGCAAGAGAGCTTTAAGGATAAAATTGGATAATTTTGAAGAAGTACCTATGCTGTAAAATACGGATTATAAAAAGCCAAACTGCTTGTATTCACAGATCCCTTCCTCATATTCTTTCATGCGCTCGATAGTCTGATCACTATCGAGCGTCTCTTCTTTTAGGCATTTTTGTAGAGAAGATAAAAAATCAAAGTTCTTATTCTCGATTGAATTCCAAGCTGATTCTTGAAAGTAAGTATTTCAAACAACCAAGAACAAATAGCCTCATAAAATATCAAAACTTGTCTTAAGTCAAAGCTTGCTTGATATGAGAGAGCTTTTATAGTAACCCACACACAAGAGATAATTGTGTGTGTTCTTTTTAAAAGAGAACAAAACGTGAAGAAAATCATCATAAGGAAGAGTAGATATAAGAAAGGCTTCGCTTTATGGAAAGTATGACTCTATCATTGATAAAAGCTGATATTGGCTCAATTGGTGGTCATATTACACCTTCTGAAGGTTTGTTGGAATGTGTCTGGAATCACCTTCAGGAAGCTGGCCCTGAGTTGCTTACAAGCTGGGATATCAATTGGGTTGGTGATGATATTTCTCTTTTGATGGTGCACGATAAAGGAGAAAATAACTCAGAAGTCCACAAGCTGGCTCTTGACTGTCTTCATGCTGGTGCTTCCTTTGCTCGCGAACAGGGACTTTATGGGGCTGGCCAAGATCTTGACCCACAGGCTTTTTCAGGAAATGTTCGAGGCATGGGGCCAGCAGTCAGTGAACTTCAGTTTGAACCACGAAAATCTGAAGCCTTTATTGTTTTTGCTGCAGATAAAACTGATTGTGGGGCTTTTAACCTTCCACTTTATCTCGCTTTTGCTGACCCTTTCCATAGCCCAGGCTTAATGCTTGCAAAAACCATGACAGAAGGATTTACGTTTCGCATTCTTGATGTTGATCACCACGAAGGAAATCGTGTAATAGAACTTGATGCGCCGCAAGACCTCTACGACATTGCCGCTCTCTTACGTGATAATTCTCGTTATCATGTAGAGAGTATTCGTAATACAAAAACAGGGAAGTGTGCTTTAAGAACAAGTGCTGATAAATGCCGTATGGTTGATGGAAAACTTAAGGGCAAAGATGATCCTGTCATGATTTGTCGCGTTCAAGGCGATTTTCCAAGCTCTGGCGAGACCGTAAGCCCCTACCGACTTGGCCATTATACCGGTGGTGCTGGCAGAGGAAGCCATGCAACCCCATTGATGCCTGTAGAAGCTGGAGAAATTGTAAGCTTCTTCGATGGCCCGGCGATGGTTATGGCTAAGGCCTACAGTGTCAACCAGGAAGGTATTCTCACTGAAGGTGTAGATCTCTTTGCTTCTCCTTTTTGGGACGGAGTGCGCCAGGAAATTACACGTAAATTTATCGTAATGCGTGAACAGGGCTTCTCAGGACCTGCGATGCTTTCAATTCACGAATTAGAATATGGTGGAGTAGTTGAGAAAATTCATAACCTTCAAGAGCGGTTTCAAGTTGAAGCTTAAAACTTAGAATTTTGAATAAAACACTCAAGCAAGGCTTTAAGGCTTTCTAAGCCAAGGTCAGTTTCTTTTAGATAATGCGCCAAGGGCAAGAGTAAATCTTTGTACCGATACCAAGACCCGTAGTTACAACACTAAGGTAAGAACTATTTGCGAGCTCAATGGCACTGCTGGTCGGAGGAGCTAAACAAATAGCTATAGCAATTCCCGAACGTACAAGCTTTGAAACTAAGCGGCGGCATAATCCATAGTTTGTAAGGAGGACCTTACGCTCTGTTCCACGCTCCTGAAGAAGGAGTTCTCCAAGACAGCGATAAAACGACGTAATACGGTGAAACCCCTCTCCATAGGTCATAATTTCACCGTTTTCAGCAATACAAGAGAGATAACACATGCGTTCAGCACTCTGAAGAGAAAGAAAAAGCTTACGAAAACTTGCCGCAAGCTGCTCAAGCTCAGGTGGCTTCACTTCAAAAGCACTTTCGATCGTAATGGCTTGGGCATCATTTTCAAAAACAGGCAAAACCTCTTTGTTGCGAATTCGTGCTTCTGCTCTTGCTAAACATTGTTCGTCAACCTGAATATCAATGCATCGCGTATGATAATCGCTTTCAATAGCCCCCAGTTCCAGCGAACTCTCGATAATACCTTCTCCCATCAACCAGCCGACAACAAGAGAACGAATACGGTGAGGAGTACAACAAAATTCGACTTCGACTTTCTTATTAATGCGAAATGTGAAGTTGCGCTCGGCTGGAACCATCTCAACTTCAGCTTCACTATGACCATTCTCATCAATTAAAATGATTTCAGATTTTTCAAGACCGCTAATTTCAGATTCAATCACAGAGCAAACCTCCAACACAATTTCAGATTTTTATTTCATTGAGAATCGATCAAAAGCTTCAATTTACCCTTTGCTTCCATCGACAACTTGGGCATGAAACTGTAAGCATAAGTGTAAAGAGCTCAAAAGAGCCTTCATGAGAAGACTCAACAAAGCGAGCAAAAAGAGGTTTATCAGGCTTACAAAGGAAGAACGACTTAAGAATTGAAGTACTCAATAAATGGCATCGAAAAAAAACAAAAAGAGGATCAAGATAAAAAATGCTCTTTTTTAAAGATCTTCGTCAATCAGCCACTTGCCATCTTCAAAAAGCATGCGAATTTTGATCACCCGTCGTTCAAGATCATCAACAAGCTTTGGTTCATCTCCTTCTTCGAGATGCTCAGAAGCTTGAATTTCCTTGCGATACGCAATCTGAAGGTTCACTTTTAAGGTTGCTTCGTTTGGGTCTTCTTCATTATAAATAACTTCTCGAATATCTTGTGTTCGAATTTTTCTCTCAGAGACAGTCTCTTCAAAACGACTCTTAGCTGGAACACCAGCTTGCATTCGTACTCGTTGAGTATGACTTTGCAAAAAGACCTCCCAATCACCATCTTTTAAAGCCGCATAAGCAGTCTCAAAAGCAAGCTCTGGTGTTTTATAAGGGTTGCTTTTACGTTGAAGCTCTCGCAACTCTCTTTCATATTGATTCTGCAGTAATTCAAGTTGGGCTCGTTTTGCTTTTAGCTCTTCAAGCTTTTCTAATTGAGCTTCCAACTGGGCTAAAGCTTCTTTTGTTTGCTTGATTTTTCCTTGAATTTTTTGAATAGCCTCTTCCTCTTGACTTTCAGTCGACATTTCCTCATCTTCTTCTAACTCAACCGGAAAGCTTTGGTACCAACGCCACATTAACCCCACCGGATCAAGTTTCATCAAAACTTTGAGGCGCATCTCTTTTTCATAAATGAGATCAAGCATATCAAGGTATATGAATGCCTCTTCTTGATCCCAATTTGGGTTCGGGTTCTCAGCACTTGTTGGAACCCTGATTGCTCGGATATTTCTTTTTGCATATGTACGACGAACCTCAGGCCCTAGATAGTAGTGAATAAGGTCTTCTTTTCTCTGAGCTTGTTGATGAGGCGTAAGTTGATCCTTTACTCGTTTTCCTTCGTTATAAACTTCGAAATACTTTTCAAAGTCATAGCTCGCCTCGAGACGTTTTTCACGCTCCAAACGAAGCCGAGCTTGGAGTTCCTTGGCTGAAAGAGCTTCAACATCAAAACCGAGCCCTAAAGGATTCGCCTTATGCAAAACTTCCAAGAACTCTTGATCGTCTGTTGCAACGGTATCAAGCCAATACTCAAAGGATTCCTTTGGGGGAAGAATATCTGCCTGATCATACCACTCTGGAGCTTGAAGTTTTTCTTCTGTATCTTGTGGGGCTTGGTTTTCTTGAGCTTTAAAAACTTGACTTTGGAAAGCTTCAAAGCATAAGGTCAGCAAACTTAGAGTGACACAAAAGCAGCTCAAAATGAACAAAAAATAAAGACCTTTTCTCATTATTGTTGCTCCAAGAAAGTAAGAAACCTTTTTTATTGTTGAAGAGAAAATGCATCTTAACTTACGGACAGCCAAAGGGTAGTAATTATAAAAAATCCTTTTCAATAAACTTTATACCCCTCATCTATAGCTTTAAAATTATAAAAGCCACCGCGTTTTTATGCGATGGCTTTTGTGCAACAAATATGAGATTTCATTTTTACTAAAGCAAGCTACCACCGTACTCAAGAACATCACGCAGTTCTTCAAATTCATCTGTAACTGCAGCTGTTCCTCTGGCTACGGCATAAAGGGGTTCTTTTGCAATGGCAACGGGTAAATTCGCCCGCTGGCTGATCATATAGTCAAGACCTCGCAAATAAGCTCCCCCACCAGCCAAAGTAATGCCTCGCTCAACAAGATCAGCTGCTAACTCTGGTGGAGTCTGCATCAGAACCTCTTTAATTGAAGCAATAATTCTTTCTGCAACTGGCATTAAACATTGACGTATCTCAACGGAATCTATTTCTGCTCGCCCAGGCAGGCTGGTTTTTGTCGAACGCCCTCGAACCTCCATGCGCATTTCTTCCTGTCCAACCTCTGGTAAAGGAGCAACTGAGCCGATGGCAATTTTTATTCTTTCTGCCGTTTGCTCACCAACCAATAAGGCATAGCGCTCTTTCATATGCTCAATGACGGCGTTATTCAGCTCATCGCCAGCAACTCGTAGTGTTCGATACTCCACACAACCAGAAAGAGATATGACAGCAATATCAGTTGTTCCCCCACCGATATCCACAATCATGGAGCCCGCTGGATCGCTAATTGGAAGTCCTGCGCCGAGAGCAGCAGCCATTGGTTGTTCAATTAAATAGACATCACGAGCTCCAGCCCGCTCACAAGCTTGAACAACAGCGCTCTTCTCAACACTTGTGATCCCCATAGGAACGGATACAACCAAGCGTGGTTTAATCCCCCAGGAACGATCTCCCACTTTGCGAATAAAATAAGAAATCATTGCTTCTGTGGTTTCAAAACTTGAAATCACACCATGCTTCAAAGGACGAATAGCAGAGATATTTCCAGGAACTTTATCAAGCATACGTTTTGCCGCGTTTCCAACAGCCTCGCCACCGAGCAAAACTTCATCCGTATCTTTTCGAACTGCAACAACTGAAGGCTCACATAATACAATGCCTTCTCGACGAGTGCTGACAACTGTATTTGCTGTCCCAAGATCAATCCCGATATCTTGAGAAAACATACCGAGTAACCGTGAAAAAAATGCCATGATATATCTTCCTTAACTAGTGATAAAGGTGAGCTCAAAACTATTCGTGGTTACATGAATTGATAAAAAACAAGTTACTTTATAAAAAGTGCTGCCTGCTTAAATTCATCCAGTGCAGCGCTCCTAATTGCCTTTAAATAAAAACTGAAAATTTGAACTTGATTTCATCTCTTTATTTTGTTGCTCAACCTACTTTTAATATATTTAACGTGCTGAAGACTGATTTTTAAATTACAGACAAGAATGATCTGGAAAGCCTTTGTAAAGCGCTATTCAGTCCTCATCACGGCTTATCGTCGGTAAAAACAAAAAGCTTGAGCATAAATCTTGAGAAGCCAACCGATCTTCAAAACATATTCCTGCTTGATATCTCTAAAAATCGATTGAAGCCTGAGGTACAGAAGATATTCTTTTCGAAAATGACCTTCTTTGGCCTACACCGTACAATAGCTTTTATACTGGGAGACAAAGATGCCCCCCGAAATAACCCGCTCCATTGACCTTCCTATTACTCCCTCTTCATTTCTACCGTTACGAAGCTTTCTTGAACGCTGCTTCGAAGAAGGAGAACTTTCAAAACCCCATGCTCGCCAGATTATGGTTGCCCTGGATGAATCTATTTCTGCTTTACTCTTGAGGAATCATAAAAAAACTCAAGAAGAAGAAAAAGAGCGCAGAGGAAACCTCTCACTTCTTGTGGATATTGATGAAGTAAGGCTTAAGGTTTTACTCAAAGATGAATCTGATGGCTCAGAGCTTTCAGAAGAAGCTGGCACAACCTTGTTCCAACAGACAAGCGCTCCACAACGAGAACTTAATCTTGACGTGCTTCGACATATAATGGATGAAGTACACTATACCTATAGGAAAGGCTTTCAAAACGAGCTTGAATTAACAAAGTTCCTGTAAACATAAATCAAACATAAACCCCTTCTCTAAAATCTTCCTCTAAAATTCCTCTTATAATGAGTAAGGCTCAAGGGCTTTTTTGCCGTAAATAAAAGCAAGAGTTTATCACAATAGACTCTTGGTGGTTGCTTTTGTTCGACAAGAACCCTCTTAGGGTATATTTGCATTACTCAATAATACCATTGATAGAAAACATAAAAATACTATGTCCCATTCTCAGCTTTCTTTTAAAGGAGCTCATCAAGCTTCGCCTTTTTCCCTTTCAGAACAAGGCTTTGTTCGCTTTGGCCAAGGCGAAAACTGTGATTACGAACTTCTAGGGCAAGGTGTAGATCCACTCCACTTCCAGATTCAACAAAAAGGAAAACACCACCTTTTAACTGATCTGCATTCTCAAAGTGGAACGTATGTCAACGGCCAAAGGGTTTCTACCCACACCTTAGCCGAGGGTGATGAAATTTCTTTAGGCTCTATCACACTCGTTTACACTTCTGGATCTTCTCAACACCCATCGCCAACGTCCCTTGCAAGAAGTCGACCTTCTCAAACGATTGATTCCGTTTCTTTGGCTCAAACTCATTCGCCATCAGGAAATCATCGAAAGCTCTCTTCTTCTGAGCGCATTCTCTTAGCTCGGCCTTGTTCAAATAGAATTGACATTCAAGGTATTCTTAAGAAAAGCGGAACAACTCAAACACTGATTACAAACCTGCAGAAAACTCTGGACACGCTCTATACTATTTCAAATCTTATTCTTGGAGGAAAAAGTCCGGAAGAACTTTTCGATCGGGTTATGCAAATAATCGATGATTTTCTGAAGCCCGAACGCATGTATCTTGTTTTATGGAATATCCAAAACAAGGACTCAGAACCACGAATTGTTCGATCAAAAGGGCATAAAGACAAAGCTTTTCAAGCAAATTCTCTACCCCACCCAGCAGCTGGACCATCTTTAAGTATTATTAAAGAAGCTCTTTTAAATGCTTCTGCTCTCATTTGCGAGAATGCAACTCTTGATCCTCGTTTTATAGATTCATCCTCAGTCCATACTTCCGGAATTCGAAGCGTTATCTGTGTTCCAATCCATTCTTCAGACAATTGTTTTGGAGCACTCTATCTCGACCAACTGAATTCAAAAGAAAGTTTTAATGAATATCAATTAGAACTCCTGACAGTTCTTGGGAAACAGCTCGGGCTTGCTTACGAACGCTCCTCTGCTCATAAAGAAAGGGAAAAGCTATTCTACTCCTGCGTAAGAGCTTTGGTGACTTCTATCGAGGCAAAGGATGCCTATACCTATGGACACTCTGAACGAGTTGCAGCTTTCTCCATTACCCTGGCGAAAAAACTTGGGGTTTCAGGCAATGACCTTGATACTGTTCGACTTGGTGCTCTGCTCCACGATATTGGAAAAATTGGTGTTCCGGAGCATATTTTGACAAAACCTGCTCGCCTTACAAAGGAAGAAACAGAGGTCATTCGTTGTCACCCTGCTCGTGGATCTGAAATTTTACGACATATCAAGGATATCCCAGAGGTTCTTGCAGCAGTCCATTCTCACCACGAAATGTGGAATGGCAGTGGCTATCCTGACCAGCTTCGCGGCGATCAAATTCCTTTAACGGCACAAATCGTTGCTATTGCTGACGCTTTTGATGCCATGACAAGCAACCGTTGTTATCGTAAGAACTTTGACGTTGAGCAAGCTATCGCTGAATTTCGCCGCTGTTCTGGGGAACAGTTTTCTCCTTTAGTCTGTACTGCTATGGAAGAACTTCTTCGGGATGGTAGCATTCTACCTTGTGATGAACTTTTTAAGCAAGGCATTGATATTTCAAAAAGCGTTTATGAATAGTATTTTTCTCATAAGTATACCTCTTGCTCAAGTGCAGACCTTCTCTTAATGGTTAAAAGTATGGAAGAAAAGAACTTCAAACTGCTTCAGGAAGGACTCGAGATACTTGAGCTTAAGCTTTCTTTTGATCAGCTTCAGCGTCTTAAGAATTACCATGATTTTTTGATGGAATGGAATCAAAAGGTAAACCTGAGTGGTCATAAAGAAGAACGCCAATCCATTATTTTTAATATCCTGAATGCTTTAGCTCCCTGGAAATTGTTCCGCAGCGACAAAATAAGTTGTGATGTCGGTAGTGGTGGTGGTCTTCCTGGTATCCCCCTTGCAATTGCTCTTGAAATGCCAAAGATGACACTTGTAGAGTCAAAACAAAAGAAATGCACTTTTCTTCAAGCCGCTATTCAGCACTTTGCTCCAGAGGTATCTCTTTTTTGTAACGATGTTCGTTTACTTCGAACAAGCTTTCAACAAGTCATCTCGTGTGCGTACGGCTCGCTCGCAAAGATCCTTGAATCCACACGCTTTTGCCTTGGAGATCAAGGTTCTCTCCTTATTTATAAAGGGAAGAAAGAAAGCATTGAGAAAGAAATCCAGGCTTGCCCTCGAAATCAAAGAGCGTGGAAAATAAAACCCTTTCAGATTCCGATGGTAGAGGAAGAAATAGCACGCCATTTATGCATTTTTCAAAATAAAAAAAGTTTTAAGACTTCGAAAGCAAGAAGAACCTAACCTTTTCATAAGAAATTTCAAACAAAGCCTTCGGCACTCTATCTGAGTTGAAAGTAAGCGTTCTTATGGTTATACCTTATAGGAGCCATAGAGGATTTTCATATGCCTGAACTCAATTCAGAATTCATAGCTTTAAAAATTAAGCGTAAAGCTCTCAAGCTAGGCTTTCAAGATTGTCGTATCTGTGCTGCAGAACCTGTTTCTCAAGTCGAAGAACAAGCTTTTGTTGATTGGCTTGAACAAGGCATGAATGGCACTATGGGATGGTTTGAGCGGAGTAAAAAGGCTCGCCTGAACATCCTGGAACGTTTTCCCTGGGCAAAGAGCGTGATTGTTCTACGCTTTGATTATCCAAGTCACTATCCAGAAACAAGTGAAAATGCAATACTTAAACGAATCGCTCGCTATGCTTTGGGACTTGACTACCATGATGTTTTAAAGCCCATACTTCAAAATCTCCAGGATTTCGTTATACGATTAAGCAAGCGTTCTCTGGCAGAGAAAGACTCAGATCACGAATCTTCGCAAGCTTTATGGTATCAGGATACTGGCCCTATTCTTGAACACAGTTTTGCTGAGCGCAGTGGTATCGGCTGGACAGGAAAACACTCCCTCACACTGCACGAAAAAGCCGGAAGCTTTTTCTTCCTTGCCGAAATCATTACTTCTTTAGAGCTCCCTCCGGACCAACCAAAAACGAAACACTGTGGGACCTGCACCGCTTGCATAGATGCCTGTCCCACTGAAGCTATTATAGAACCCTTCAGACTCGATGCTCGTCGCTGCATAAGCTACCTCACAATTGAACACAAGGGAATTATCGCTGATGAGTTTAAGGATAAGCTGGCAGGCTATCTTTTTGGCTGTGACATTTGTCAAGAAGTTTGTCCCTACAATAAGCGACACGAAGAACACCATGAACCGAGATATCCGAAAGCAAACTGGCGCAAACCTGAACTTGAAAACCTCAGCTTCGAAAGCATTTTCAAGCTTTCAGACCCTCGCTTGAACAACTTGCTTGAGGGAACCCCTCTTCATCGTACGGGCGCAGCAAAACTTAAGCGCAACGCGGCCTTACTTGTTGGAAGTGAAAAAATACTTTCTGGCTACAAGGGGGTTTTACATTGCCTGACTCACCCTGAAGCCTTTGTTCGCGAAGCTTGCGTCTGGGCACTGAGCTGTTTTCAAGGGACACAGTTTGAAAAAACAGCCTATCAAAGACTCGCAAGCCACCAAAAACGCGAGTCAGACCTGGAAGTACGCGAAGCTATCATCCAGGCCCTGACTACTTTTCAACAAAACGAGAAGCAAGAGAGTGAAATTTAAAAGGATTTTTTTAAGAATCTTGATTCGGTTTGCAGTACTGGGCAAATGCATCACGACAAAGCTGGTAAGCAAGTGCTTCATAACGTCCCCTGATAGAATAAATGCTACGCGAAAGAAGTGCACCACCATCCTTCTGAAGCCCTTGAGATAAGAGAGCATAGTTTCCTGATATCTCCCCCTCATAAAACAGTGCCTCTTCTTTGATGAATGCTTCTTTTTGAGCTCTTGAAAAAACATAGTGAAAAGTCAAGTCAAGGCGACCGCTTTCTTTAAGCTCTTTGCGATCCCACTGGGTAATTGCAGTATGAAGTTCAACATCAGCTTTTTGTTTTGTTGCAACAAAGCGGAAGCCCTTTTCTTCAAAGTATTTCTTGATTGTTTCATGAAGCAAGGTGCAAAAATCAAGCCCAGTATACTCAGGTTGAGCTTGAATCCCCGAGAGACGTAAGGACTCTCCAAAATAAAGATTTTTTTCCAGAGACTTTAAAGGGACTGAGCTTAAATTCTTTGGCTCTGCCAAATAAATCCGGCTCTTTAGAGGTGAAATCCAAAGAGGATACTCCCCCCCTCCTTTTCCCTTTTTTAAATCTCGGAAATTTGAAGAAGAGAATGAACAAGCAGAGCATAAAGAACAGACTGTGCATAAAAATACAAATCTTAAAATCAATCTATTCTTATCCATAAAAAATTTCTTTACAAGCATCCTTGCTATGTAGCACATGCTCTCATTTCTTTCTCTAGCCTGCTTCAAGGTTTTCAAGGAGTTCTTTAAAATAGCGACCACGTTCATCAAAATTACGAAAACTCTTACCTGGCGCATATTCATAAAAGCTGGCGCAAGCTGGCGAAAAGAGAAAAACTAGGCCAGGGCCTGCCTTAGAATACGAACTCTTAATGACATCTTCAAAGGATTCACACTGCTCAATGACCAATGAACGACTTGGGTTTGGATAGGCTTTACAAGCTTCATGAATTGCCTCAGAAAGCCTTGGCGAGACCTTTTCTCCCTGCAGATAAACGCCCCGAATATTCTTATGCTGCGCTATTTCTTTTGCTAAAGCTTCAAAAGAAAGTCCCTTATCGCTGCCACCCAGGAAAAGATAGAGTGGCTCTTGAAAGCTTTTTAGGGCTGCAATAGTACTTTCAGGGGTTGTGGCAATCGAATCATTGTAATAACGCATGCCTCGTAAGGTTTTAACATACTCAAGACGATGCTCAACTCCTTTAAACGACTTTAAGGCTTGAGCAATACTTTCCTGACCAGCCCCTAAGTGCCAGGCAGCACAAGCCGCAGCAAGCCCATTCGCAACGTTATGCTGCCCAGGAAGCTGAAGGTCCTGATGAGAAAAAACTCTTGTAAGATGCTTGCCTGAACGGACAAAAGCCCCCTGCCCGCGAGAAAAAACATCAATGCTTTTGCCCTCTTTCATCTCATCTTTAAGACTAAAGTAAAAAGTATTTCCCGGCGCATATTGCCCCATGGAAAACGAGAGCTCATCATCAGCATTCACAATAAGCCTGTGGCTCTGCCCCCCATGGCGAAAAATAGCGCTTTTAGCATGGATGTACTCTGCCAGATCTTGATGCCAGTCAAGATGATTGGGGGTGACATTTGTTATCACCGAGAGGACTGGACTTTGCTGAGCTTTATCGAGATCCATCAGCTGAAAACTTGAAAGCTCGAGAACAACACAATCTTCTGGTTTGATTTTTTCAAGCTCTCCAAGTAAAGAACGGCCAAGATTTCCTCCAAGCCAGACTTTTTTTTGAGCTCCAAAAGCTTTTTCGAGAATAGCAGCCAGCATAAAGGCTGTAGTCGTTTTTCCATTGGAACCGGTTATGCCATAAATAGGAGCTTTACATGCAGAAAAGAAAAGGTTGATCTCGCTTGTAACCTGGGCCCCAGCCTTACGAGCGGCTTTGATATAGTCATTGTCTGGGCGCACTGCTGGGTTTTTTACAACAAGCTCTGTATTTTCAAAGTCTTCAAAGCGATGTCCCCCCAAAGAATACGTAAAATCAAGGTCTTCGATCTGTTTAAGACTTTCTTGAAGGTCTTTCTCCGAACGTAAATCCGTAATTTTTACAGCATACCCCTGATTATGCAAAAATCGAGCAGTAGCAACTCCACCGCCGAAAAGACCTAACCCCATAATTAAGGCATGTTTCGCTTCCATTTATCTTTTCTTTCTGAAAAGAACCCCTGCTTTTGAATATAAACGTATTTTATTCTTTTGAACTCGCTTTCTTACGAGCTTTTTTAAGATCCTCTTGAGCTGCTTTACGCAATTCTTTCGCTGACTGATAGACCTCTTCTGGAGACTTTTCTTGAAGAGGTTCCAGCTCTATTGCAACACTATGCTGATCGTAAAAAGTAAAGGGAATCAAAAATTCTGTAACGAAATCAAAAGGAGGGTATTGATACCAGGGAGCATCAAGGGTTACCTGTCCAGAAGCGACCTGATAACCTGGAGCTCGAGCACTCCATTCCCGGGTACCATAATGTTCAAAAGTTAATTCGCTTGGAACTTGCCCCACAGGTTCACCATCAAGATAAAGATCTATTTCTTTATCTTCCATAAGGTCATACGGCTTAAAATCTGTCTGTAAGCGAAAAGAAAGACGCCGCTCCACACAACCAAGAGAAAAAAGAAGAAAAGAAAAAATCCAGAAAAAAGACAAAACTCCCCTGACTGAGCAAAAGAAATAATATGTTTCTCGATTTAGCAAAAAACGACCTCGTCTATACTCTTAAACAGGTTATCCTAATTTCTTCATACAAATTTTCATACAAAACTTAGAAAACGAGCTTTTTAAAAACATCTTTCTCATCACAAAGCTTTTCTTGCAGTATAATGCCTGAGAAAATAGTATACGTGCCTTATTAAGGAAGAGGATATAAAATTAAAATAAATACAAAGCTACTCAGGGTTATATAATAAAAGATCTTACAGATTTGACACATTGTTTCATCACAAAGCTCTGTCAATTTTCAAGCGCCTCTTTTCTGGCAGGAAGTTGAAAAGGCCAACATCATCACTAAGTGCCTCAATCAAGGATGCAATGCCCATGGCAGGAACAACTACAGCTCCTTCTCCAAGCACAGGCTCACGCATAAGTGATTTTTTTAAGACGAATAGCAACCTGGTTTTTGCTCTTGGCGTTTTTGCCATCTTTATCATTATCCTTGTCCCATTACCGACTCTGGTCATGGACCTGCTCTTAATTCTCAATATTACAGCATCATTGATTATTCTTTTGAGTGCGATTTTTGCCGCAAAACCTCTAAGCCTCAACAGTTTTCCAACAATCCTGCTGGTGGTGACTTTTTTCCGACTGGCTCTCAATATTGCAACAACACGTCTCATTTTAAGTCGTGGGGATCAACTATCAAAAAGTGGTGATCTTGGAGAGGTTGCAGGCGATGTCATTTCAACTTTTGGCTCAATTGTTACTGGGGCAAATCCAGATAGTGCGGCTGGCATAGGGGTTGTGGTTGGTGTTATTCTCTTTATTATCCTTATTATCATCCAATTCGTAGTTGTTACAAAAGGTGCAACACGGATCGCTGAGGTTGCAGCTCGCTTTACACTTGACAGCTTACCTGGAAAACAGCTTGCTATTGATGCTGACCTTAACGCAGGGGTGATTGACGATAAAGAAGCAAAGGAACGCCGTGATACCCTGGCCGCTGAAGCTGACTTTTATGGCTCGATGGATGGTGCTTCAAAATTTGTGCGAGGTGACGCTATTGCTGGCATTCTCATTACAGTTATCAACATCGTTGGTGGTTTAGTTGTTGGCATGGTAATGTTTAAAATGGATCTCGGTGATGCGGCATCGGTTTACACAACTCTTTCAATTGGTGATGGTCTGGTAGCACAAATCCCAGCTTTTCTTGTTTCTATCGGTGCTGGCATGCTGATCAGCCGAACAAGCTCAGAGAACAAGCTTGGAAGTGATATCGCCCAACAGTACGCCTCAAACCCTCAGGTTATTTTAGTTGTCGCTATGATTCTCACAGCCCTTCTTGTACTCTTAGGTAATTTTGGAGGCGGCCAAGGCTTGCCACTCTTTCCAATGGCTTTAGTTACAGGTGCTGCTGTACTTGGATTTTTTCTCCTTCGACGCTCTGAAGGAGCACAACAAGTTGCAATAGAACAGGCCCTTGAAGCTGAAAAGCTCAAAGAAGAAAAGAAGCCCGAGGATATTGAATCTCTACTTCATGTGGAACCTCTTGAAATTGAAGTTGGCTACGGCCTGATTAAAATGGCTGACGCCTCTCAAGGGGGAGATTTACTCGAACGAGTCGCTATGATTCGTCGTCAAATGGCTATTGATTTCGGGCTTGTGGTTCCTCCTATTCGCCTGCGAGATAATATGCAATTTGAGCCCAATGAATATCATTTCAAAATCAAAGGTATACCAATGGCTAAAGGCGTAGCTATGGTTGACCACTACCTTGCCATGGATTCTGGCGTAGCAACAGGTCGAATCGATGGAATTCCAACAACTGAACCAGCTTTTGGGTTGCCTGCTTTGTGGATAACAGCAACAGAAAAACGACGGGCAGAAGCTTTTGGATACACGGTTGTTGATGCTTCAAGTGTTGTTGCGACCCACCTCACAGAAACAGTTAAAAACAATGCCCATGAACTTTTAACTCGAGAAGAACTCAACAGCTTAATTGAAACACTGAAGAAAACGAGCCCAAGCCTGGTGGAAGAAGTTGTTGGCCAGGTGTTAAAACCTGGAGAAATCCAAAAAGTCCTCCAAAACCTGCTGCGAGAACGAGTTTCTGTTCGTGACCTTTCAACCATTCTTGAGGTTTTGGGTGACTATGGTACCCGCACAAAAGATATCGAGGTTTTGACTGAGTATGTTCGGAATGCGCTTTCCCGAACTATTTGTGAAGGGCTGAAAAGTGATGATGGCAAGATTTACTGCATTACACTTGAACCGCGCCTGGAAGACTTAGTTGCTTCAAGCATCGAGAGGACGGATGGAGGAAGTTATTTACGTCTTGAACCAAACGCTCTCAACAAAATAATGAATGCCATTGCTGGTGAAATTGAAAAACTTTTAAGTGCGGGACGCACCCCTGTGATCCTCTGTTCTCCACAGATAAGACCACAGATAAGACGAATTGTAAAAGGCGTCCAAGCTGGTATTTATGTTCTTAGCTTTAACGAAATTGATAAATCTATAGACGTCGAATCCCTTGGCATGGTAAGCAGGCCAAACGATCTTTAGGTAAGTATCCTTTGTGAATTATACGTTAAACTCTATGGAACACTAACTTCGCTGAGCTTCCTGTTAAACGAGTCATAGTGGTATCTGCTTATGCCAATAAAAAAATATAGAGCTGAGACCTGGGAGGAAGCTTTAAACCAAGTTAAAGCTGAGCTTGGTGACGAAGCAATTATTTTGCACTCAAAAACATACAAAGACAAAGGGTTTATGGGTGTTGGACAGCGTTCAGTCATTGAAATCACTGCAAGCGATGACCCTTCCCTGGCTCCTCAAAGTTCTCTTAAAAAAACAAGAGGTGATCAGACTTCCTCTCAAGACCTGCATACTCCCAGTGACCCAAGCTATGCTCGCTTACTTGAAAAGGCTTATGAAGTTGCTGCCCGTAAAAGCAAGGATCGCAAAGAGCCTAGCCCTTCTTCACTTTCCTCTGAAAGTAAGCTTTTTACGAAAACACCACTTGCAACGCTTCAGAAAGATCCAGCCCACAACCAAATAGAATCACTTTTAAACGAAATCACCGAAATTAAAGCTCAGATGACAGAGCTTGTACAAGCTCAAAAAAGCGATCTTTTGACCAGTGCAACGGAAGCTTTACGTTGGCTTCATGATAACCTCCTTAAGAACGCTGTGAGTGAGGAGCTTGCCCGAGATATTACACTGGAAGTCAATCGCAATCTTTCCGGGAATCAATTAAATAACCAAGTAGAGGTTCAATCAGCGGCGATTGAGGTGATCTCAAAGATGATCCCCTTCTCCGGCCCTTTAGGACTCAGTTCTCAAAAGTCAAGTATTATTGCTTTGATTGGGCCTACTGGGGTTGGCAAAACAACAACACTCTCAAAACTGGCGGCAGACCTTCTGATCAAAGAAAAATCTTGTCAGGTTGCATTCATTACCATCGATACCTACCGCCTTGGAGCCACTGAACAGCTTAAGACTCTTGCCAATGTACTTGACGTGCCCATGCGCGTTGTCATGAGCCCAAGTGAAATGCGGACAACTCTCAAAGAGCTTCAGCACTGCAACGTAGTTTTCATCGATACTGCTGGCCGCAGCCAACGGGATACGATGAAGATGAATGAACTCAAAACCTTTCTTGATGCTGCTGCTCCTGACGAAACCCACCTTTGCATTAATGCTACAACCCACCCAGTACACTTAATGTCTGTGCTTGATCAGTTTAGTTCCCTCAGCATTGATAAGGTAATTCTCACAAAGCTTGATGAAGCTGCGATTTTTGGGCCTGTACTTGACGTCATTATGCGGGCAGGTAAACCTTTAAGTTACCTTACTGTAGGACAGAATATTCCAGATGATATTGAGCTTGCCTCCAGCAGACGCCTTGCTCGCTTGCTCTTGGGGCTTGACTCTATCGATAAGAACTAAAAAGTTTGTATATGAGAGCTTCTATTTTAAAGATAAAAAACAATAAGCTCAAAGACAAAAAACCAAACGCGCTTGTTATTGTGGATAAATGAGAATAAAATCGTAGAATAAAGAAAAGTCCTAAAATCTGGAGAGAGCTTTGCTCATACTCCATTACAATAAATATCCTTGAGATTCTAAACCTCAAGGCCTCTGCTTTTTAAAGGAAGAATTATGTTACCTGAGCGACTATCAGTTTCCCTTTCTTTATTAGCAGCTATTGCAATTACTTACTTAGGCTTTGTCCATCATTGGGGTTTTGAGACCATAATGGTTGGGGTGCTTGTCAGTGTTGTTGTTATGCTTTTTATCGGTCGTATTCTAGGGGTTATGAGTGCACGAGAGCTTGCTAAAAATATCCAAGAAACCCACAAAGATATGATGAACACTGAAGAATAATAACATGTAGAAACATATCTCTTTTCACTTTTATACAAGGTCACCTTTTTTCAGTTTTTGTTTCGTTTAATAAGCCTGCTTACCCGATTTCGTAGCCTTGAAATTTTCCTAACTCCTATTCAATTCCTAATCACTATTCAAAAAGATGAAAACAAGCCGTGAATGAAGATGGACCTCAACCTTTTCTTCCCCAAGCACTCTCACTCGGTGATGAGGGCTCAAAGCATCGAAAAGTCACCTCAGAAGAGAAAAAACTCTGGGAAAAGCACTCCAAGGGTGATAAGGCTGCTCGCAATGAACTTGTTGAACGCTATTTTTCACTAATCGAAGTTCATAGCGAAAATCTTACGGATATTATTCTTCGCATGATTCAAGAAAAAGACCTCTACCAGGCTGTTGTGCTTGGGTATATGAAGTCAATTGACGCCCATGAGACATGGGAAAACGTCCCATTTGAAGAATTTTCTTACCACCACATCCGTGAACATGTCATGAAAGAAATTGAGGATTATATTTGTGGTTAAATACTCTTTGGAAAATGAATAAAAATGGAACAAAAATTGGGAAATCTTTTTTTTTTAACTCTCTATTGACAAGCATAGAAAAGTAAAACCCTTAAAAAATAAAGGTTTAAAGGAGCATAATACTGAAAAAATAAAAGTGAAAATAACAAAAAGATAGGTTTTCTATTCTGTGGGTATTGACGATATGAACTTAAGAGTGTATTTTACACTTTGTAGTTTACGAAACGTCTTTTCACCTTAATCAATGGAGTAGAATATGCCACAAACTCTTTCTCGCTGGAGAACAAGTTCAAGTATCAGTCAAACTATCTTACCTTCACAAAGTGGATTCCCCGTGTCAGGATCAATACAAAAACTCGATGAACAAGAACTGAAAGAGTTATGGCGCTCATTTTCGCGCTTCAAAAAAGGTTCTCAAAAAATCAAGGACTTGCCTCCAGAAGGTGAGACGATGCGCAATCGCCTCATCGAGCACTATCTTTTTCTTGTTAAAAGCACAGCAGAAAGACTTTACTCTAAACTTCCGAATCAGGTTGATCTGGATGAGCTGAAACAAGCTGGAGTTTTCGGTTTAATCGATGCCATCAATAATTTTGATTTTAAACGAGGAGTTCGTTTTGAGGCCTATGGCCGCCAGCGCATCCATGGAGCAATTTTGGATGAACTTCGTTCTATGGACTTTGCACCACGGCTTGTTCGCACCCATGCAAACCAAATTAATAATGCTCATAAAGAACTTGAGCTTGAGCTTGGTCGTCCTCCCATGCCTCGAGAGATTTCTGAAAGAATTGGAATTACGGTTGAAGAATACGACCAATGGATTAGAGAAACAACGCTTGCCAATGTTTCCTCCCTTGATCGTGCAACAAATGACCATGAAACAAAGGCTAACAAACAAATTTCTCGAAGTGAAACGATAGAAGATAATCGCCACCCAGGACCATTGACAGCTCTTGAAAAGAAGGAATTAGTTTCGCTTGCAACCCGTGGTCTCTCTCGTAAAGAAAAGCTGATTGTTATTCTTTACTATCTTGAAGAGCTTACCATGAAAGAAATTGGGCTGGTACTTGATCTTTCAGAATCTCGTGTTTGCCAGATTCATAATCGCGTGATTGCTCAACTCAAACGTCAGCTCGATGGCCTTCAAAATGACCTTCTGCTTGACTAGATCTAATTGCGAATAAATCTTAAAAACTAAACTGCTTGTGAACCTCAATAGTTCATGAGCAGTTTTTAAGTTTAGAAATTATGGTCTGAGCTTTGATGAAATTCTAAAAGCTTTATATTCGCTTTGCGAATTGATATAATAAAGTATATGTCTATGCTATAGGCACAGCTTTTTTTATAGCTCATCTCATCAATTTTATAAAAGGTGTTTCCATGGCAGGTTTTGCAACCAGTATTGCACATAACATTTACCCTGCTGAATTTGCGCAAATTTCGCAAAACCTCCTCCAACAATCAAACCAAGCTGCTCAAGCTTTTTCCCACTCAAACTTTCGAGCACATTTAAAAAATCGCAACTCTTCGGTTAATGCTGAGTTTATGAAAGCAAATGAAGATCGAGATGCAAGCGGCCAAGCTTGGAGTTTTCGCGCTTATAAACAAGGAAAAAAATCTCCATTTCTTCAGGGATCAGAACTTGAGAAACTTGCTGGAGAAGGTTCTTTACTTGAAGAATGGGCCTGATTCTTTTTGGTAAAAGCTGGCAAGAAACCTTGATTTTTGTTTTCTTTTCCATCGAACCTCCTCTATTTTTAAAATAAACCACAAAGAGCTATAGGGATTTTCTCTATCCACAAAGAAATTCGGGCTTCAAACCCCGTTTTTCGCAAGTACCAGGTTTTCAGTAATTGAGATATAATAATCTTTTTTATAAAAATAAGGTCAAATCATCATGAAGCATATTTTAGTAGTCAATGACGATGGTATAAACGCAAAAGGGCTTGCTGCACTCGAAGCCGCAGCTTACTCTATCTCGGATCGAGTAAGTGTTGTTGCTCCAAAATTTGAACATTCTGCCCAAAGTCATGCCATCACGATCCGAGAACCAATCTTTGCTGATCCCATTAAACATCCGACAAACCTTATTCGTTACGCCATTCAAGGCACGCCTACAGATTGTGTACGGCTGGCTTTGCTTGAACTTTGTCAGGAACCTGTTGACCTTGTGCTCTCTGGAATTAATCACGGTGCAAATATTGGCTGGGAAGTATTCTTTAGTGGCACAGTGTCAGCAGCAGCAGAGGCTTACAGTTTTGGAATTCCAGCCCTCGCTTTTTCTCTTGCGACCTGGGAGCCAGAGCCAAATTTTCAAGTCGCTGAAAAAGTTACAACCCAAATTCTTAAACGCCTTTTAGAGCAAGAAAGTTTTGAGGCTCCTTTTCTTTACAACATTAATATTCCAGCTTTAAGCCATGAACAACTCAAAGGCTTACGCGTAACCCTGCGTGAACCCAATGTAAAAGGAGATCGCTACGAAAAACGCCAAGCACCTGATGGGCGGACCTATTATTGGGCAACCTGGGGAACACGCCATGAAGAGAGTCAAAAAATTAAAGATCCTTGTTATGATGTTGTTGCTTTAAGAGAGCATTATATTTCTCTGACGAAGCTTCGCTATGAGATTGATGACCCTGCCCTGCAAGCTCAGGTTGCTGAATTTTTCAATGATTTTGAACTCACTTAACCCCCTAAACAAAGAAAGAAGTGTTTTTCAGGCAAGCCCACCCCATTTTTTTGAGAAGAATAAGACAACCCCCCTTTCTGATTCTTTGTTTGTACAAGCTTTAAAATCCGTTGATTTCCATGATTTTTTTATCTTCAGGAAAACTTAACACATTTAATAAAATTATAATTCTCATGTATATGATCAAATATACGGTCTCGCATCAGAAAAAAAGCTATGCCTCAAAATCGTCAAATTATGTGGAAAGCCCTTGAGCTTGCTAAAAAGGGACGCGGCTATGTTTCTCCCAACCCTTTAGTAGGTTGCATACTTTTTCGTAAAGGTGAAATTGTAGGTTCTGGTTACCATGCTGCTTATGGAGGCCCCCATGCCGAAAGAATAGCTCTTGATGAAGCCCAAGAAAAAGCTTGGGGCTCTTGGGCTTATATAACCTTGGAGCCTTGTGTTCATGATACCCCAGAGAAACACAACCCTCCCTGCGTTCAAGCTTTAATTGAAGCTCGCATCGATAAAGCCTTCGTTGCGATGGAAGACCCTAACCCACTGGTTAAAGGTAAAGGTATTCAAGCTCTTCAAGCTGCTGGCATTGAAGTTGAAGTTGGATTAATGGCTGAAGAAGCAAAAACCCTGAATGCCTCCTATATGAGTTTAACGGAACGAAAGATCCCTCACGTTTGTGCTAAATGGGCAATGACTCTTGATGGTAAAATTGCCAGCTTCAGCGGTCATTCTCAATGGATTTCAGGGGAAGAATCTCGCTTTTTTGCCCACCAGGAGAGAGGCTGCCATGATGCCCTCATGGTTGGCATTGGAACAGTCTTGAGTGACGATCCCCTTTTAACCGCTCGGGCAGGCCAGGGACGTCAACCATTACGAGTTGTCCTTGATCCCAAGCTCCAAATTCCGATAACGTCTCAACTCATAAAAACCTGCAAAGAATTTCCACTTTTGATTTATGCTGGACAAAACGCACCACAAACGAAAAAGTCTGAATTAGAAGAATGTGGTGTCGAGATATGTCTCCTGCCAGAGAGTTCCTCCTCCCACCTTTCTTGGAAGACTTTACTTGAAGATCTTGGGAAACGTAAAAAATCAAGCTTACTGATTGAAGGTGGAGCAGGTTTGCTTACAGATGCTTTTGAAAATCGTATCATTAACCAGATTATGGTTTTTGTAGCACCCAAAATCATTGGTGGCAAAGATGCTCTGACAGCTATCCAAGGGAAAGGAGTTGCCGAAATCACTCAAGGTGCTCAGCTAGATGGCATTAAAACACAAACTCTGGGTAGTGATGTGATGATTTCTGGTCAGCTAACTTATCCTTGAAGTTTCAACTTCTCTATAATCCCTAATCTTGAGTTATTCTACCACCCTGCAGGTTGCCTTGAAGTTCAAGAGGAAGATGACGACTTGCCCGTTGAACTTGTAAGACTAAAACCCGTTCAGACACATCAAGAGGTGCTTTTCCAAGCGCAGCACCAGCATTATTGCGAGCCTGTGCTAGATCACTCAGCAAGGTTTCTTTCAGTACTCGATCATTCTCTCCAAGCGAACTTAAGTCATACTGCAAACGCATAGTCCCAAGCAATGCATTAAATCCTTGCCCAGCTGGCTGATACAAAGAAGGGTGATGTAAGAAAAATTCACCAAGAGCATATGCAAAAGCTGCTCGTACAGCAGGAGGAAGAGAATTATCTCCAGGAATAACGACGAATCCATCGTTATTATCCTCTTCAGAAGAAGGAGATGGAACATCAACACTTAAAAACTCAGCGAGTTGAGTAACAATTGAACTCCCAATCTTTTCTTCAAGCTCTTTAAAAGCGGCCAAGTGAGCCATTGCTTTGGCCAAAGCAATTTTAGCTTCGTTGGTACGGCCCCGAGGTTGCCCCAGAGAGGCAGCTAAACTTCCAAGTAATAGGTTAACATCGTAACTTGATTTATTGGGATCAAGCCGATGAACCACATTTGCGGCTTTAACGACAAAGGCATTGGTTGAAAAAATACGTGTTTTTGTATTACGAGCAAAAAAGATCTTTAATTTTTTATCAAGAGCATCTTCAGACACATCAGCATTTGCACCATAGGGCAAAAAACTGTCGTTTGTAAAACTATCGTTTTTGTTAAGGCTTTCTTGAAAACGTGTTTGGTAATCCGAAATTTCTACTTCTGGGCAAGCTAAAAGCAAAGGAATCGAACGAGTGCGAAGGTCATCTTGAAGCAGAAAAACGGGCAACTCTACTCGGCGTTCTGGGCTTCCTTGAGCTAAACCAGAAGGTTCTGGTGTCCAATACTCAATTGGTTTTGCTGATATCTCAGCTTCAAGAATGATAGCGTCTATAACTGGAGACAGCGTTGCCTGGCGTACTCCTTCTTCCAGGCTGTCATAAGAAACAACAGCGTACTCACGCTTCTTAAGAGCAGCAGTATAGCTGCTTCGAATTTTTGGATCTTCAGCGATCACCATTACAGTACGAACGGCAGTCTCGGCAAGAGAGTTTGTAAATTTTTGCTCAACGTCATTATTAAAACCAAAATTTGCACCATGCCCGAGACCCACCAATGTCCTGGCTGCAGCATAACGAATTCGCTTATCAGAGTTTCCAAGAGCCCGCAAAAGAGGGGCATAAAGAAGAGTAGAAATTTCATCACTAGAATTTGTCAATTCTTCTCTATTGTCTGAAGGCGCCGCTTGCTCTGAACGAGAAGAACTCCGTGCGGAGATCTTTGAAAAAAGCTCACTCTCATCAAGGTCCGAAAGGGCATCACAAAGAGCGATAGAAACATGAGGGTAACCATCATCAAGGGAGCGATCAAGAGCTTGCAATAACGTCTCTACTCCCATAGATGAGGCATAACCGAAAAGGTGCTTGAAACGAGGAAAGTTATTTTCACTCAGATAGTTTTTGATTTGCTCTTGGATTTCACCTTGATTATAGATCAAGCGAAATTCACCTGTTACATACTGATGCATTGATATGCAGGCAAGAAGAGCAAATGCATTTTGGATAAAAGGATCATTATCCGGGTCAAGAAAGCCACGCTTTTGAGCCGTAACTGAGGCCAGATTTAAAGCATTTAAGCAAGCTTCTTCAGCAAGCACATCAGCATAATTCCAACGAGGCACTTCCTCCCAATAAAGTCCTCCTTCTTGATCATTTTCAAACTCACTCCAACGCCACACCGTGTTGAGGGGCGTGGAATCATCAAGCAAAGTAGGCAGGTGTCCAGGATACGTTGAGCCAATAAGCCGATTCCAACCAGGCCTGGAATCTCCTGAAGCTTCATTACGGTAATACGCTTCAGCTTGAGCAAACCATAACACATGGGCGTCGCTAAGGGTTGGATTGGCTTGTGTACTCTTGAGAATCGAGCGTAGAGCATAAAGACAGGCATCTTTAACTTCTTGTGGTTGGTCTTCTCGTTCGAAGTATTCGTGTAAAACAGGCAAAGCTCGTGTATCGCCGATATCTCCAAGCGCTAAAGCAGCATATCTGCGGTCAAGAGGGTTTTGAGATTGCATGACTTGAATGAGAGGTAAAACAGCTTGTCCGCCTGCAGCAGCAATTAAAGCACGAGCTCGTGCACGAGTATCTGGGTTTTCGTTGCGAAAGTATTGCTCCTGCACATAAGGTACAATAAATTCACCATACTTATCACGCAAAACCTGAGCGCGTTGCATACGACGAGGGATATTATCCTCAAGCATGTACTCATCAACAAAACGGGCAACTCCTTCTGGGTCGTCCGAAATACGGCTAAGGATTGAGACATCCCCTCCTTGAGAAACTGATCGTCCCATCACAAACCACTGTCCAACGGCTCGCAATCTACCGCGCAGTGAAGGGTCAAGCAGGTTATTTTCAACAAATTCGCGAGCGAGTTCTAATGAAATCTCATCGCGAATTTTTTTTGCCTTCATATCTTCCGGATGCTTTGCGAGGACATCTTCAAGCAGCTTAACAGCTTGCTCATAGTTCCCTCGTTTGTATTCGGAAAGTCCCTGACGAGTTGCTTCAAGCAACTCCTCTTCACTAGCTTCTTGAGCCAAAACTTCAGAAGAATCCACTTCGTCTAAAATAAAAGTACAAAATCCAGCGAGAAAGAGAGCAAACACAAACACTCTAAAAAGATTCGTGGATCGAGGCAGAAGCGCTTTTTCCATAAACATTCCTTCAAGTTTGTTTTAAAACAGATTGCAGGATAAAAATAAAGCTCAGTATTTAATAAACGAAAGACAAAACCTCACCTTGATCATAAAATAATTTACCCCAGTCTCAACTCCCTAGCCCTTTCTGTCAAGAGATGTGACAGGTTCATGATCTTTAAAATAAAACTATTTATCACCTGTTATCTTGCTCTACAAAAAACACGAAGAAATCCTTCAAGTTTTCCCTCTTTATTTTCAAAGCCTTATCCTCCCTCAAGGTCTATAAAATCAAGACCCTCAGATGTTTAAAGACAAAATGCGGCCCACCACAGCAAAGACAAAAGAGAACACCTATTACAAGTCTATTTTTCTGGAACAGGTATGGTTTCAATCAACCAGGAGGCTTCCTGGGCCATCACTTCGAGTCTTGGAAAAATTGCTGGAAACACCAAGCTTTCCGGGGCTTTTATTGTGATCTTATGAGCTTTTGTTTGAAAAGGCGCTACACAAGTGAATGTAACCTTCCCCTTGAGGCACGTATAAATACGTAAACGTGGCAAAAAAAAGTACCGCGAAGTGCTTTTGTTTAATGAATGGCTTTTTAGTGTAAAAGGATAGCGGTGGTGCAAGAGCTGCCCATATTTTTTATTGGTATCTGTGTAAACTTGAAATTGTTCTGGTATTGCAAGTTTTGGCTTCAAGGATTTTCTGGCCTCTTGAAGATGAAGCTCACGTTTTTGGCTTTGATTATGGAGAGGGTCTGCAATTCGATACGTATGCTCACAGTTTTGTTGAATTTCAAGCAAAAGCATCCCCCCACCAATGGCATGAACCATGCCAGCAGGGTTATAAAGAAAAGTGCCAGCTTGAATACTTTGAATATTCAAGAAATCTTCGAAGCAGCCGCTTTGAACGCCTGTCCAAAAGTCCTTTTCTGAGACTTCAGGCTTTACCCCTTGATAAATACATGCGCCCTGGTTGGCCTGGAGTACCAACCAGGCCTCGCTTTTTCCCCGTTCCAGAAGCTGGCCTCGTTCGTAACTATCTTCCGGGTGAACCTGTAATGATAAGCTTTTTGCAGTGTCAAGAAATTTTATCATTAAGGGAAAGCTACTTGATTGAGTTTCATAACCAAGAAGTTTTTGAGGACCAACGTTTTGAAGTATATGATTAAGGCTTAAACCCCGAGCTGGTCCATTGGCAATCAAAGCTCCATTTTTTTCATGACCTCCAACTTCAATCGACTCCCCACTTCCTGCTGGGAAATAACTCTCTGGAAGGTCAGGATAAAAAGTTCGGAAAGCTTTACCCGACCACGGTTTTGGAATAGATAAAGATTTAAAAGTATAAGGATAAAGAAGCTCTTCAACCTTCGTAACCATGATTTATGCCCTGCTTTGGCTGGAGAAAGTGGGCTCTGCCTGCAAGAGAAGAAGACAATAAAAAAGAGTTTTGCTTGAAACTGCCAGGTTATCTGAAGAAAGAACATAAAAAGTGCGCCCGCAACACCTAGATTTTTCCACTTATGGCTGCTGCATTTCTGCCCTGACCAGGTTCGCGGCAACCTACCGCGCGAGCGCACAAAATAGTAATACTTTACAAGGACTTCCTTGGTCCCATTATACCCCTGCCACAAAAAAAGCAAGTCAATCCCTTAAGAACCTTAATTTCATTTCAATTACTCTCGGAAACTTTCTAATGCCCGACGCTCTTTGGGTTCGAAACGGGTGCAACTTTTACGAAAGTACATATCCACATCAGCAACTGGGCCAGAGCGGTTCTTAGCCACAATTAATGTCGCCTCTTCAATGTCAAGCGCCTCTCGGGCTTCTACTTCATCAAGCATTTTAGCCGCTTCTTGAGCTTCATGCAGTTTACTTGCATCAAGCATGCGATCACGCTGAATGAACATAACCATATCGGCATCCTGCTCGATAGCTCCTGACTCACGCAAATCAGAAAGCATCGGGCGTTGTTGAACCCCACGCCGTTGCTCAATCGAACGATTTAATTGAGAAAGTGCAAGGACTGGGACCTGAAGTTCTCGAGCCAGAGCTTTTAACCCTCTGGAGATAATAGCGATCTGTTCATGACGATCTTTAGAATCACTCCCGTGAATAAGTTGCAAATAATCCACAATCACAAACTCAATATTATAACGCTCCTTAAGACGCCGACACTTAGCGCGTATTTCTGTCATATTCAAGGTAAAACTATCGTCAATGAAAAAAGGATAGCTGGCAAGAGCCTCTTTTGCAGAAGTCAAGCTCCGCTCTTGAGCTTTTGTAATCCTGCCTTCTCGTAAATCACGCAAACTCATGCCAATTTCTGAACAAAGCACTCGACTGACAAGTTCAACCCCCGTCATTTCAAGACTAAAAAAAGCAACCCCCCCACCATTCTCTCGGTTATGAGCACTGGCTGCGACATGGGCAGCTATATTTAAAGCCAAAGAAGTTTTACCATGGCCAGGGCGAGCAGCTAAGACCAGTAATTGGCCTGGATGAAAGCCTGTTGAAATTCGATCCAAATCCTTATAGCCAGTTGGTAAACCAGAAACTGCATTGTTTTCACTTCGAAGACGTTTGAAATGTTCAAGCTGTTCCTGAAATTGAACCAGAAGCTCTTGCATTGAATGGGCGTTCTGATGAAAGCGCTTATTGCCAAGGGCAAAAACTTGCTGCTCAAAACGATCAATTAACTCTTCGGAATTGGCTCGAGCATGATAGGCCTCTTCCTGGACTTCGTTCACTGTGCGAATAATCTCACGCAAAATATACTTATCACGAATAATCTCTGCGTACTGTGAAGCACTTTGAGTAATGGGAACACTTTCTGTGATCTCATGCAGGTAGTTGACCAATTCAGCTTTTGTTTCAAAAACCTCAAGCTTTTCCTGCTTTTCAAGCTCATTCCCAAGGGCAATCCAATCAATTTCAAGCCCCTGGTTGAAAAGTCTTAACATACTTTCATAGATAATACCGTGACGAGTGCGATAGAAATAGCTCCCCGCCTTGACAATGCTTGCCACATCAAAAAGCACTTCATTATCAAGGAAAATACAACCGAGTAAAGCCTGTTCGGCTTCAATATTCTGAGGCAAGAGTGCTTCTTTTGTTTTTTTTACTTTGGACATATTTATTACACAGAGAAAGCAGTTTCGAAAACTATTATTTTAGGACTTTCTTAATATTCAGAAGGATTCTATAGAAATGAGTTTACTTTTGGCACAAATAAAATCCCATAAGTAAAAGTCTTTAAAAAAAATAACCCGCCAACTATGGCAGGCTATTTTTCAATTATTCTTTAGAAGTAAAAATTTGAGCCTTTACAACTTATTACGATTCAAAACAAAGCACGAAAAGAAAGTAAGCAAACATAAGCAAGTAAAAAATAGCAATAAAATTCCCTGCTCTTCTTGCTGGTAAGCGCAACCTCCCCCACCGCCTTTAACGCTAGAAGAACTTACCGTAGAAGTACTTTGTCCACCTGAAAGAGGAGGATTGTTCGACGAAAGATCTGAGTCTGCTTTGAGCAGGTGAAGAGTGATGTCAAAAGACTTTGATGCTGAAGCCCCACGCCCATCTTTAACCATAACATCAAGTTGAAAAGTCGATGATGCGGCATCATAAGGAACCTTACCCCATAATTCACCACGTTCTGGATCAAGCTTCAGCCATTGAGGTTGAGAGCCTGATATACTCCAGGTGTAAGGAGCTTCACCTCCTGAAGTTTCAAACCTCTGAACATAGACATCACCTTGCGTTGCGTCTTCTAATTGCGATGGTGTTGTAATCAAAAAAGAGCTTCCTACTGGTACCAGGGTTAAAGAGAAAAACTTGATTGCGCTCGTATTCAATTCATCACTTACTTGTAAAGAAAAAGTATAGGCCCCTACTTTTGTACCAAGTGGTGGAGTTCCTTCCAATTTTCCTTCAGGAAGAAGCTTAAGCCAACTCCAAACAGGTTTACTTGAATCAACGATTTCCCAGCTGTACCCAGAAAATCCAGGCATTCCACCTTGGGCACTAAGAGTTAGTGGGGCCCACTCGACACCTACTTCTCCATCAGGAAGCTGGGTTGGTGTTGTTATTTCAAGATTCTTAATCCCGCCGACCTCAGTGACCTCAAAATTGTCAATATCGATCCACGTTGGGAAAGGATCTTCAGCGGCCCATTTTGTCAACCAACGAAATCGAAATCGAAACGTGCCCTGAGTTGGATCCATGCCTTGAATGGTAAAATGAACAGGTTGAAAACTCCCTGCTGTATCCTTACGATAAATATGGTTGATGGCAGCACCGCTATCAGATGCAGGGGTCCAGCTTGCTCCATCATCATCACTCCATTCAAAAACAAGATTGGTGAAATGGGCAAAACTTGTGCCGTTCTTTATCTGATAGTAAAAACGAACCTCGCACTCCGTAAGTCCACGAGCCAAAGCACTCCAAGTAACCGCTCCAGCGTAGTCTCCACTTTCACCTCCACGTTCTGGCCAAAAAGCAGAATCATCTAAATTTGCCTGATCCTGAAGATAGTTTGTCCAGGCTGAACGTCCGGGACTGCCATCCAAACGCATACCAAACTGTCCTGTTTGAGCAGCCTGTTGTGAGAGCTGAGCCCTTGTTTCATTACCTAAGTCAATGACATAAAAGTCAGCCTGAGATGTTTGGTGTGTTTTTTCAAAATCATGCATAAAAGGAATTGGAATTGGTCCCAAGGTTACTTGCAGCATTATTCTTCTTTGCGCAGTAGCATTAGAACTGCTCCGCACTTCTACTAAAAGGTCATAACTTGCTCCAGCTTCTGTTGAATCAGGAGTGCCGGTTAAAGCTCCTGTAAAATCATTAAGTTGAAGCCAAGCTGGCTGATTTTCAACAATTTTCCAAGTCAAAGAAGCTTTTGCATTAGCCTTCAGAACGTAGTAATAAGGCCTCTCAGGTTCAGCCATAGGTGGAATTTGATCCACAATTTTCAAACTTCCTTTCCCTGAACCAATTTCTGCAAAAAGATTGGAGGCTCCCCCCATGCATAAAAGGACAAGCAAACAAAAAGGCAAAAATCTTAACTGCGGAACCATAATCTGCTTTCTTTACTCTCAAAATAATCAAAATTCTTTACGCCAAATATATACACGTATTCTTTTTAGAATCTTCATCTATGACTTATACTTTTCTCCAAGAAAACCATAAAGGGTAAACTCTCTGAATCTCTATGATTTCCTAATCAAAAAACAACCGAATCCACATGAGGCTAAAACAAAAAATACGAGCTTAACCTTTTACTCAAGAATCAAGCCCGTATTTTAAAAGTTTTGTCTTATGCTTCTATTTTTTTGAATAAGAAAAAAAAGATAGAGAGGATCGAAACTCCAACCCAAAGAAGCCAACTTAAAGAATTTCGGTCATATGAAAGCACACAACCACCGCCACCACCACCACTTTTACCAAGAACCAATCCGCCAGTGCCTCCTCCACCATTAGAAGAACCTGTTGTTTTTGCAACAACATCAAGCGAAAATGTTCTGGTTCCCTGTGTCGTTTGAGAATCCTCTACTCTAACCCCAACAGAAAAGTTTTGGCCAGCACTTCCAGCGGGGACATTTCCAAGAAGTTCCCCAGTCGTAGCATCAATCACAAGCCAGGTTGGAGCACTAAGAAGGCTCCAGGTGTAAGGAGCAACTCCACCACTTACTCCCAAACCCTGAAAATAACTACCTCCTTCTTCTGCTTGCTTTAATTCACCACTTGAATGGGTTGAGGTAATCGTAAGGCCTGGCCCCGAGGGAGCTGTTTGGACAGTCAGTGAAAAATTCTTGTCCATATCAACGCCTTGCGAGTCACGAACAATAACCGTAAAAGCATAGGTCTGAGCCGAACCAACAGGTGGGGTACCACTCAATTCGCCAGTGCTGCTCAGCACAAGCCAATTCCAAATTGCTTCTGCTGGGTCTTCTTTGCGCCAGGAATAACTGGGGGCTCCTCCACTAGCTTGCAATTGAAGAGGTCCCCAAGATTGACCTTCTTGCCCAGGAGTAAGCTGCGAAGCAGTTGTTATACTCAGAGGATTTCCGCTCTGACTAGATGATTGAATTGTCAGGGCGAAATTTTTATCAACTTCAGTTCCCTGTGAATCACGAACAATAACTGTAAAAGCATAAGTTTGAGCTGAGCCAGCAGGCGGAGTGCCACTGAGCTCCCCTGTACTGCTTAATGCAAGCCAATTCCAAACAGCCTCTCCTGGATCTTCTTTACGCCAAGAATAGTTCGGAGTCCCTCCACTGGCTTGAAGTTGTACTGGCCCCCAAACTTTCGTCTCTTCACCAGGAACCAAAGCTGAAGAACTCGTAATAAGAAGGGATCCGCTAGTTTGAGGATCTTGAATCTTGAGATTATCAATTCCAATCCAAGTAGAAAAACTATCCTCTTCTGCCCACTTTACCAACCAACGAAAACGAAACTGAAGAAGACCGTTTAAAGCATTGATGTTGTTTAGCTGGAATGAAACTGGGACAAAGTTCCCTCCCGTACTGTTTCGATAAATATCGCCGACATCCGCATTTCCATCGGATGCCCCTTTCCATGTAAAACCACCGTCATCACTCCATTCAAAAATAAGATTAGTGTACCAATCAGTAAATGAGGCATTTGTAAGCTTATAATCAAAACTTACCTCAAGATCGCTAATACCTGTCCCATCAATAGCCCAACTTAAACTTCCATGATAGTCTTGATCACTTTTTGGCCACTGGGAGGGAGCATCTGCAACTCCTTTCGAGATTGCCCAATTCGTGTCGCCTGGTTCACCATCAAGTCGTAAGCCAAGACTCCCTGCCTGAGCAGCATTTGCCGTCGTACCAGCCCGAACAAAGGCTAAAGGGTTGGCTATCAAGTCAAAATAAGAAGCAATTCCATTTTCAAAATTTTCAGTAAATGGTAACCCTTGAGGGGAAGTCTCTACCATGCCATCAAAGGGTTTCAGATCTACTTCGCTGCCTGAATCTGTAACCTGAATAGAACAATTGAATGAGCTCCCAGCACTTCCAGGAGGAGGAGTGCCACTTAAAATTCCTGAAAAGCTATCTATACTTAGCCAAGATGGTTGATTTTGAATTAACCAGCTATACCCTGGTGTACCACCACTGGCTTCCATCTTATGAAAATAAGGGAACCCCTCATAGGCCGTTGGTAAAGTGCTCGCATTAAGAATCACAGGGGTACTCGAAAGTACAACTGTATAATCTTCGGCCTCGCCATAAAGGTAGCTTCCACAAGCACTATGAACATCTTGCTGGCCCTGAGCAAGAACATGAACTGAAAGGACTCGTAAGCGTGTTGGGCCGTCAGAAACCTTAGCTGGAACTGAAAATTGAATCTTTACAACTTGTGCAATATTAGCCCATTCTTCCCCTAGTTTCTCACCTGAATCAGAAAAATCCCCATCATTATTATAATCAATCCAGGCTGCAATATAGGCGCTATTCTGTTGGCCATTTTGCGCCTCTAGGATATAGCTTCTTCTCCCCTTAAGGTTTGTCGAAAGAGAGGTGTAATCTTTAACATATTCCCCAGGGTTCCCCTTGCCATTATTCCAATTATCAATACTCCCAAGTCTCACTCCATCACAATAATCATCAAGATCCGTACCTTGGGTAAGATTTGGCTGACAGTATGACTGAGCTAAAACGCTCTGGGCACCTAAAAGTAAAAAGGAAAGGGCGAAAAACCATACTCTTAAGGGAAAAATCTTCATTCCATTCATCCTTTCTTAATGAATTATGCGGTTTTTGTGCGTGTATCTGATGAGAGCTGTGGAGCGGTAGAAAAACGTATCGATAACACACGATGGCACAAAGTTAAAAGAACACAGTGCATTATACTCTTTTAAAGAATCTGGAGAAGCAAAATATTCCTCAAAAGTCTATCTTTTACTGATTGCACACAGAATGAAGATTGTAGCTCAAAAAGTGCAAACTCAAGAATTTGTGAGCTTCAGCAACTCTTGATCTGAAAGGATTTTATCTGCTTCTTTAACTGCTGAAAAGATTTTATCGACTCGCTCTTCGCTCGCCTCCAATCCTTGTTTTTCCAGCCACCAGATAATATTTGAGCGCCCTGACATAGGGCCGATGCGAATGCTCTGTTCGCTTCCAAAATCGGCAGCAGGTACAGAACTATAGACCCGGTCCGCAAGCCATTGGTCGCCTTTTCGCAAGGCCTTAATAACTGCTGCGGCATGAACCCCCGTAGCAGTCTCAAAAGCATCAGCCCCCATCACCGGATAATTAGGAGAAAGCTCCACTCCGCAATACTCAGCTGTTTTCTCGCAATACTCACGTAATTTTGAAAGATCACGTTCAATCCAGCCTAAAAGTTTAAGATTGACGAGAATTTGATCAGTCATGGCATTACCAACTCGCTCACCAACCCCAAGGGCTGTGCCATGAACCCTATCAGCCCCGGCTTCAAAAGCGGCCAGACAGTTAGCAACGGCTAAACCGCGATCATTATGTCCATGCCAGTCAATAATGACCTCTGGTCTACCAACTTTTTCTGCCAACTTTCGGCAAAACCGAACCAGCTGCCGGGTGCCGTTTGGAGTAGCATGCCCTACGGTATCAGAAAGACATATAGCCTCAACTCCCAGTTCAATCGCTTGAGTATAGAGCGCTTCAACATCTTTGGGGTGAGCGCGAGTGGTATCCTCTGTTACAAACATCACAGTCAAATCATGCTTATGGGCAAACTCAATGGCTTCACGGGCAACCTGCATAAGCTTTTCAAGATCCCACCCTTCGGTATATTGTCTGATTGGAGAACAGCCAAGGAAAAGATCAGCCTGCAACGATTTTCCCACTTTTTGGCTGACTTCGACCATGCCTTCAATGTCTTGCACTAAAGTACGGCCAGCTGAGCCAATTTTGATTTTGTAATCATTATCAACAACATGTTTAAAAAGTGCTTCAACGTGTTCTTTTTGGCTTTTTGAAGCTCCGGTAAGGCCAACATCCGCTTTGTCAATGCCAAGCTGAACCATCAAATCTAAAAGCTCAATCTTCTGGTCAATACTGGGGTTTGTTACTGAAGGTGATTGCAAACCATCCCGAAGGGTTTCATCAGTTACAAGGACTTTACGAGGAGGTTGAGAAGTGGCCTGATTCTCTTCGTTCCAATCATAGATAAGTTCCTGGCGTTTTTGATTTTCCATAAAGTGTAATCTTTCTGCATCCTTATCAGAATCCTCAAGCTCAATATAGGCTTGAATAACTCTTAAATTTTTTAATTTAATTTTGAAGCAATATCATTAAGAGTG